>CALUOK010000004.1 GCA_944322255.1 Candidatus Methanomethylophilaceae archaeon | reverse complement strand
ATTTTGCCGGAACGAATCACTTACAGACGCGCTCGCGCGTCTGTAAGCTTTCGTTCACGAACTGTGTGATTAGAACACGATACCATAGGATCTTCCGGCCGTTCGGAGATTCCCCTGAGAACGTCCGGACTCGATGTAGCGGTCGGCAGTCTCCTCGTCAATGCCGTACATCTCGAGGTCCGCGGCGGAGAGGGCCTCGCCGGGAACAATTCTGGACCTGGCAAGTTCCGCTATCTTCGTCAGCCACTCCTCGGACGGTTTCGAGCCCTCGTCGTACATGAACTCGGATGCGCCGGTCTCCGACAGGTCCGCGAGCATGCTGCGGATGTTGCGCAGGTCGCGTCTCGCTTTGACCAGCTCGATGACCAGCTCCTCCTTGGACAGCTTCTCCAGCTCCTCCCATTCGCTTGCCATTCTCCTCTCACCTCCCTTTATCCTTTCACCGGACATCGGGAAGGGCGTTCTTATCGTTGATTCAAAGACGGTCGGATTCGTCGTCATGAGGAGGCATCCAGCCCTTCCGTCGGCGGGAACCGGACTGGCCATCCTCATGCAGTGCGTGAAAACGTGGGCCGAGTTACAGTCGGGACAGTAGCCATTTACGAACGAACGTGCACGCTCCGGACGCAACGTGACGGCACCGACAGAGGCTCCGGCTGACAGACGCGCTGAGAACCCGCCGGAAGCCACTATTCTTCGCACCATGCAATTGATTAAATAATCGGATTCAGACTGGTTGTTGTGACCGAGGTCGGACCGGATCTGGCTCCTGCTGATTCCCGAATCGGTCATCCCTCTTATGGACTCCTTCGAGGATGCATCCGGGTCCTTCGAGCGGAGTCTTAAATAAACTGACGACTGTGATGAGACTGCAGTGTGGGTTGGAGGAGTAGTCTCTCCGTCACACTGCATCTTCAACATGATTATCTATGCAATCGGCATCAACGATGGATTGCTGCGAAGCGAACCATGGGAGCTGCCTCAGTACCGTTTCGGGAAGTAGAGACGGCCGCTTGGAAACAGGTGAAAAAATGTCACGGGGCACGACGCAGCATTCAGGTTCCCCTGACCCGTTTGCATATATCCTGTAATTGTCCTTCTCATCCACACCCTCGATGCAATCGGGACTGTGCCGTGCGTCACGCCCCGTCTGTTGAGTCACACGCAATGCTTTTTGAACTGGAACGCCAGGTCCCCTGTTCCGATGACTTCCGAGATTCTCATGATGAACGAGACCTGCGTGGTCCTGGCGGCGGACAGCGCCGCGACCGTTGAGTCTGAGCGCAGCACCAAGGTCTTCTCCACGGACAAGGTGTTCCGCTTGAGCGATGCACAGCCGATAGGCGTCATGACCTACGGCAACGCCGCGGTCTCCTGGGTGCCCGTGAGCCTGCTGGTGGAATCCTACCGCGACGGCCTGAACGACCGCATGTTCGGCAGCGTGCCCGAGTGCGCGGAGAACTTCAGGGCCTTCCTGTCCCGCGGAGGGAGGCATGAGGAATCGAAGACGCCGCTGATCACCGAGGCGCACATGGACGTGCAGGCAGGACACATGGTCCTCAGGACCTGGAACGCGCTGCTGGACAGGGTCCGGGAGAGGATGGACGAGGGATACGCCCCGAGCAGTGGTGGCAGGTCCTTCGACAAGGTCCTCCGGAAGTGCATGGAGGAGTCGATATCCGAGATGAGGGCGTCGATCCCGGATGCTCCGGACGGGACCTCCGTAGAGACGAACATGGGCCGTCTGAAGAAGGTTGTCTCGTCATGGGATTCGAGACCGGATTCCCACGACATCCCTCTGGCGTTCGGGGACTTCGCGGAGGACGTGATTGACATCACGGCCGCCAGGATGTCCGCCGGGGAATGCGGGGATGACTTCACCGGGCTGGTGTTCGCCGGCTACGGGACGGACGAGAACTACCCCTCGTTCCGCGAGCTCAGGATCGGGGGCCTGTTCGACTCTGGACTGCAGGCCGAGGACATGGGTGGGGTCGCCATAGACGCCGGGAACACGTCCTGGATAGAGGCGTTCGCGCAGAGGGATGTGATCGACGCATACCTCACAGGGATGGATGAAAGCCTCAGAGCAGAGATCGCAATCAATGTGTCACACATCCTCGACTCGTCGACGCAATGGATAGTGGGTGCATCTGGCAAAGAAACACAGATGGAGACGTTCAGACTGTCCAACGACGATACGCTGAGACAATTCGATGAATCCATCCAGAGCTACTCGTTCCACAATTACATGCTGCCGGTGAAGAACACCCTGCGTTTTCTGCCCAAAGACGAGATGGCGGATCTCGCGGAATCGCTCATCAAGCTCACATCCCTCAGGAGACGTGTCTCCGACGACTACGAGACCGTGAAGGAGCCTGTGGACGTCGCCATCATCTCCAAGCATGATGGTTTCGTCTGGGTCAGACGCAAGCTTTATTTCGAAAGAGCACTTAATATCGGATGTGGAATTCTGGGGAGGTCGTGAACGTGCTGTACGGAAAATACGCTGATGGAAGCATAAGGGCGCCGCGTAAAGACAGACCCAAATTGTTCGAAAACAGGGACGAAGTGCTCGCCGAACACAGGAAAAACATCTACAGAGCATTCGGAAAGGAGTACATCCCAGAAGAAGACAGCAAAGACTCTGAGAATGAGTGAGTCCTGCCCGCTGTTTCATGATATAAGCGAGAGTCTGATAACAACGAAGGTCAGGTCCGAGTATCGCAGGGAACTCAGAGAAGCTTTCGAAGAAGGAATGACCGGAACCTGACGGGATCCGAATGAGGACGTACCGGTTCCCGTCGACATACGATGACATTTTGGAGTTGGGATCATGCTGTACGGGATGTACGCCGACGGGAGCATCAGGAAGCCGCGCGATGAGAACGCGAGATTCATCAGCGAAAAGGACTGGAAGAAGATGATGGACGATTACAAGAAGGGCATATACAAGGCAAGCGGGAAGGAGTACGTCCCCGAGGAGGAACAGGAGGGCCCGGAGGACGAATGACCTCATCCCGCCCCTCATCCTGAACTACCTCCTGACATCAGGAATCGTTTCCAGCGGTCGGCTCAGGGCACCGTCCCGTCCGACCGTCCTTATTTTCCAACCCTGATTTCGCTGTGCGTAATCACAGACACCGCGCCGGGATCAGGTAGGAAATAGCACGGTACGAACCCCCGTGCCCGGGTAAGGTGTTTGTCAGGTGATTGTTCAGTCCTTCCTGTACGTGAGGATCAGGAAGACGGCCATCAAGGCTGCGACCACAGCCGCCGCGGCGCAGGCGACGATGGTGACGGAGTCGTCGTCATCAGGCTGGGCCGGGATAAACGGCGGGAGCTCGTCGTCATCAGGAACGGTGGCCGGCTGGTCCGGTTCATCGCTTCCGACAACATAGTTGCCGTTAGCATCCCTCACGGGTTCGAATCCGGGCACACAGTACTCGGATACATCCGAGGAGAAATTGCCTCCAGATATTGTGGCATCACCGCCTCCGACAGCATTCACACTTATGGAGTCGACACCGGCCGGAGCCGTGAATCTGCCACCTTCAATCCGGACATTGGATTGGAGATCCGATGACCCATTATCCATTCCGATTCTCGCAGCGGCCCTGTATGCAGTTTTGAAGTCCCCACCGGACACGGTCACTGAGGGTTCACTTTTTTCTGGAGCGACAAAGAGAGCATAATATGATGAGCTGGCACCATGTGTTTCACAAGGCAGCGTCTCAAAACTTCCGCTCTTTATGTCAGCCTTACCTCCAATAACACTCAATGCACCTTGGACCCCTGTGACCTCGATGGTCCTCCCCTCAGTCTCATCGATGAGAAGATACGAATCACTGCTGTGGAATCCACTGCGGATGGTGTATCCCCAGGGCTTTTCTATTTGGTATTTAGATTCATTGCAAGCGCTACAGGATTTGTTGACAAATTCCCCGCCTCTGATTTCCATGTGTCCGCTGTTGTCGATGGTCGGATACAATGAATTGATGTATGTCCCACCATTGATGTAAGTCGTGGAACCGATGTATCCGTTGATCATGGTCACTGCACCCTCGTAGGTCCCTCCGTTGAACGTGGCGGTGGCACCTTTAGAGTTCCAGATGTGTGCATAAGTATTCTTTGTGTTTCCATAGAACGTGCCGTTCTCGATGGTCAGGGTCCCATTATTGGTCACTGGACCACGGTAATCGGCTGATTCCGCATCTTCGAATGTTCCATCCCCGGTGATGGTCAGGGTCCCATAATTTGTGATATACCTGCCGGAGAAGTCACTGGATGCCGTGGCCTTCTTACCGTTCATGTCCAGAGTGATAATCTTGTCTTTTGGAATTTCCACGATGTCAGACTTGTTCATATCGAAATCCTCGAGGACCTTGATTTCACCTGCCTTACTGACAGCTTTTACGGCTGCATTAAGAGTCTGATACTGTTTTCCATTCACTTCGAAGTAGAACCCGTCGCCAGTCGGATCATTCGTGGAACTGCCACCATCTTCTCCATCGACAATGGAAGGGTCCCCTTCAGCGACTGAATCGTCTGCGACTATGGCGACACAACCCGATATCGCGATGAGCACAGCCAGAATGGTTGATAATTTGGTCAGATTGTTCATACTCCCTCCAGTACGGAGGACGGAAGGGAAAGACCAAAAAGAGCCTGAATCCCCCCGTGCGAAACGAAGCGGTCTGAAGGATTGCGAAAACCAAGAAACGAAAGGAAGTGAGAACTGGAAACGAAAGGGAAGTAGCCGGGTCATCTGTTCGACCTGACCCTACCGAGGCATGCCCGCGGAGCAATCCGCGGGTGTGAAGCCCTCGGGAACAAGGTCTGGGGGTCTTCGGAGCCCCCAGATTCTGGGTAAGTGCGGCATGGCAAACAGATGTGAAGCATTGGAAGGCCCGTCATCCCCCAAGCAAGAGAGGGTCCGAAGCCCGAGCTAGGTGGACGCAGGTCGCGGAGCTGGGGAGCCGAGCGACGAACAGACGACGACGTCCCGGGTCAGAGATGTTGCCTAAACCGCACACGACTATCCGCCAGACTGAACGTGATAACCCCTATGGTCTCCCTCGGGCCGGTGCCGGCCCGAGGGTACTCCCCTATGGAGGAAGGGCCAGAGGGTGTAGGATGTGACAAGAAGCCAACGCCATCGTGTAATGCGGTGGATAGGTGCCTGTGCACCGACCCGAAAGGGTGCAGACGTGTCACGGGTCACCATCGGAGGGAAAGCATGAAGGAAACCGAAGTCGGAACATCAAAAGCGCCCGAGGGCGAGAGTTCAGACGCCGAACTGGCGACTGAGTGGCAGTCGATAGACTGGCACGAGGTCGAGAGGCAGGTAGGAAGACTTCAGGCCAAGATCTCCAAGGCGGTATCCGAAGGAAGGATGAATGATGCTATGAGGTTCTCGCACCTGTTGACATTGAGTTTCTCGGCCAAGGCGTTGGCCGTGAAGACAGTGAGCGAGAACAAGGGCGCCATGACCCCAGGCGTCGACGGCGTGATCTGGACGACAGACGCGCAGAAGATGAGGGCGGTCAAGTCGCTCGACTCCAAGACCTACAAATCGAAACCTCTCAGAAGAGTGGAGATTCCGAAGAAGAACGGTAAGATGAGGCCCTTGGGCATACCGACGATGCAGGACCGCGCGATGCAGACCCTGCACCTGCTGGCCCTCGACCCGATATGCGAGGCCCAGTCCGACCCGTTCTCCTACGGATTCCGCAAGGGAAGGTCCGCCCATGACGCCTGCGAACGCCTCTTCAAGGCGTTCACTGGCAGTCACAGGGATGACTGGGCCCTCGAAGGGGACATCAGGGGATGCTTCGACAACATCAGCCACGAGTGGCTGATGGAGAACATCCCGATGAACAAACGTGTGCTGAAGCAGTTCCTGAAGGCTGGGTTCGTGCAGGAAGGGGCTCTGTTCCCCACCGAGGATGGCACCCCGCAAGGCGGTGCCATCTCGCCTACTCTGGCCAACATGACCCTCAACGGCATGCACGGACTCCTTCAGGAGCATTTTGAAGGACGTACCAAGGTCACTGTGGTGAGGTACGCGGACGATTTCGTTGTCACTACCAAGACGAGGGATGACGCAGAGGAAGCCATGGCTGTTCTGGTCCCGTTCCTGGCGGAACGCGGACTGGAACTGTCGAAGGAGAAGACCGTCATCACTCATATCAGCGACGGATTCGACTTCCTGGGGTTCAACTTCAGAAGGTACGATAACGATAAGTTGCTTATCAAGCCATCGAAGAAAGCCTTCGACCACATCAGGGAAAAGGTCCGAGAGATTGTCCTCGGTCGCGGCAAAGCCGCGACCCAAGCAAGCATCATCGTGCAACTGAACTCAGTGGTCAGAGGCTGGTGCAATTACTACCGCAATGTGGTCTCTTACGGTACGTTCAAGGCACTCCACGATTACATATACCACGTTCTGGAGCGTTGGGCGCAACGCAGGCACTCGCGCAGACACAGGATTTGGTATCTGAGGAGGTACTGGCACAGGAAGGGAAAGAGGAACTGGGAGTTCTCATGTGTTGTCGAAAGGGACGGGAAGCGCATCGACTACGAGCTCTTCTCCCCCAAACAGATGAGGATACGCCGTCACAGGCTTGTGCGCTGTGACATGAACCCGTACCTCGATCTCGACTACTTCGAGAAACGTAGGAAAGGAGCCACCCTCAGAAGCTGACATCGCTTCGGATGCCACCGCCCTCATAGGAGGGTGGATGGTGGCTTGAGCCGTATGCGGGGAAACTCGCACGTACGGTTCTTAGAAGGGGGCGCCCCCGTGAGGGAGCGTCCCTATTCGACCCCCCCCCCCCGGCTCATTTTGTGCAACATGCATCGCGTTCTAAATGATAAAGGTAATCATATGTATAGCTTCGAACTAAACGTGCCTTAAATACCTCCGACACCCCGACCGAGAATGATGTCTGGCACATCATCTGTTTGAGCAGACACAACATGTCTGGAACCCGACATATGGTGCCAACGTACAACACATTGTGTCTGATATGTATTATATGGAGAACCGGGCGATTGGAGCCCGATATATCGGTTTGATATAATGCAGAGGAAACAACTGATAGCGTTGGTCGCCGTCATGTCGGTGCTTTGCCTCATGGGGACATCCCTGTGCGTGAGCACCGACGTGGAGGCGGCCGACGGAAGGACACTGGTCGTCGAGACCAGCCCGGACTTCGCTCCCTTCGACTACCAGGTCGGCAAGGAGTACGCCGGGATCGACATGGACATAGTCCGTGCCGTGTGCAACGACATGGGATGCAACGTGGAGTTCAGGACCAACACCTTCGACTCCATCCTCATGTCCGTGCCGTCCGGGAAGTGCGACATAGGCGCATCCGGATTCAGCATCAGCGAGGAAAGGGCCCAGATCGTCGACTTCTCGATCCCCTACGCGGAGATCAACCAGGTCGTCGTCGCCCCCAAGGACACCACCATCCAGGACAAGGAGGACCTTAACGGCAAGATCATCTCCGTCCAGACCGGGACCACGGGAGCGGACTACGCCTCCTCGAACTACGACAGGAACAACATCAAGTTCCAGAAGACCTACTCGGACGTCCTCCTGGACCTGAACACCGGCAAGGCGGACGCGGAGATCGTGGACAGCACCGTCGCCCTGGCGCAGTGCGCTGCCAACCCCAACCTCCAGGTCCTGGACATCCTGGACGACTCCCCGGTCGAGCAGTACGGATTCATCTTCTCCAAGGACAACACCGCCCTGCGCGACGAGTTCAACGACTCGCTCCAGCACATCATGGACAACGGCCTGTACGACATGATCATGGAGTACTACGAGGAGAACGGCTACTCTCCGGAGACCCCCTCCTTCTTCACCACCAAGGGGACCATCGTCGTGGAGACCAGTCCCGACTTCCCGCCGTACGACAACATGCACGGCCAGGAGTACACCGGGATCGACATGGACATCATGAGGGCCATCGGGTACGTGACCGGATACAACATCGAGTTCAGGCAGAACACCTTCGACTCCGTCATCGTCTCCGTCCAGCAGGGCAAGTGCGACGTGGGGGCCTCCGGGTTCACCATCAACGACGAGAGGAGGGAGAAGGTCGACTTCACCACCCCCTACGCGGAGATCCACCAGGTCCTGGTGGTCAAGGAGGACTCCAACATCCAGACCAAGGAGGACCTGAGGGGCAAGACCATCACGTCCCAGCTGAGCAGCAGCGGTGCCGACTACGCCACCGACCATCTCAAGGACAGCAACCTGATCCAGCAGAAGGACTACAACATTGCGCTGCTGGACGTCATCAGCGGCAAGGCCGTGGCCGAGGTCGTGGACAACACCGTGGCCGAGGCCCAGGTGGCCGCCAACGACGGCCTGAAGATCCTGGACATCCTGGACGACGCCGAGGTGGAGTACTACGGGCTCATCATCAAGAAGGGCAACACCGAGATGTACAACCTGGTCAACGACGCCCTGGAGAAGCTCATCGCCGACGGCACCGTGGACAGGATCATCGAGTACTACACATCCCACATCGGCGAGGACATCGCATCCTACTACAGCGGCGACGCCGCCAGGGAGGACACCGGCGGAGACGACGATGACGATGACGACGATGCCGCGGCGGTCGGGTGGTGGCAGGAGCTCAAGGACCGCTTCCACAACGACTTCCTGAAGAACGACCGTTACATGTACATCTTCGACGGTCTGAAGAACACCCTGATCATCACCGCCGTGGCCCTGGTCATCGGTCTGGTGCTGGGTTCCATCGTGGCCATGGTCAGGAGCACCCACGACATGACGGGGAAGCTGAAGATCATCAACGCGATATGCCACCTGTACATCACGGTCATACGCGGAACCCCTGTGATGGTCCAGCTGCTGCTGATCTACTACGTGGTGTTCGTGTCCTCTGACAACGGCATCCTGATAGCGTCGGTGGCGTTCGGAATCAACTCCGGAGCCTACGTGGCCGAGGTGATCCGTTCCGGAATCACCGCGGTGCCCAAGGGACAGATGGAGGCGTGCAGGAGCCTGGGTATGAGCAACAGGATGGCCATGACCAACGTCATCCTGCCGCAGGCGTTCAGGAACATCATGCCCGCCATCGGTAACGAGGGAATCTCCCTGCTGAAGGAGACCTCCGTGGCCGGTTACATCGGAATCATGGACCTGACCAGGGGAGCGGACATCATCAGGGGACAGACCTACGACGCCCTGCTGCCGATCCTGGTGGCCGCGGCGATCTACCTGGCCATAGTCCTGGTGCTGACATTCTTCATAAGAAGACTCGAGAGGAGGCTTAACAGTGCCTACTGACAGCGAAGTGCTGATTGAGATCAGGGACCTCGGCAAGTCCTTCGGGGACCACGAGGTCCTGAGGAGCATAGACCTGGACGTCCACAAGGGGGAGGTCATCTCCATCATCGGACCGTCCGGATGCGGGAAGTCCACCTTCCTGAGGTCGATCAACCTGCTGGAGGTCCCGACCCACGGCAGCATCGTGTTCGAGGGCATCGACATCCTCGACCCGAAGACCGACGTGGACCTGCTCCGCCGCAGGATCGGAATGGTGTTCCAGAGCTTCAACCTCTTCCCCCACAAGACGGTGAAGGAGAACATCATGATGGCCCCGGTGAAGCTGCAGGTCATGACCGAGGGCGAGGCGTCCGCCAAGGCGGACGAGCTCCTGGCCAAGATCGGGCTCAGCGACAAGGCCGACCAGTACCCGTCCAGGCTCTCCGGCGGACAGCAGCAGCGTGTGGCCATCGCCAGGGCTCTGGCGATGAACCCCGACGTGATGCTCTTCGACGAGCCCACGTCCGCCCTGGACCCGGAGATGGTCGGGGAGGTCCTGAAGATCATCAAGGACCTGGCCGACTCCGGCATGACCATGCTGGTCGTCACCCACGAGATGGGATTCGCCAGGGAGATCTCCGACAGGGTGCTGTTCATCAACGACGGCACCATCGCCGAGGAGAACGTCCCCGAGGAGCTCTTCGGGAACCCCCAGAACGAGCGTCTCAGGGACTTCCTGTCCAAGGTCCTCTGAAACCGGGACGGGGCACCGCCCCTCCCATTCCCCCAAACCACTTCCGCACACGTTCTCGAGACCTCGCAGACGCCCCCAGGCCCTGCGGGCGGCGTCCCTGGCCCCGTCCTGGCGGGTCCTGGCGTAGTACTTGGCAGTGGTGACCGTGCTGGCATGACCCAGCAGGACGCTGACCTCCTGCTCAGACACCCCGGCATCGAGGAGGCCCTGGCCCCAGGTGCGGCGCAGCACCCTGTGGTCGAAGACCACGCCGGAGGCCTCGGACACCGAGCACCTCCACATCCTCTGGGTGTTCCCCGCGACGGGCTCCCCTCCGGGGCCCTGGAACAGGTACCCGCGCAGCCCCCTGCCGTGGAACTCCTCCAGGTACCTCTCCAGAACGGGGACCGCGCGGGGATGCACCGGGACGGTGCGGACCTCCCCGTAGGTGCCCATTCCCTTGGGATGGGACACCGTAAGCTCCGCTAGGTCGTCGGACAGGTCACGGTCCCGCACGAAGCGGGTCTCCTGGGGTCTAATTCCCGACGCCAGTGGCAGGACCACGGAGACCGCCGCCCTCAGCTCCCTGAACCCTCTGGCACATTCCGCATGGCGGTACAGCGACTCCACCTCCTCCCCCGTGAGGATGCCGAGCCTGGTCTCCCTCTTCGACGGGAACAGGGCGGGGTAGCGGGCCTTGGCCTGGTCCGCGGCCATGTTGCCGCAGAACCTGCACAGCATGCCCAGGCGGCCCATCATGTGGACCCTGGTGTTCAGCGAGCATCCCCCGTCCCTTATCTCCGCCGCCACGGCGGCGATGTCCGCCACGGTCATGAGCGCGGGGTCGTCTGTGGACAGCATCCCGCGTTCGTGCAGTCCCTGGACGGTCGCGCCGATCCTGGCGAACTCCCTCCTGCGGTCCTTGACCGTGGACTCGGCGTAGACGTGGGCGTACTCCCCTATGTACTCGTCCACCGCCTCGGCGAACCTGCCATGTCCGGATTCCGGTGTCATGGCGACGGTGTCGCGGAACGGGCTGATAAAGGATGGCAGTGGAATCGATACGGCAACGAGCGTGCGTATGGAGAACGAAAAGGTGTCGGCCGGGCAGAGTCATCCGCCCGACCGGGATGAAAGTGCGGGGCTCACTCGCCCCTGATGGTGTCCTCGGCGGACTGGATGCACTTGGTCAGCACGGAGTAGGCGTTGATCATGTCCGACTCGCCGACGATGAAGATGGTGTCGGTGTGGCAGCTGACGGTCTCCTCGATGTTGATGCCGGCGTCGGAGAGGTTGGTGATCAGGTAGGCGATGACGCCGCTGGTGTCCACGATCTTCTCCGGGGACTTGACGGCGATCTCCACCAGGTTCTCCCTGACCTTGATGAGGTTGAACCTGCCGACGGTGTCGATAATCCTCTCCTTGAGGAGGGTGTCCGCGATGATGGTCACGGCGGACGCGGACTGGACGCACTGCATGATGCTGTTCTCGTTCCAGAGGTCCTTGAAGAGGTTGTCCATCTTGTGGAGGACGGACCAGTCGTTCTTGGCGGTGACGATGCAGGTCTTGGTCCTCATCTCCAGCCTGCTGTCCTTCAGGATCCTGAGGATGCTCATCTCGTGGTCGGTGGTCACGGACAGCTTGGACGCGTAGCGGCGGCATGCGATCATCACCGCCTCCTCGTTGTCCACGCCGATGTCCTTCATGATCATCCTGGCGAGCGACGAGTAGTTGATGAGACCCTTTGCGACACAGTCCTTGATGCTGGGGTGGGCGTCTATGTACATCCTGGTCTTCTCGGCGAGACTCTCCTTGATGACGCTTTTGGACATGTCGGATACATCCCGGTCCAACTATATGAATGTTTTAAAATGGACAGAAAAAAAGGAAAAGGTTTGGAAATGGGACAGCCGTGTACTCACTCCAGGGCTTCCCTCAGGAGCCCCGTGAACACGTCCTTCTGCCCGTCTGTGATGATGAGCGGAGGGATCAGGCGTATGGTCCCGCCGTGGGCCACGTTCACCAGAACGCCGTTCTCGCGGCAGTGCCTCTGGACCATGGACGCCGTCTCGGGGAAGTCCATCTGGACGCCGATGATGAGGCCGCATCCGCGGACCTCCGCGATCCTCGGGGAGTCGATTGCCTTCAAATCTTCCATCCACCTGGCTCCGATCTCCTTGGCATGGGCGACGATGCCGTCCCTCCTCATCACATCGATCACGGCGCATCCCGCGGCGCACACCAGCGGGTTCCCGCCGAAGGTGGTCCCGTGGGTACCGGAGGTCATCACCTTGGCGATCTCGTCCGTGGAGCAGACCGCCCCGATGGGCGTGCCCCCTCCCAGGGCCTTGGCCATGGTGATGATGTCCGGCACGACACCGTGGTTCTGGATGCCGTACCACTCGCCGGTGCGCCCGATTCCAGTCTGCACCTCGTCGGCTATCATGAGGGTGCCGTTGTCGGTGCACAGGTCGCGGACCCCCCTGAAGAACTCGGCGGACGCGGTGTGCACGCCGCTCTCCCCCTGGATCGGCTCCAGGATGACCGCGGCCGTGTCCCTGGTCAGGGTCTCCTTGAAGGCCTCCAGGTCCCCGAAGGCGAAGTAGTCGAAGGAGTGGGCTATGAGAGGCTCGAATGACGCCTGGATGGCCTTCTGGGCGGTGGCGCCCATGGACGCCGAGGTCCTGCCGTGGAAGCCGTCGTACGCGGACATGATCCTGCCGCGGCCGGTGTAGCGGACCGCCAGCTTCAGGGCCCCCTCGTTGGCCTCCGCCCCGCTGTTGCAGAACAGGGACCTGCACAGGTCCCCGGGGGCGATGGACGCTATCCTCTCGGCCAGCTCGGCCTGCTGCTCTATGTAGTACAGGTTGGAGACGTGGGTCATCCTGGCCGCCTGCTCCTGTATGGCCCTGGTCACGTCCGGGTGGGCGTAGCCCAGGGAGTTGACGGCGATCCCGGCCACCAGGTCCAGGTACTCCCTGCCGTCGCTGCCGTACAGGTAGCATCCGCTGCCGTGTGTGAACGACAGGGGTATGCGCCCGTAGTTCTGGAAGAGATAGCGGTCGCTCTTCTGCTTCACTTCGTCGAAATCCATGATATCATCTCGTGATTACGGTCCCATGGGGGACGCCCTTCCTGATGTCCGTGATTATGCTCTGGGGGTCCTTGCCGTTGACCATCCTGACCGTGCCGACGCCGGCCAGCAGGGCGCTCCTGCAGGCCTCCACCTTGGGGATCATGCCTCCGGATATGGTGCCGTCGGCGATCAGCGCGTCCACCTCGTCCAGTGTGAGAGAGTCGATCCTGGACCCGGGGTCCGAGACGTCCCTCAGTATCCCCGGCACGTCGGTGATGGCCACCATCTCGCGGCAGTCCACGCCCGAGGCGATGCCGGCCACCATGGTGTCGGCGTTGACGTTCAGCTTCCGGCCGTCGGCGTCCTTGCCTATTGGATAGATGACCGGTGTGATGCCCTGGTCCAGCAGGTCGTACAGGCACTGGGGGTCGGTTCCGGAGACCTCTCCCACGAGGCCCAGGTCCACCTCGACCTCCATGCCGTCCTCCACCGCTTTCATGGGCGGCTTCCTGGTACAGACGGTGCAGAAGTACCCGGGGATGCCCAGGGCCTGGACGCCGCACTCCTGCAGACATCCGACCACCTCGGAGTTCAGCCTCCTGAGGACGGTCTCGGCCACATCCAGGGAGTCCGCGTCGGTGACCCTGACCCCGCAGACCTTGCGGGGGGTCATGCCACGCCTCTCCATCTCCTCGGAGATCTCGGGCCCGCCGCCGTGGACCAGCACGATCCTGTCCCCACCGCGGAGCATCTCCGCGATCTCGCCGGACAGGCGCATCAGGTCGTCGCGCCCGCGTATGGCGTTGCCGCCGAACTTCAGAACGTAGAGGTCGCCCATGCCCGGCACCTCATGTGGCGTACTCCGCGTTGATGCGGACGTAGTCGTAGGTCAGGTCGCAGCCCCATCCGGTGGCGGACTCGCTGCCGATGCCCAGGTCCACGATGATGCTGACCTCCTTGTTGTCCATGGCCATGCGCACGACCTCCACGGCGCGCTCGTCCTGGAAGATCGGAGCCCCGGAGTCCAGGATCGGCACCTCCATGTCCCCTCCCTTGATGGTCAGGCGCACCTCGTTCAGGTCGAACTTGCAGCCGCTGTTGCCCACCGCCATCATGAGACGGCCGTAGTTGGGGTCCGCGCCGAAGATGGCGGTCTTGACCAGCGGGGAGTTGGTGATGGCCCTCACGACCTTGACCGCGTCCTCGTGTGTCTCCGCCCCGGTGACCTGGACCTCGATCAGCTTGCTGGCACCCTCGCCGTCCATGGCGATGGTGCGGGCGATCTTGGTCATGACAGTGCGCAGGGCGGCCTCGAACTCGGGGTCGTGGTCCGCCGGCGCGGAGTTGGACATGCCGTTGGCCAGGAGGATGCAGGTGTCGTTGGTGGACTGGTCGCCGTCCACTGTGACCATGTTCATGGTGTCGTCCAGGACGGACTGCCACACCTCCGCGAAGTCCGGGCCCAGGGTGGCGTCGGTGGTGATCAGCGAGAGCGTCGTTCCGTGGAGGACCTTCATGTGCGGGGAGATCATCCCGCTGCCCTTGGAGATGGCCGCGATGTACACCAGCGTCCCGTCGCTGAGCCTGGTGCGGACCGCGCACTCCTTCTTGATTGTGTCAGTGGTCATGATGGCCTCGCAGATCCTCTTGTCGGACTCGCGGCCGGCGTCCAGCTCGCGGGAGGCGCGGGATATCCCGTAGCGGATCTTGTGCATGTCCAGGAAGCGCCCGATCAGGCCGGTGGACATCACGCCCACCTCCTTGGGGTCCAGGTTCAGCTCCGCAGCCACCGCCTGCTTCATCGCGTAGGCATCCTCTATGCCGCGGCGCCCGGTCAGGGCGTTGGCGTTCCCGCTGTTCACGACCACCGCCGACAGGGTGGAGGAGTTCTCCTCCATCATCACCTGCACCGGCGCGGCCTTGACGTTGTTGCTTGTGAAGGCGCAGTACGCCTTCGCCGGTACCTCGGAGTACAGGAGCCCGAGGTCGAGCGAGCGGTACTTGACGCCGCTGTGGACGCCCGCGGCCTTGAACCCCTGGGGCGTCGTTATCCCTCCGTCTATTATGTCTACCATGGGTCACACCCCCAGCCCGGGCATGTCCAGCCCGGCCTTCTCATCGAGGTTGAGCATGAGGTTCATGCACTGGACCGCCTGTCCGGCGGCCCCTTTCACCAGGTTATCCACCACGCCGAAGGCGACCACCTTGTCGCCTATCAGACGCGAGGAGACCTGGGCGTGGTTGGAGCCCACCACCGCGCGGATGGACGGCTCCTTCACGTAGTGGACGAAGCGCTTGCCGCCGTACTGGGCGCGGTACACCTCGTCTATGTCCTCCTGGGTCGCGTCCGCTCTGAGGCGGAAGTAGCAGGATGACAGGATGCCGCGCACTATGGGGAGCAGCTGCGGCACGAAAGTCACGTCCATGTGGGAGCCGGCGACGCGGTCCACGGCCATCTCCACCTCGGGGGTGTGGCGGTGGGTCCCGACGCTGTACGGTATGATCGACTCCCCGCATGTCGAGTGGTGCGTGCGCGGGCTCGGGACCATCCCCGCCCCCGACGTCCCGGACTTGGCGTCCACGATGACATCCTCCTCCACCAGCCCGGACTTCAGCAGCGGGGCGCAGGCGAGGATGATGGATGTGGCGTAGCATCCGGGGTTGGCGACCAGGTCGGCGCCGCGGATCTCGTCGCGGAAGAACTCCGGGAGGCCGTACACGGCCCTCTGCAGATTCTCCGTGTCGGTGTGGGTGTGGCCGTACCACTTCTCGTACACCGCCACGTCGTGGAGCCTGTAGTCCCCCGACAGGTCGACCGCCTTGATCCCCTGCTCCAGGAGCTTCGGGACCTCGTTCATGGCGACCCCGTGGGGGGTGGCGACGAAGACCAGGTCCAGATCCGGGGTGTCGGAGATCCTCTCGGTGAACGGGATGTCCACGTACCCGCCGAGGAACGGATGGACGTCGGCCACCATGGAACCGGCGTTCTGGCGGGAGGTCATTGCTGCGATCTCGACGTCCGGGTGCCTGCACAGGATGCGCGCCAGCTCGCTGCCCGTGTACCCCGTGCCTCCGATTATCCCTATTCTGGTCATTTTTACCACTCGGTATGATGCCAAGACCACCGATGGAACGTAGAAAAAGGTATTGTTCAATTTCAGACACATCGACCGCTCCGAGTTTCCGCATGGACTGTTTGGCGTCATCCGTACCCCGCTGTGGCCCTAGGAACAGGCCGGAATCCCGGCGGAATCCCGGCCGGAAACCGGTCCCCGAATGAGTCTGAACACAGATGTGTACCATATCGTACACCCGGTGTCCGGGGTTGTCCGCCGTCGCACGCGCATCAAGGCAAAGATATAATTAATAAGGCGATTCGGGCCGCGATCACAATGGCAGCCTGCAACACCAAATCCAACGATGCAGAGAACAAGGCCGGAAGGGACAAGGTCGTCCTCGCCTACTCCGGCGGACTGGACACCTCCGTCGCCATCCACTGGCTCCAGGAGAAGTACGACGTCGACGTCATCGCCATCGCCATCAACGTCGGACAGCCCCCCAGCAGCGACGACATCGTCGCCCGCGCCCTGAGGAACGGCGCCATCAAGGCCGACTACATCGACGTCACCGACGAGTTCGTCTCCGACTACGTCTGGCCCTCCCTGAAGGCCAACGCCCTGTACCAGAACATCTACCCCCTGAGCACCGCCATCGCCAGGCCCCTCATCGCCAAGAAGCTGGTGGAGGTCGCCAAGGCCGAGGGCGCCAAGTACATCGCCCACGGATGCACCGCCAAGGGCAACGACCAGGTCAGGTTCGACGTCGGCATCGTCTCCCAGGACCCCGACATAAAGATCATCGCCCCCATGCGCGAGTGGGTCACCACCAGAGAGGCCGAGATCGAGTACGCCAAGGAGAACGGCATCGAGATCATCGTGAAGAAGGAGAGCCCCTACTCCAGGGACGAGAACCTCTGGGGAAGCTCCTGCGAGTGCGGCATCCTCGAGGACCCCTGGGCCGAGCCCCCCGCCGACGTGTGGGAGAACACCGTGGACCCCGAGAAGGCACCCGACACCCCCGAGTACATCGAGATCGAGTTCGTCCAGGGAGTCCCCGTGGCCCTCAACGGCGAGAAGATGGGCGGAGTGGAGCTCATCGAGAAGCTGGACAAGGTCGCCGGCGTCCACGGCGTCGGAAGGATCGACCACGTCGAGGACCGCCTGATGGGAATCAAGAGCCGCGAGACCTACGAGTGCCCCGCCGCCGTCACCCTCATCAAGGCCCACCAGGCCCTGGAGGCCATGACCCTGCCCAGGGACACCATCGAGTTCAAGCGCGGGATCGAGCAGAAGTTCTGCCAGCTGGCCTACGACGGACTCTGGTTCGGTGGCCTGATGGAGCCCATCCAGGCCTTCGTCGACAAGACCCAGGAGTTCGTCACTGGAACCGTCCGCGTCAAGCTGTACAAGGGCAGCGCCATGGTCGTCGGAAGGAAGTCCCCCTACTCCATGTACGACGAGGGACTCAGCACCTACGCCGAGGGAGACGTCTTCGACCACAACTCCGCGACCGGGTTCATCTACGTCTGGGGACTCCCCGGCAGGACCGCCGCGAAGAGCCACGCCGACAAGAAGATGTGATCGCCTTGCAGCAGGCCCTGTGGTCCGGAAGGTTCTCGGCCGGGATGGACGACTCCACCCTGGCCTTCACCTCCTCCCTGGACGTGGACTCCCACCTGGCGTTCTACGACGTCATGGGGTCCCTCGCCCACGTGAGGATGCTGAAGAAGTGCGGGGTCATCCCCGCGGAGGACGCGGACAAGATCATCGCCGGACTGAAGGACATCCTCGTAAAGGTCGAGGAGGGCACCTTCGAGTTCGACCATTCGCTGGAGGACGTGCACACCTGCATCGAGTTCAGCCTCACCCAGGCCATCGGCCCCGCGGGAGGGAAGCTGCACACCGGCAGGAGCAGGAACGACCAGGTCGCCACCGACTTCAGGATGTACCTGAGGGACGACGCCCTGAGGGCCGCCGAGGCGGCCAACGGGCTGATGATGGCCCTGGTCAAGGTGGCCGAGGACAACGGCGACGCCGTCATGCCCGGCTTCACCCACATGCAGCACGCCCAGCCCGTGACCCTGGCCCAGCACATGCTGGCCCACGCCTTCAAGTTCTCCCGCGACGCGGACAGGTTCCTGGACGCGTTCAGGAGGATGGACAAGTGCCCCCTGGGCTCCGCGGCGCTGGCCGGGACCACCTACCCCATCGACAGGAGGATGACCGCCGAAGCCCTGGCCTTCAGGGAGCCCACGGAGAACTCCATGGACTCCGTCAGCGACAGGGACTTCGTCACCGAGCTGGCCTACTGCGCGGCTCAGACCGCCATCCACCTCTCCAGCCTGTGCGAGGAGCTCGTGCTGTGGTCGTCCCAGGAGTTCGGCTTCATCGAGATGGACGACAGGTACACCACCGGGTCCTCCATCATGCCCCAGAAGAAGAACCCCGACATCGCGGAGCTCGTCCGCGGGAAGACCGGGGCCGTGGTCGGCGCGCTCATGACCATGATCACCATGACCAAGGGGCTGCCGCTGACCTACAACCGCGACCTCCAGGAGGACAAGCGCCCCGTGATGGAGTCCATGGCCACGGTCATCGCCAGCGCCCAGATGATGTCGAAGGTGGTCTCCACGACGACGTTCCACAGGGACAGGATGCTGGAGGTCACAAGCAGGGGCCAGATCAACGCCACCGACCTGGCTGACTACCTGGTCACCAAGGGCGTTCCCTTCCGCGAGGCCCACGGCATCGTCGGAGCGGCGGTCAGGCACAGCATCGACTCCGGCAGGAACCTCGAGGACATGAGCCTCGAGGAGCTCAGGCAGTTCTCCGACAGGATCGAGGAGGACGTGTTCGACATCCTCCCCGTTGTCAGGTGCGTGGAGCGCAGGAACTCCTACGGCGGGACCTCCCCGCAGTCAACCGATGTCCAGATCTCCAAGGCCATCGAGCAGATCATGCTGAGGGACGAGGTCATCAGGCAGGAGAACCAGCTCATCCAGAACTGCTGGAAGGCTCTCAGGGAATGAAACTCGGGGCTCTCCCGACCCTTACTCCCTTTTTACTTACAAACTTCGTCAGTTCAGGATCCTGAAATCCGAGATCTCCTCCAGGCATCTGGCCCTTGGAGGCCCTGTCAGTATGCCTGTTATGGATACGGTGCGACGGCCTTTGGCCGCATCGTAGGCCAGATCGGCATCCTCCCCACTAACCACGAACTTGGCCGTACGGATCTGTTCGTTCCTGTCATCCATGTACTTGATCTTCATCGTGACCGGATCGTCCCCGACCTCCTCACGGAGATCATTGACCTGAACGAGTCTTCCTATGAGCGTGACCTCGCTGTTCATGTCATCCGGCCTCATGTTCCGCTCGATGGACGCAATGTTCCTCATCACCCCATGGGTCAGAGCCAAGGGCCGGGAGGACCCTCCTGGGACTCCGATTGTCCTGGTCCTGCGCACTTCCACCTCAGCATTGTCGAAACTCAGATCTCTGAGAGATGAGACAAAGTTGTAGGAGATCTCCGCCTCCGGATTGAGGCTTGTTCTCCCACGCTCTGCGGTCTCGATGATCTCCTTGAGAGAGGATTCGATCTTGTCGCAGAGACGACGCAGACTCTCGTCCTCTATGGAGATGCCCCCGTCAATCGTGGTCTGAATACCGCCATCGATCGCAAGAGATGGGTATACGAACTGCACAACGTAACTGCCCGGCAACGTCGGTCCGACCCTGATTCCATCCAGCTCGTGTTTCCTCTCCCATTTCGAAGATGAGTACTTTGGCTTGAAATCGCACATGTCGCGGAAAGCGTAGTGGTTGATGTTGCGACCTGCCTTCAGAATCGACTCCAGATCGATAATCGGAATCAGACCGACCTCTCTGGAGTCTGGTTCGTAGTGGTATGAGATCACATCCGTGGAAGATGACAATGTCATGCCCATGAAAATGGACTGTGGGGATTCACCGTCCATCTTGGACAGCGCATCGATTATGTCTTCCACCCTGTAAGCATAATCACGAAGAGACCTGTCGTTGGGAACAACCAGGCTTTCCCCTGTTACCGGGTTCATGAACACATCGAACTTCTGTTCCTGACGCTTGCTCTCCCACCCGCGTGAGATGAGATACATGCGTATGTTCTGAGGATTGATGTTGGACAGCACGTCCATCGGCGGAATGTCATACCTCATTCACAATCGCCTCCATACGAGCCACCTTGTGCAGCATCTGCCCTACCGATTCCTTCGTCACTTTGTTGCTGCAGGGAATACTGATGTTAACAGTTTTCTGATTGTCCGACACTGTACGGCCACAACCGTTGGCACTGTACCAGAGCATCTCACGTTGCATCAACAACCCCGAGTCGTTACATGAGATCCACTCATCGACTTCTTCGGGTAGGATCAACACCATCAGAAGTGTCGGAGAGAGACTTTCGATCTGCATCTTGGTGAAGATCCTCCTGTCAAGGTTGAAGAGCATGCTGTCGCCGGATGAATCATACCTCGGACTGGATGTACACTTCATCTGGACATCTATCGATGGCTTGGTGTTGGTGCAATCCAGAAAACGACTCTGCGGAGGCCGGATGGTCACATCTATCCCGTCGTCATCGATCAACGGGCCGTGAACCTGCAACTCGGATCCGAGATACGAAGCAATGGCGTTGAGATAGCTTATGCTGAGCTGCTCCTTGATGCGGTTATAGCGATAGTCATCATGACTGTACTTCTCATCATAACATCCGCATATGGCATTTGTCATCCGATGTGCACCTCCTACGGCTACACCAGATGGCCAGATGTCCAGTTACATCTCCCGTAAGTCAGGAACCGGAGACCACTGAAGCCGCCATTGCTGATACGCACTATCGGTAGATAAGAATTGCGGATGTGAAACACACGACAGATATACTATCGTATACTGAACCGCTGAACTTCAGTCGAACTCGATGTTGTCGTTCTGCTTCACCGTGAAGCTGATGCCGGCTGCGGTCAGCATGTTGCTGATGTTGTCGGCGATGTGGGACATGTCGGTGCTCTTGGTGTAGGTCTTGATGTAGAACTCCTTCCTGTCCATGGGGAACACGAGGCGGACCTTGCCCTTGCGGTTGTAGCCCTCGGGCTTGCGGTTCCTCTCGAGGTCGATCATGTTGAGCTCTATCAGCATCTGGAGAATCTCCTCCTCCTCGGGCGTCTGTCCGATCTCCTCCAGGAACATCTTGAGGATGTCCGGGAACACTGGAGCCAGGTCCTTGTAGTCGGATTTGCCTTTGAGAATGAAGTGAGTGCTGTAGACCTTCATCGACCCCGCTGATTAACGGCTCGTTATTTAAGACTTAGGTGCGCACTAAGATTCATTTAATAGTTATAGAGCATGCACCAGAACCATGAGAACCGCACTCACAGTGGCGGGCTCTGACTCCATAGGAGGCGCGGGCATCCAGGCAGACGTCAAGGCCATGTCCGTCGTCGGGGTCCACGCCGCTTCAGTAATCACAGCCGTCACCGCCCAGAACACGTGCGGTGTGGACGGCATCCTCCCCATACCGGAGGAGTTCATCAAGACACAGCTGGAGGCTGTGCTCAGGGACTGCGACATCAAGGCTGTCAAGACAGGTATGCTCTACAGCGCGGAGATCGTGGGGACGGTCGCCGACATACTCGAGGACCACGAGATGCCGCTGATCGTCGACCCGGTGATGATCTCCGGGACGGGAGCCTCCCTGACCGAGGACGGGTTCGCATCGGCCCTGAAGAAGAAGCTCCTGCCCATCTGCGAGCTGGTGACGCCCAACAAGCACGAGGCCGAGGTGCTGGCCAAGATGAAGATCAAGACCAGGGACGACCTGATGCTGGCCTGCGAGCTCATAGGGAAGCAAGGTTCGTCCGTCCTCATGAAGGGCGGCCACTTCAACACCCCCGTCGTCACAGACTACCTGTACCTGTCATCCGAGTTCACCAAGATGGAGTACCCCCGTCTCAGGAAATCTGGCCACGGCAGCGGATGCGTCCTGTCGTCGTTCATAACCGCCAACATGGCCAAGGGGCTGGACATCGTCAACGCCGTCCTGAAATCCAGGGAGCTCATCCAGGAGTCCATCGCCACCCAGTACGCCATCGGGAAGGGCGACGTGGTGGTGAACACCATGGTCAAGCTCAAGGGCGACACGGACAAGTTCCAGGTGCTGGACGCCCTGGACGCCGCGGCGGCCAAGATCGTCGACACCGTCCCGGACGAGATGGTGCCCAAGGGAGGCATGAACATCGCCATGGCCCTGAAGGACGCCGCCGGACCGGAGGAGATTGCCGCCATCGAGAGGAGGATGACCGTGCACAACGGCCTCCTCAGGAAGAACGGCCCGTCCAAGTTCGGCACCGCCGAGGGGCTGTCCTACATACTCCTCACGGTCATGAAGCACGACCCGTCCCACCGCTGCATCATGAGCATCGCCTACGGCGACGACATCATGGACGTGATGGAGGAGGTCGGCATGACCACCGTCACCGCCGAGATGGGCAAGGACAAATTCTCCGAGGCCACCGAGAAGGCCCTGAAGAAGAGCAAGAGGATCCCCGATGCCATCGTGGACAAGGGCCCCAAGAAGGAGAGGACCATCTGGCTCCTTGCCAAGGACACCAAGGACATGCTCGACAAGCTCGACGAGATCCTCTGAAACTCAACCCTGGAGGATCTGGACGGCGAACCCGTCCGGGTCCTTCACCATGTAGAACCTCACCCCCGGCCCGGGGCATATCGGGCCGACGAACTTCTCATCGAGGCTCCTCGCCAGAGCCTCGGCATCCCCGCTCGTGAAACCGATCGAAATCCCGGGATAGTCCACGCGTGATGTCCCGTCGGCCACGAGCTCCAGCTTCGTCTCCCCATCCCCCAGGAACGCGATCTCGCGGTCGCCTGCTTTGAACCTCCTGGACACGTCAATGCCCAGCCTGGAGTAGAAGGCGATGCTGCGGTCGATGTCGGTCACGTGGATGGTGGTGTGGACGAATGCCATGAGGGTGGATCGTCACAGAGGTGTAGAAGGATTGCGGATCCCCGGGATCGCTCCCGGGGAGGTAAAATGGTGGGTTTAGTTGATTGCCGTGATCTCTATGACGAAATAGAGGGTCTGGTTGGTTGTGTTGGGGGAGGTCTTGTACGAGAATGTGGAGTCGCCGATGTTGGTGACCTGCCAGGTCTCGTTACCGAACTGGAGCTCGATCATCTGGACCTCGTCGCCGTTGCCGGTGCTGGTCTGTCCCTCGAAACCGATGTTGTAGGTGATGACGCCGTTGTTGACGCTGACGACCTCGAAGGTGACGGTGACCTCGTCCTCGGAGTCCTCGGAGTCCTCTCCGTCGGTGTAGGTATACTTCTCTCCCGCGACGGGCATGTTGTACACGACGACCTTCTGCGTGGCGGAGTCCAGGACGGCGGTGGCGTTCCATCCGTAGGCGGTGGTGAACGACGCCATGGAACCTGCGCTCAGGCTGATGTCGTAGATGCTCTCGAACTGCTCCTTGCTCATGACCTCGACCACGTCCATGGTCAGGCCGTTCTTGGAGACGTCCTTATGACCGGTGACGGGTGCGATGTATCCATCCTCTGGGTTGATGATGACCTCGATCCTGTCGTCGACCTTGTGCCCGATGCAGGCCTCCCAGAACTTCTGCAGGACGCTGCTGCCGGACTCGGCGTCGAACTCGAGGTCGCCGGAGTCGAACTCGACCGCGATCTCGCTTCCGTCGAAGTCGTAGAACGTGCCCACGTAGTTCACGGAGACGCTGTCTCCGTAGGCGACACGGGTGTTGTCTTCTGTCAGGTAATGCTCGTTGACGTAGACTACGACCACCGACACGGCGGCCAGGATGAATACCACGAAGCAGACCGTGAAAATAGGGTCTCTCTTCTTTTTCTCATCGCCAGTCATTTTACCGTGCGTGCGATTATGGACTTATTATAAAAGCGTTCGTTCCTGTTCCTTTATTATAGGGAGAGGAGGGAACGGGAAAAGATTCAAGTGCCCCACTTGGATGTCCGTGTATATCCCGTGAATACTGTGTATATCGTACATATACAGTTATATACACCGACGGCGTACAGGATGTCAGAGGAAGATGGAGATCGTCATCAGCAACTCCAGCGGAAAGCCGATCTACGAGCAGATCACCGACCAGGTGAAGAGCCAGATCATGAGCGGGCAGCTCAAGGCGGGCGACGCCCTGCCCAGCATGCGCGCCCTGGCCCAGAGCCTGAGGATCAGCCTGATCACCACCAAGAGGGCCTACAACGACCTGGAGGCGGAGGGCTTCATAGAGACGGTGGCCGGCAAGGGCAGCTTCGTGGCCGCCCAGGACCCGCAGTTGCTCAGGGAGGCCAACCTCAGGCTGGCCGAGGAGAGCATCCGCAGGGCGGTGGAGGTCGCCAGGCGCGGCGGCATCACCAAGGAGGAGCTGACGGAGATGGTCGACATCCTGTACGAGAGTGATTGAATTGGACAACGCGGTGGAGATTAGGGGGCTGTGCAAGTCCTTCGGTTCCTTCGGCATAAGGGACCTGGACCTGGACATACCCAGAGGTTACGTGGTCGGCCTGATAGGCGAGAACGGCGCGGGCAAGACCACGCTCATAAAGTGCATCACGGGCGCCAACATCCCCGACTCCGGGGAGGTCAGGCTGTTCGGCTCGCAGGAACGTGACGGTTCCGAGGGGAGGCTAGGAGTGGTGTTCGACGAGTGCCACTTCTTCCAGCAGATGAACGGGGAGCAGATCGGGAAGCTGATGTCGTCCCTGTTCGCCAACTGGGACGACGCCAGGTACAGGACCCTCATGAACGACTTCGGGATCCCCCTGGACAAGAGGATCAAGGACTACTCCCGCGGCATGAGGATGAGGATCCAGGTGGCCGTGGCGCTGTCCCACAGCCCCGACCTCGTCATAATGGACGAGGCCACCGCTGGGATGGACCCCGCGGCCAGGGACGAGTTCCTGGACCTGGTGATGGAGTACATGCAGGACGAGGGCCACACGGTGCTCATGTCCTCCCACATTACCAGCGACCTGGAGAGGATCGCGGACTACATCGTGTTCATCCACCAGGGGAGGATCGTCATGAACGGCCCCAAGGACGAGATCCTGGAGAGCTACGGGATCGTCAAGGGCGGCGAGTCCGCGGTCCTGGCCGTCGGCAGGGAGAACATCGTCAGCGTCAAGCGCGACCAGTTCTCCACGTCGGCGCTGGTCAGGGACAGGCGTGGCGTGGCCGAGGCCTACCCGGAACTGGTGGTTGACCCCGCCTCGCTGGACGACATCATGGTCATGGTGATCAGGGGCGATGCGGAATGAACGGGCTGGTGTGGAAGGACACCACCCTGCTGAGGAACGGCCTGATCTACGTGGCCGTGTTCGGCGTGGTGTTCTCACTGCTGTTCAGCGAGAGCAACGTCATGGGCATCGTCTGCCCGATGCTGTTCTCATCGCTCGTCGCCAGCTCCTTCGCCTGGGACGACCAGTGCAAGTGGGACGTGTACGCCGTATCCACCGGGATCCCCAGGAACAGGATCGTCCTGAGCAAGTACCTGTCATCCATCGTCTTCATCACCATAGGGTTCGCCATAGGCCTGGCGGTGTCCGTCGCCATGCCGTATGTCACCGGGGCCGACACCGACCCCGCGTCGGCGGCCATCGTGTCGGTGACCGGATGGGTGCTCTCGGCCATCGTCGTGAGCATATCCATACTGGTGAACTACTGGACCGGCAGCAGCGTCAAGGCCCAGTACGTGTCCATCGTGGTGCTCATGGCCAGCATCGCGTTCCTGGTGTCGGCCACCATCATCGCCTCGGACCTGGTCGGCGGGAACATGCTGCTGGTCACCGGGATCCTGCTGGTGATCGCGGCCCTGATGTTCGCGGGCACATACAGGCTCTCCTGCGCCAGGTTCGCCAAGAGGGACCTATGAACGGGTACGTGGCGGTGGAGGTCAGACGGTGCCTGAGTCATCTGGCACCGTTCATGATCATCGGGACGCTGGTGTCCATTGCGGTCGGCGCCACGGGCATCGATGCTTCGATCGTGTACATCGGCCTGATGTTGCTGGTCGTCGTACCCGCAGGATGGCTGGTCCCCCTGGCCGTCCGCACACCTGAGATCCCCTGCGACTGGTGGACGTTCGCGGTCTCCACGGGTTACGGGCGGGGGGACATCGTCAACGCCAGGTTCCTCGGGACGGTGCTCCTCCCCTCGGTCATCGTGGGGATCGCGTCCCTCCTCGTATTCGCGGTGTCGGATTCGACTGACCTGCCCATGAGGTCCTGACCCCGTTTGCGGCCAGCCTGATGCTGTCCTCGGCGTCAGCGTTGTCCCATTTCGCCTCTGGCCCCGGCCTGAGGTCTGTGGCGATGGCCTGCTACACACTCACACTCATCGGGTTCGTGCTCATCCTCATGGGATACAACCGTGTCGATACATGCGACCACATGCTTCTGTCGGTTTCGATGGTCCTGGCTGCGATCATGTTCGTCGCCGACTACGTCACTTCACTCCGCGGTTTCGCAGGAAAGGACCTCCGAGGTGGAACGATGTCACTGCTCGCGTTCGACCTGAGAAGACTCGTGGCCTACCTGGTCCTGCCCGTGCTGGCCGCGGCGGTCTCCCTGACCGGCATCGGGGAGGTGTCTATAATCTTCCCCATGATCGGCACGGCCTTCGCATCCTACGGCCTGTTCGCCGGAGACAAGGCATGCGGATGGCCGGCATTCGTCCTCACCTCCGGGATCTCCAGGAGGAGCATCGTGAGGGACAGGTTCCTGGCCCTGCTGATCTATGCAATCCCCCTGGCGGTGGTCCCAGCGCTGTGCGGTATGGCCACCGCGGACGGCGGTGCCGGCATCGCCCTCGCCGGCCTGGGAGTCGGGACGTATCTCGCCGGGACAGGTTACGCATGCTGTGCCAACTTCTCGACCGGGGATGACGTGTCCCTGCTACACGGGATGCTCGGGCAGTTCGTGTACCTCGCCTGCGGTGTGGTGGTGATCGTCGTCACGAACGTTATGTTGCCGGCGGACGGCGGCTGGCCCCTTGTCAGCGCCGGAGCGTGCGTCGCGCTGGGGACCGTCGCCCTGGCATGTGCGTACATCGCATCGCAATCCAGGTTCTCCGCACTGGACCTTTGAAAAGTTTCTATTCCAACTTCCGAGCGTGTGGCGACGCCAATCCGACATCACACAACAGCATCGGCCCGGCTCTGCAACCGGTCAGAGTTCCAGTTCCGCCCTGATCTGATCCGCCGCCTCCTGAGGGGTACAGCCTCTGCCGTTATGCATCGAGATGATGTCCTCGAGGTATCTGCCCTTCATGACCACATCCTCCAACATCAGAAGAAGGTCGTTCTGAAGCGTTTTGAAGGCCTCCATGCTGAAGAAGACGCCGTCCACCTCACCGTCTCTCGTGATGAATACAGGTTCGCCGGACTCGAGACTGAGGTCGTGCACCCTTCCGTAGCTCCGTCTCAGTTCCGAGACCGTGACTGTGATCGTGTTTCCGGACTCGTCCGGAGAATCGAATAACGACAGGATACCGCTGGCTCTCATGCTAACCCTCGCTCTCGCGATGCGGAATCCCCGGCTCCGAACGATGGCTCCCACTTCGGATTCCGGACCGACATGATCGTCTGACGCGACAGGGCATGCCGTTGACTCATCACAGTAGAGAACCTCGCCGTTTACCGTGATCCCGCGACCCGTGGTGGATGACCGCGGCCGTATATTACCGTTGTGAAATAGACAACGGTAGTCTGAACCTGAACGAAGACCGATTCGAAGTCACCTGACCCTGAACCTGACGTTCATGTCCAGGGCCATACGGGCGCACTCGTCCTCGGACTCCTGGGGGATCGTCCCCCCGACCACCGACACGGTGACGCCGGAGATCCTCTCCCTGCACTCCCTGATGAACTCCAGTATGGCGGGGTACGCGTCGTCGCCGAACGACGGCCTGCAGATCTCCTGATACTCCTCCGAGTTGGGGGCGTTGAGGCTGATGGAGACCGAATCGATCACGCCCTCCATCTCCGGCACGATGTCCCTGCCGTTGATCAGGCTCCCCAGGCCGTTGGTGTCCAAACGCACCGGCTTCCCGAACTCGGCCTTGATCCTCCTGGCGCACTCCAGCACGTCGTCGAACCTCTCCGTGGGTTCGCCGTACCCGCAGAACACCACCTCCCTCGACTTCGAGAGGTCCACCTTCCTCAGCTCTCCGATGACCTCGTCCACGGTGGGCTCGCGGTCCAGCCAGAGGGAGTCGGCGTCGCCCAGCCTGGGCGTGGAGTCCCTGACGCAGAAGACGCAGCTGCAGGGGCACCTGTTGGTCATGTTGATGTAGTAGGTGCTTCCGTAGCGGTAGAGGATGCTCATGCACCGGTGAACCCCGAACACATCGTTATACCTGTCGCCCCGACGCTCACACCGAGATGTTCCCGTCCCTGCGGATGTACGTCTTCACGATCTTCGTGAAGAACCGCACGAACAGCCCCAGCGTCAGGCCGGCGAAGATGGTCCCCCACCCAACGCCCACGAAGTCCTGGAACACCGCGTAGGAGACGATGAAGGCGGAGGCGACGAACACGATGTCGAAGATTATCATGACCTTGTCCAGCCTGACCCTGGTGGCACGGCTGATGGTCAGGACCAGCCCGTCGTCCGCCAGCATGGAGATGTCCGCGTCTATCTCCAGCACGCAGCCGAACCCGATGATGGCCGTGCCTATAACGATCAGCGCCCACTGCTCCAGCGGGCCGGAGACCTCCCAGGACCCCAGGCACCAGACGATGAGGTCCACGAACACGCTGAACAGCATCGAGAAGGGGAGCTGGCTCAGGGTCAGCAGGATCCTGCCGCGGTCCCTGATGATGGCCCACTCCATGACTATGAAGATGCTGTAGACGATGAAGATCATGGTCCCCAGGGACAGACCGAACACGCTGCTGAGGACGTTTGGGAGCGACACGATCGGCGACGCCCCCATGGACGCTTTGACTGTGAGCACCACGCCGAAGGACATGACCAGCACCGAGACCACCATCTCCAGGAGGTCCTTCCTGAACGTGGGCCTCTGCGTAACCGGCGTGTACCTGTCTGGCGCTCCCATCCTATCGCCTTCTGGAATCCTCTTCCCAGTATATTACGCGAGCCTGACATGCCAGCGCACGGCACCCCCGAACCGACGATGGCTACGTTTAAATCGGGAGCGCGGCTAGACGGGCTCATGTTCGATCTGTATGTCGTCACCGACAGCCAGCTGTCGAGGGGACGCTCCGACGCGGAGGTCGCCAGGCTGGCATTCGAGGGCGGGGCCGACGTGGTCCAGCTCAGGATGAAGAACGCCGACGGTAGGGAGATGCTGGAGCAGGCCAGGCTCATCCGCGGGTACGCTGACGAGATGTGCAAGCTCTTCATCGTCAACGACAGGGTCGACATCGCCATGGCCTCCGGGGCGGACGGGGTGCACCTCGGCCAGACCGACATGCCCGTCGAGGACGCCAGGAGGATCATGGGGGACGACGCCATCATCGGGGTCTCCGTGGACAACGCCGAGCAGGCCGTAGCCGCGGCGGAGGGCGGGGCCGACTACGTGGGCGTCGGAGCGATTTTCAAGACCGCCACCAAGCCGGACGCGGCCCAGGGCCTCGGACTCGGGGCGATCTACCAGGTCAGGGAGGCCGTGGACATCCCCGTCGTGGCGATCGGGGGCATCAACCGCGGCAACATCCAGGACGTCATAAGGGCGGGAGCGGACGCCGCGGCCGTCGTGTCCGCGGTTGTCGCCCAGGACGACGTCAGGGCGGCGGCGCACGAGCTCAGGGACCTGATCCTGAAGGTGAGACCGCACATCCCGCCGGAGAACCTCTGACATGATCCTCACCGTCAACGGGAACAGCATGGACATCCCCGAGGGGGCCACCGTGTCGGACCTCGTCCGCATCCTGGGACATCCGTCAGACAGGGTCGCCGTGGAGGTCGACGGCGAGATATGCCCCCGCGCGAGGCGCGCGGATTCCGTTCTGAGAGAGGGGCAGACCGTCGAGGTCGTGAGCTTCGTGGGCGGGGGATGACATGAGGCAGTCCCCGCTCCCGGACGACGTGTCGGAACGTCTGGCACATGCCAGGGTGGGCATAGCGGGAGCCGGCGGCATGGGGTCGCACGTGGCCACCGCCCTCGTCCGTTCCGGCGTTGGATCGGTGGTCGTGGCCGACTTCGACAGGGTGGACGGATCCAACCTGTTCCGCCAGTGCTACCTGCCGACGGACGTCGGAAGACCGAAGGTGGAGGCGCTGCGCGACCACCTTCTGGAGATCGAGCCGGACCTTTCCATCGAGATCCACGACGTGACCGTGGATCCGTCCAACGCCTGCCCCCTGTTCGGCGGGTGCGACGTGGTGTGCGAGTGCTTCGACCGCCCGGAGGCGAAGGCGATGCTCGTCGAGTCCATCCTCTCTGGGACGGACGTCCCCGTGGTCTCCTGCTCCGGCATGGCAGGTTTCGGCAGCTCCAACCCCATAGTCACGGAGAGACGCATGTCGAGGCTGTACGTCTGCGGCGACGGGAAGTCGGACTCGTCAGACGGCCCCGGCCTGACCGCGGCGCGCGTGATGGTGTGCGCCGGCCACGCGGCCAACATGGCCGTCAGGCTCCTCCTCGGATACGACAAACCGTAAATCCGGCTCCACGATGCACCATCCGATAGAAATGTCGGACGATCTCATCATCGGGGGACACAGGTTCGGTTCCAGGTTCATCCTGGGATCCGGTAAATTCTCATTGGACATCACCCGCGCCGTGATCGAGAACGGCGGCGTGGAGATGGCCACGCTGGCCGTCCGCAGAGCCAACTCCCCCGGGGAGGGCAACATCCTGGACAGCATGCCGGAGGGCATCACGCTCCTGCCCAACACCTCCGGAGCCAGGAACGCCGAGGAGGCCGTGCGCATAGCCAGGCTCGCCAGGGAGCTGGGGTGCGGCAACTTCGTCAAGATCGAAATCATCCGCGACTCCAAGTACCTGCTCCCGGACAACTGCGAGACCATCAGGGCCGTGAGGATGCTTGCCGACGAGGGCTTCATCCCCATGCCGTACATGATGCCGGACCTCACCGCCGCCAGGTCCATGGCGGATGCGGGGGCGGCCGCGATCATGCCCCTGGGATCGCCCATCGGATCCAACAGGGGCCTCCTGACAAGGGACTTCGTGAGGATGATCGTCGAGGAAGTCGACCTCCCCGTCATCGTCGACGCCGGGATCGGCAGGCCGTCCCAGGCGTGCGAGGCCATGGAGATGGGCTGCGCCGCCGTGATGGCCAACACCGCCGTCGCCACCGCCAGGGACATCCCGGGGATGGCCAGGGCGTTCAGGATGGCCATCGAGGCCGGGAGGCTCGCCTACCTGTCCGGGCTCGGGAGGGTCCTGGAGGACAGGGCCGAAGCCTCCAGCCCGCTGACCGGCTTCCTCAGGGAGTGATCCCGTGACCCGCAAGCACACCGACGCCATGGACTACCTGGACGACATGGAGGTCCTGGACTCGGACATCATGGACCACGTCCTCTCGGAGACCGAGCGCCGCGACCCGTCGTCCTACACGGCCGCGGACGTGAGAAGGGCCCTGGACGGGGACTGCGACGCCGACGGCTTCGCCGCGCTGCTGTCGCCGGCCGCCGAGCCGTACCTGGAGAGGATGGCGGAGAGGGCCCGGGACGAGACCCGCAGGCACTTCGGGAACTCCGTGTGCCTGTTCACCCCGCTGTACGTCTCCAACTACTGCACCAACGAGTGCGTCTACTGCGGGTTCAACCGCAGCAACAGGATCAACCGCGCCAAGCTGGACCTGGACGGGGTGGAGAGGGAGCTGGACGCCATCGCCGCCACCGGGCTCCAGGAGGTGCTCATACTCACCGGGGAGTCCAGGACCTGGTCCGACGTGGAGTACATCGGGGAGTGCGTAAGGCTGGCCTCGGAGAGGTTCTCCACCGTGGGCATCGAGGTGTACCCCATGAACACAGACGAGTACGCACACGTCCAGAGATGCGGTGCGGACTACGTCACCGTCTTCCAGGAGACCTACGACCCCTCTAGGTACGCCGAGCTCCACCTGGCTGGACCCAAGAGGGTGTTCTCCTACAGGTTCGACGCCCAGGAGAGGGCGCTGAGGGGCGGCATGAGGGGGGTCGCCTTCGGCACGCTCCTCGGGCTCCGCGACGACTTCAGGAAGGACGCCCTCGCCTGCGGCCTGCACGCCGCCACCCTGCAGAGGCGCTACCCCCACGCGGAGATCTCCATGTCCCTGCCAAGGCTCAGGCCAGCGGGCGGGGTGGACAACCGCATCGCCGTCACGGAGTCGCAGCTCCTGCAGGTGTCCCTGGCGTACCGCATATTCCTGCCGTTCGCGGGTCAGACCATATCCACCCGCGAGCGTCCGGGCTTCCGCGACGGGATCGTGGGGCTGAGCGCAACTAAGATATCCGCAGGAGTCAGTGTCGGTATAGGCGAGCACAGCGGGGAGGCCCACGGCGACGGCCAGTTCGTGATCTCCGATCCGAGGAGCCTGGCCGAGATAACCGAGGCGCTCCACCGCAAGGGGCTACAGCCTGTGATGACGGACTACGTGAGAACATGATAGCTATAACAGCGAGGAATCTCTGCGCAAGGCCGTTCCTAGAGCAGATCGGACTGCTTGCAGCGGCTCATCCAGAGATGATAATACTCCGTGAGAAGGACCTCTGCTACGACGAGCTGCTCGTGCTGGCAGCCCAGTGCCTCGAGATCTGCGAGAGGCACAACGTCCCCCTGGCGATCAACTCCGACATGGACGTGGCCAGGGAGCTCAACATCTGCAGGATCCATCTCCCGATGCAGCTCATGCGCGAGACCGAGGACTTCAGCGACTTCTCCCTGGTGGGCGCCTCCGTGCACTCCGTGGACCAGGCCCGCGAGGCCGAGGACCTCGGTGCGGACTACGTCCTGGCGGGACATGTGTTCCACACCGCCTGCAAGGACAGCGACCCCCGCGGGATACCGTTCCTGGAGGCCATCTGCGACGCCGTCGACATCCCCGTGTACGGGGTCGGCGGGATAACGCCCGAGACCTACCCGGACGTCATGCGCGCGGGAGCCGCCGGGGCGGCGGTGATGTCCTCGGCCATGACCGAGCAGGAGCCGGCCGAGCTGGTGCAGAGGCTCTCCCGCAGGATCGAGTGAGCTCATCCGGCGAAACGACCCTCCCCTCCCGGGGGCGGGTCACCTTAGTTCTCCCCTTCCACATCCTCCGAGCGTCCCTCGTCAATTATAATATCATACAACCCGATTCACGCGGTATGGGCAATCAGGATGAGTATCTGCGCAACTTCACGGTGCTGCTCACCGAGAAGGGTGTGGTCCCGCTTACGGACCCGATGCAGATCGCAGTCTACGACGAGCTGTGCAGCGGGAGCAAGAGGCCCAGCGACATCTCCGCCTCCCTCGGCATACCCTCGTCATCCCTCCATTTCGTTCTGGACAAGATGACCGACTCCGGCGTCATCGTCAGGTACAAGCCGGACGCGGACAAGAAGTCCGTCTACTACTCCAACCTCGCCCTGAAGATCGCGGGATCCGAGCAGCCCCGCGAGGGCGCAGAGGCCGAGTGCGAGGACACGTTCAGGGACCCCTCCCGCTACTACAGCGGCATGTCCTCCGTGGCCAACATGCTCGACCAGTACTCCGCCGAGATCGGCCTGAGCCTGGACCAGCTGCGCGTCAAGTACGCCGACGAGCTGGCGGACTCCATGAAGATCGAGATCGGCTCCGGGAGCCTGGAGGACTCCATCCTCGAGATCAAGGAGAGGTTCGCACGCATCACCGGGTTCAGGTTCAGCGTGTTCGCCCTCAACCCCCTGACCCTCGTCTTCGAGGGCGACAGGGTGATGGCCTCCAAGATGGACATGCTGTCCGAGTTCGTCTGCCGCGCCGTGGGCAACGCCACCGGCAGGACCTACGCCGTCGTCTCGTCCGAGGACTTCGGGTCCGACGAGACCGCCAGGTTCAAGGTAGTCTACGAGAGGGTCGAGAAGAAGCCCGAACCCTACATCAACATGTCACTTCACCAGACCGGGGAGATGTCCAGGTTCCTCATGGTGGAGCTGGACGGCTCCGTGGGTCTCATCACCAGCCCGGTCCAGATGGACATAGTGGACGCGGTCTACGAGAGACCGCTCTGCATCACGGACATAGTCAACAAGGTGGAGGCGCCCAGGTCCACCGTGACGTCCAACATCCTCAGGATGGTCGAAGACGGGGTCATCTCCGTCTTCTACTCCGAGTCCGGCACCGCCTACTACGGCATGTCGTGCTCCATCCTCATGAAGAAGTCCCGCGGCCTGAACAGGGACAACGGCGAGATACGCGAGATCCTCTCCTCCACCAGGAAGAAGGACGGCGCGTTCATGGAGGGCTACCTGCTCTACCTGCTGTCCTCGCTGAAGGGCCTCGGCTTCGACACCGACTACATGATGGTCGTCCTGGGTGCCAAGTTCATGAGGGTCGCCGGCAACGACGGCCCCCGCAACTTCGACGTGTTCTTCGGGAAGATGTCCGACATCGCCAAGGCGATCGGGCTGTCCCTGAACGTCGTATCCGTGTACCCGCTGACCATCGGCATCACCAGCGACGACCCCGAGTCCGAGATGTCCCCCGCCATGACCTTCGTGAAGGGAATGGCCCACCAGGGACTGGAGATGGCCAGCAACGGTATCTTCGTCAGGGTGTCCGAGGACACCCCGGCCGACAGGAAGGTCTCCTTCAAGGAGATCTACCCCGCGCTCAGCATGACCCCCCTGGAGGGCATCTCCGTGGAGGGCCTGGCGGACGCGGAGGCGTCCAAATCCAAGAAGAAGAGGACATCCTCCGTGAAGACCGCGCTGCTGAACCGCAGCGTCAAGGAGGGCGGGAGGCCCGTGAGGACGGTCAGGTACATCACCGGCATGGTGATGATGGCCTTCGTCGCCGCGATCCTGATCTTCGGGGTCGGGGCGCTCAACGACCAGGGGGCGGACGCGGACCAGATGTCCGTCAACCTCGCACCCGGCTGCAACGGCGTCCTGTTCTACGACGACACCGGCGCCGAGATCCAGATGCCCATGACCGTCGACCCCAACGAGACCGTGGAGTTCACCGTCTCGTTCTCCGGCGACACGTCCAACATAGGCGTGGTGGAGAACGGGGTCGCGTACCCGCTGGACATGTACCTGCAGGGCGAGGAGGGCGTCTTCACGATGACCGTCGACCAGGACATCACCTTCCAGCCCATCACGCTCCTGGAGATCCCCGAGGGCCAGTCCCTCCGGTACTCCCTGTACTGCTTCAGCTCCGCCGTGTCCGAGTCCTACGCCTACACCTACTCCGGGTACATCCCGGCCGACGAGTACGCCGAGATGGCGGGCGGCCTGTGGGTCACATCCGGAACGGTCGTGTCCGTCACCGCCGACGAGGGGAGCTACATCTCCACCGGCGACGAGGACCCCGAGTTCCTCTACGACAGGATCGTCTGCGGCGCGTCCGACGTCTCCGGACTCTCCTCCGCCGACCTCCCGAGGAACTACGTGAAGGTCCACCTGGAGGGCAACTTCGAGGCGGACGGGAGGTTCGTGTCCGGCGTCCTCAGGGTCGCCGAGGACTCCACGGTCTCCCTCAGGTTCGTCAGCACCAACGGGCCCGTGAGCATAAGCCTCGTCACCATGGGCGGAGAGGAGGACAGCCTCGTCCTCGACCCGATGGACCGCACGGTCACCTTCGAAGTGGACTCAGAGGATGTCGTCATCAAGTACAGGCACGTCGGAATATACTGACCGCACCACGAGATGCCCTAACTGCGGCAACGAGGTGGGTCGGGACGCCCTTTTCTGCCCCAGCTGCGGCCAGAACATCTCCCGCAGGAGCCACCGCAAGCTCAGGTTCATCCTGATGGACGTCCAGGACGACAGGCGCTTCAGGCACCTGGCGTCGGCGGCCGTCATAGCGGTGGTGATCGTGGCGGTCATAGCCGTACTCCTCGCCATGGGCACGCCGTGGTCGGATGACGCCGGGGAGGGGAACATAGGCCCCTCGGACGACGCCATCATCATCTCCGACACCGACTACATCGAGCTCGGCGGATGCTTCGACGACGGCGACATGAGCGCGTCCCTGGACGGCGGGAGACTGGTCATAAGGCTCTCCGACAGCGCATCGAGCGGGTTCGACGGCTTCACGTGGATCCTGAGGGACGAGTTCCTGAACAGGACCCAGACCATCACCAAGACCGCCCCCGACCTCACATGGGTGAGCCCGTACATCGGGGTGTACACCGTGACCGTGAGCTGCACCTCGTCCGAGACCGGGGAGTCGTCCGTGTACACCGGGACCATAGAGTACCGCGGGGACGTCCGCACGCAGTACAGCTTCTCCTTCGAAGGCGAGAGCTACACCGTCTACGTGGACGTCCCGTACGCCGAGTACAGGCACTACTCGTCAGACGACGCGGCCTACGCCTCCGACAGGACCGGAAGGACGGCCGAGTCCGGATGCCGCTTCATCACCACCGAAGGCGCGGTGGGCGTGCTGGCACAGAGGCTCACTTCCGAATATCTGGACGCCGACCCGTCCGCGTCGGTGACCGACCAGAGGTTCGCCGACTACATCCTGTGCTTCGTGCAGAGCTGCATGGTGTCGGGATCGGACACGTTCTACAACTCCACGTCCACGTACTGGGCGTTCCCATCCGAGACGCTGTACACCGGCGCCGGCGACTCCGGGGACCTGTCAGTCCTGGCGGCGTCCCTGCTGCGCGCGTGCGGGTACGACGCGGGCATAGCGGTCATCCACAACCACGCGTTCATGACCCTGACCGTCGACGGCTTCGCTGAGCCGGAGGCGCCCTATGGGTACCACGTCCTGGTCGTCAGGACCGGCAACGTGTCGACAGCGCTGACCGACGTCTCCGGAGGCCGCGTGCCGCTGGGATGCGTCGGCGAGGGCTACGGGTACTCCAACGGCAGGTTCACCTACTACGGGCAGGACGCCTCCGCGGACAGTGGCGTGGCGCTTCCGTAATCGATATAAATCGCGACAGGATGGCGCGGCCCATGGGCTTCGGATTCAAAGTCGTCAGGTCTGATGAGGAATACAAAGTCGTCGTCCTGGTCAGGACGGACCTGGACATGGGCAAGGGCAAGATGGCCGCCCAGGTGGGACACGCATCGGTCGAGCTGGCGCTCAGGGCCCAGAAGATGGACAGGAAGTCCTTCGACGCCTGGATGTCCGGCGGCCAGAAGAAGGTCGTCCTCAAGGTGGCCAACAAGGACGAGATGATCAGGTACATGAACGAGGCCCGCAGCAGCGGCCTCTACACCTGCATGATAACCGACGCCGGCAGGACCCAGGTCGAGCCCGGGAGCCAGACGTGCGTCGGCATCGGCCCCGCCCCCGAGAGCGAGATCGACAAGGTCACCGGCAGCCTGAAGATGATGTGATCTCAGACCGCCCTCAGCTCGCCCGTGACCGAATCGATTATGAAACCCCAGACGCGGACGTCCTCCGGGATCAGGGGATGACGCCTGAGCATGTCCACGGACGACCTGACCGACTCCTCCACGGAGTCGAAGCCGCAGAGCCAGCTGTCGAAGTCCACGTCGAAGTACCTGCAGGCCTCGATCCTCTCCTCGGGTATGCCGCGGGCCTTCATGGCCTCGATCATGTCCGGGCCGCTGATATGCTGGGCGCCGCAGTCCGTGTGCCCTATGACCATGATGTCCTCGACACCCAGTTCGTAGATGCCGACCAGGAGGCTCCTGACCTCGGTGGAGAACGGCTTCAGCACCGTCCCTCCGGCGTTCTTGATAATCTTCGCGTCCCCGTTCCTGAGGCCGAGAGCGGCCGGCAGGAGCTCGGTGAGCCTTGTGTCCATGCACGTGACCACCGCGACCTTCTTGTCCGGGTACTTGTCGGTGACGTACCTCTCGTACCCCCTCTCGGCGACGAAGCGCCTGTTGAACTCCAGGATGTCGTCGATCATGCCCTCTCCCACCTGGCCCTGGCGTCCAGGGTGTCCCCGTCCAGGGAGTGCAGCGCGTCCATCAGCGCGGGCTTGAACGTTCCCGGACCCCTGCAGTTCCCGACAGCCAGCTCCGCGGCCACGTTGAACACGGTGACGGCCGCGGCCACAGCCATGATGTCGGCCCCGCAGGCCCCGATGTAGCATCCGACCACGGAGGAGAGCATGCACCCCGTCCCGGACACGTTCTCCAGCATCCCGGTGCCGTTGGAGAGTCTAAGGGTGACCTTCCCGTCCGAGATGTAGTCCACCTCGCCGGAGGCCACGACGATCGCCCCTGTCCTCCGGGCGAGAGCCTCCGTGGAGGCCGCGGCGTCGGTCGCCCCGCGGGAGTCCACTCCCTTGACGTCCCCTCCGGTCCCGGCCAGCACGCCGATCTCCCCGGCGTTCCCCTTGATCACGGCCGGACCCATGGACATTAGCCTCTCGGAGACCTCTGTGCGGTACCCCGTCGCCCCGGCCCCGACGGGATCCAGGAGGAACGGCACAGCCTTCGATTCGGCGGTCTCCGCGGCCACCTCCATGGACGCGACGGTCCTGGAGTTGAGTGTGCCTATGTTGAGGACCGATGAGGATGAGATCGACACCATCTCCGCCACGTCCTCGCCGTCGGTCATGACGGGGGACCCTCCCGCGCAGATGCAGATGTTCGCGCAGTCGTTCACTGTGACGTAGTTGGTTATATGGTGCACCAGCGGCCTGGAGCCGCGGACGCGTTCCATGTACTGGGAGAACGGGGTTTCCATGCGCCCCTCACCCCCTCCCACGTTCTTATACTGTGTCCTCAGGCTTCACGGGGCACCAGTAGAGGATGTCAGACTCCGCATGGCCTGGCGACGTCCTGCCAATGTCCCAGTCGCTGGTGGTCTCGCAGAGGACGTACCTGTGACCGTCCTGCTCCACCCAGTGCTCTGGGTTCTCCACGTCCACATCCACGGCCGTCATCGCGTGGTCGTCGAACAGTACGAACGCCACGTCGTACCCGCAGGCTATCATCAGCGCCCCGCAGAGGATGGCCTTGTCCTCGCAGTCCCCGCCGCCGTCCCACAGGGTCTCCAGGGGGTACTTCCAGTACTCGTTCCTCCCCGTCGAGTCCATGTCCGTGACGTAGTCGACGCACTGCGCGAAGGACAGGATCAGGCGGGCGAACCCGGCGCGGTCCATGGAAGGGGCCTGCGCGGACAGCTGCCCCGCGATGTCCATGATGTACCGGTCCGAGGATGTGTGGAAGGTGGCCACGTACTCCGGGTCGGAGATGACGATGCGGACGTTGCCGTAGGGGTCGTCGTACGTGTACCTGTACACGTCGCTGAGACGTACCTCGAGGGACACCGTGTACCCCGTGCCGCCGAGCGACCAGGTCCAGGACAGGTCGCGGACCTCGTCCACGAAGAACTCCATGTAGCGCGTGACATCCCCGTCGCGGACCTCCGCCATGTAGTACCCTGGGGATAGCTCCGACAGGTCTCCCGACACCTCGCCTCCATGGGAGCCGGTGACCCTGGTCCCGGTGCCGAATCCGTACGAGTCCAGGGTCTCCGTCCCGGAATCCAGGACCATATACCCATCGGCGGCGCGGGCCTCGTACGTCCCAGTCGGATCGGCGCGCTCCACCACCAGGGTCCTGTCCTCGGTCAGCAGCTCGTCCCCGGAGTACCATCCGGTGAACCCGTCCCCGGAGGCTGTCAGCACCAGCCTGTCCCCGATCCCGATGGCGCCGACGCCGGAGACCCTCAGGGGATACTCGACCGACACCCGGGGGACGAACTCCGTCTCCGGAACGAAACCGTATGTCTCGATCAGATCGTAGACTATGTCCGTGGAACCGTCCTCCACGGCGATCCTGACCTGTAGGTCCAGGTGGTAAAGCCAGTACCTCTGCCCTTCGCCGTCATCCCACACCGTGCAGGTGTAGCCGTTTACCTCCTCCACGCTGACGTATGTCAGGCCGGCCGTGCCCGTGCCGACCCATCCGCCGGTGACGCTGTCGTTGAGCGAGGACCCTCCGGGCCAGCTGTACGTGACGTCGTAGCGGGTCTGGATGTAGTAGAGGCCGCCCCTCTCCGCCAGGCACTCCTGGGAGACGGTCCCGGACATGGTGTGCCTGATGCTGCCGTTGTAGTACTCCCCGGAGACATCCCATGTCAGGCCTGTGCCGACGCGGTCGTCCGGGTCCCAGCAGGCGTAGACGGTGATGTCGGAGAGGACGTCCCTGCCGAGGACCACGACCGGCGTGGTGAGGTCCTCGTCCTCGAACCAGCCGGCGAACCTGTACCCGTCGCGCTCCGGGACGGGGAGCGTCATCCCGACGCCTCCGACAAAGGTGCGGGAGGCGTCATCCGGCAGCCGCCCGCCGTCCAGGACGTAGGTGACCGTGTGCTCTACCGCCGGGATCCAGTACGCGTGGAGGACCAGGTCCCCGGACATGCCCGGGGCTATCGACTGCACCGGGTCCGTGAGCTCCGGGTCGGAGAACCACCCCATGAACACATGGCCGTCCATCACCGGCTCTGGAAGGGGGAGGCTGTCCCCCTCGGTGTAGCCGGTCGGCGAGCCGTCCGGCAGCTGTCCCCCTCCGGTCTCGTACGTTATGGACCACGATTTCGCGTCGTCATCCGTCATGAGAACGACGCCCGCGACCGCGATGACCACGGCGATAATGACGATGAGGGCTGCCGGCCTTGCCATGGCACCGTGAACGACTCGGGACTATCAAAACCTTAACACCTCGGAAACCCCGGCCGTCGTCGGCACCAAGGTTATTAACGACGTTACATTCCCCTCCACCATGGCTATGATCGACATCGAGTACAGGCACACCTCCAAGGACCCGGAGGACCCCACCATCCGCAGGAGGACCAACGCCGCCATGGCTTCCTACATCAAGGACCTGATCTTCGAGATGCAGATGGCCGACATCTCCTGCAAGTTCACCGACACCGTCATCGACGAGGGCAAGAGCGAGGTGTACATCAACGGCAGGACCATCCCCGAGATCATCGAGGGGCTGGAGATCAAGATGCTGGACGCGGAGGAGTCCTGCGACCTCGGCAAGCCCAGCATGGTGAAGTTCGGCAGGCCCACCCTGGACTGGAAGAGGGAGCACGTGGAGGACGTCCCCGACACGATCATGAAGAACGCAATCGCCAAGGTGTACGCCGACTGCAACAGGAACAGGATCGACATCATCGAGTGATCCCGGGGGACCGTCCCCCGCCCCCTTTTATATAACCCCCTTTTATCCCATCCCCGATGTTCGAGATTGTCAGAAGGGACGGACTCGCCAGGATAGGCAAATTCACAACGAAGTCGGGCAAGACCATGGAGACACCCGCGCTCCTGCCCGTCGTCAACCCCAAGATACGCACGGTCGAGCCGAGGGAGCTCTACGACAGGTTCGGTTTCCGCGCGCTCATCACCAACTCGTACATCATACGCAACACGCCCAAGCTCAAGGAGGAGGCCCAGCAGAAGGGGCTCCACGAGCTCCTCGACTTCCCCGGCGTCATCATGACCGACTCCGGCACCTTCCAGAGCCACATGTACGGCGAGGTGGAGGTCACCAACGAGGAGATCGTCGAGTTCCAGAAGTCCATCGGCACCGACATCGGAACCGTCCTCGACATCTTCACCGAGCCCGACTGGTCCCACGAGAAGACCAGGAGGTCCCTGGAGACCACCCTCGAGCGCACCCAGCAGGCCTGCGGGATGAAGGGCGACATGATGATCAACGGAGTGGTCCAGGGCTCCATATACACCGACCTCAGGGAGTACAGCGCCTCGGCCATGGCCTCCATGGACGTGGACGTCCACCCCATCGGCGGCGTCGTGCCCCTGATGGAGCAGTACCGCTACGCGGAGCTGGTCGACGTTGTCATGTCCTCCAAGAAGGGCCTCAACCCCAGCCGCCCCGTCCACCTGTTCGGATGCGGCCACCCCATGCTCCTGGCCCTCGCCACGCTCATGGGATGCGACCTCTTCGACTCCGCGTCCTACGCACTCTACGCCCGCGACGACCGCCTCATGGACGTCACCGGCACTCACCGCCTGCAGGACATGCAGTCCCTGGACTGCAACTGCCCCGCCTGCCGCGGCATCACCATCGAGGAGCTCAGGAGGATGGACAAGTCCAAGCGCTCCAAGCTCATCGCCGAACACAACCTGTACCAGATCACCCAGGAGCTGGCCACCGTGAGGAGGTACATCAGGGAGGGCAGGCTCTGGGAGCTGGCCGAGATCAGGTGCAGGGCCCACCCCGCGCTGCTGGACGGCCTCAGGAGGCTGAGGGAGTACCAGGCGCAGATGGAGCTCTACGACCCCATCAGCAGGGAGGGGGCGGTGTTCTACACCGGTCCCGAGTCCCGCAGCCGCCCCGTCTACAGGCGCTACCTGGACAGGCTCGACACCAGGTACGTCCCGCCCACGAAGAAGGCGGCCCTTTTCGAGGACACTCAGGGGAAGCCGTACAGCCGCCCCTACGCGGAGCAGTTCGCCAGGGCCAGGCGCGCCGGGTACACCCCCATCGTGGTGTCCCCCTGGGGTCCCGTGCCCGCCGAGCTGGACGAGCTGTACCCCCTGGCGCAGTCGCTCTTCCCCTCCATACCCGACGCCGAGACCGAGACAGAGTCCGAGAGGCTCACCTTCCAGTTCCTCAGCATGGCCGGGTTCGAGACCGCCATCGAGGGCAGCAAGGTCCCCGACGACGGCACCGAGGAGTTCGATGCCGACAAGATCAGGGCCAAGGCCGTCGCCAGGTACCAGTTCGGAATCGAGGCCGCGGACGCCCTGTTCAGGGAGCCCGTGGAGCTGGTGACCAGCAGGAAGACAGGCAAGATCAGGAACGTCATATCCGACGGGGAGCACGTGCTCTCCATGCGCGCCGGAGACGGGATGTACACCCTGAGGATGGAGGGCGCCAAGAGGATCGTCGCCGCCGTCCCCGCGCCCCACATGAGGGTCGCCGTATCCGACGACGCCGTGCCCTTCGTGTCCGAGGGCAAGAACGTGTTCTGCCAGTTCGTCCTCTCCTGCGACCCCGAGGTCAGGCCCATGGAGGAGGTCATCGTCACCGACAAGGACGACAGGCCCATCGCCACCGGCCGCGCGTTCCTGGTTGAGTCCGAGATGAGGCAGATGAGGAAGGGCATGGCCGTGAAGGTCAGGTCCGGCTCGGACGACGAGTGATCCCCTTCCTTCAATCCCGGGCGACGTCCCGGGACCCTTCCCCCTTCTCACATCCTCTCGAGACGCTCCAGGTCCACGGCCCATCCGCCCTTCCTCACGGTCGCGTCGCGGACCAGCAGCCCCCTGTCCTTGGAATGGCGCACCAGCTTCGCCACGTACGCCTTCGATATCCCCAGCTCCTCCGCCAGCCTGTCCTGGGTCACGTCCGGGTCCCTGGACATGATCTCCAGCATCCTGCGCTCCTGCATCCCGAGGGCGGGTATCCTGTCCTGTCCGGACTCCTTGAAGAACGTGACGCGCACATGGTCCTCCACCTCCTCTATGATCGGCTCCCTCAGCCCCTGTGCGCGGCAGGCCTCGCGCATCCTCTGCACACCAGTGCCCCTCACCTCGCAGACACCCACCTCGCGGAGGAAGCGGGCGACCACCTCGTTGCGGGTGCGGTACATCCCGGTGCCGAGCTGCTCGGCGCGCATCAGGAGCGTCCCCGGAGACTCGACCTCGATCCTGTCGTCGAGTATGGTCACCGTGACGGTGTCCCTGTTGACGTAGCTGCGGTGGACCAGCGCGTTCACGATCGCCTCCCTCAGCGCGGTGATGGGCACATCGTAGACGTCCTCGCGGTAGAGCCCCTTGATCACGGCCCTGCGGCGCATGTTGCGTCTCACGAAGGACACCGCGGTCTCGATCTGCTCCATGATGTTCCCGGAGCATTCCGTCCTGTCCTCGAAGTCTATCTTGCTCAGACCCCTGAACAGGGCGCAGCTGGTCTCGTACCTTCCGCGGTTGGCGGTGAGCAGGTCGAAGGCCACGGTCGATGCCAACCTCCCGTCGACCAGGTCGAGCACGCCCATGGACACCAGAGTCTCAACGGTGCACCCCTCGTGACCGTGCTCCCTCATCAGGGACAGCAGACCCTCCACGTCGGACCCGGCGACGTCCCTGCTCCCGGAGCCGTCTAGGAACGGGAGGGAGTCGAAGGTGCGGTTGACCCTCTCGAGCTCCAGCTCCCTGATCTTCTCCTCGCAGGCCTGGAACGTGTTGCGACCCTGCCTGATGAACACTCCCCTGCCCTTCATCCTGTACGGGGTCAGCGATCCCCTGTGCACCTCGACCACGATTAGGTGCCTCCCCTCCAGGCAGTAGCTGTCCACCTCGAAGCTCACGGTCGGCTCCGTCCTGCCGCCGATCTCGCAGGACACCTCCTCCATGCGGGACTTCACGAGACCCTCCTCTATACCCACGATCTCCCCGGTGTCGGAGACGCCGAACACCATCGTCCCTCCCGTGGTGTTCGCGAAGGCCACGGCCGTGGGCACGTACTTCATGATGTCCTTCGGCACGTCCTGTTTGAACTCCACGGTCTTCCCCTCTCCGCCTGCGATCATCTCCGGAAGCATGCTGGTGCACCTCATGGTATCATCGCGGACACGCTGCCCTTCCCGGGTGATGAAGGGGCATCCGTGCACGCACGTGGCAACGCCGATGTTGACACTATGATATACTATGGTATACAACGATATACTGGTTCCTGTGACGACAGTATATCATACGACGGTGCCGGCTTCCGACCACAGAGCCAGTGCACACGGTGTTGCATCGGTCACGGAACAGTTCCTGAAACCACGGAAGCAACGTTTATCTATCCCGTTAAAATAAGGACCAACAAATGCCATTCGCAAACATCAACGGAATCGAGATGCATTACCATGAGGAGGGAGAGGGGAACCCCGTCGTCCTCATCAACGGGTTCTCCGGGGACACCAACTTCTTCAAACAGATGATACCGGAGCTCGCCTCCAAGTACAGGGTCATTACCTTCGACAACAGGGGCGCCGGACTCACCAGGTACCCCGGCGAGGGGATCAGGAGCCAGGATTTCGTGGATGACGTCTTGGCGCTGATGGACTACCTTCACGTGTTCAAGGCCCATATGCTCGGATGGTCCATGGGAGGGCACATCGCCCAGGAGTTCGCGCTCCAGCACCCCGACAGGCTCAGGTCGCTGACCCTGGTCTCCGCGTACCCGTACAGGCCGGCCAGGTCCAGCTACTTCATGAACGGCATCGTGGACTGCGCCCTGCGCGGCGGAGACCCCGAGTACATCAGCATGATGACCAACGCCTTCTGCTTCACCGAGGGCTTCTTCTCGGACCATGAGGCCAGGGGCAAGCCGGTCAGGTCGCTGAAGAACCTGGACCCCAAGGGGCTCAAGCAGCAGATGGCGGCCCTGGACGAGTTCGACACCCGCGAGACCGTGTGCAACATCAGCGTCCCCACGCTGTCCATCCACGGGCTCAGCGACATCATGGTGGAGCCCAAGCTCGGCGACTACATCTCCGACAGGATCCCCGGATGCAAGGTCCTGAGGATCCCCGACGTCGGCCACATCATAAGGACCGACCTGTACTCCAGGGAGTTCATGGAGCACATCAGGGCGAACGACTGCTGAATGGCGCATCGCACATCACGTTTCAAATCGAGAGAGAAAGGAGGGAAAACAAATGGCAGACACGAACAAACTCGGCAAGAGGGTAGCGAAGTACAGGGAGGAGCTGGGACTCACCCAGGAGCAGCTGGCCACCAACTCGGGCCTCGACGTGGGATACCTGAACGACGTTGAGGCGGGCAACATCTACCCCCCGATCGGAACCATCATCAAGCTGTCCCGCGCCCTCGGACAGAGGGTGGGCACCTTCATGGACGACCAGTTCCAGCCCGACCCCATCGTGGTCAAGAGGAAGGACAGGATCGAGGAGACCTCCTCCAGGGCAGCCGACGGACACTACCACTACTTCCCGCTGGGGAAGGGCAAGACCGACAGGCACATGGAGCCCATGTTCATCAGGATCGAGCCCGACACCGAGCACAAGATCTCCTCCCACGAGGGAGAGGAGTTCATCATCGTGGTCTCCGGCAAGATCCTGGTCAAGTACGGCAGGGAGGAGACCATCATCGAGGAGGGCGACACCGTCTACTACAACTCCGTCGTCCCCCACTACATCGGCGCCGTCGACGGGCCCGCGGAGATCTTCGCGGTCCTGTACACCCCGTTCTGAGGTGACACCATGGTGTGCGTACCCAGGGAGAACATCACCAGTGACGAGAGGCTCGGCGACCTGCTGGACAAGTGCATCAGGAACCACCCCGACAACGACGCCATCGTCTACGTGGACAGGGACATCCGCCTGTCCTGGAGGGAGTGGGGCGTCGAGGTCGACCGCGTCGCCAAGGGCATGATGGCCATGGGCGTCCAGAAGGGCGAGAAGGTCGCCGTATGGGCCACCAACGTCCCCGACTGGATCACCATCATGTTCGCCACCGCCAAGATCGGCGCGATCATGCTCACCATCAACACCAACTACAGGAGCGCCGAGCTGGACTACGTGCTCAGGCAGTCCGACATGGAGAACCTGTACCTCATAGACGGCGTCAGGGACGTGGACTACGTCCAGACCGTCTACGACCTGATTCCCGAGCTGAAGACCCAGCCCAGGGACAACTTCCACAGCGAGAAGTACCCCCACCTCAAGAGGGTGGTCCACCTCGGTCCGGAGAAGCACCGCGGGATGTACTCAATGAACGAGGTCAAGTCCCTCGCCTGCCAGATCTCCGACGAGGAGTACCAGGAGAGGAAGGACTCGGTGGACGTCCACGACGTCACCATGATGCAGTACACCTCCGGGACCACCGGGTTCCCCAAGGGCGTCATGCTCACCCACTTCAACATCGCCAACGACGGCTACTGGCTCGGGGCGAACATGAACTACGGCCCCACCGACCGCCTGTGCCTCAACGTGCCGCTGTTCCACTGCTTCGGATGCGTTCTCGGCGTGATGGCGTGCATCAACCACGGCGTCACCATGTGCTTCGTCGAGGTCTTCGACCCCGTGAAGGTCATGACCACCATCGAGACCGAGAGGTGCACCGCCGTCTACGGCGTGCCGACCATGTTCATCAGCATCCTCAACCACAAGCTGTTCCCCAAGTTCGACTTCTCCTCCCTGAGGACCGGCATCATGGCCGGATCCCCCTGTCCGATCAAGACCATGGAGGAGGTCGTCGACAAGATGAACATGAAGGAGATCACCATCGTCTACGGCCTCACGGAGGCGTCCCCCGGAATGACCCAGACCACCTACGACGAGCCCTCCATCGAGAAGAAGTGCTCCTCGGTGGGCAAGAGGCTGCAGGGCGTGGACACGGTCATCCTGGACCCGGACACCAACGAGCCCTGCCCCGACGGCACCATCGGCGAGTTCTGCTGCAAGGGATACAACGTCATGAAGGGCTACTACAAGATGCCCGAGGAGACCGCCAAGATCATCGACTCCAACGGGTACCTGCACTCCGGGGACCTGGGCTACAGGGACGCCGACGGGTACTTCTACGTCACCGGCAGGATCAAGGACATGATCATCCGCGGGGGCGAGAACGTCTACCCCAAGGAGGTCGAGGACTACATCTACAACTGCCCCGGCGTCAGGGACGTCCAGGTCGTGGGGGTCAAGAGCAAGAAGTACGGCGAGCAGGTGGGCGCCTTCGTGATCAGGGAGCCCGGCTCCGACCTCATCGAGCAGGACATCATCGACTACTGCAAGAAGGGGATCGCCTGGTACAAGACCCCGAAGTACATCCACTTCATCGACGAGTTCCCCATGAACGCGGCGGGGAAGATCCTGAAGTACGAGCTCAGGCAGGAAGCCGAGAGGCTCTGGCCCGACGCATGAAAACGGTGCCCTTGCGGGCACCTTCTTTACTTTTTTGTTTCCTTCGAGAAGAGGCCTCAGGCCTTGTCCTCGGGCTCCGGGATCAGGTCCTTGATGTCCCTGTTGCGGATGACCACCCTGCGGACCTTGCCGCTGATGGACTTGGGGATGGCGTCGACGAACTCGATCACACGGGGGTACTTGTAGGGCGCCGTCCTGTGCTTGGTGAAGTCCTGGAGCTCCCTCTTGAGCTCGTCCGTCGGCTTGTACGCCTCCCTGAGGATGATGGTGGCCTTCACCAGCTGTCCCCTGATCGGGTCGGGCACGCCTGTGACGGCGACCTCCAGGACCGCTGGGTGCTCGACGAGCACGCTCTCGATCTCGAAGGGGCTGATCCTGTACCCGGAGGACTTGATGATGTCGTCGTTCCTCCCCAGGTACCAGAAGTAGCCGTCCTCGTCCCTCCAGGCCACGTCGCCGGTGTGGTGCCATCCGTCCCTCAGGGTCTCGTTGGTCTTGACCTCGTCCCTGTAGTACTCCACGAAGATCCCGGGGACCCTCGGAGAGATGGAGACGCAGATCTCCCCCTCCTCTCCGGGGCGGACCGGGTTGCCATCCTTGTCCAGGAGCTCGACGCGGAACTGCGGCGACGGCTTCCCCATGGACCCGGGCTTGGGCGTCATGCCCCTCAGGGTCCCGACGATGACGGAGGACTCGGTCTGACCGAAGGCCTCCATGAGCTTGAGGCCGGTGGCCTTGTACCATGTGTTGAACGTGTCCGGGCTGAGCGGCTCGCCCGCGATGCAGCAGTTCTTCAGCGAGGAGAGGTCGTGGCCCTCGATTCCGGCGTTGAGGTACAGCCTGAACATGGTGGGAGGGCAGCAGAATGTGCTGATCCTGTGCTTCTCGATCATGTTCATGATGTGGTGGGGCTCGAACCTGTCGTACTCGTACACGAAGACGGCCGCCTCCATGATCCACTGGCCGTAGAACTTCCCCCAGGCGTTCTTGGCCCAGCCGGTGTCCGCCACGGTCCAGTGGAGTCCGTCGGGCTCCACCTGCTGCCAGTGCTTGGCCAGCAGGATGTGCCCCAGCGGGTAGGTGTAGTCGTGGACGGCCATCTTGGGGTTCCCGGAGGTCCCGGATGTGAAGTACATGAGGAACCTGTCGGTGCTCTTGGTGGGCACCCTCTCCCAGACCTCGGAGCACTCCTCCATCTCCCTGTCGAAGTCGAGCCATCCGTCCCTGTAGCCGTTGACAGTGAACCTGCACGAGAGCTTGTCCAGATTGCCGGCGCCCTCGAAGGACTCGGCGATGTCATCGTCGTCGGTGATGATGGCCGCCTTGAGTCCCGCGGCGTCGATCCTGTACTCTATGTCGTGGGGCTTGAGCATGAAGGTGGCCGGCACGGCGATGGCGCCCATCTTGTGGAGGGCCACGCAGATGAACCAGAACTGGTAGCTGTGCTTGAGGACCAGCATGACGAAGTCGCCCTTCCCTATGCCCTTGGAGGCGAGGTAGTTGCAAGTCTTGTCGCTGAGCATCTTGATGTCGGCGAAGGTGAACCTCCTGCATTCGCCGTTCTCGTGCTCCCATACCATCGCGAGCCTCTGAGGATCGTTCACGGCGATGTCATCCACGATGTCGTAACCGAAGTTGAAGTCGTCGGGGCAGTCGATGTCAAGATGCTTGAGGAGACCGTTCTCGTCGTATGTCTCCCTCACGTACCTCAGGTTGATGTTCCTCATGGCCACTCACGCGTATGCTCAGGAACAGAAAAGACCGATTATTTAATGGAATCGTAGAAGGTTTCGGATTCCGTAGTTCAGTATAAATACGAACTACGGAATCCGCATTCAGTTTTATATACTCAGGTTCCGAATCGACGGGATTCGTATCACTCGGAGTTGTACTTCTCGATGTCCTTGTTGCGGATCTCCACCCTGCGGACCTTTCCGCTGATGGTCTTGGGCATCGTCTCCACGAACTCGACCACGCGGGGGTACTTGTACGGCGCGGTCTCCTTCTTGGTGAAGTTCTGGATCTCCTTCTTGAGCTCCTCCGTGGGCTCGAAGCCCGCCCTGAGGATGATCGTCGCCTTGACCAGCTGGCCCCTGACCGGGTCGGGGACACCGGTGACGGCGCACTCCAGCACGCCGGGGTGCAGCATGAGGGCGCTCTCGATCTCGAAGGGACTGATCCTGTACCCGGAGGACTTGATGATGTCGTCGTTCCTGCCGACGAACCAGTAGTAGCCGTCCTCGTCCTTCCAGGCGACGTCGCCGGTGTGGTGCCATCCTCCCCTGAGGGTCTGGGCGGTCTTCTCCTCGTCCCTGTAGTAGCCGATCATGATGCCGAAGGCGTCGGCCTTGACCACGATCTCACCGTTGACTCCAGGCGGACAGGAGTTGCCCTCCTCGTCCACGATGTCCACCTCGAACTGCGGCGACGGCTTGCCCATGGACCCGGGCTTGGGCTCCATGCCCCTGAGGGTCCCGACCACCATGGTGGTCTCGGTCTGGCCGTATCCCTCCATCAGCTTGAGGCCGGTGGCGTCGTACCAGGTCTGGAACGTGTCGGGGTTGAGGGCCTCCCCGGCGATGCAGCAGTTCTTCAGCGAGGAGAGGTCGTGTCCCTCCAGCCCCGCGTTGAGATACAGCCTGAACATGGTCGGGGGGCAGCAGAAGGTGGTGATCCTGTGCTTCTCGATCATGTCCATGATCTCGTGGGGCTCGAACTTGTCGTACTCGTACACGAACACCGCGGATTCCATGATCCACTGGCCGTAGAGCGCCCCCCAGACGGACTTACCCCATCCGGTGTCGCTGACGGTGTAGTGGATCCCCTCCGGGTCCACCTGGTGCCAGTGCTTGGCCGTCATGAGGTGCCCGAGGGCGTAGCGGTGGCTGTGAAGGACCATCTTCGGGTTGTCGGAGGTCCCGGACGTGAAGTACATCAGCATGGGGTCGGTGACCCTGGTGTCGATCCTCTCCAGGACGTCGGAGGCCTTCTCCACCTCCTCATCGAAGTCCACCCATCCGTCCCTCTTCTCGCCCACGAGGGCCCTGAGCTGCAGGGAGGGGATGTTCTGGGCGCTCTCCACGGAGCCGCTGATGTTGGACTGGTTGGTGCAGATGACCGCCTTCACGCTGGCGGCGTTGATCCTGTACTCGATGTCGTGCCTGGTCAGCATGTGGGTCGCCGGTGCGGCGATGGCCCCGATCTTGTGGAGGGCCACCATGCAGAACCAGAACTGGTACCTCTGCTTCAGGATCAGCATGACCACGTCGCCCTTGCCGATCCCCTGGGAGAGGAGGTAGTTGGCGACCTTGTTGCTCATCCTGCTGATGTCGGCGAAGGTGAACGTGTGCTGCTCGCCGGACTGGCTGTCCCAGACCAGGGCGACCCTGTCGGGCTCGGCGGCGGCGATGTCGTCCACGATGTCGTAGCCGAAGTTGAAGTTGTCAGGGCATTTGAGCCTGTACGTCTCCAGGAGACCGTTCTCGTCGTAGGTCTCGTCGACGTACCTCAGGTTGATGTTCCTCATCTTCAACCCTTCATGACTACTGCGATGAACCTGCATCCCTCTTTGGACGTGGCGTACATGCCGTGGGGCTTGCCCGAATCGTAGTACACCGAGTCACCGGGACCCAGGTCCATGACGTGACCGTTGTGGCTGAACCTCAGGTTGCCCTCGAGGATGTAGTCGAACTCCTGCCCCTCGTGGGTGGACACGCGGATCGGGGCGTCCTGGTCCTCCTGGATGTAGGGGGCGGTGACCAGGAAGGTCTCCGAGAGCTTGTCCTTGAAGTTGTAGGCCAGGTGCTCGTACTCGAAGCCGATGCGCCTCTTGATGGGGAGCCCCTTGCCCTTCCTGACGAGGGTGCACCCGGACAGGTGGGGGTTCTCTCCGGTGAGCAGCTCCACGATGTCGATGCCGAACCTCTCGGCGCACTTGTGGAGGAATGTGAACGAGAAGTCGAGCCTTCCGCTCTCGTACTCCACGTACTCCTCCGGCGTCTTGCCGACGATCTCGGCCATCTCCTCTACGGGTATCTCACACAGTTCGCGCATTGCCTTGATGCGCTCAGCTATCTCTGCGATGTTCGGCTCCATTGTCTCTCGGAGGTTCGATAGGGGGCATTTAATATAAACCTCGTCCCCCGACCCCCGCCCTTGTGCTCGGAGTTTTCGCGCGTTTCCGAGCATCCGTAGACAAATCGCCAGTCGTTCCTGCGGTGAGCGGTTGAATGGGTGCTTCCCACGTGAACCAGGAGATGATTGTCCACGACGCCGTCACGCCCGCAGGACCCTCCCGATCCCTGTCTATACATAGTTATATGGAGTCCGCGATGTCGGTCCGATGTTCCCGCTGGAGAGAAGGGTGACCGTCGTCTGCGGTCACTACGGCACCGGAAAGACGAACCTTTCCATCAACCTGGCACTGGACTGCGCCAGGCGCGGGGAGGACGTGTCCCTGGTGGACCTCGACGTCGTCAACCCCTACTTCAGGTCCGCGGACTACGCCGACGTGCTCACTGAGAACGACGTCAGGGTGGTGGGGCCCAACTTCGCCAACACCAACCTGGACACCCCGTCCCTGCCGGCGGCGGTCAGGAGCACCATAGCCGAGGGGTCGAGGGTCATCGTCGACGTCGGGGGCGACGACGCGGGCGCCACGGCGCTCGGGGTGTACTACAGGACCCTGACGGAGGCGGAGCCGGACGTGGTCTACGTGGTCAACCGCTACAGGTCCATGACCACGCACGCCGACGAGGCCGTGCAGATCCTGGCCGAGATAGAGGCCATGTCGCACCTGAAGGCCACTTGCGTGGCGAACAACTCCCATCTCAAACGGGAGACCACCGAGGCCACCATCCTGGACTCCATGGGGTTCGCCGAGGAGGTCGCGTCCGCCACCGGACTGCCCCTCAGGTTCACGACCGCGCCCCGCGGCCTCGATTTCAGCCAATTAAATAAAATCCCTGACATATACCCGGTCGACGTCCTCGTGAGGGCGCCGTGGGAGTGATGTGGTAGAATGCCCAAAGTAACAGTCGACAACAACATCTGCAAGGGCTGCGAGATGTGCGTGATCGCGTGTCCGAAGCACATCATAGCGCTTGACAAGAGCATTACGAACAACAAGGGGTACCATCCCGCCCATGTCACCGACCAGGACGCATGCACCGGCTGCGGGTCCTGCGCGACGATGTGCCCCGATGTGGCAATCCTAATCGAGATGTGAACATGAACGAGAAAGTACTCATGAAGGGAAACGAGGCCATCGCCGAGGCGGCAATCGCCGCCGGATGCAGGCACTTCTTCGGATACCCCATCACCCCGCAGACCGAGGTGGCGGCATACATGTCCAAGAGGATGCCCAAGATCGGCGGAGTCTATCTGCAGGCGGAGTCCGAGGTCGCGTCCATCAACATGGTCCTCGGCGCCGGAGCGGCCGGCGTAAGGGTCATGACGTCCACATCATCCCCCGGTATCAGCCTCATGGCAGAGGGGATCTCCTACATCGCCGGGTCCGACGTGCCCTGCCTCATCGTCAACGTCCAGCGCGGAGGCCCCGGACTCGGAGGCATCCAGCCCTCCCAGGCCGACTACTTCCAGGCCACCAAGTCCACCGCCCACGGGGACTTCCACATGCTGGTGTTCGCACCCTCGACCGTCCAGGAGACCGTCGACATGATCGCCATGGCCTTCGACCTGGGCGACAAGTACAGGATGCCCACCATGGTCCTGTCCGACGGAATGCTCGGCCAGATGATGGAGCCCGTGGTCCTGCCCGAGCCCAGGGAGCCCGACAACGACTCCAAGGACTGGGCCATCAGCGGGCACAAGGGCAAGAGGGAGCACAACGTGGTGAACTCCCTGTACATCAACCCCCAGGAGCTCGAGACCCTTGTCAAGGCCAGGTTCGAGAAGTACGCCGAGATCAAGGAGAACCACCAGATCGCCGAGGAGTACCTCGCCGACGACGCCGACATCATCATCGTGGCCTACGGGTCCTCGTCCAGGGTCTCCAGGTCCGCCATCGACGCGGCCAGGAAGCAGGGCATCAAGGTCGGCATGATCAGGCCCATCACCCTCTGGCCCTTCCCCGAGAAGGCCATCGAGAAGCACGTGGGCCACGCCAAGGCCTTCCTGTCCGTGGAGATGTCCATGGGACAGATGGTCGAGGACGTCAGGCTCGTGGTCAACGGCAGGGCCCCCGTGGAGTTCTACGGACGCACCGGAGGTGTGATCCCGACCCCCAACGAGGTCCTGGAGCAGATCGTCAGGATCAACGGAGGTGTTCAGTGATGACAGTGAAAGGACAGAGACCCCACGCGCTGACGGACGCACCCTTCCACTACTGCCCCGGATGCACGCACGGGATCGTCCACAGGCTCGTGGCCGAGGTCATCGACGAGCTCGGCATCGAGGGCAAGACCGTCGGAGTGGCGTCCGTTGGATGCTCGGTCTTCACGTACAACTACTTCAACTGCGACATGGTCCAGGCGCCCCACGGCCGCGCACCCGCCGTGGCCACCGGCGTCAAGAGGGCCAGGCCCGAGAACGTAGTCTTCACCTACCAGGGTGACGGGGACCTCGCCGCCATCGGAATGGGCGAGACCGTCCACGCCGCCGCCAGGGGCGAGAACATCGTGGCCATCTTCATCAACAACGCCATCTACGGCATGACCGGAGGCCAGATGGCCCCCACCACCCTCCCCGGGCAGGTCACCCAGACCACCCCCTACGGAAGGGACGTCAAGACCGCCGGCAACCCCATCAGGGTCTGCGAGCTGCTGTCCTCCCTGGACGGAGTCGCCCTGGCCGAGCGTGTGACCGTGGACTGCGTCAAGAACGTGAAGGCCGCCAAGAGGGCCATCAAGAAGGCCTTCGAGTACCAGATGGCCGGAAAGGGATACTGCATCGTGGAGGTCGTCTCCACCTGCCCCACCAACTGGGGGATGTCGCCCGCCGACGCCATCCAGTGGCTGAGGGACAACATGCTGCCGTACTACCCTCTAGGTGTCTACAAGGATGTCGGGGAGGGAGAGCAGTGAGCGACCTCAACGTGCTCTTCGCCGGCTTCGGCGGACAGGGTATCCTGTTCTCCGGGAAGGTCATGGCCTACGCCGCCATGATGGAGGGCAAGGAGCTCTCCTGGCTCCCGTCCTACGGCCCCGAGATGCGCGGCGGAACCGCCTCGTGCAGCGTCTGCATCTCCGACAAGGCCATCGGGTCCCCCCTCGTGGTGAACCCCGACGTGCTCGTGGTGATGAACCTCCCGTCCCTGGAGAAGTTCGAGAACGACGTGGTCCCCGGCGGGATCATCATCATCGACAGCTCCATCGTCCACAAGGAGGTCGCCAGGACCGATGTCAGGGTCGTCTACGTCGACGCCTCCAGGATCGCCGAGGAGAACGGCCTCAAGGGAGCTGCCAACATGGTCATGCTCGGAAGGCTGTTCAAGGAGACCGGCTTCTGCTCCGCGGAGAACCTGGACCTGGGACTCCAGAAGAGCATCCCCGCCAGGAAGGCCAACCTGCTGGAGAGCAACAGGAAGGCCATCGCCCTCGGAATCGAGAGTTGAAAAAACCCCAAGGGGCGGGATCCGTCCCGTCCCTTTTTTATTTCATTCCTCGTCGGAGTCTGGACAGCTGTCCTCGCAGGTCATGCCGACGGACTCCTCGGCCACCTTGATGCAGGCGAGGAGGTCGTCCGCGGCGTTCCTCATGGTGCCGGCCGACCTGGCCTCCATCCTGAAGACTATGGTGGATCCGTGCAGCTCGGAGGAGACGTAGCCCTTGTTGTCGGGGTCCAGGGCGTTCATCACGGCTTCGGCCACTCTACTATCGGGGTATGTCGTCTCCAGTTCCAGAGTTATCATCGGTTCGGTCTCCTGTTCCTGATGAGATCCTGGATTCGCACCCCTTGCTGGGAGGCGGTCATCCTGTCCTTGGACTCGACTGGGATACCCCGATAAAATAGTGTCGTGTCGTTCGGGCAAATGACTGACATGGCCCATACGGATATTAGGAGAGGAATGATACGTTCCTGACGGTGACTGATCGGCATGGGACTGGACATCTACACGGGAACACTGACCAGATACTATTCCAGAGACTGGAAGACGAGCATCCAGAGGTTCGCGGAGGACCACGGCAAGGGGTACTCCAGAGTGGACCCGGACGGAAACGAGTACGACCTCGAACCCACGAACCCGGAACATTACAAGGAGGACATCGGACAGTGGATGGACTACATCCTGGGATCCCTCGAGAGGGACGGCGGCGGGACCCACGACAGATGGAACGACGATGACGGATGCCCGTACTACACGGGCTGGCCCGACTGGGACGGCTTCGGCGCCCTGCTGATGGTGACCGCGTGCAACCTCTACGACGAACCGATGCCCCCGAAGGTGGCGAAGGGCTGGAAGTACCACGAGGAGCCGGCGATAGACATGCTGTACGAGGACTACGGGGAGAACATGACGCTGCTGAGCGGCGTGACCTGGTGGCTCCCCCTGCCCCTCAGGTTCATCATGGACGCCTCCAAACCCTACGGTGAGGATGTGAGACTCGGAACCGTGGCCGGACTCAAGGGCGAGCTCAGGGAGATCAACAGGAACGTCTGGGACGCTGACGAGGAGACCATCCTCGGATGGGGCTCGCCCGAGAGCCTGTCCGACGACTGGATGGTCGCCAGGATGACGTCGGGAGAGAGCGACACGGAGGAGCTGGCGAAGGTCACGTTCTCCATCCTCCACCGGGCGGTGAGGTTCTCCGAGGAGCACGACGTCCCGGTGATCCTGAACTTCTGAACAAATTATTACCGGTTTCAGGTCCCGGAGCCCTGTTGATCGGACCCGGGACCGATGGTTTCAGCGTTTCTGGGAGCGAACGTAGTCCGCGATGGCCTTCCCCACCTCGGACGTGGAGAGGTTCCCGCCCAGGTCCGGCGTGGTCCTACCGGTGTCCAGGCTGCTCCTGACGGCGTCGTGGAGCATCCGGCCCTCGGCCTGGTAGCCCTGCTCCTCCAGGAGCATCTGGGCGGCGAGGACGGCGGCGATCGGGTTGGCTATGCCCCTCCCGGCGATGTCCGGCGCGGACCCGTGGATGGGCTCGAACATGCTGACCCCCTCGGGGTTGATGTTCCCGCTTCCGCCCATGCCCAAGCCTCCCTGGAGCTGCGCGCCCAGGTCGGTGAGGATGTCCCCGAACAGGTTGGGCACGGCGACGGTGCCGAAGGTCTCCGGCCTGACGATCATCGCCATGGCCATGGCGTCGACGAACATGAACTCCAGGTCGAGGCCGTACTCCGCGGTCTTCTCCTGGAATATCTGCCTCTGCATGCCGTAGTTCTTGGTGATGACGTTGGCCTTGTCCACCAGGGTGACCTTGGTGTCGCCCCTGTTGAGCGCGTACCTGCAGGCGTAGTCCGCGAACCTTGTGACAGCCCTCCTGGAGAGCAGCCCGATCTCGAAGGCGAAGTCATCGTCGTTGGTGGACCTGGCGTCTATGTCGATGTCCAGCCCGTAGAGCTCCCTGTCCACGTGGACGTGGGCCCTGGAGCCTCCGTGGCTCGGTCCGAAGAACCCGTTGGCGCCCATGTAGAAGTCCTCGGTGTTCTCCCTGAGGAAGTGGATGTCGAAGGGGACCTCCCTCTTCAGGGGGACCAGCGGGAACCACGACGTGACGGGGCGGAGGTTGATGTACTGGTCGAACACCGCCCTCATCTTCAGGAGGATGCCCTGCTCCAGGACCCCCGGGGCCACCCTGGGGTCGCCGATGGCGCCGAAGTAGATGGCGTCCTTCCTCTTCAGGGCGGATACGTCATCGTCGGTGAGGAGCTCCCCGGTCCTGAGGTACCTGTCGGACCCGATGTCGAAGAACTCCGGATCGTACTGGAACGAGGAGATCTCGGACACGGCGTCCAGGACCTCCATGCCCGCGGCGATGACCTCCTTGCCGATGCCGTCGCCGGGTATGATGGCCAGGTGCTTCAGAATCTCCCCTCCCTGATGAGGTTCATGAGCCCGCCCGCCTTGACGAGCTCGGTGATGAACGGCGGGTACTCGGGGAACGAGTACTCCCTGCCCTCCGCGTACATCTTCCCCTCATCGGGGTCGACCTCCACGGTCTCCCCCTCCTTGACATCCACCTTGCACTCCACCAGGAGCAGGCCGATGTTCATGGAGTTCCTGTAGAAGATGCGTGCGAAGGACTCGGCGATGATGCACGAGAACCCTGCCTCGATCAGCGACAGCGGGGCGTGCTCCCTGGAGGAGCCGCATCCGAAGTTCCTGCCGGCGACGAGGATGTCGCCCTTCTGAACCTGCTGCGCGAATCCCGGCCTGACCTTCTCGAAGATGTAGTCGTTCAGGTGGTCGAGGTTCGCGGCCACCAGCCTCTCGGCCGGTATGATCTGGTCGGTGTCGACGTTGTCGCCGAACACCCACACCCTTCCCTTGATGCTGTCCATTCAGTTCCCCTCCAGCTGGTCGGGGGTGACGATCCTGCCCGCGATGGCCGATGCCGCCACGGTGGCGGGTCCGGCGAGGTACACCTCGGAGGCCTTGTCGCCCATCCTCCCGATGAAGTTCCTGTTCGTGGAGGACACGGCCCTCTCGCCTGCTGCGAGGATGCCCATGTACCCTCCGAGGCAGGCGCCGCAGGTGGGTCCGGATATGAACGCGCCCGCGTCGAGGAAGATCTGCATCAGACCCTCCTCCACCATCTGCCTGTAGACCTTCTGGGACGCCGGGACCACCAGGAACCTTACTCCCGGGGCGACCTTCCTGCCCTTCACGACCTCGGCACCGATCCTCATGTCCTCGATCCTGCCGTTTGTGCAGCTCCCCAGGTAGGCCTGGTCGATCCTCACGTCGGCCTCCCTCACGGGGCGGCCGTTGCTGGGCAGGTGGGGGTAGGAGACCATGGGCTCCAGCTGGTCCAGGTCGTACTCCAGGACCCTGCAGTACTCCGCGTCGGGGTCGGCGTCCACCGGGGTGTACTCCCCGCGGACCGTGTCCCTTATGTACTCGCGGGTCAGGTCGTCGCAGGGGAATATGCCGGCCTTGCCCCCGGCCTCGATGGCCATGTTGGAGACGGCCAGCCTGTCGGCGACGGGGATGTTCTGGATGTCCCCGTGGAACTCCAGGGCCTTGTAGTTGGCCCCGTCCACGCCGATGTCGGTGATGATCTTCAGGATCAGGTCCTTCCCGCCGACGTTCCTCCTGAACTTGCCCCTCACGACGACCTTGATGGTCTCGGGGACCTTGAACCACAGCTTCCCGGTGGCAAACGCCGCCGCGGCCTCGGTGGAGCCGATGCCTGTGGAGAAGGCGTTGATCCCCCCGTAGGTGCAGGTGTGGGAGTCCGCGCCCACTATGAGCCTTCCGGGAGCGGCGAAGCCCTCCTCCACCATCAGCTGGTGGCAGACCCCGCTCTTCCCGATCTCGAAGTAGTTGGGGAGCTGGTGCTCGTGGGCGAACTCCCTCATCTCCTTGGCCTGCTCTGCCGAGGCCACGTCCTTCGCTGGGACGTAGTGGTCGGGGATCAGGACCATGCGGTCCTTGTACATGCTGCCGGTCCCCAGCTTGGCGTACTCGCGGAACGCGATCGGCCCGGTGACGTCGTTGACCATCACGTAGTCCACGTCGGCCATCACGATCTGTCCGGCGCGCGCGTCGGTCCCGGACTTCTCCGAGAGGATCTTCTCTGCTATCGTCTTGCCCATCTCACTCACTCCTCTGTCTGGCGAAATCCCTGTTTATGGCGGCCATCATGGCGTCCACGGACGTCTGCACGACATCCAGGCCCACGGCCTTGCCGACGGACAGGTTGCCGTCGTTCTGAACGTTCTTGACCATCACCGTGGCCTCGCATATGGAGTCGCTTCCCCCGGTCACTGCCGCGAGCTTGTACTCCTCCAGCGTGATGTTGTCGTTGACAGCCTCGCTGATCGCCTTGAGGGCGGCGTCCACGGGTCCGACCCCGATCTCGGACTTGACCCTCTTCTCGCCGTTGATCGTTATCGTCACTGTGGCGGTGGAGGTCACGCTCTTTCCGGTGATGACGGCGATCCCCTCGAGGACCGCTGTCTGGACCTTGGTCTCCTTCTTCCACAGCACGTTGTCGGCGATGGCGACCAGCTCGGCGTCGTCGATCTCCTTGCCGCCGACGGCGATCTCCTTGATCGCGGCCATCAGCTCGGACATGTGCTCCTCCGGGAACCTGACGCCCAGGGCGTCCAGCCTGCCCCTGACGGAGTGCTCCCCGGAGTGCTTGCCGATGACGATGTGCCTCTCCACGCCGACGAGCTCGGGCTTGAAGGGCTCGTAGGTCAGGGTGTTGGCCATGACCCCGTGCACATGGATGCCGGACTCGTGGGCGAAGGCGTTCCTGCCCACCACGGGCTTGTTGTACGCGATCGGGAACCCGGTGATCCTCTCGACCATCTTCGATGTCGGGCCCAGCTTGGTGAGGTCCACGGTCTCGGCGCCGTAGTTGGCGAACAGGTTGACCGCCACCTCCTCCAGGGCCGCGTTCCCGGTCCTCTCGCCGATGCCGTTGATGGTGACCTGGCAGATCTCCGCGCCGGCCTCGACGCCGGCCAGGGTGTTGGCCACGGCCAGGCCCATGTCGTTGTGGCAGTGCATGGATATCGGCACCTTCAGGACCTTGTGCATCTCGGAAACGATGTGCGCCATGCCCTGCGGAATGATCACGCCCACGGTGTCGGGCAGGTTGATGGCCTCTGCGCCGGCGTCCTGCGCGGCCAGGCAGATCCTCTTCATGAACTCGAGGTCGGTCCTGGTGGCGTCCTCGCAGGAGAACATGACCCTCAGGCCATGGTCCCTGGCGTACTCGATTGTAGACACCGCCTTCTCCACGACCTGGTCGGGGGTCATCTTCAGCTTGTACTTCATGTGGAGGTCGCTGGTGGCGATGAACGTGTGCACGTAGTCCACGCCGGTCTGCATGACGGCGTCCACGTCGCCCTTCACGGACCTGGAGAGGCTGCACACGGTGCATCTCGTCCCGGCGTCCACGATCCTCTTCAGCGTCTCCCTCTCGGTCTCGGAGGAGACGGCGAACCCGGCCTCCATGATGTCCACGCCGAGGTCGTCCAGGGCCATGGCTATGCGGACCTTGTCGTCCGAGCTCAGGGCGATGCCTGGGGCCTGCTCCCCGTCCCTCAGAGTCGTGTCAAAGATCTGGATCCGGTCCCTGTGGGGTAGGGGCTCGAGCGCAAGCTGGTTGTAGGGGCTCACAGCCAACATCTCTCTCAGCCTAGCGTTCTCACTGGTTTGGGTAGCTTCCATATAAACACCTCAAACCGTCCTAGCTCTCACTGGATTTACTCAAGAAGAAGGAGTAGTCCGATGAAAGCGTTGCAGATCATATCATGACCTCTGACGGTGGACTCCCCTATCCTCTGATTATATAAAAAGTCTACCTGACACCCTATGATTGAATGTCTAAAGGCACTTCCATTAGACATTTAAAAGATTACAAACGTCTGTGCGCATCATAATCACAACAGGGGCCGGGAATCCTGACCGGATGCACACCCTCCGACCGTCCCGCTTTCCTGAAACCCGTTATCTACTATCACCCCGATTACCAGCCCATGGCATGGTTCTTTGGTAAGAAAGAGGAGAAGCCGGTCGAGAACAAGATGCCCGAGCAGTCCGAGAGGCAGTACAACCTGTACTGGATGATCCGCATGAGCCCCTTCACCGATTACTCGGACGAGGAGATCCAGGCGGCCATCGAGAAGAAGGTCAAGGAGCTCAACAGGACCCTCAAGACCCAGCCCGTGGAGAAGGTCAGGGTGAAGAACGAGAAGAAGGTCGCCAAGCTGGAGTCGCTCTCCGGGGACAGGGGCGCCATCGCTGAGGAGAGGGACCAGGCCATCCTGCACTTCAACAGGAACATGATCGAGGACAACAACGGCGAGGTTCCCACCGACCCCGAGAAGATCTCCTCCACCGTCTCCAGGGAGGGATGGGCCGACGGCACAGGGCTTGTGGACGTCACGGGCATGCCCCACTGCCCCAGGTGCGGCTACATCAACAGGAAGACGAAGGTCTGCGTGAACTGCGGATCCAAGCTGAAGTTCTGAACCTTTCCGGACCGGAGGTCTCGGACGGGGCCTCCACAGTCCTTCCTCTCAGGGCCAGACCTCGTCCGAGGCCCTGATGTACCTGGCGTTCCTGTTGCCGCCCACCTTCCTTACGACCCCCTCGCGGACCATCTCCCCGAGCACGGCCTCGATGGTGGTCACGGAGACGTCGGGCATCATGGACGACAGGTCGGTTTTGGACACGGGCAGGACGGAGTTGAGCACCATCTCCCTCACCCTGTCCATCTTGCCCATCCTCGACCCCTCGATCGCCCGGAACCTGCTGTCGAACTCCCTGTAGCACATCATCAGGACCCCGAGCATGTACGAAATGAACGGGATGTAGTCCGATCCGTTCTCGTGCCATCCCTTCGAGGAAGCTGACAGCGCCTCGTAGTACCTGTCCCTCGTGGCGCTTATGCGCGCCTCCACCGAGACGTACTTCCCGACATCGTAGCCCTCCTGGTAGAGCAGCAGGAGCGTGAGTAGCCTGGACATCCTCTCGTTCCCGTCGATGAACGGATGGATGCACAGGAAATCCAGGATGAAGCACGGGATCAGCAGAAGATTGTTGATCCCCATGTCGTCGCGCGCCTCCCCGTAGGCGAGGACGAGCTGCTCCATCGCCATGGGCGTCTCCGCCGCGGTGACCGGCCTGAACCTCACGGAACGGGTGCCGTCCTCATGGACATCCACTATCGCGTTGTCACGGATCTTGTACCCCGTGGGTCCGTCGGACTGTGCCCCCATCACGGAGAAGAGCCTCAGGATCGTCCTCTCGTCGACTGACAGCGCATCGTGACGACTGTGGATGATGTCGAGCACGTCGCGGTAGCCGGCGATCTCCGACTCGGAGTGCCCCCTCGGCGCGGTCGAACCCGTGGCGATGCCCACAAGACGGTCGTCGGAGGTGACGATCCCCTCGATGGCGTTCGACTCCCTCATAGACATGACCCTCGCCGCGGCCTCCATGTCCGAGACCACCGCCGGGTGGCTCCTGATGACGAACTCCCCCCGGCCCCTCATGGACTCTATGCGGGATGCCTTCGACACGATGTCCGCGGGGAACGATGCGGTCTTGAGGAACGAGTAGTCGAACCTGTGCATGTTGACTGTATGTTATTGCATATATTTTAATTATTCAATATGCAATAAATTCATTCCATATCGCATTATTGCATATTTTTGAATGTTATAATATGCAATAAAATCAACATATCATCTGTGGACTACGAAAGAACAAGATGGTATTTTGCCCCGGGGTCTCCCCCGGGTAAGTGATTTCAACAGGCGAAGAACCCGTACTTCTTCAGCACGTGCCTCTTGATGGCGTGGGCTCCGAAGAAGTAGACCGCTCCGATGATGGGCATGAAGATCAGCGCCCACAGCGGCACCGGGATCAGGTCTGCGCATCCGGAGATGGCCTCCCAGAGGGGTCCGGTGAACGGTAGGGTCGTTCCGACGATGAGCGCCACGATTGTCGTGATGACCAGCGGCTTGGCGGACCAGGCCTGGAAGAACGGGAGCTTGTTGGTCCTGACGATGTGGATCGCCCAGACCTGCATCCAGTACTGCTCTATGCACCAGAGGGACTGGAACAATATCATCACTGGAATCAGCGCATCTATATCGCCAAGAGGCAACCCACTGAGAACGGCCTCGGAAGCGTTGGTTATCCCCGTCAGATCATATGTCGTGTTACCCACTATGGCTGAGTCCGGCAGACTGAGGCCAACGGTGGGTAGAACCACCCATATGAAGAAGACCCATGAGATCAGATCGGTAACCACGCACATCGGTCCGTACCGGTACATGACCGTGGTGAGGTTCTTAGCATCCCACTTCCGCGGTTCTTTGACGAACTCGTCGTCGACCTTGTCCCAGATGATGAAGATGCAGGCGAAGTCGTTGATCAGGTTGAAGATCAGGATCATGATCCCGCCCATCGGCTCGAAGTTGAAGAACAGGGAACCGAGGATCAGGGAGAACATGTATCCGAAGTTGATCGAACCGATCATCTTCACGTACTTGATGGAGTTGACGTAGACCTTCCTGCCCTCGATCGCTCCGCTCTTGAGGACCCCCAGGTCCTTCTCCAGGAGGATCATGCTGGCGGTTTCCTTGGCGATGTCCGTTCCGGTGTCGACGGAGATGCTCACGTCGGCGTTCTTCATGGCTACGACGTCGTTGATCCCGTCTCCCATGACTCCGACGGTGTGTCCGTTGGCCCTCAGGGCCTGCACGACCCTGGACTTGTCGTCGGGGCTCAGGCGGGCGAAGATGTTGGTGGTCTCCACGGCCTCGCTGAGTTCCTCGTCGCTCATGTCGTCGATCTGCGGACCGACCATGATGTTCTCGGCGGGGATGCCGATCTGCTCGCAGACGTGGCGGGAGACGTACTCGTTGTCCCCGGTGAGGACCTTCACTGCGATTCCGTACTCCTTCATGTCCTCGATGGCCTGCCTGGCGGTGGGCTTGACAGGGTCGGTGAACACCAGGAAACCGGCGATGATCAGGTCGCACTCGTCGGCGTCGGAGAACTCGGTCTTCCCGGAGGGGAGGTACTTGTGGGTGATTCCCAGCACGCGCATCCCCTTCATGCTGTACCACTCGACCAGACCCATCATATCGTTGACGGTCTTCTCATCCAGGGGCTGGATGTGCCTGTCCTGGTCGAGATATCCGGTGGAGATGGAGAGGATCTCGGGCATGGCACCCTTGGAGATCATGATGTTGACGTCCTCGTCCTGCTTGACGATGACGGTGGCCCTCCTCCTGACAAAGTCGAAGGGCACGTCGCCCACATACTCGTACTGCTCGACCTCGTCCAGCAGACCGTCCTCCTCCTCGGCGTACTCGTCGAGGGCCCAGTCGATCTGGTTGGTGGCCGATTTCAGGTTGTGGGCGTTGAGGCAGGACAGCAGCTCCACGGAGTGACTGGGATTGCCATATATGTCATTGCAGGACTCCACGGAGATGCGGTTCTGGGTGAGCGTCCCGGTCTTGTCCGAGCACAGGACGTCCATGGCGCCGAAGTTCTGGATGGCGGTCACGTCCTTGACGATGACCTTCTTCTTCGACATGTCGATGGATCCCTTGGCCAGATTGGCGGAGACAATGGTGGCGAGCATCTCCGGCATAAGACCGATGGCGAGTGTGAGGGCAAAAATCACAGGTCCTAGAACACAGTCGTGGAAGAACTGCCCCCAATCCTCGAATCCGTATGTCATGTAGTTCTTGACCAGCATGATCACAAACACCGGCGGGACCATGCAGTACATGATCCTCAGGAGGACGTTGACGATGGACTTGGTCCCCTTGTCGTACGTCGTGGAGGGCTTCTTGCGGGTGAGCTTCTCGGCCATGGAACCGAAGATCGTGTCGTCCCCGACGGCCACGACGATCGCCTCGGCGGACCCGCCGACGACGTTGGTTCCCATGAAGGCCATGTTGTTGCATGCGAGGATGTCGTCCTCGTTGGAGATGTCGGAATACTTGGTGACCCCGCCCGACTCCCCCGTCAGGGCGGACTGGTCGACCTTGAGATGGTTGGACTTGATGATCCTGACGTCCGCGGGGACCATGTCCCCCGTGTCCAGGATGATGATGTCACCAACCACGAGCTCCTTGGAGTCGATCTCTATCTCGACCCCCTCGCGGCGGACGGTGATTATGGTCGTCACCATGCTGACCAGTTGGGCCGCCGCCTTCGAGCTGCGGGTCTCCTGGATGAACGTGACGGTACCGCTGACAAGGATCAGCGTCGTGAGAATTACGAAGTAGATTATGTCCGGCTCCAGGACCATCCACAGGATGTCGATGATCGCGAGCGTTATGATGAATATGTTTCCGAAGGACCTGGCGAGCCTCTTCAGGACCACGTACTTGTTGTGGTTGGTGACCTCGTTCTTCCCGTACTGGATACGGGACGTGGTCACCTCCTCGTTGTAGTGCCCCTCCTCTCTGCTGTTAAACTCTTTGATGACGCTATCGACATCCGTGGACGCCGCATAGAGCATTCTTTCTTCCGGTGTCGTCGAACCATTTACCACGAAGAGTGGACGGCCTTTCAGTATTTAAGAGGGCATACCTCCCCAGGGGTCGTTTGGTCCCTGGGGGACAGAACGGCACCCCCGATGTTCCGTGAGAGACATTAGGGATGCCGAAGTCCCGGCCCCCGCGGACGGTGCTGGCCACGGGGGACCGGGGTGTTTTGCTAAGGGCGGACTCAGTCCTTCTTCTGCTCGGGCTCCTCGGGAGCCTCGACGTTCTCGGCGGGGATCTCCCCGGGGACGCCCTCCTGGTGCTCGGTGGGCCCCACGGCCTCCTGGACCTGCTCGGCGATCTCCTCGACCCTCTGGTCCTCGACGGACTCGGACCTCTCGGATGCCTGGATGGCCTCCTCGACCTCCTGCTTCTCGTGGGCGACGGCTCCGGCGGCCTTGGCCTGGGCCTCCCTCTTCTCGGCCTCGCGCTTGGCCCTCTCGGCCTCCCTGCGCTCCCTCTTCTGCTGCTTCTCCACGTCCTTGCGGTGCCTGATCTGCTCCTTCAGCTCCTTCCTGGCCGCGGCGCGCTCCTCCCTGGGGAGCTTCTTGATCTCCTCCTTGCGCTTCTCCTCGGCGCGGATGGCCTTCCACTTCTCGTCGGAGACCTTCTCCTTCGCCTTGATCTCGGCGTCCTTCTTCTCCCTGGCGATCTTGGCGTGCCTCGCCTTCGCTTTGGCATCGTCACCCGTGGACTCTACGATCTTTGCCATGGTGTGAACCTCTCTTGACTGCACGGTTATCCCGATTGAATATTAAAAAGAAGACACGGAACGGTTCGAAAAAGGGTTTGGTAAGGGGTTTCCAGCGGGATGGCCTCACTGGTTGGACTTCCAGAGTCCGTGCTTGTTGCAGTACTCCCAGGCCTGGACCTCGGCGGCGTCGGTCTTGAAGAACGCCTCGGGTGCGTCGCCGGGCTGGAGGTACTTCCTCATGTAGACTCCGTCGGCGAGGATCTCGATGTACACGATGTAGTGGTCCTCGGCCATGGGGTGGGCGGTCTCCTTCCCGACCTTGACGAGGAAGCCTCCGTCCTGCTTCTCGATGTAGGGGACGTGCTTCTCCTTCACGAAGTCCTCGGTCTTGGGCTCCATGAGCTGCATGGGCTCGCCGCAGCAGGAGGGCGTGCATCCGCCTTTGTAGATGAGCTCGACAGCGGTGCCGCATTTGGCGCAGACGTATTTCTGTGTCATGTGAAACCTCTGGAGAGCACTGGGCCTTCGCAGGATTTATACTTTGCTTAACGCCGTTTACAATTTTAAGCCCCGAATAGTCGGGGCCCCGCAAAGGCAATATCCGACCCCCTCCATGCGACCGGCATGCAAATCCCGGCACTGTTCGCGGCGAAGACCGGCGACGGGCTCGTCGCCCTCGACGCATGGTTCCAGGGCACCCGCCCGACCGCCTCCGGGAGGTCGGAGTCGTTCTCAGAAGCCGCCGGCCGCATCCCCCGCTCGGACGAGAGGTCCCCCGCGGTGGTCGTGGACATGGACAGCCTGGCCCGCGGGACCTTCACCGCCGGCGTCGTCAAGGACATGAAGGTCCGCGGGTGCGACATCTGGTTCATGACCTGCGTGGAGACCGTGGACGACCTGTTCGACTCCTTCAACACCACCGCCGACATGGTCATGGGCCCGTACCACTGCGTGGAGTCCGATGCGGAGCTGGAGGACATCCACTCGGTCTCGGACAGCTTCGTGCCCACGGTGTTCGTCGTCGGCGGGAGGGCCGTGATCGGAAAAGGGAAGATGGGTGATCCGGCCAGGACGCTGTCGGACCTCTCGGAGATGGGGTTCTACAGGGTGTGCCTGCTGGACACCGACGGTTCGCTGACGGAGGAGAACTGGAGGGCCGTCCTGGACGAGCATCCCTCCGTCGTACCCTTCACTCGCCGCCCGCCGAGTTCGGAGGCCATATCCGGGATGTGGGTATCGTCTCTCTGATGGCGTACAGCCGGTCGAGGAAACCGTCGATCTCCTCCCCGACCCCCTGGTCCCCGCGTACGTCCGTGCCGGGGAACTCCAGATGACCCATCCACTTCATCTTCGTGGTTATGGCGAACGCCTTCATTATCGCCACCGTGGGCTCGAAGTTGGGATGCTCGCTGCCGGCGCAGATCATCCCTGCCATTGCGATGGGGTGCGGGAGGTCCTTCCCGTGCCAGTAGGTCTGGAACCTGTCCATGACGGTCTTGGCCAGCGACGAGGGCCCGCTGAAGTGCAGCGGGGTGGCCAGCATCAGGAAGTCCGACTCCGCGAAGAGGCGGTACAGCCTGTGCATGTCGTCGTCTATGACGCAGGGCCCGTTGCTGCAGGAATCGCAACCGCGGCAGTGCTCGATCCTCATCTCCGACGGGAAGACGACCATGGCGTCCTGCCCACGGGACCTTATGGCGTCCGCGGCCGTCTGGCACATCGTCTCCGTGACTCCGCCGCGGCCGGCGCTCCCGCAGATTATGAGGGTCCTCTCCATGCCGATGCGAATCGCGCCACCCTTTATAATGTCCTCCGACAATAGCGTCCGAGAGGCAGAGAGGGATGATCGAGGATTTCACCAAGGTCAAGATGGTCGAGGTCCCCCGCAACATCGTGGCGGGGCACGACGTGCTTGGATGCGTCAAGGAGATGTGCGAGGGCATACACACCGGACGCACCGGGACCATCATCACCGGCACCAGGACCCTGGAGGCCGCCGCCAAAGACGTCCTCGACTACATGGAGGGCTACGACATGGACGTGGTCCAGGTCGGCGACGCCACCATGGAGAACGCCCAGTACGCCGAGGAGCGCATCAGAGAGTTCGGCTCCAGCTTCGTCCTCGCGGTCGGCGGCGGCAGCAAGATCGACCTCACGAAGGTGGTCAGCAGGGACCTGAGGCTCCCGTTCATAAGCATCCCCACTTCCGCCGCCCACGACGGCATAGCCTCCAACAGGGCGTCCCTCAAGTCCGACTCCGGCTCCCGTTCGGTGGAGTCCGCGTCGCCCATGGGCGTCATCGCGGACACCGGCGTCATCGCCAAGGCCCCGTACCGCCTGCTGGCCTCCGGATGCGCCGACGTCATCTCCAACCTCACGGCGATCATGGACTGGGACTTCGCCAGGAGGCTCAAGAACGTGGACTTCAGCCGCACCGCGTACACCATCGCCAAGTACTCGGCGGAGTCCATCGTGGAGAACAGCCAGCTGATCAAGCCCAACCTGGAGGACAGCGTCTGGCTCTCCATCAAGCCCATCATCATGTCCGGCATCTCCATGTGCATCGCCGGCAGCTCCAGGCCCACCAGCGGTGCGGAGCACATGTTCTCCCACATGATCGACCTGAAGCACCCCGGGAAGGCGCTGCACGGGGAGCAGTGCGGGGTCGGGTCCATCATGACCATGTACCTCCACGGAGGGGACTGGGAGATGATCAGGGACGCCCTGGAGGAGATCGGCGCCCCCACGACCGCCAGGGGCCTGGGTCTTACGGCGGAAGACGTCATCGACGCGATGACCCATGCCCACGAGATCAGGTCCGACAGGTTCACGATCCTCGGGGACAGCGGAATAAGCCCGGAGGTGGCCGAGAAGGTCGCCCGCGCCACGGGCGTCATCTGAAGGTGGAAAAATGGCACTCATAACTCTCATCAGCGAGCCGCAGGCGAAGGCGGGGAACGAGTTCTACTTCATGGGCCCCCTCACGGAATGCAAGGACTGCAGGCTGAAGGGCGTCTGCTTCAACCTCGAGCCCGGGGCGAGGTACAGGGTGGCCGAGGTCAGGAGCCAGAGGCACTCCTGCGAGCAGTGCGAGGGAGAGGTCGTCGCCGTCGAGGTCGAGAAGGTCCCCACGCCGGGGGCCATCCCCAAGAAGGGGGCCATGGAGGGTGTCACCCTGACGTACTCCGAATCGAAGTGCCAGGAGGTCTCCTGCCCCAACTACTGGCGCTGCCACGCCATCGGCAAGAGGGACGGCCAGAAGTACACCGTCACCAGCCTCGGGAAGGACCTGGAGTGCCCGATCGGCGAGAAGATGGTCGCCGCTGACCTGCTCTGATCACGGACCGAGAGAGGTTATGGGGACGACGAAGACCCCGTCGGGACGCCGATACGCCCAATTTGACAAACCGCTGATGACGCAGAGCACACATGGGGTGTTCCCTCTGGATTCGAACACGTCCCTCATCCTGAGCAGGTGTTCGGCCGCATCATCGATCTGACCCGCACCCAGCTTGATCTCGAACGCACCCCAACTCCCGTCCTCTGATTCCACTATGGCATCAACCTCCCTGCCTGAATCGTCACGGTAATGGTACAGTGAACCTCCTGCGCATTCAGCGTATATCTGGAGATCGTGTTCACAGAGGGACTCGAACATGAATCCGAACGTGTTCAGATCCCCCATCAGTTTCTTGTGGTTGAGGCCCAGAGCGGCAACGGCCAGCGATACATCGGTGAGATGACGTTTCGGCTTCTTTCCAATGCGGACGTTGGATCTGAAATTCGCCTTGAAACTGGGTGTGTCCTCCAGGAGATGGATGCGGTCCAGACAATCCGAGTAGTCATAGTATGTATCGTTGGAGATGCTCTCGTCATCATAGGACCTCATACCGTTCTTGACGGTCTCGTTGCTGACCACCGTGCTCTCGTTACGTGAGAGAGACTTGATCAGCATCGTCATCTTCTCCCTGTCCCTCCGCTTTCCGTCAAGCCTGCATGCATCCTCGATGGCGGACTCTATGTACTCTCTGGGAATCAACCCGTAATCCTCAGGATCCACTCCCATGGCGGCCGGCCATCCCCCGCGAACCACGAAGTCCACCAATTGTTCCAACTCCACATCCCTCTTCTCGGACATCTCGAGCTTCCCGAGCATGAGTTCACGCAATGATGCGCTACCATCCGAATCTCCGGTCTCGAAAAGCGTCATCGTACGCATCTTGAGTTTCGCTATGCGCCCGATACCGCTGTGGATGTACTCCTCACGTCTGGGAACAGACGATCCCGTCAGGATGTATCTGCCATGGCCGGGATGACTGTCGAGGTCGGAACGGACAGAATCCCATATCTGGGGAACCTCCTGCCACTCGTCGATGAGATGGGGGCTGTCTCCGACCAATGCCCTGCTGACATCCGCGAGTACATAGTCGCGATTCGTCAGAGGACCTCTGTTTTCTGCAATCTTGATCTCACTCTCTGCATGGTTCTCTGCTGTCCAGGTCTTTCCGCACCACTTCGGACCTTCTATGCTCACAGCCCCGAATACGTGAAGCTTCCGCTCGAGCATCTGGTCCACAATACGCGGTTTATAGCCTTCGGGAGTGAGGGACATGTCATGAAGATGGATGGAGGATTACTTAATGGAAATTATTCCTTCCACCTACTAGAAATAATTCCTTCCACCTACTAGAAAGAATTCCTTCCATTTACGATTATGAAATCATACAGGACCCTTGTCCTGGACTTCGGAATTCGAAGTTCCTGTTATCGTTCGGGTCATCCTATCCTGATGTGCCGCGCTAAAGCAGTCCGGAAAGGTGCAAGAAGTGAGACCTGCGACCCCGGTTCAAAATGTGATGAGATCCCGGGTCGCCCCGGGATCATGGGTTTGATGATCAGAACTTCTCGCCGGTGATGCGCTCGTACATGTCGACGTACAGCTTGCTCACGCGGTCGATGATGTCCTGGGGGAGTGCGGGTATGTCCGGCTCGGGCTTCCCGGCGTCCCTGGCGGCGTAGAGCTCGTCGTGGTACCCGGTCTCGCGGTAGTACTGCCTGACGAACTCCTTGGAGAGCTCCACGATGTTGCCCTTGGCGTACTCCTCGGCGTCCCACCAGCGGTCCTCGTCCAGGGTTCCGAAGGTGTCGACGACCATGAGCTTCCTCTCCTTGTCGTATCCGAACTCCTTCTTTCCGTCGCAGTGGATGAGCCCGCGCTTGCCGGCCTCCTCCGCGATGATCTGGTCGATCCTGAGAACGGTGTCCACGATCTCCTGGTACTCGGCGTCGGAGAGCCCGGCCATCTCCTTGGCCTCGGCCTCGGTCAGGTTCTCGTCGTGCTCCTCCAGCTTGGTGGTGCACTCCACGAAGGGCTTCGGGAGCTTCTCCCCTCTCTTGACCTCGTGTCCCGCGGGGAATCCCAGGTCCTCCGGCTTGACCTTCCCGGACTTGAGCCTGTCCAGGAGGGATCCGGCGGCGTAGTACCTGCAGATGACCTCCAGGGGGATCAGGTAGTTGGTGGTGGTGCCGTCGATCTTGCTGTAGTCGCGGATGACGTCGACCCTCTTGACCCTCATCCTGTCCTTGGAGGGCTCGCTGATGTAGTGGTTGTTGATGCCGGCCTCGTTCAGCTTGCCGAACCAGTACTTGGCGGTCCTGCAGAGCGTCTCGCCCTTGTGGGGGATCTTCGAGGGGATGATCTTGTCGAAAACGGAGATGTTGTCGGTGTACGCGAACTCCAGCGTGTCCGCGTCGACCTCGTAGACTTCCTTGACCTTCCCGGTCATCAGATGCTTCATGGACCATGCTAACATACTCACGTATTTTTGAACTGTGTCCCTACCTCCGGGAGCGACCCGTGTAGGGAGGACGGGTCATCCCCGGCAGACCGCGTCGAACCCTATGAACACGTTGTTCTGGTCCATGCTCCTGGCGTAGTTCAGGGTGCTGCACTCGCCTCTGACGATCATCAGACCGTATCCAGTATCCTCGTCGTACTTCACTGGATCGAAGATCGGACCGTCGTCCCTGATGGTGACCTTGATCCCGTCTCCGTCGACCCTCACCATCAGGTCCACGAACCTGTCGGGGTCCCGGCGGAGACCGTGGTCCACCACGTTCAGCAGCGTCTCCTCGCAGCAGAGCCGCACCCTCTCGGCCAGCGGCCTGTCGACACCAACCTCCTCCAGGAACGCCGAGGTCTCGTCCAGCACCTGCGACAGCTCGGAACCGTCGCCGGACATGGATGTGTCCATGACCTCTCCGCTGGGCTTCCTGAGCAGGGAGACGCCGGAGAACTCCGGACAGCGGTGCCTGATGACCAGCGACATGACGACGATTACGACCGTGACCAGGGATTCTCCGATGACGAAAGACAGCCAGATGAAATCGGTGCTGAGCGGCGTGAGGGCGTATGCCGCCACGAGGATGAACGCGCACTCCATCACTGATATGGACAGCGCGATGGGACGATGCCCGAACACCTGGTAGATCACCATGATGAAGTAGTTCGCCGCCTGGAACAGGATGTACGGGGCGAACAGACGCAGGTCACCCACCGCCACATCGTGGATGGACGGGTCGGTTACGCCGTACAGGGTCAGGAACACCGTCGGCACCGCCAGGGTGATCAGGGTTATGGCAGCGGCAACAGCAAGCTGGTGCCTGGTCGCGATGCCGACGACCATCCTCATCCCCGTGAGGTCCTCGGACCCGTACAGGGAGCCGCCGACCGGCTGCAGCGTCTGGGAGATCCCCGAGACGAATATGGATGAGATCATCTGCACGTTGGTGCACACCGAGCGGATGGCCATGCCGTCCGACCCCAGGTTGTCCATCACCAGCAGGTTGATCCCCAGCATGTTCACCATGATCATCCCCATGCCGAGGGCGGTGGGGGCCCCCATGGTCAGTATCTCGGAGCATCCGACCGACCCCCACCCGATGCCGATGGCCCTCCCTCTCCCGATGAAGTGGGGGATGAGGACCGCCAGACCGACCACGTATCCGATGCCGGTCCCCAGAGCGAAGCCGGTCAGACCCATGTCAAGGTACTCCATGAAGACGAACGACAGCACGAGGTCGGTGGCGTTCATGGCGATGAACGACGCCATGGCCAGCCTGGGGGAGTTGTCGGTCCTGACGTAAGCACCCAGTCCGGGCATGATAACAAACAGGGGACTCATGGCGAACACCATGATGCCGTACTCCCTCGCCATACCCAGGAGCTCGTCGTCCGTGCACAGCATGGACATTATCTCGTCGATGAACAGGACGCCGACCACCGCTATGGCGACCGACACCGCCAGGGACATCATCATGGACTTCGTGAAGATCCCGCGGACCTCGTCCGTCCTGCCCCTGCCGACGTTCACCGCCATCACGGTGGCACCTCCGATGTTGATGAGCGCGTTGAGGGCCGCCAACAGCTGGATGATCGGCATCATCACGTTGACCGCGCCCAGTGCGGTGGGCCCCATGACGTTGCCGACCACGATGCTTCCCAGCATGGTGCCGAAGGAGACAGCCATGGTGGACATCACCGTGGCTGCCAGATAGGAGCGGAACGCCCTGTTCACCAGATACGGGCTCCTCTGCGTCATCTCTCCCTTCCGTCCACGATGGTCCTGAGCTTGACGCTCTTGTCGTTAATGATGAAATCCGAATCCGGGATGCGGTCCACCGTGACCCTGACAAGACCGGTGGGAACGACCTTGGCGAAGGAGTCGTACTCCTCCACCAGGACGTCGAGGGCGCCTTCCGTGGATGCTTCTGTCTCCTGCACGCGGATGGACATCGTCTCAGTCAGCCCGTCGGTGCCCAGTACGATCTGCATGAGGCCGCTGTATCCGAACCTGTGGGCGAGGACCGCCGCGATGCGGTGGTAGTTGAAGAAGGTCCCTCCAATGCGCACGACGTCGCCGTGCCTGCCTAGGAGCTCGAACCTGGGCTCCCTCCTTCCGCAGGGGCACTCCCCGAGGACCCATCTTCCGAGGTCGCCTATGTCGTACCTCTCCGTGCGGCCGTTCTCCCTGAGGAACCCGGTGAAGAGCATCCTCCCGGCCTCCCCCTCGCCGACCGGCTCGTCGGAATCCTGCCTCACGATCTCAAGCCTCTGGATGTCCGCGCACAGGTGGTAAACGTTGTGACCGCACTCGTCGCACTGGTAGCCCATGGTGCCGGTCTCGTTGGCCCCGTACAGGACGCCCCTGATGACCTCCACGCCGAACTCCTCCCTGAGATACGCCATCTGGCCCTCGGTCATCATCTCCCCGCCGAAGAACACCTTCCTCACCCTGCCGTATCCCTTCATGAGGTCGTGGTTCTGGGTGAACAGGCGGATGATGTAGCTCGGTGCGCCGAGCACGGCCGTCGCCCTCCCCCTCACCAGGTACTCCGCGGCCAGACGGACGTCGTCCAGGCCGCCGATGCTCAGGTGCTTCGCGGACATGGCGTCCGTGATGGATATGAACGAGTTGAGCCCGCCGTAGAGGTTGCCGGACTTCAGGAAGTCCGCCAGGACGTCGTTCTCCGGGTCCAGACCGGCGGCTATGAGAGCCTTGACGGCCGGCCTGACGATGTAGTTGTCGAAATCCCTCTGGGTGTAGCTGCAGTACACGGGATCCCCAGTGGTGCCGCCGCTCTTCATCAGGACCCTCGTGCCCTCGTCCGGCACCGGAGGGTAGTCCGCCTTGCCCTGTATCGGACCGGAGACGTGGATGTCCTCCGGCTCCTCCATCTGCGACATCGACAACACACCGTGCATCGGCAGGTCGGTCCTCAGGGACACGCGCCTCATGAACCTCGGCAGGGCGTATCCGCCGTCGTGAGGCTCGCCCGAGTAGCTGGCGCTCATGGAATCCAGCGGGGTTATCCTGTCGACCCCCGCCGAATAAAGGATGTCCGAGAGCTCGGCTAGGTCGCTCTGGCGGCATGCGAGGCCCGCCGTCTGGAGGTATCCCCTCATCCCGCGGAGAGTGGGGACCAGGTCCGTTCTGCTGAGCGGGGACAGCCACACCGTCCTGAACAGCGGCGAGGGCATGAACTTGGTCCGGTCGCATATCAGGATCCTGTATGGATCCCCCGGACCGCCTATGATCCCTCCTCCGGAGAAGAAGCAGTCGCACCTGTGAACCTGCGTCACCGAAGCGATCTCCGCCGCCTGGGCCTCGTCGGGCATCACGCGGGGGAACCGGGGGCCGACGTCGTCCAACGCCTCCGCGAGCATGCGGGCGACGTTCCGGACCTCCTCCGGATCGTCGGTGTCCACCAGGACGCACTGTGGACTGGAGCAGGACTGCTGCTCGTTCCTGCAGACGCTGGCCGCCAGCAGGCGCATGCTCTCCGGAGTGACGCTGTCCGGGACGAGGTACGCAAAGCTGATCCTGTGGCCCCAGGAGACGAACCTCGTCCCCTGCGGGGTCATGTCCCTCACGGCACGGGTCGCCTCCTCCCCACCCCAGACGCTGACGCAGTCGGCGCGGTCCAGGATGAACCTCATCCTCTCCGTGTCCTTGGAGGACACCCTCAGAAGGTAGACGAAATCGACCAGAGGGGTGCCGTCGCACATGTCTGCGAGCACCGCGGATGCGAACGCACCCATGTTGCTGGCGCACTTCACTATGTTGATGTTGCCTGTCAGGAGGCCCTCCACCGTGGCCATCGGCGCGACTATCGGCGAGTTGCCGGCGGTGATGTGAACCACCACGCCGACCGGCCTCCACGCCTCGTAGCACTGCTCGGAGAGCACCGGCCTGGACAGATCCATGGGGGCCTCGGTCCCCAACTCGGCGACCAGCTTCCTGGTCAGGGCCCTGCGCGACAGGTTCTCCGCCAGGGCGGCCAGCACGGGCGCCGGGTCCGGACTGCCATCCTCCCTCAGCGCCTCCTCGTAACGGGCGGTGTCGCCGGAAAGTATCCTCTGGCTTATGCGCTCGCATGCGTCCAGAACATCGGACGTCCTGAGCCTTCCCCTCAGGGTGGAATCTATCTCGGAGTCGAGCGAGTCCCACAGACCGTCCGTGGAATCCACCGGCACGCCCCTCCACAGCTGCCTCATGTCACCGCCTCCTGAGGAGCTCGGCCGCGGCGATGGCGCAGCTCCTGTTCGCCTTGATCCCGGCGCGGCCCGCGATCTCTATCCAGGGCGCGGGGTTCCCGCACCTGCAGCTCCCCGGAGGATGCATGACCGCGAAGTCCCCCATCATCAGACTGGTGACCGGAACCGCCGTGTTCATCGGCGAGACGAAGTTCAGTATCCCCTTCCTGTCGTATCCCAGCGACTCCATCGTGACGGGGTCGCGAATGATCACCCTGTCGTACACCGGGACGTGGAAGTGATGCTCGTCGCAGTCCACGTAGGCCACGCCGTGCTCCACCGCCCCATAGGTCTCGTGGAAACACCTGTCCGGAAGGCCCAGCCTGTCCGATGCGTAACGGCGGAACTCCTCCGCGGACACCTGCCTGTCCGCGAACCCCTTCCATCCACCTCCCATCGAGACGAACGACGAGGGGTTCAGCTTCAGCTTGGGAAGGCCCATGGCCTCCATCTTCTCCAACGTGAAGTAAAGGAAAGCGGGGAAACCGAGGATGTACACGGGAAGGCCCTGCTCCTCGAACCTCTGGAGGGCCTCGATGCACCCGAACATGTCGAACTCGTGTCCGGAGCCCGTCCACCTGAGCGCATACACCAGCTCGTTCTCCCTGCCGTACCTGCGCATCATCTGGCGGGTCCTCAGGGTCCCGGCGTTGATGCCCTCCGCGGGCTCGTAGGAGTACATCAGGAAGTTCACCGGCCCGTCCGTTATGCGGCCGTAGTGTCCCATCTGGACGTCCGCGGACTTGTCCGATGCGAAGATCGACCACTCGTCGAAGAACATCTGACTCTTCTGCCCGGATGTGCCGGACGACGTCAGGGTTAGGACGATGTCGTCGTCGGAAGCGGTCTTCACCACATGCGTCTTGTAGAACTCCGCCGGAATCGGGGGGATGCGGACGATGTCGTCCATCGTCCTGATGTCCTCCGGCGATACGCCGTTGCGCTCCAGCCAGTCGGCGTAGAACGGGCACCCTGTGTGGAGCCTGAGATTCTCCCTCACGGCCTCCAGGAACGTGTCCTCGGTGCCCTCCAGGTCGTAGGGGTCCTCGGAGGCCCAGAGCCTCTGGGTCGCCGGCATCCCCTCCAGCCTCACGTCGGGGTCGTCCAACCCCCTGATGTGCAGATCGGTCACAGATATCCCTCCGGGTCATGATGGCGGACGATCTCCAGCAGTTCCGAGAAGTGTCCCTCTGCGACGAAGCTGCCGTAGTCTATCCCGCCGATGAATGTGTTGTGCATGATCAGCCAGTCGTTCTCGGAGGTCCCCGGGAACATGCCGACCGTGAAGTACCCCAGGGCCACAGCGGCATCGTATGCGGACGCGGCGCACGGGTCCTGGAGGTTGATAAAGATGAACGCGACCTCGCAGCAGGAGTCCCTCACGGACTTGTTGACGCGACGAATCGCCTTGGCGACGTCCTCCCCAACACTGCGCACGAACACGCTGGCGGATGCCGAGCCGCCGTGGACCTCCACGTCCAGGATGGTCCGGCTACCGCCCTCCGGCTCCACCGGGTCCGCATGGACACGGTCCAGACCGCAGCCGCCGATCACGAAGTCCACCACATCCCTGGCGTCCGGCGGACAGTGAATCGTCCTGCGGACATCAGCCAGCATCCGGACCGCCATGAACACATGGTGCCTGCGGTGTTCCGAGAAGTAGGACATCGCCAGGTCGGCGCCGGTGTAGTTGAAGTTGACCGAGCACGGGAACATCCCGTTGGCGGCACATGTCCTCTGGGTGTAGGGATGGAATCCGACAGGCTGGGCGTATATCGACGTGAGACTATCATCCGTCGCGGCGGCCATGACCGCCTCGGTCAGACGCGACATGACCGACCCCTTCCTGTACCTCTTGCAGACGACCCCCATGGCAAGCTCCGCGGTTCCGGGCAGCAACGGGGTCTTGATGAGGGTGAGATGCCCCGCCACCTCTCCGGACGGCGCCACGGCGGTGTAGGACATCATCGTCCCCGATGCCACGGCCTCGTTGAACCTCTCGGGGAAGTAGACGATGTCGTTGACGTAGGTGTAGCCGAACTCGTCGTACAGGCACTGGGCCACCTGGATACCCTCCTCCGGCCTCATGGGGTGGATCTCGATGGTGCTGAAATCCACCGGCCCCGACTCCGCCTGGCACCGGGGCGCATCCCTGATCCTGGGCGGTATCGGGAAGCTCACTATCTGCTCCCTGCCGTCCTTCCCGAGATATCTCATCATCGGGCCGTTGCGCATGTGGGTGAGGATGTTTGCGCTGTCCGCGGACCTGGTCTCCAGCAGGGTCTTGTAGTCGTACGGCAGCCCCTTGTCCATGACGGACACCCTGAGGGTGGAATCTCCGACGGCGACGACCACGTCCACCGTGTGAATGCGGTCGTTGTCGTACCCGTACGAGAACACACTGGCGAGGATCTCCTCCAGAGCGAGCCTCAGACGCGGCGAGTCCTCTGACGGGAGGTCGTATTCGGAGGCCAGTTCACACACGAAGTCGAGTATGTTCGGAATGAGCGCGGTATCGGCCTGGATCCTGAGGTCGGCCACCTCCACGAGGTCCTCATCATATCCGGACCCTTCGTCCACCACCTCATCGCTGTCACCGTCGTCAAGTAGCCCTATGGATTCCAGGACGTCCCTGACGAAGCCGTTGACCCCGACGGGGACGAGCGTCCCTGGCCTGAGGATCCTGATGAGCCCGATCGCCGCCCTTATGCCTGCGCTCGAGATGTACTCCAGCCGTTCCAGGTCCAGGACGACCCTGTCGCCCCTCCATTCCTCGCATTTCCCGGAGACACGGTCGTAGAAGTCGTCGGCGGTGGATGAGTCGAGGTATCCCGTCAGGGCTATCCTCCTGCGTCCCTCCCCATCATCTGTCACTTGGATGTCAAGCTTGGTGTCTCCCATGGGAACCCTCCGGCCGGAGTGACATGCTCCGCTACCAGCCGTGGCATGGAACGCATTGAGAACGTAAGAATGTTCACCAAGGGCAAAACCGCTCGACTGTGACAGGATAATGGCCTCAGTCGGCCTCGAACTCCATCCTCTCCATCGTCATGGTCTGGAGGTCCAGCGTGACCAGCACGCCCTCGCACGCTGAGCCCAGTCCGGAGATCACCCTCAGGGCCTCCATGGCCTGCATGCCCGCCACGGCTGCCACAGCAGCGCCCACCGCGGGAACGGGGCCCTCCTGGTCCTTCGCGGTACCAAGCACGTCCCTCAGCGACGGGGTCCTCCCCGGGACCGAGACGTAGAGCTGGCCGTTCAGGCCGGAGATCCCGGCGTGGACCAGCGGCACGCCCAGCTTCCTCGAGTGATCGTCCAGGGCCATCCTGGCCTCGAAGGAGTCCAGGCAGTCGATTATGACGTCGCAGCCGGCGAACATGTCCAGGTTCTCGGCCGTGACGGGCTCGCTGATGGCCTCCACGTCCGCGGCCGGGTTCAGGGCGAGTATCCACTCAGCCGATATCACCGACTTGGGGCGCATGTCCCCGGCGTAGTAGATGAACTGGCGGTTGAGGTTGGTCACGTCGGGGATATCGTGGTCGCAGAGGACGTACCTGCACACACCGGCCTCGGCCAGGTCGGTGATCACGTTGACCCCCAGACCCCCGCAGCCGGCGATGCCCACCTTGGCACCCATGATCCTCATCTGGCCCTCCTCCCCGAAGATGGGGAGCTGTCTCTCGAACCTGCTCAAAGTATCCCCTCGATGAAATCCTTCAGGAGGCCGCACGCCTCCTTCACGGTGCTCTCGCGCACCTGCTGGCGGCCGCCTTCGAAGTTGTTCTTGGAGACGACCACGCGGGAGCCGTCCGAGACGGCTATGTACACCAGCCCCACCGGCTTGGTGTCGGTGGCGCCTCCCGGACCGGCTATGCCTGTGACAGCCACAGAGTAATCCGCACCGTACAGCTTCGCCGCCCCCAGGGCCATCTCCCTGGCGGTCTCCTCGCTGACCGCCCCGTGGTCGATGAGGGTCTGCTCCCTCACCCCCAGGAGCTTCACCTTGGCCTCGTTGCTGTAGGTGACCGCGCTTCCCAGGAAGTACTCCGAGGACCCCGACATGTCCGTCATGGCGGCGCCGATGAGACCTCCGGTGCAGGACTCGGCGCAGCACATAGTGCGATGGTTCAGGGACAGCCGGTGCGCCAGGAGCTCCGCCTCATAGGGGTGCACCCACGGAACCTCCCGTGATGTCCTTTATTCTGCCCACGCCGTCGATGGCGTCGATGACCTCGGAAACAGCGGCAGGCACCAGGGGCCTCCACTCCTCGTCGGCGGCGATCCTCCTGCGGACCTCCGTCCCGGAGTAGATGGACCTGTTGTACATGGGGGACCTCCTGACCTCGAATCCGGCCTCCTGGAAGAGGCGACGGGTCATGGGGTTGTTGGTGTAGACCCTCTTGAACGGCGGGACCATGGAGACCACGTGCGCCACCCAGACGGAGTACCTGTTCAGGTCCTCTATGGGCACGATGCTGAAGTCGGTGATCCCCACGTCCTTCAGGGACTCGGAGATCATCATGTACCTCTCACCGGCGGTGAACGGGTTGTCCGGGTCGTGGGAGATCTGGGCGCTGCCGATGCCCACTATGAGATGGTCGGATTCCTCCGCGCACTTGCGGAGGACCTCCATGTGTCCGTTGTGAAGCGGCTGGAACCTCCCGATCACGAGGGAGTATCCCGAGTAGTCGTTCCGGGTCATCGGACGGACGAAGAGTTACAAGATATAAAAGAAAAGAGACGGGGAGGCCCCCGTCGATGTTTGCGTTCCCTGTCAGGCCGTCCTCCTGTGCATGAGGACCGCGACCACGGACACCACGACGACAGCAGCGACGGCCGCAGCGGCTATCGCGAGGGTGCTGTTCGAGCCCTCGAACAGACCGCCTATGCCTTCGCCCGGCTTCTCGCCGTAGATGAACGTGGTGATCCCGTTGCCCGTGCTGTCCGCCGGGAGACGGAACCCGTCGGGTGCGACGATCCAGCAGGTGTGATCCTCGTACGAGGAGAGCTCGAAGGCCACGAAACCGATGTCGACATCCGATGATTCGAACTCCACCCTCTCCAGGTTCGGGGAATAGCTGAATGCCAAATCCTCTATGGTCCTGACCGTCTCCGGGATGAACACCGATTCGAGCTCGCATCTGTAGAAGGCGGAGACCGTAATCGTCTCGGTGCCGTATGGGATGCTGTAGTCGCCTCCCCTGCTCGGCGGGAACGAGATGAGCAGGCTTCCGTCCTTTGTGAACAGGACTCCGTCGATCGAGACGTAGTGCCCGTTCCTCGGGTCCACGGTGATGCTCTCCACCTCGGACGAGTAGACTATGTTGTCGCCGATGCGATCCACCGTGCTGGGTATCGTCAGCGACGTCAGCGACGAATGTCTGAAAGAACCGAAACAGAGCGATGTTATGCCGTCCGGCACCATGTACGAACCTGTCCTGCCTGTTGGATAGCGTATCAGCTCCGTCCCGTCCTTCGAGAAGACGACGCCGTCGACCGACTTCATGTGCGGGTTGTCCTCCGAGACATGGATGCTGTCGACGTCTGTGTAATCGAGATCGGGTGTATCGTCCAAGGTGCTCGGAACGTGCACCTCCCTCAGTTCCGTACAGTCCATGAAGACCATATTCCCCATGCTCTCCACGCCCTCACCTATCCTGACGACCTCCACTGGAGTGTAGCGGAAAGCAAAATTCCCGATGCTCTTGAGTCCGGGTATAGTGACGACATCCGTCGGGCCCGTGTACGGATAGGCCAGGAGAACGGTCATGTCCTTGGAGTAGATGATGTTGTCGACGACCGTGATGTACGGGTTGCCGGGATCGATGGTCAGAGTCTGCAGGTTGTATGTTCTGTACAGACCCTCCATCGGCTGGACGGATGCAGGCAGATTGATCACCCTGACCTCCGAGTCTATGAACGCCCACGGACTCACGGTGTCGAACGTGTCCGGGAGGGTCACCACCTCCCCACCGAGGTGGAAGCAGCCGGCGCCCAGTTCGGTCACCCTGTACTCCACGCCCTCGTGTACGACCGTGCCCGGGATCACCGGCTCCGGGTCGTCACCCCGGTACAGGGACAGCGTCAGGTTCCCGTCCTCGCGGGTCGTGTACATGAAGTCCCCTACATCGAATGTCACCGGAACGAACTCGTCACCGGGATCGTCTGGGCCGGTCGGCTCGTCCGGGTCCGTGGGCTCTTCGGGACCCACCGGCTCCTCCGGATCCGTGCCGCTCTGACCGCCGGAGTACCTGTGGCAAGGAAGGCCGTCGTCCCCCGCGTACCAGTCGGCGAGGTCGTACCCGTTGAATGTGTCGGCGTACTGGTTGAGGAGATCCAGGACGACGTATCCCCTGAGAATGATGGAATCGGTATCCCTTATGATCATCTCCTCCAACGTCCGCCCATCGGAGCCGAACTCACCTGCGGTGCGCATGTTCGGATAGCTGTCCCGCCCCTCGGTCCCTGTCAGGAAGTAGCATCCTCTGATGTCCACCGCCGACGCGTCCCCTATTATGGCCCCGACCATCCTGTTCGCTCCAAGCCCCTCGGCCGTGGCGGTGATCATGCCCGAGCTGTAGCAGTTGAAGATGTTGGACGCGAGCTCCAAGTCGGCGGCTATGCCGGCGGATATGGCGATGCCACTTCCACCTATGCTCTTCTCCACGTGGACCTCCGCATGCACGGTCCCGACGTTGTAGCAGTTCACGATGTTGTCATCGGCTGAATTGCCCACAATGCCGCCCGCCACGGCTATCGCGGAACTGTCACGGATGGAGACCGCGTTGACGGAGACCGCCGAGCGGCAGTCCTCAATAAACGATCCGTAGGACTTCCCGGTGATGCCGCCTGCATACGGGACCCCGCCCTCGATGGTGACGTCCACCGTCCCAGAAACGGAGAGGTTGGCAACATCCGCCAGATACACGTAACCGAAGAGGCCGGCGTTCTTGATGGACCCGGTGACGCTGAGTCCCGAGATGGTGTGGAACCCGCCGTCGAACTCGCCCCTGAAGGACACGGGATTGTAGTTGACGGTCTCCCCCGACCCTATCGGCGTCCATGGCAGGCCGCCTAAATCGATGTCCGAGCCGAGTACGACCCTCTTCCCTTCGAAGTACTTCCCGGAGTTGACCAGCTGGGCCAGTCCGGCAAGCTGGGACGGTGTCTCTATAGTGAATGAGGTGCCACCGTCCGAATACCATGATGTGTCCACCGACCCGTCCCAGGCGGACGCACCGTCCGAGCCGTTCCCCGGGACGATGCACGGGGAGAAGCACAGGACGGCAGCCACCATCAACAGAAGGGCCGTGCGGGACACGGCTGTTCCGCTCATGGATTCGAATCCGAGTGTGGGTATTTAACGGACTGTGACCGTTTAAGAACTGAGTCCTCTCTAAAAAACGTCGATTGGGAAGAAGACGGGGAAATCCCCGTCGTAAGATATTTACTGGGGCGCGGGCACAGCCGAGGGGTTCTCGACGTGCTCCGGCTCCGCCGCGGGGGCCGGCTCCGGAACGGTCTCGGCCACAGGGGGCTGGGGCGGGACCTCCGGGGGCTCCTCGCGAATGGTGTAGTGGTACTCCATGGGGGGCTCGATCTTCTTCGCGGAAGAGATCCCGTCCTTGTTGAGGGGCAGGAGCTTGTCCAGGTACTGCTGCTTCATCGGGCAGTCCACGAAGGCGTACTCGAACACGTCGCGAAGGGTCTCCACGGTGTAGATGTCCATAGTCTTGTAGTACTTGTTCTCGATCATGACGTCCTTGGCGTTGTCGGCCGGGATGAGCGCCATCCTGATGCCGGACGCCGCTGCTGCCTCCAGCTTGGCTGTGACCCCTCCGACGGGAAGGACCTTACCCCTGACGCTCAGGGACCCGGTCATGGCCAGGTCCTGGCGGATGGGGATGTTCTCCAGGGCGGAGATGATGACCGTCGCCATGGTGATGGACGCGGAGTCCCCCTCCACACCGTCGTAGGTCCCGATGTACTGGAGGTGGATGTCGCTGTCGGACAGGTTGGTCATGGTGTACTTCTTGATGACCGCGGAGATGTTCTCCACCGCCTCCTTGGCGATGGTCCCCAGCTGTCCGGTGGCCACGATGTGCCCGGCCCTCTTGACCTGGGACGGGGACACCTCCGCCACGATGGGCAGGACGATGCCGGAGTACTCGGCCATGTTGGAGCTGGCGTTGAGGGCGGCCAGTCCGTTGACCATTCCCACGGCCTCGCCGGAGGTCCTGAACATCTTGTAGGCCTCGTTGGCCTCGATGTACCTGTCGGCGATCTGCTGCTCCAGGCTGCGGGCGGTTCCCCTGGCCATGATGACGTCGTCGGCGGTGACGACCTTGGCGCCCCTCTGGACTGCCATGTCGCCGGACACCCTGATGAGACCTCCGAGCTCCCTCATCCTGAGGGTGAGCTCGCCCTTCCTCCCGGAGCGGCGCTGGGCCTCGCGGAGGATCTCGGCGACGGCGAACTTGTCGAAGTGGGGGATCTTGCCGTCCTTCCTGACCTCCTGGGCCACGAACCTGGTGATGTTGTCGCGGTTCTCGTCGGTGTCGGGCATGGTGCTGCGCATGTACACCTCGTAACCGTATCCCCTGATCCTGGACCTGAGGGCGGGGTGCATTCCCTGGATGGCGTCCATGTTACCGGCGCACACCAGGATGAAGTCGCAGGGCACGGGCTCGGACTTGACCAGGGCTCCGGAGGAGCGCTCGGACTGTCCGGTGATTGACATCTTCTTCTCCTGCATGGCGGTCAGCAGGGCCTGCTGGGACTCCATCCTCAGGAGGTTGATCTCGTCGATGTAGAGGACGCCCTTGTTGGCCTTGTGGATGGCTCCGGCCTCCAGCCTGTCGTGGGACGGGGTCTCGAGACCTCCGGACTGGAACGGGTCGTGCCTGACGTCCCCGAGGAGGGCTCCGGCATGCGTTCCAGTGGCGTCCACGAACGGCGGCATCTCGCCCGCGTCGTGACCCACCAGGACCTTCGGGACTATCGCGACGTCGTTCCTGGGGGCGCCGGGGGTCCTGAACATGAAGAATATGAGCATGGCTCCGAGGATGGCGAACAGCGTGATCGTGAAGTTGTTCATCAGCATCCCGGCCAGGAGACCGAGTATGATCAGGCCCAGGCACGCGTAGATGTAGATGGTGTTCTTCTGGGTCTTCTGCTGCGCCGCCATGGCCTTCTGCTCGGCCACGACCGCCTTCCCCTTGCCCGCCGGGAAGACCCTGATCCTGGGCTCGTTGAAGTCCTCGGGGTTGTGGTACGCCACGATGTCCTGCAGCTCCTCCTTCGGAAGGTACTCCACCATGGAGTTGGCCAGCATGGACTTCCCGGTACCGGGCTCCCCGATGAGCATGACGTGCCTCTTCTGGGAGGCCGCCTTGCGCATGACCTCCACTGCGTCCTCCTGACCGATGACCCTGTCGGCCATCAGGTCGGGGATGTGGATCTGCTCGGTGGTTGTGAAGGTCTGCCTGTCCGCCCATTCCTCGACGGAGAGGTCGCATCTCTTCACATCTGTTCTCTTTGTCATTGTTCCCCCTTTGAATCTTAATTTGTTTTTGTATATAATCGTTGATTGACCTTGCTTCAAGGGACCTGTCATTGTCAGAGGTCCCCGTTCCTCATGGCGTACAGGATGACGCCGACGATCACTGCCACGATGACCGTGGCCATGACGTGCGTGCCGTACTTCTCCATGAACGTCCTGTCGTCCGGCCAGTCGTACCCCTCAGCGGGGATGGCGACGGACTCCAGGGAGTTGGGCGAGGACAGGTCCAGTTCGGTGACGTGCGTGGAGCCGAACCCGCGCTTGACGTCCATGGACGGCAGGAGCACCAGCGAGGACATGCCCGCCAGCAGCGGGGTCTCGTCGCTCCCGTTGTAGATGGTGCTGTCGGAGCCGTACCACCTTGAGGCCTCCACATCCCAGACCACGTTCCAGTAGCCGGTGGCGGTGGCGCCCTCCGAATCGGTCACGACGGTGCCCTTGACTGTGGCCGCGGTGACCTGGTTCCTCTCGCAGAGGTAGGTGAACGCCATGGCGATGCCGGCTGACGAGGACTCGCCTGTGACCAGCGCGTCGTAGGCGTTGCTCACGGTGCCCTCCTCGTCGGTGTGGTCCCTGACGCCCGACAGGCTCTGGGCGACGGCCTTGACCACGTCCCCGACGGTGCCGGAGGCCTTGAGGTCGGCCGCCTCCCTGAGCTCGGTCACGGCGTCCATGACCTCGTTCCTCTCTGGGTCGGTGTCGGAGAACTCCGACGGGACCTTGACCGTGAAGGAGACGGACACGGGCATCGTGTAGCGCCCGGGCTCCCTCCCGGAGTCGGGGAAGGTCAGGTTGACCGTCCCGCACTCCACCGTCACCTCGGGTGACGAGACCGGCAGGTCCCAGAGCCACACCGCCTCGGCGTCCGTGTAGTAGATCGCCGCCAGGGCCGATTGGACCATCTCCATCCCGTAGGCGACGGCCTCCTCCTCGGTGGAGAAGAGCACCGGGTCCGAGAGGTAGATCATGAAGGACAGACTCTCGGCCGGCTGTCCGCCGCTGAGCTCCGTGTCGAAACGCTCGGCGACGTCCGTATAGACCTTCTGCCCGTTGGCGTCCAGCTGGGAGACGTAGTCCCCGACGGGTCCTCCCTCCGCATCGGCAGAGGGCGCGAAGAGGACGGCAATGAAGCAGAACACGGCCAGCGCCGCGACGATCTTCGTATTCATCGGCGCGGGATTACACGCCCTCTCTTTTAAAGGTAACTCTAGAACATCCATCATGTGCGATACTGTCCGCACAAGTTCCGGACCAAGCAGTTTATCAATCCCGGCACGGTTGGAGTCCCGATGAGGATCGACGAGTTGGACGTGCCGGACAGCGTCGCCGAGGCGCTGATGGCCACCGGTTTCAGGGAGCTGCACCCGCCCCAGGCGGAGGCCATACCCCTGACCCTGGAGGGCGGCAACCTGGTGGCGGCCATACCCACCGCCAGCGGCAAGTCCCTCATCGGCTATGTGGCCGCGCTCAAGACCCTCGTTGAACACAGGGGCCGCGTGCTGTACATCGTCCCGCTCAAGGCCCTGGCCTCCGAGAAGAGGGACGACTTCCTGCGCTTCTCCGACCTTGGGATCAACGTCCACATGAGCACCGGGGACCTGGACTCCGACGACAGGGGCCTGGAGAAGGCGGACATCGTCATCGCCACCTCCGAGAAGGCGGACTCCATGATCCGCCACGGCAGCCGGTGGATGGACGAGGTCAAGCTGGTCATCGCCGACGAGATCCACATGATCCACGACCCCGGCAGGGGGCCCACCCTGGAGGTGGCCCTCACCAAGATGATGCGCCGCAGGAGCGACCTGCAGGTCATCGCGCTTTCTGCCACCATATCCAACGCCGACGACCTGGCCGACTGGCTGCACGCCTCCCTGGTCAGGAGCGACTGGCGCCCTGTGCCGCTTATGGAGGGCGCGTACCTCCCCGGGAGGATCGTCTTCGGCGACCGCACCGAGAGGCAGGTCCCACAGAGGGAGGACGCCGTGTCATCCCTGGTGGTCCAGGCCGTGGAGGACGGGGGACAGTGCCTGGTTTTCGTGAACTCAAGGAGGTCCACTGAGGCGGAGGCGGTCAGGCTCGCGGGGCATCTGGGCCCGAGGTTCGGGAGGCAACTCCCGAAGGCGGAGGAGTCACTGCTCGAAGGGGATTCGGAGTCCACCGCCACCGGGCGCAAGCTGGCGTCCTGCGTGAGGTCCGGCACGGCCTTCCACAACGCCGGGCTGACCTACAGGCAGAGGAAGTACATCGAGGACTCGTTCAGGGCCGGGACCATCAAGTGCATAGTGGCCACGCCCACGCTGGCCGCCGGGATCAACCTGCCCGCCAGGAGGGTTGTGGTCAGGGACACCTACCGCTACGAGAACGGGGCCAACGTGCCCATCTCCGTCATGGAGGTCAAGCAGATGTGCGGGCGCGCCGGCAGACCCGGGTACGACCCCTACGGGGAGGCGGTGCTGGTTGCGAAGAACGACCGCGACTTCGAGCACCTCATGACCGACTACGTGGACCACGACACCGAGCGCCTCACCTCCAAGCTGTTCCAGGAGAAGGTCCTGAGAAGCCACATCCTGGGCATAATCGCCACCGGCGACGCCGAGTCCGACGAGGAGATCGTGGACTTCATGAAGGACACGTTCTTCGGCGCCACCTCCAGCCTGTTCGGCATAGAGAGCGTGGTGGGGGACGTGGTGGACTTCCTGGCCGGGGAGAAGATGGTCCGCCGCCAGGGGGACTCCGTGGTGATCCTGCCGTTCGGCAAGAGGGTGTCCGACCTGTACATCGACCCGGTAACGGCGTCCATCCTGAGGGACGCAGTGCTGAAGGTGGACGACTCCACCCAGCCCATGCAGATCCTGATAGCCGCGTCCATGACACCCGACGTTGTGGGCATGTACCCGAAGAAGTGCGACGAGAAGCGTCTGGAAGAGGAGGAGTCAATGTGGATGGACAGGCTCCTGGTGGACCCGGACGACATCGAGGACTACGACTACGAGTACTTCAGGAGCGACCTGAAGACCGCCGTCCTGATAAACGACTGGATGGACGAGGTCCCGGAGGAGACCATCACGGACTCCATGGGCATAGGCCCGGGGGACATCCGCGCCAAGGTGGACAGGATGGACTGGATCATCTACGCCATGTCCGAGATCGCCTACATATTCAACCCCGACGCGATCACGAAGATCAGGCCGCTGGCCACCAGGATAAGGTACGGCGTCAAGGAGGAACTCTCCGACCTGGTGTCCCTGAGGGGGGTCGGCAGGAGCAGGGCGAGGGTCCTGTTCAACGCCGGATACAGGACGAAGGACGACATCGCCGCCGCGGAGGAGTCCGTCCTCGCGGCGATGCCCAAGGTCGGTCCGGCCCTGGCCAGGAGCATGAAGGACCAGGTCGGTTCCACAAGGGTCGTGGACGATTCCGCCTACTCGATGTCCCCCTCCGAGGAGGAGGACGCCATGATGGCCGAGATGGCCGCGGCGTACGGGTACGTCCCCGAGAACGAGCCGGAGAGGACGGCCGGACCCTCCCCGAAGGGAGACGACCATAAGAAGGGTAAGAAGGAAAAGATGGAAGAGACCGGCCCTCGCCAGGCCAGCCTCTTCGATTTCTGATCTCACTGGGAGAGGATTCTCTCGACGTCGGCGACGGAGTTGCCGCACTTGATCGGGGGCTCGCAGTTGTTGATGATGGTGTCGGGGTCCTTGAGGCCGTTACCGGTGCAGATGCACACGACCCTCTCGTCCCTGTCCACGATGCCCTCGGCGCGGAGCTTCCTTAGTCCGGCGACGGACGCGGCCGAGGCGGGCTCGACGCAGACGCCCTCCCTCCTTCCAAGGAGCTGCTGGGCGCTGATGATCTCCTCGTCGGTGACGGTGGTGGAGTATCCGCCGGTGGAGTAGATGGCCTTCAGGGCCTTCCTGCCGCTGACGGGGTTTCCGATCCTGATGGCGGTGGCCACGGTCTCGGGGTTCTCCTCGGGGATGAAGTCCTCGGCGTGCTGCCTGAATGCGCGGGCGACGGGGGACGCGCCCTCGGCCTGGATCCCGGTGAGCATGGGGACCTTGTCGATCCATCCGACCTCCTGGAGCTCGGTGATCGCCTTGTACACCGCCCAGATGTTGGCGGCGTTGCCCACGGGCAGGATGATCCTGTCGGGCACGTTGTACCTGAGCTGGTCCATGATCTCGAAGAGCACGGACTTCTGTCCCTCGGGCCTGTAGGGGTTGATGGAGTTCAGGAGGTACAGCTTCCTCTCGTCGGCCATCTTCCTGGCCAGAGCCAGGGCGTCGTCGAAGTTGCCGTCGACGGACAGCACCTTGGCCCCGAAGAACAGGGCCTGTGCCAGCTTGCCCATGGCGACCTTGCCGGAGGGCAGGAACACGGCGCACTTCATGCCGGCCTTGGCGGCGTACGCGGCGAGGGCGGCGGAGGTGTTCCCGGTGGACGCGCATCCGACGACCTTGGCTCCCAGCTCGTTGGCGTGGGAGACTCCAACGGTCATTCCCCTGTCCTTGAAGGACCCGGTGGGGTTGAGGCCCTCGAACTTGACGAAGGTGTTCTCGACGCCGATCTCGGCGCCCAGCGCCCTGGTGGGGTACAGGGGGGTGCCTCCCTCCTGGATGGACACCTTGTGGGCGGGGTCGACGGGCATGAAGGGGGCGTACCTCCAGACCCCGATGGGCTCCTTGCGGAGGTCCTCGGGCTTCATCTCCTTGACCGGTTCCAGATCCATCTTGACGGTCAGAAGGCCGCCGCATCTGGGACATGTGTTCACGAAGGGGTCATCGACCTCGGCTCCGCAGTCCCAGCAGATTACCTTGTGTGCTGCCATTTCAGATCCTCCTGCAACCGGAGCCGGGCTCCGTGATCCAGGTCTCGCATCCCATGTCGTGCTCGGCGTAGAGGGCCACGATGCTCTCGGCGATGGCCTCGCCCTGATGGGAGCTCTTGTCGTAGAAAGATATGATACAGGGGCCGGAGCCTCCGAGGAACGACGCAACGGCGCCGTGGGACATCGCGGCGGCCTCCGCCTTCTTCAGGTAGGGCACGAGCTTGGTCCTGGCGGGCTCGAACACGGCGTCCTTCACGGACCTGCCGATGAGGCCCAGGTCGCCGGTCTGCATGCCGTACACCATGCACGCCGCGTTGCCGAGGTGGAAGACCATGTCCTTCACAGGCACCTCGTGGGGCAGGACCATCCTGGACTCCCTGGTGGGGACCAGGACGTCGGGCATGGCGACGACGATTCCGAGGTTCTCCGGGGGTTTTATGGAGATGACCTCGAACGGCTCGTAGGAGCGGATGACAGTGAACCCTCCGAGCACGCAGGGCGCGACGTTGTCGGCGTGGAACCCGCCGGACGTGACGTCCTCGGCGTGGGCCGCGCAGAGCACGACCTCCTGGGGGGTCAGCTTCTCGCCGCACAGGATGTGCGCGAGGAAGGCGCCTCCGGCCGCGGACGCTCCGGACGAGCCGATTCCGCTGCAGGGACGGATGCCCTTCTTGATCTTGATCTCGATTCCGAAGTCGGCGTCGCACCTCCTGAGGACCTCCATGGCGGCAATGCTCACGGAGTTCTGCTCGGGATCGGTGGGGATGCTCTCGGATCCGGGTCCGGTGACCTCGGAGATCACGATTCCGGACTCGATCTTCCTTCCCTCGATGATGTCGTAGGGATCCTTCAGCGCCAGTCCGAATACGTCGAAACCGGCACCGATGTTGGAGGTTGTTGCGGGCGCAGCTATCCTTATCCATTCGTCGGCCATTTCACTCACGCGTTCCTATCGGGCTGTACCGCTCGATTTATTATAAGGATTTTCGGAGAAGAGCGAGGCGCTCAGACATGTGTCTCCCAAGACGCCCGTGGGCCGTTCGACTGTCTAGCAGGCGTCTTCCGGCCTGATGCGTTGCCGGGCGGATGTTTCATATCCGTCGAACCCGTGCCGGGTGGCATGAGGTTCGATGTCATCGGCATGAGGGGTCCGGCCGCCTTCGAGGAGATTGTGTCACACTTCACTTCAATGGGCGGGGACGTGGTCCTGCTGGACCCGGACATGGTCGCCGGCAGGGAGCACGCGCTCGCCGCGGCCACGCACGCCGAGAGGGCGTTCGCCGAGGGCACGAACAGGTCGAAGACCCTCCCCACCGAGATAATCCTCTACTGCGCCTGGGAGAGGCAGATCGGCAAGGCCATGTCCAAGATGAGGCCCAAGGATGGCAGGGACGAATACGTCGCCATCCTCATGGACGTGGACGACCCCCACCTCGACGGGATCGGGATGACGAGGGACGACTCCATCGTGGAGGCGACCGAGTGGAAGGCCGAGAGGCTCGGACTCAGGAGCTGCTTCCTCTCGCCTGAGGAGCAGGCGGTGGAGAACGTCGCCATGGTCGAGCTCCAGAAGGTCTGATTCCGATTCCATTCTCAGTGACGTGCGTCACGCATTGCTGTGTACGTGCACGGTACCCGCTTTATCAGATGAACTCCGAGTAGCCCTTTTCCGCCGGGATGTGAGCCGCGGGGGGACTCCGCGATCTCACCCATCGCGGAGCCCTGCGAGCTACTCGGTAGGTCAGGTGAGAGGATGAGTTTGTTCTTTTTCGGGCCCACGGGGCCTGCAGGATGACTGTGGTCATTATCACTGATGACGCGGTCGTCGTCCTGGATGTCTGGTAAAGCATCCGGGACATGGGCATCGCATGATGCCCGACTCCTCGGGGTTCACCCGGGGAGTCAAACTCACCTGATCAGTTCCAAAACATGCTGTCGATAGATAAAGGTTCCGTCGTTGATAGCTTAATCATCATCGTATGTCTGACGGCGTGCGTCACGCTCTGCTGTGTGACTGCACGGTATCCCGTTCAAATACCCAGAAACCGAGGGGGTGATGCCGTGAGGCAGGAGTGATGAAAATGAAATTACGACGATGACGGACGACATCCTATCCGTCCACCTCAAGGCCCCGAGCCCCCGGGGCCCCCTTTCACACCTTCTTGTCCAGGGTGAACGCCGCCGGCTCGGTGGCAGGCATCCCGCCGGAGGCCGTTCTGACACTGTAGAAGAACGTGTGCTCCGGCACGAGGTTGTCTATCGTGACGAACCTCATGCCCGGCTCCGGCCGGTACTCGCCTATGACGGCGTACCCCCTGTCGGTCCTGACCATCACCTCCACGATGACGTCCGACGGGTCCTGCACCCCTGGGAACGTGATCATCGCCCTTCCGCCGCCGACTATGCACTCGATGCCTGCGTCCGGGTCTGAGACCGCATATGTCTGGGCCTCGACCTGCCCGGGGTTGCGGCTCTCGTTTATGAAGTACAGTATGGCGTCGTCCTCCGACCTCTGTCCGGACATGAGGAAGTCGAAAAACCTGGTGACCCTGTCGGGAATCTTGGAGACATCCCCGGAGTCGTAGAGCTCCATGTACTTGTAGAGCGAGGGGCGGGACACCTGCAGCTTCTCGGACACGTACGAGATCGAGCACACGTCCTTGACGGCGGCCTGGATCGGCCTCCTCCCCTCCTGAACCATGCACGATGATTCACACCGTTTGATAAAAACCTTTACAGTTTCCGTATCTTTTACAAAAAGTGTAAATGTTAAATACAGCACGACGCATATCAGTGTCTAGAGGGCCGAAACAACGGTCTACGAAAATCATAGGGGGTTCAATATGAAGGTCTTACATACTTCGGATTTGCATCTCGGGAAGCGTGTCCACGGCTATTCCATGGTCGAGGACCAGAGGTTCATACTCGACCGGATGGTGGAGGCCGTCCAAGAGCACCGTCCCGACGCGATGATCATAGCGGGAGACGTCTACGACAGGGCCGTCCCCACCGAGGAGGCGGTGTCCATGTTCGGTGACTTCCTGGAGAGGGTGACGGACGAGGGCTGCGAGGTCTACATCGTCTCCGGCAACCACGACTCTGGGACGAGGCTGTCCTTCTGCGGCCCGATCCTGAGCAGGAACGGGGTCCACATCGCCGGCGAGTTCGATGGGAGAGCAGAGAGGCTCACCGTCGAGGACGGCTACGGGAGGATGAACGTCTACCTGCTGCCGTACTTCAAGGTCTCCGAGGTCCGCAGCGCCCTTGGCGTGGAGGTCCACGGGTACCCCGAGGCCATGGACGCCGTGCTGGCTGCATCCGGCGTGGATCCCGACGAGAGGAACCTGCTGGTGTCCCACCAGTTCTTCACCGGGTCCGGCGGCGGCCCCGTCGTCTCCGAGTCGGAGGAGCAGAGGCCGGAGGTCGGAGGGATCGAGTGCATCCCCGCCGACAGGCTGGACCCCTTCGACTACGTGGCCCTGGGCCACCTCCACATCCCCCAGTCCGTCTCCAGGGAGACCATAAGGTACTCCGGATCCCCCCTGAAGTACTCGGCGTCGGAGTCGAGGCATCCCAAGGGCATGGTCCTGGCGGACATCCGCGGCAAGGGCGACGTGTCGGTGGAGACCGTGCCCCTGGTCCCCCTGAGGGACCTGAGGGTGATCCGCGGGAGCATCGAGGACCTCATCTCGGCGGGGCTGGAGGACCAGTCCTCCAGGGACGACTACATCATCGCCGAGCTGGACTCCCAGCCCGGGCAGGCGGTGGCGGAGCTGTACAAGGTGTACCCCCGCACCATGTCCGTGAGCATCAGAAGGCGCGACGCCCCCGCCCCGGACCACGGGTCCGTGGACCTGAGCCCGCTGGCCGGCATCGGCCCGGAGGAGCTGTTCTCCGAGTTCTACAGGCAGGTCACCGGCGAGGACCTCACCGACTACCAACGCGAGATCCTCAGGGAGTGCATCGAGACCGGGGGGTGCGGCGAATGAAGCCGATTCTGCTCCGCATGGAGGCCTTCGGGCCGTACTCGTCCCCCACCACCGTGGACTTCTCCCGCATGGGTTCAGGGCTGTTCCTGATCACCGGCAACACCGGGTCCGGGAAGACCATGATCTTCGACGCCATGACCTACGCCCTGTTCGGGAAGACCAGCGGCAGCCGCAGGGAGGCCGACACCCTCCAGAGCGACCTCACGTCCGCCAGACCCAGGGTGGAGCTCACCTTCGAGCACCTGGGCACGGAGTACAGGGTGGTGCGCGAGCCGCCCTACATCAGGACCGGGCGCGACGGCTCGCCCAGGCGCGGCCAGCCCTCCGCGGAGCTGTACACCAACGGCCAGATCGTGGCCAGGAACGTCAGGGAGGTGGACAGGAAGGTCGGGGAGATCCTCGGCATGGACTCCAAGCAGTGGTGCCAGATCGTCATGCTGGCACAGGGGGAGTTCATCAAGCTCCTGGACACCAGCAGCAAGGACAGGACCTCCATCCTGAGGAACCTGTTCGGAACCGACGAGTACCGGGAGCTCCAGGAGGTCCTGGGGACCATGAGCAACGAGAAGGAGAGGAGCTTCGACCACATGAGGGCGGACGCCGACGAGAAGGTCTCGCAGGTCGTCACCGACCTGGCTGAGAACCTCTCCGACCTGCCCCGCGAGGAGCAGTCCAGGATCATCGAGCTCACCGTGGAGCGGGACAGGTCCGCCGTGGACCTGCTCTCGGTGAGGAAGGCCGACGCCGACAGGGCCTACATGGAGGCCGTGGAGAGGAGGGCGGAGGCCGCCGGGATCCACGCGAAGTTCGAGGAGCTGAGGTCCGTGACCGAGAGGGCGGAGGCTCTCCTGGCCAGGAAGGAGGAGGTCGACGGGATGGTCTCCACCCGCGACATGATCGCCCGCTCCGCGCCAATAGCCGCGGCCGAGAGCGAGATGAGGACCGTGAACTCCAGGATGAGGTCGGTGGAGTCCGACCTCGAGAGCTCGGAGGGCAGGATCTCGGAGCTGGAGGGGACGCTGGCGGAACTGGACTCACGCGCGGACGAGGTCAGGGAGGCGGAGGCCCTGGCGGAGTCGCTGAGATTCGCCAACTCCCGCATAGACAACATGATGCCCAGGTACGCCAGGGGCAGGGAGCTGTCCGCCAGGGTGGCTTCGCTGAGGAGCGGGGCCGAGCAGGCCCGGCTCTCCATGGACAGCTCCTCCAGGAGCCTGGAGGAGACCACAGCGGAGCTGGCGACCGTGGCGCAGAGGCTGGAGTCGGCCGTCGGCGCCGAATCCGCCCTGGCTGCGGAATCCGCGAGGCTGGACGGTCTCCGCGCGGAGTCCTCCAGACTGCGCATGGAGCGCGACAAGGGGGCGATGTGCCTGGAGTTCGAGGGCAAGGTCAGGCTGCTGGAGAACTCGTTCCTGCTCCATGACGGGCAGGTCAGGACGCTCTCCGAGCAACTGGAGGCCGCCGAGTCCCTGTTCCTCAGGTCCCAGGCCGGCCTGCTGGCCGCCGGGCTCGAGGACGGCGTGCCCTGCCCGGTGTGCGGGTCCGTCCACCACCCCTCCCCGGCAACGGTGCCGGACGACGTCCCGGACAGGGAGTCCATCAACAGGCTCAGGAAGAGGAGGGAGAAGGAGGAGCAGGCCAGGTCCAAGGCCGCAGAGGAGCTTGCCGCCCGCCGCGCGGAGTACGAGGCGTCCCTGGCCAGGCTGAGGGAGGTCTCCGGATGCGAGGGCGACGCCGCTGGGTGCATGGACGCCCTGGACTCCGCCATATCGTCGCTGTCCGACCAGGTCGCCGAGCTTGGAGAGTCCGTCAGGAACAGGGAGGCCCTCATCAGGGGTCTGGACGACCTCAGGAGGAGGTCCGAGATGCTGACCGAGAGGCGCGACTACATGTCCAGGTCCGTGGAGGAGAACACCGGGCGCCTCTACGAGGCCAGGCAGGCCCTGTCGGCCGCGGAGGCCGAGCTGGCCACCGTTACGGAGGGCCTCCAGTACCCCTCGGAGGAGGAGGCCCTGAGGGCCAGGGCCGACAACGAGGCCAGGATCGCCGGGGCAGTGTCGACTGTGGAGGACGTCCGCAGGAGGAGGCTGGACGCCGAGACCGAGCTTGCCGTGCAGACCAGCCGCAGGGAGGCAGTAGAGAATGAGCTTGCCGAACTGGTCCCCAGCATGGACGAGGCCGGGAAGAGGCTGAAGTCCCTCCTCGCCGAGATGGGCATGGACATGGACGGCTTCCACAGGCTCGCCGGGATCGACGTCGAGGCCCTGAACACCGAGATAGAGCGGTACAGGTCCGAGGACGAGTACTGCCGCAGCAGGTCCGCCGAGCTGAACCAAGAGCTGGCCGGCCGCGAGGTGCCGGACATGGAGGCGTTCCAGAGGGCCGTCGACGAGTGCGTCGCGGCCAGGGAGAAGGTCGACGGCGAGCTGGCCTCCGCTTCGGAGCGGCTCAGGAACAACTCCGGCATCTGGGAGCACCTGAAGGGCAGGTGGCAGGAGCTGGAGGGCAAGGGCCGCGAGCTGGACGCCCTGACGACGATGGCCGACGTGGCCAACGGCCGCCTGGCCGGGTCCAGGAAGGTCCAGTTCGAGCAGTTCGTCCAGGCCAGGTACTTCGACAGGGTGCTGGAGTGCGCCAACCGCAGGCTGGCCGACATGTCCGGCGGCAGGTTCGAGCTGCTCAGGAAGGCGGACGACGACGGCAAGAGGTCGCAGACCGCCCTGGACATCGACGTGCTGGACAACTTCACCGGCAAGGTCAGGAGCGTCCAGTCGCTCTCGGGAGGGGAGTCCTTCAAGGCCGCCCTGTCCCTGGCGCTGGGACTGTCCGACTCCATACAGATGATGGCCGGAGGCAGCAGGGTGGACGCCCTGTTCATCGACGAGGGATTCGGGTCCCTGGACTCCGAGTCGCTTAACCAGGCGCTGGACGTGCTGGACAACCTTACCGCCGGGAACGTGATGGTGGGCGTGATCTCCCACGTGGACCTGCTCAGGGAGAGGATCGACAGGAAGATATCGGTGACCCGTGAGAAGGACGGGAGCCATGTGGAGGTGTCCGTGGACTGACGTTGCCATCTCCTTGTCTGTCTTGCTCCATTAGCTCCTTTCCCCTCCGCGCACAACCCGGCGCGGAGAGTTTTAACTGGTTTACCGCCCCCGGGCATCGTCCCGGGGACGGGGTCTTGTTTACCAGATCTGGAACCTGTCCTCCGGGGACAGCCACATCCCGTCCCCCTCCTCCACGCCGAAGGTGTCGTGGAAGACCTGGAACTGCTGGACGGTCGCGTTCACGCGGTAGCAGTACCTGGGATGGACGTCCGCGGCCCCGACGATCTCGGCGTATTCCGGGGTCAGCGTCTCGTGGAAGTAGGCGGCGAACTTCTCGAAGAACCCGGCGTAGTCGAACCCCTCGATGCCCTCGGCGATGTCCAGGACGATCGCCATGCCGCCGAGGTCCGCCACGGCCTCCCCGCAGACCATGTCGCCGTCGGTGTACGTCCCCTCCGGGAGCAGCGGGAACATGTCGAAGTAGTCAGCGTACGCGCCCGAGAGCGTCTCGAACCGCTCGCGATCATCCGCGGTCCACCACTCCTCGAAGGCTCCCGTCTCGTCGAAGCGGCTGCCGTTGGGGTCGAACGCGTGGGTTATCTCGTGGCCGAGGACGAACCCGACGCCGGCCAGCTTGGCCTCCTCGGATTCGTCGAAACCGACCATGAACCCTCCCTGGAGGAAGGCGGCGGAGACGAACACGGTGTTGGCGTTGATGTGGTTGGAGGCGTCGACCTTGTACGACATGTTGCCGGACGTGTACGCCCCCGTGCGCTGCGCGTCCACCTTGGCGGACTCGGCGGCCTTGTTGAACATGTCCATGGAGATGTAGTCCGCCAGGGGGCCAGCCTCGCCGGTCGTGGACGGAAGCTCGAATGCCGAGTAGTCGGGGGAGTCGGGCCCTCCGATGACGATGGTCATGGCCTCGAGCTTCTCCAGCGCGTAGGCGCGGGTCTCCTCGCCGATCCACTGGTTCTCCATGAGACGCTGGGCCATGGTGTCCTTCAGGGTCTGGAACAGCCCCTCGAGCTGCTGGACGACCCCGGGATCCGGGGCGTAGGCGTCGAGGTACACCTGGTTGAGCACGCCGTTGTACACGCTGGTCGCGCCGCCCACGGCGAAAACGGTGAGTGCGGTCTGCTCGGTGAGGCCGCTGTACTTGAGGTAGACGTCCTGGAAGCCGTCGCCCATGAACTGGGAGGCGATGTAGACTGTGTTGCGCAGGAGGAGGGTCCTGAGTCCCTCGAAGTTCTCCTCGGTGTACAGAGCGTCCAGGGCCGCCATCCAGTCGGGTTCGCACAGGACGTACTCGTCGTCGGAGTACCCCTGCGCGCCCAGGATGTCCGCGGCCGGGAAGTTGGTGTATGTGGCGGAGAGCTCCTCGGCCGTCACCGGGTTGTCCATGTGCTCGAAGTAGCCGACGATGTCGTTCTTCGCGGACGCGGGGAGGCAGGCGGAGGCGAGGGTCCTCTCGATGGCGTCCGCGGCGGCGTTCATCTCCGCGGCCTGCTCGGGGGTGTACCCCATGAGGACGAGCAGCTCCGAGTACATCGCGTCGTACACTGCGATGGTCTGGTCCGCGGTCGCCGACGAGTACGCGGCGGGGTCCTGGAGCGTCAGGGTCGTTGGGTAGATGTAGGTCGCCCAATGGCTGGTGTCGTGGATGCCGAGGTCCATGGTGATCTTCATCAGCGGCTCGGCGACGGTGTAGCCGCTGCCAGTGAGGAAGGCCGTGAGGTCCTCCAGGCTCTCAGCGGCCATGAGGTCGGAGACGTGGGGCTCCAGCTCCGACATGCCGAAGGCGTCGCGGGACGCGGAGTCCGCGTAGGAAGCGACTGCAGCGAGCAGGATCTCGTGGGCGTGCCCCGTGGGCTCGGTCGATGTGGATAAGGCCAGCAGCTGGTACTGCACCTGGGTGTTGAGGTCGTTCAGCGTGTCGCTGTACATGTATCCGGGCTGGAGCGCGGAGTCGTCGAAGTTCACGTTCACGAAGAAGTCGTCGACGGCGTCGGGCCTCTCGTCCGGCATCATGCCGACGACGTTGGACAGGGACCACGGGGATCCCCCGGCCTCATCGTTGTCGTACATCGCGTAGGAGGCGCCGGCGCAGAGGAGCACCGCGACGAACGCCACCGCGATCAGCTTGACGTTTGAGGGGTTCATTCTATCGCCGGTGAATCCCGCCGGCACTGCTTAAAAAATCGCTCGGCGGAACGGGATGTGAACCCCGGTTGAACGTCGGGATAAGGGTGTTGCCCCGGGGGAGGACCCCGGGGTTTGAAGTTTCACGATCACTCGGCGGGGACGAACTTGTACCCGTAGCGGATGATGCCGGACTCGCCGTCGGTGGACAGCTTGCGCATGACCGCCCTGACCCTCATGCCGATGGCGACCTTCTCCAGGTCCACATCCACCAGCTGGCCGGCGATCATGACGCCGTCGTCGGTCCTCACCATGACGACCGCGTAGGGCTTGATCATGTCGCACATGGCGGGTGCGTCGTACACGATCGAGTAGGTGTAGACCTCCCCGGTCCTGCAGATGTCGTACTCCTCGATCTTCCCGATTCCGGCGCGGCGGCACTTAGGGCAAAAGTCGCGTCTGGGGAAGTAGATCGTCCCGCAGTTGGCGCACTTCGTCCCCTTGAGGTTGTACCTTCCGGGGACCTCCCTCCACTCCCTTGCAACAGATGACATCACATCGCCTCCAGGATGCTGACGGTGACCGCGGAACCGGTTCCTCCGGTGTTCTGGGCCAGTCCGTACTTGGCGTTCTCTACCTGCCTCTTGTCGGCGGATCCCCTGAGCTGCTCCACGATCTCCACGATCTGGGCCACTCCGGTGGCTCCGATGGGGTGTCCGCGGGCCTTCAGGCCTCCGGACGTGTTGATGGCGATCTTGCCGGAGTCGAAGTGGCACTCCTCGTTGAGCACCGCCTTGCCGGCCTCGCCCCTCTTGTAGAAGCCCAGGTCCTGCAGGGCCATGATGCCTGTGACGGTGTAGGTGTCGTGCACCTCCGCCACGTCGATGTCCTGCGCGGTGATCCCGGCCTGCTCGTAGGCGCGCTTGGCCGCCTCCACGGTGGCCTGGTAGGTTGTGATGTCCGGCCTCTGGAACAGGGCCAGGGTGTCGCTGGCCTGGGCGACCGCGGACACCTTCACGTAGGAGTCGGTGTACTTCTTCGCGTCCTCCAGGGGGCACAGCACCAGGCCGGCCGCTCCGTCGGAGATGGGGGCGCAGTCGAACATGCCCAGGGGTGTCGCGGTGGGTCCGGACTTGAGGACGGTGTCCAGCGTGATGGCCTTCCTGAACTGGGCGTTGGGGTTCAGCGCGCCGTGGAAGTGGCTGTTCACGGAGAACGAGGCGATCTCCTCCCTGGTGGCGATGCCGTCGTGGATCATGCGGTTGGCGATCATGGCGTGCAGACCGGCGAAGGTCACTCCCATTCCGGCCTCCCACTCCGCGTCGGCGGTGGCGTCCAGGACGCTGTTGATGGACACGTCGTCCATGTCGGTCATCTTCTCCGCGCCTCCGACCATGACCACGTCGTGCATTCCGGACGCAACGGCCATGACGGCCTGCCTGAAGGCGACGCCTCCGGACGCTCCCCCGGCCTCCACCCTGGTGGCGGGAATGTGGTTGGTCGCCATGCCGGTGTAGTCGGCGATCAGCGCGTCGATGTGCTTCTGCTTGATGAACTGGCCGGCGGACATGTTGCCGATGAAGATCCCGTCGATCTCGTTGCCGGACAGGTTGGCGTCCGACATGGCCTTGATCCCGGCCTCGATACCGAGGGCCCTGAACGACTTGTCCCAGAGCTCACCGAACTTGGTGACTCCCGCTCCTATGATTGCTACATCCCTCATGTTATCACTCCGGCATGAGGATCTTGCCCTTGAACTTGGCATAGATCCCGTAGTCGACGTAGATCGGGTCGGCCATGACCTTTTCCAGCGTCGGTGCGTTGTCCCTCCTGTAGTTGGCCATCTCGTCGGTGACGGTGATGTCGAAGGCGTCGCTCCCGGCTCCCGAGCCGTACGAGGTGACGAAGATCCTGTCGCCGGGCTCGGCGTGGTCCAGCACGTTGGCCAGACCCAGGGGCACGGCCCCGCTGTAGGTGTTGCCGATGTTCGGCGTGAGCAGGCCGTACTGGATCTGCTCGTCGGAGAATCCCAGCTGCTTGGCGACCCTGGTGGGGAACTTGCCGTTGGGCTGGTGGAACACCGCGTACTTGTAGTCGGCGGCGGTGGTGCCCATGGCCTCGAACATCATCTTGGCCGCGGACGTGATGTGCTTGAAGTAGGCCGGCTCACCGGTGAACCTGCCTCCGTGCTTGGGGTAGGGCTGGCCCTCCCTCCTCCAGAAGTCGGGCGTGTCGGTGGTGAAGCTGAGGGTCTTGTTGATCTTGGCGATCACCTTCTCGGACCCGATCAGGTAGGCGGCCCCTCCGGCGGAGGCGGAGTACTCCAGGGCGTCCCCGGGGGCTCCCTGGGAGGTGTCGGCGCCGATGGCGACGCCGTACTTCACCATTCCCGCTCCGACCAGGCCCATGCAGGCCTGGATGCCGGCGGTTCCCGCCTTGCACGCGAACTCCATGTCCGCGGCGGTCATGGCGGGTGTGGCCTCGATGGCCTCCGCGACGATGGTCGCGGTCGGTTTGACTGCATAGGGGTGGGATTCCGATCCGACGTAGATGGCGCCGATGTCCTTCGGGTCCACGTCGGGGACCCTGTCCATCATGTACCTGGCCGCCTCGGTGGCGATAGTGACGACGTCCTCGTCCGGCGAGGGGACGGACTTCTGATAGATCATCAGCCCCTTGCCCATAGATTTCCCATCCACTCCCCAGATCCTGCCGATCTCCTCGGGTTTGATCCTGTACCTGGGGACGTATCCTCCGTAACTTACGATTCCTACATCCATCAAATCCCCTCCTTGAGGGAGTCCATCCTCGACACTATCCCGTCCACGTCCAGGTCGGTGGTGACCAGCGGGATGCCCTCCAGCCTCGCCAGCTTGATGGCCAGCGGGTCGGTCTTCTCCGGCTGGACGTACACGACCATCCCGGGCGTGAGCGGATGGGCCCGGACGGCGATCATGGGGGAGCGCCCGAAGTGGACGTTCGTGAATATGAGCGCCCTCTCGGTGTTCCACCCGTAGATCTTGAGATAATCATCCGAACCCAGCGAGAGGATGGCCTTCACGGAGTCCACTATCGTGTAGCCGAAGATGGACTTCGAGAGAACCCTGTCGGGGTTCAGGTTCTTCCCGGAGATGGCGGATATGAATGCCTCCACGTCCACCCCGCCGGGGAACTCGTCCATGGCTATGATGCAATCCAGCTTGTAGTCAGGATTGTACCTTGATATCACGGGCGAGCCGTTCTGCGTGTCGAGCTCTATGAAGGCGTCGACCATCTTCTTGACCACGTTGACCCCGGGGGACTTGCGCCTCCCGGACTCGTAGTCGCTGACGACGGAGTGGGAGACGCCCATGGCGTCGGCCAGCTGGTGCTGGGAGAGCCCGAACTCCTCCCTCCACTTCCTGATGGTCTTGCCGGGATCGGGCGAGATGGCTATCTCGCCGGCGATCTTCTGCTTGAACTCGTCAACCATTGGTCAGGACAACCTGGCCGGCCTATTTAAACATTGTCGAACACCGTCATCGGCAATCGACGAAAAGGGACGGGGCGGGACGCCCCGCCGTCGGATCAGTCCAGCTCCCTCTCCAGGGTCTCCTTCACTGTCCTCAGGACCTTGAGCCTGGCGTACTTCTTGTCCTCCGACTCCACCACCACCCACGGCGCGTAGGGGGTGTTGGTGGCCTCGATCATGCGGTCCACGTACTCCTCGTACACGTCCCACTTCTCGCGGTTGCGCCAGTCCTCGTCGGTGATCTTCCACGCCTTGGCGGGGTTGGCCTTCCTGGCGTTGAACCTGGCCAGCTGCTCCTCCGGGGAGACCTCCATCCAGAACTTGATCACGATGCCGCCCATCTCGGAGATGAGCCTCTCGAACACGCGGATGTCCCCGGCGGACCTGCCGTACTCCTCCTGGGAGCAGAAGCCCTCGATGGGCTCCACCATCATCCTGCCGTACCAGGAGCGGTCGAATATGGTTATGTGCCCGGCCTTGGGCATGTTGATGGCGAACCTCCACAGGTAGGTGTGCACCTTCTCGTCCCCCACCGGCGCTGCGACGGGCACCACGTAGTATCCTCTTGGGTTCAGGGCGCGGACCAGCCTCTTGATGCTCCCGCCCTTCCCGGCGGCGTCCCAGCCCTCGAACACCAGGACCATGGTCCTGCCGGACTCGGCCAGCTTCAGCTGCAGCCTGGCCACGTCCTCCGACAGCTCCTTCAGCTCGGACTTGTAGCTCTTGGCCTCCAGGGTCAGGTCGGCGTCCTTGCGGGGGTTGGGGTACAGCGGCTCCACAGCCTTCTCCGGAGGGTGGTAGGGATGCTCGATGCGGTGGGTGACCCTGTCGATGAACGTGTGCACGACCATGGACATGCACACGTCCAGGTCCTGGACGTCCACGATGTCCCAGGGAGAGTAGGGCTTGTTGGTGGAGGCGATGATGGGCATCACCAGCTTGTCCCTCCACTTCTTCGGGTCGATGTGGTCGTCGGTCAGGAAGGTGCTGCACTTGATCCTCTTCTTGCCGATCCTCTGGGCGATGTCGTCCATGGTCTCGTCCGGGATGTTCAGGAACACCTTGACCAGGATCACGCCGTTGTAGGCCAGGTAGCGCTCCAGCGACATGGCCATGCCCTGCATCTCCTCGACGTCCATCTCCCCGTCCTCATTGGCCAGGGCCACGATGCGGGAGTACCAGGAGCGGTCGTAGATGGATATCTTGCCCTTGGCCGGCTCCCTGGCTATGTACCTGAGCATGTCCCTGGGGCTGGTCATGGCCTCCGGGATGAAGTGGGTGTAGGTGATGCCGCGGGGCTCCAGCAGGTTCATGAACTCGTTGATCACACGGCCCATGACCCTCCCGCTGCGCCCCTCGAAGACCACAAGGACCTGGTGGCCCCCGTCCACGATGCGCCTCTGCAGGAGGGTGAGCTCCTCGGCCAGCTCGTCCGAGATCGTATTCGCCATGAGCCAGCGAATCGACCGCAAAGGTAAAATCAATATCGACGGCTCCGAGGGACGATGCTTGGAAGGATAGTCGACGTGGTGTCGGAATCGGGGCGCAGGGTCGCCGCGGCGCACTCTTTCTCCGTGACGGACAAGGGCTCCAGGGAGAACATAGTGACCTCGGCGGACATAGAGAACGAGAGGTTCCTCAGATCGAGGCTCACCTCGCTCGTCCCGGGTTCGGCGTTCGTCGGCGAGGAGGGCGACGAGTCCCCCATCCTCGACGAGGGGTACACCTGGATCGTGGACCCCATAGACGGGACCATGAACTTCTCCAGGGGGATCCCCGAGGTGGGGATATCCGTGGCTCTGTTCAAGGACGGGGAGCCGTACATCGGCGTGGTCCACAACCCGTTCACCGGCAGGATGTACTCCGCCGAGGTCGGGAGGGGGGCATGGATGGATGGCACGCCGATGCACGTCTCCGACAGGCCCCTGGAGGACTGCATCCTCAGCACCGCCTGGTGCTGCTACGGGAAGGAGCTGGCGCCCAGGGTCTTCGACGTCAGCGAGTCCCTCTACCCCAGGATCAACGACATCAGGAGGATAGGCACCGCCGCCGTGGAGCTTTCGATGCTGGCCCAGGGCGCCATCGACCTGTACTTCGAGATCAGGCTGTCGCCGTGGGACCACGCCGCGGCGCTCACCTGCGTGAAGGCCGCCGGCGGGATCTTCCGCGGCATAGACGGGGACGTCAGGTTCGACGGGCCGTCGCCGGTGCTGGCGGCGAACACCGAGGAGAACATGGAGGTACTGCTGGAGACGGTGTCCGAGGCCTTCGACGGCAGGACGCCGTACCGAAGCGGGCCCCTTAATGGCCATTGAATCCGCCCCGCGGGACGGACACCCTTTTCCCCTCGCCGGGACATCCCTCCCCCATGACTCAGAACGGGCCGGGATGCGGCAACAACAAGTTCGGACAGATGTGCAGCGGAATGGGCGGATACGCCCCGGACACGCTGAAGGCTATCAACGAGCTGGACCCCTCCTTCATAGACACCCTCCACACCATGGACAGGGTCATGGTGGAGGACGGGGCCCTGGACAGGAAGACCAAGAGGCTGATGGCGCTGTCGTGCGTGGCGGTCAGGATGTGCGAGGACTGCGTGTACGCCCAGGCCAGGGTGGCCAAGAACTACGGCGCCACCAAGGAGGAGATCCTGGAGGCCATCAAGGTCGCGGTGCTGATCGGCGGGGTCCCCTGCTGGTCGGTGGCCAAGAAGGGCATCTCCAAGCTCTTCGCCGAGTGGGACGAGTGAGTCCCGTAACGGGCCCCCGCAGGGGGCCCTCTTCCCACCCAGAGAAAGAGACGCGTCCGTCACATTCCATGTTCCGACAAGGATTCACAGCTGCGAATCACGGATCCATCCCGGAACATTGTCGGACATGCTGACCACACCGTTCCTCTTGACAGCTACAACCCTGAGGAAATCTCCTCCCTTGTCGCAGAAAAAGGCCTCATAACGGACAGGCATCTTTCGGTCTCATCGTCCACATCCTTGATGCATCTGGCGAAGTTGTCAGGATTGATGATGAATGGGCAGACTATGTCCAGCTCCGTGCTTCTGATAACGGATGATTTCCCGGAACCGTTCGGCCCGACGATGGCGTACAGCTTACTGCTCATTGAGATCGACCTTGGACTCGTACTCGACGATCATCATGTACTCGTTGACCGTCAACGGATCGAACCTGCTCCTGTACCAGAACTGGGATCCCGGACCGACCCTTCTGAGTCCCTCCATGAACTTCTCCGAGAAGATGTACGAATCCTCCATGGTTTCTTCGATCCCGTCCGACGTTTAAATGACTTTACGGTTCGAACACATGCACATCTCTGATGTGATGCATGACAGTCCTGCCACATCGGTATGAGAAGGCCACCGCGTTCCTGTTAGGATGGAAATTTCGCAACCGTGGATTTTGTTCCTAACTTTTCGCAACCGTGAATTTCACTTTGTATTTTTCGCAACCGTGGATTTTCCTGGAACCCGATACCTAAATACGGTATCCCTGCATCATGAGCCTCAGATAACCATGGCAGACAGCAACGTTACAAGGGTGGGCCTCGTAGGGGCCTGCGGAAGGATGGGACAGATGCTCGTGAAGCGCATCCTGGCCACCGAGGGCATGACCGTGTCCTCCGCGTTCGACCTGGTGAACGTCGGGAAGGACATCGGCGAGGTCGTCGGCGTCGGCGCCCTCGGGGTGCCCGTGTCGGACTCCAAGGACCTGGCCCAGGTGCTGAAGGACTCCAAGACCGACGTCCTCCTGGACTTCACCATCGCCAAGGCCACCGCCGTCAACGCGCCCATCGCCGCCGACGCCGGGGTCAACCTGATCATCGGGACCACCGGACTCTCCGACGAGGTCAAGCAGAGCATCACCGACGCCGTCGTCAGGAACAACGTGGCGGCCGTGATCTCCACCAACTACTCCATCGGAGTCGGCGTGTTCAACAAGCTGATCAGGCAGGCCGCCCTCCTCCTGGGCGACGACTACGACGTGGAGATTATCGAGGCGCACCACAACCAGAAGCAGGACGCCCCCAGCGGCACCGCGATGACCGCGGCCGAGATCATCAGCGAGGCCATGGGCGGGAAGGACTTCGTCTACGGAAGGCAGGGCCACTGCCCCCGCGGCAAGGAGATCGGCATCCATGCCATCAGGGGCGGGGACATCGTCGGCGACCACACCGTCATGTTCATCGGCAACTCCGAGAGGATCGAGATCCGCCACCAGGCCCACTCCAGGGAGATCTTCGTGGGCGGGGCCGTCATGGCGGCCGGCTGGGTCGTGAAGCAGGCCAAGGGCAGGGTCTACTCCATGGCCGACGTGCTCGAGTGAGCCTTTTTCAAATCATTTCCGGGGGCGGGAGCCCCCATTCTCCTTCCTTTCTGAAATTGTGTCAACAGTGTCGACACAAATGTGCCAGACATCCGGACATCGTGGCTGTCGGTCAAATCTACAAGCAGCTTCATGGCCAAACCTACAAGCAAACTCATAGCCAAATCTACAAGTCAGATCATAGCCAGTCCAACCAATTCCGATTGGCATGGCAGATCGGGTCAGACCAGCGCCCCGTCCCGGTCCAGCTCCCTGAAGTACGGGATCCAGCGGGACATGAACCACGTCGCGGCGAACGCCACGGCGATGCCGACCAGCGCACCGGCGACCACGTCGGTGGGCCAGTGGACGCACAGGTAGAGACGGGAGATTCCCACTAGCACGGCGTAGACCATGGCCGCGGCGCCCCACCTCCTGCTGTGTATCAGCAGGGCGGTCGCACCGGCGAAGGCCGAGGCCGTGTGGCCGGACGGGAAGGACCAGGAGTCCGGAGCCAGGATCAGGAGGTCGAGGTCCTCCACCATGAACGGTCTCTCCCTGCAGACCATTGGCTTGAGGACCACATCCACGACGACGTACGCGGCGATGACCGACACTATGACCGAAACGCCGCACCTCCTCCATCTCTGGGAGCATGTCATCAGGAAGCCCAGGACGAACCACACCAGACCAGAGGTGGCGCTGTAGGTGATTCCGACCATTAGCGGGTCCAGAACGGGACCGTGGACGGAATCGAACCACTGGAGGACGTCGAGCTCCCACATGATGCAGGGCACGTCATCCCCACCTTAACGTTTTACCATACAGTTCCGACCGACCGGGAGGATCGTCTCGTACCAACAGACCGTTCGTCACCCGACGTCACAACGACAGCAGAGCGTGGATCCCCTTGTAATGGCCTTTCATCCTCAGCACGAAGACCACACCCCTGCAGTCATCAGCCTGGCGGATCTCGTAGACGAGACGGTCTCTGATCGTTATGCGCCTGGAGTACTTCCCGCTGAGATTCAGGGAGAGCTTCTCGTACGGTGGATAGAACGGATCGGCCTCCATCCTCTGGAGCATGACGGTCACTTTTTCACGATGACCCTCTCTGACAAGCTCCTCGAGATCCTTCTGCGCCCTCTTCGACAGGATCACTCTGTATCCTTCAGACACTCTCTCCACTCCACGCAACCATCGGGATACTCGGATTCGGCTTCCTCTATCGAGGACAGCATCTCCGGGTCCGACAGGATGTAGAGGGTCTCCATCAGACTGTTCCATGCCTCCTCGCTCACGATGACGGCGTTCCCGTTCTTGGTGGTCACCACACACCTCTCGTTGTCCCTGACCGCCCGATCGAGGATCGAGAATAGATCCTTCCTGCATTGCGTGGCATTCACAGTCTCCATGGTGTCCATATCCACATCCCCATTATTTGAATGTACGTTATCATGTACATATTCGGTGTGTTCACAAGTTCCATAGACACACAGACGAATATACGGGCCCCAGTGCCTGCTCCCGTCCGGCCTCTGACGTGCAGGCATCCCGGAACCGTATCCGCTCCCGTCAAGCGGCTTTGCGAACAATGCCGTGTTCCGAGTGCCCATCGACGTTCGACCATAGATGTGGATGGCGGCATTGTCTACGGTCGCTCAACGTTAGACCGCCATGACAGTCCTGATGTGCCGATGCGAGAGAATTGCGATCAGATCTAACCGCTGGAGGATTCGAGCCTCACACAAGGGATGCAGGTGGGAACAAGGTTTGGTGGGCGCGGACGGAAACTCCGCGCCCCTGTCGGATCATCCGGACCTGTGCGCCGCGTCGAGCATCGACTTGCACTTGGCGTAGAGGTCCTCCGTCGGCTGGGTGGTCGCCCATCCCGGCTCCGCGACGACGATGTCCAGGTGGTTCCTCTCCCTCAGCTTCTCCAGACCCTCGTCGTAATGGCTGACGTCACCGATCCCGTTGTCGAGCTTCAGCATGTGCTGGTAGTGGCCGAGGCTCAGGAGCCATCTCATGTACCCGTCCTGGCCGGGCTCGATGCCGAGGATCTCCATCATCTCGGGGGTCATGTGCTTCATCGACTCCTCCGCCTCACGGTTGTTGGCCCTGAGGAATGCGTCGTTGTTGGCGACCATCGACGGGAACATGTAGAGGTATCCGGTGTAGCGCTTCTGCATCTCCAGGTACCTCGGACCTCCGCCGATGTTGACACCGACGCAGTCGTCGCACGGGCACCCGTCACTGTCGCGGAACATCTCGGCAGGCTTCAGACCCTTCTCCTCGCACCACTTGGGGATGTCCCAGTGGTACGTGCCGCAGGTTCCCAGGTAGAACCCGATGGCATCCACGTAGGGCTGCATCCTAGTGGCGACGTCCTCCGTCTTGGACCTGAGCTCCTCGGGGACCGAGTGCAGGCCCAGGTCCATGAGGTAGACCAGGAGGTTGAACCTCCCCTCGGTCGGGACGTATCCCCCGGAGAGGGCGTCCTCCTCGCCTATGGTCCTGTAGGGGATCGAGCAGGCGTCCAGCTGCTCGCGGAGGGGGCCCTCGTGCCCCGTGTCGATGATGGTAATGTCCTTCTCGTCCGTGTCGTCCTTCAGGCTCCAGACGAGGTTGTCAACAAGCATGGGGCATCCGATGATCCCCAGCACACCTTCGGTCATGGATACATGATTCCATGACGGCGTATTTATCCTGGTCAGTACCAGCGATGGAACCGCCCCCACGAGCGAGAACGATGGAGAACAGCGGGGATCGGACGAACGCCATTACCTTATGATCCGACTCGCACCGAACAACCAGATGGACTCCGACACGGACATGGAGCTATGCCCTTCAGGCATGACCGTGAGTCAGTCCTTCCCGCCGTACTTCTCCGTCACTTCTCTGACGAACTCGTCATCGACCTTACCGTAGGTGAACTCGGTGTTCCCGCGTTTCCACTTCACCCCGCTCTCAAAGAGCGCCTTCAGGTTGGCCGCTGCTTCCGGGGTGTCGATGACCATGTCCTCGTTCTTGCAGTGCTTCTCGTATAGTTTCTTCAGCACTTCTGGGTCGTTGTACCGGAACCTTGTATCCCCACGTTTCCATATGACATCGCTCTCAAAGAGCGCCTCCAGGTTGGCCGCTGCTTCCGGGGTGTCGATAATCATGTCCTCGAAGAAAGATTCCGTCGCCAATTCTCCGACCTCACCGCCATTTTGTTCCCTGTCTGATGGTGATTCGTTACATGACGGCCACTCACCCATGCGCCTCAGGCACTCCCTCCACTCCACACATCCGTCGGGGTACTCCGACTCGGCCTCCTCCAGGGAGGACAGCATCTCCGGATCGGATAGGATGCATATGGTCTCCATCAGACCCTCCCAAGTCTCCTCACTCACGATGACCGCGTTGCCGCCCCCGGTTTCGACCACGTAGCGCTCATCGTCGGTGACGACCCTATGGAGGATCTGAAATAATTCGTTCCAGCATTGCGAAGCATCCACTTTCACCGTTCCCATGCAATCACTCCCTGCTGCTGTTCTCGATGGTGATGGCCATGCCCTCGAGGATGATTCTACAGCTTTTTTCCCGACCTCAGACACCATTACGTTATAACAATAAATAATGATTTTGGAATTATCAAAGGTTGCTGGACATCAGAACATGTGAAGCGGGAAGGTGTACCCAGTTCCCCAAGAAATCGGGATTCAGAAGTTTACCATGGCTAAACCGGCAGCAACCACAATCATTTCTTGCTGTTGGAAAAGCTGTTCATGAACCTCTGCGTGGCTGCAGGATAGTCTCTGAAGAACAGATCGTTCACCTCCTTGGCGATGAGAACAGACATCTCATGATCAGGGGACATCTTGTTGACTCTGATCATCTGGGAAATCATCCTTGCTTTCCTCAGAACGTCGATGTAGCCTCCGTTACGGAAGTCCTCCCTGAGTTTCTTCAACATCTTCACATCACGACCTCCATCGGAAGTGACCAAGTCCTTCTCATTGATTAAGCATGGTGAGAAACGGTTCATCCGAATCGGAATCTGAACAACATAATGAAGAATTAGAACCTCCTTCCACTGGACGGATCCCTATGAGCAACTTCGGAAAATCGATTCGCCTCTTCCTCATAGAGGGAGATACCGGCGGCAGATGGAAATGTGAACTGTCCAACTGGACCGGACTGGCGTTCAAGGTCCCGCGTACGCTCATATCCAAATGCACCGACAGGCCTGAGCTGCAGTACACCGGCGTCTACTTCCTGATAGGGAAGTCCGACGATCAGAGTGACAACGTGTACATAGGAGAGGCCGAGGAGGTTCTGAAAAGGCTGAACCAGCACATCTCCAACGATGTGTGGCAGGATTGGACAGAGTGCATCGTGTTCGTCAGCAGGGATAACGAGCTAAACAAAGCACAGGCGAAGTATCTGGAGAGCTCCCTGTACACCCTCGCCATGAACGCTGGCAGATGCCGGTTGGTGAACATGAACAAACCGACGAAATCATCCCTGTCCGAGCCCGACAGGGCCGAGATGGAGGAGTTCCTGTACAACCTGCGCATCCTGATTGGAGCTATGGGGCACCGCTTCCTGGAGCCACCGATCACCACTGAGGAGGAATGCAAGGGGACCGTGTTCCACATGTCTGGAAAGATCGGATACGATGCCAGAGGGATGCCTGTATCGGACGGGTTCGTCGTCCTGAAGGGGTCGAGGATATCAGACACCGTGTCCAACAGCTTCAAGTCCACCGGCTACTGCAAACTGAGGGAGAAACTCATCGCTGAGGGGACGATCGTTGACGGGATTTTCACCAAGGACTGCCACTTCGACAGCTACTCTGCCTCTTCGGGAGTGATACAGGGGAGAAGTTCCAACGGCTGGATTGAATGGAAAACCGAAAACGGCGAAACTTTGGATACGTTTCTGAGCAAAGAAAGCGCACAGGATCTGTAATCCTGAAGAATTGAAGTAAGATGTCAGAAAATGGCGCTACATCAAATGTTGGCGGATTGTTCATAAATGATGCCCGTGGAAGAGACATACTAAACATTAGCAAAGAAGAGTGGAATAACGTAATCTGCATGTACGAATACGTTGCGGATTCTAAACACATGCATCTTCTCCAGTGGTATCCCTTACAAAACATCTATTTCAAATTAAAAATAACATTTTATAATGAATATATAAGCAACAGCTCTGTGGTAATGCTTGATTCGTTTTGGTATAAAGAACCCACATATGCCCTTCGCTCAGATGGGAATATTAGGAACATTACGCTGGTATCGCCCCTATTATTTCTGGTCATAGAATGTTTTGGAAGGAAAATCTGGTCTAATTTTGAAGAAAGAAAAGACGATCGTGTACATCGCTATTATAGCGGAAATTATGAAAAACTTGATGCCAACTATCACGACAGTTATGTGAAATATTGTTCAGAAGTGAATAACTTTAGTGGTTTTGGATATTATATAAAAACAGACATTAAAAATTTCTATGATTCAATATCGTTGGATACCTTCTTTAAAATCATAACGCAGAAGATAAAAGCTGTATCAGAACTACACCTCTATTCACTTCTGTTTTATGAAGAATTGTTTAAATACTGTGGTAATGGGAAATACCCTACAATAGACAATTCTGTGGCACTCTCGTACCTATCCTGTATTGTGTATCTTGAGGATGCTGACTTTAATTTGAGAGACTACTTGGACTCTGTCAGAGAAATACAAAACTTCAAAATCGTGAGATACCAGGATGATATGTACATTCTTTTCAACACGGTTGATGAATTGGATAATGCCCAGTTATCTCGGCTTAGTACTCGGATCCAGGGCATGTATGCGACCGAATTGTCTAAAATAGGCTTAACTCTAAACATAGATAAATCCGGTTTTGGAAGATCGGATGAAATAATGCTTACACACATCGGGTGGTATAATGAGAATTACCCCACGTTTGAGACGGATGTCGATTATGATGACTTGAAAATAATGTTCAGAAAATTCGTCTCATCCCTCATCAATCTGGACGTGATTGATTACAAGAGGTACAAAGAGCAAATCGAGAATAATTTTACCCCCAACCCGATCAATGCTGAAATACCAAAAATAGAGAGGAGTGCGTCTGAATTCTATAATCATTTTACATACTCAAAACACCAACTGGATGATGATGAATTCCGTCTCATTGAAATGCTAATCCTTGAACATCCCAACATGGTGTTTATCGATCCAAAAAGATTCTTCACTTTTGCAGAAAGAACCAAACAACCTGGACGCAACATTCTGTTTAAAAATTTACTACACCCCATATTGTTGAAAAATGATGGTGATGAATGGAATGCATTTTGTTTGATTTCTGCGACAGAATACCTGATGAGAACTAGAGAAATGAAACATGAAAAACTAATGGCAGCCATAAAGAAGAACAATACCGGCATTTGGGATTACATAGACAGATTCTGTTTAAATTTCCCACATAGCATTGAATCGGATCCTCAGGAGAAATTCAGAAAGGTGATGCTGCTAAGAACTAGATCTTTTTTTATATACAGCATGCTTAAAATCAATTTAGATAGAAACGACATCCTTACTGCCTGTTCATACTGCTTTAGTTTGAAGGAAACAATCTGGAGTTTTGCTAACAAAAAGAAAAGTGGTAAAGAACTGTACGGAAAGGACTATAAAACAATAGAATCAATTGGGGAATATCGTCATTCCTCACTTCTTTCGCATTCTAAAGACGTTTCGGACATTCCCCCCAGTGCTGTTGAACTGAAAACCACCATCAACAATGCAACAAATGCTATGATAAAAGCAGTTTCAATCAATTCAAAACATTTTATTGATAAGTGATAATGCAGCCCCATTATGATAAACCCGTCTCAATCTGAGTTCAGCACTCGCTGAAACCTCTGTTATGCACGATTTGATAACAAGAGCCAGACCTGATTTCCGGAGTTACCATCGTTTAGATTCCAATGTCTTCTTCTCCGCTTCCTTCTTCCAATAAGTCGCCTTCTCCTCGGAAGCCTCGACACCATCTCCGAAGGCATAGATGCTGGAGAGCATCCTGTCCCCACGCACATCACCCTCCTCACTGGCCTTCATGAAGAACTCCAACGCACGCGGGACATCGCGCTTCACAATCTTCCCGTCAAACAGGATCTTCCCGATCTTGTATGGGTCGGCGGAGCTGTTGATGAGACTGCTCAGGTAGATATCGGGAGTTATGATGAAGGGTTTGACGCCCTTCATACCGGATTCGTACAGCTCCACGAGCTTCTTGGAGGCTTCCACATCCCCACCTTCATGTGCGGATATGAGCCACTTCATCCCCTGCACTCCCGAGGCTATCGCGGCAGAACCGTCAAGCAGGGCCAAACCGAGCAGTCTCATCGCAGTCGTGTGGCCTTTTTTGGCACAGTGTCTGAGACTCTCTATATCCTCAGGCACCATATCCTGGATGGGTTTGACGCTGAGCTCCCGGTCGATCTCTGCTCTGTTCTTGGATAGTCTTAGAAGTTCCGAGGCTCCCAGAACCTTGCCGTCCGCCGCGACCTGCAGATAAGGTGTCGCTTCAGGATACCTCTCGTCATCGTACAGCTTCCGACCTTCCTTGTAGGCGACCCTCACCACGTCCTCCACTTCGAGTTCTGGGACCTTGCTGGCGTAGTTTCCGAATCTGTTGTAGAGGTAGGTGATCGCTCTCTCGTTTCCCTTGCGTGCGGCATGGATATAGCACGAGCGCGAGATGACGTCGGCACCGTTGATGCCCGATCTCTCAATCGCCCTGGCAAGGTCGAACATGTGGTTGTGGTCGATGTCCGTGGACATCACCGGGAAATTCCCGTATTCTCTGATGTCCATCTTCCTGAACATGGTCCCACCGGACGTGGTGGATCTGGAGCAGCGGGGATTGTGTTTCGCGTGTGCGAAGTAGGGTCTGCTGTTGTCCCAGTCCCTGTACAGGACGGGCTTCTTGCATTCCGGACAGATAAAATGGCATCTGGAGTACCCGTAGCGTTTGACTTCATCGGCACCGACGTTCCTCTTCAGTTCTGGACAAAATGCATAATCCAAACACTCACCACTAGTTCTATACTCAGGTATTCAATTGGGTTTCATCATATCAATGATTTTGTCGGTGATGTCATGATCAAATCATCCGTATACGAAAGATCGCAACCGAGGGGACCTCGGCCACTGACCGTAGATAAGACTACCGATGAAATCAAAATCATGTGCACCGAGTGCATACTGTCTGCCTTGAAAGATATAACCTCAGATCCGCTTAGATTCTCGAGAGATCGCAGTCCTTTCTCTGTTGTGCTGAGTGAATGTGTCGTGGCTACGGGAGTCAGATCCAATGATAAGATTCTTAATGAAGAGAAGAGGCTTGCAGACCTTTTCTATTCTGTCAAAGACCAGTTGTTCTATATGATGGTCGAGGCAGCCCACTATGCAATCATCAACCATTACAATCATAAGACGTTGTCCGATAATCTGAACACAATCTTCGAGAGGAACTATGTCGGAATCCGTGTAAAGAATAGAGAGTTCATCTTCATCGAAGAAGAGACTGTGTATGAGGAGTTCATCGAACCATGTCTGACAATTCTCTTTCACGAGGGCTTCGATCAGGCAAACAACCACCTGTATGAGGCCTTCGATAGATGTCATGAAGGTGACTTCGAGAACGCGGTTCGGGAATCTTCTCTGGCGTTGGAGTCAGTCGTGGATCAAATCCTCGAAGAGTTCCACATCCCATTGCCAGAGAAGAAGAACGATTTCATGGCCAGGTTCAGGCTCCTCAAGGAAAACGGTGTGGCGATATTCCAGGATGACAGTACCGGGCAGTTCCTGCAATCCATATATTCCCCCTATCAGGGCCAGAAACAACATACCCGGAGTGGCGCATATTGGCCCAAATCTACAGATAGACGAGGAGGAAGCCCAGTATGTGTTAGGTTGTACCGTTTCCTCCATACTGTACATCGTAAGATCCTATCTGAATACCAGATGATTCGATGAATCTTCGAGTGGTCAAATTTGATTAATATGCATAACCCGATATCGGACGTTGACATGGTAATCTTTGGTTCGATGAACATTGAGGGCATGACGGAAGAGGAGGTGAAACTCAATTTCATCACCCCCGCTATCATCCAAAAGGGCTGGGACAAGAGCCAGATCTTCATGGAGAGATCCATTACCAAAGGACAAGTCCATATAGATCAGGGAACCCAACAGCCCTTCATAGATTCATCGAAGATAGTCAAACCAGACTATTACCTGATGTCCATGAGTGGCATCGTCCTGGCCATCGTTGAAGCAAAAGACGCCAAACATGCCGTCAGTGACGGTCTCCAACAGGCCAAGAGATACCATGAATACCTCGATGCCCCGTTCGTCTACAGTAGCAACGGCCTGGGTTTCGAGGAGTATGATTATCTCACCGGGGAGGAACGTAGCTTCGGGATGCAGAGTTTCCCGACCGAGGAGGAGTTGTGGCAACGTTACCTGGATGGTAAGGATGTGGAGTCAAGATCCTCACTATCAGTTCCATTCTATTTTCAGATGGGTGGCAAGACCCCCAGATATTACCAGATGGTGGCTGTCAACCGTATACTGGAAGCCGTGGAAAGAGGACAGAAACGCATCCTTGTAGCAATGGCAACCGGTACCGGGAAGACCATGGTCGCCATGCAGACGATATACAAACTTCTGGAATCGAAAAGAGCCAGGAAGATACTGTATCTGGTCGACCGCAACAACCTGGCAGACCAGACCATCGCCAACGATTTCAAGGTCTTCTCGAACGTCATCGAGAAGTTCAACAACAGGAAGATTTCCAACAAGAACTCCATAGTCCTCGGACTCTACCAGCAGTTCGTGGGCAGCGACGGCAAATCCGACCATTACAAGGAATTCGACCCGAGCTATTTCGACGTGATATTCGTCGATGAGTGTCATCGCGGCAGCGCCAAGATGGATTCGGAGTGGCATGCGATCCTCGATTACTTCGACAGCGCCATTCAGATCGGTATGACGGCCACTCCCAAGGAAGATAAGGAGGTCTCCACATCACTCTACTTCGGAAAACCCGTCTACATGTACTCATACAGACAAGGTGTGGACGACGGTTTCCTGGCACCTTTCGTCCTGGAATCCGTGACCACATCGATAGACGATGAGTGGTATCCCGAAGAGGGGATAACGGATCAGAACGGCAACCAGCTCGACGGTCCGTACAATAGAAGGGACTACGACCTCCATGTCATGGTCGACGATCGCACCCGCACCGTGGCCAGGAAGGTCCTGGAAGTGGTCAACCGTGTCGACCCGTATGCGAAGACCATCGTCTTCTGCAGGACCATCCCTCATGCCGAGGCCATGCGCATAGCATTGACGGACCTGTGTCCGGAGCGCATGAAGGAGGATGACAGGTACGTCGTCAGGATCACGGGGGATTCAGGAAAGGAGTATCTTGACGATTTCAACGACAAGAACTCCCGCTATCCTGTCATAGTGACAACATCGGAGCTTCTCACAACCGGTTCGGACTGCTTCATGACGAAGGTCGTGGCGATAGACAAGACCGTCAACTCCGCGACGGAGTTCAAACAGATCATCGGCAGGGGTTCCAGACTTGACACCCAACGCAACAAGTGGTTCTTCGTCCTCGTAGACTTCAGAGACAACGCCAGACACTTCCTTGATGATGATTGGGACTACTTCCCGCCCGCTTGGGTCGGACCACATGGCAATCCACCCGGAGGCAACGGGGGAGGAGGTGGGGGAGGTAAGACCACTCCGAGGGAGAAGATCTACGTCCGTGGAAAGGTCAACGTCGACATCTACGACGATTTCATCGGCGTCTATGGTCCAGAGGGCTTCTCCAAGGACAACATCATCGAGTTCTCCAAGCAGAAACTCCGCATGGACTGCCCCGCGATAGCGGATTTCATAAAGAAATGGAACTCCGAGGACAGCAAGAGGAAGGTCATAGAGGACCTCGAATCGGAAGGAGTCCTGATAGAGAACCTCCTGGACTACTATCCGAACGAAGAACTGGACATCTTCGACATCCTATGCTCCATCGCATACGGCTCGGACCTCATCACCCGCAGAGAGCGTGCGGATAGGGTCCGCAGCACGGATATTCTAGACAAGTACTCGTCAATCGCCCGGCAGATTCTTGAGACGTTGCTCGACAAGTACGCCGAGAGCTCCGAGAACGACATCACGGACAAGAAGATCCTTACACTTCCGGACTTCAGGATGTTCGGCAGTCTTCCCCGCATAATGAACGCGTTCGGCGGGAAGGAACAATATGAAGCGGCGGTCCGCGAGCTTCAGAACGCGATTTACGCTTAAGGTGCCATCATGCAGTTGAACACGTTGATCAAGAGACTCAGGAACGAGATGCGCAACGATGCCGGCGTCTCCGGCGACGCACAGCGTCTGGAACAGATGACATGGCTGTTCTTCCTCAAGATCTACGATGCCCGTGAGGAGGAGTGGGAGATCCTCGATGAGGACTATCATTCCATCATCCCCGAAAGGCTGAGATGGCACAGCTGGGCGGCCAACAGGATGGACGGCAGCTCGATGACCGGTCCCGAGCTCATCGACTTCGTAAACAACGAGCTGTTCCCGGGACTCAGGAATCTGAACGTCACAGAGGACACGCCGCTGAAGCAGGCCATCGTGAAGGCGGTGTTCGAGGACGTCAACAACTACATGAAGGACGGTGGGTTGCTCCGCGGGGTCGTCAACATCATCGACGAGGTGGACTTCACCGATTTTCAGGAGCGTCATGCGTTCAACGACATCTACGAGTCTCTACTCAAGGAACTCCAGGACCAGGGAAGCTCCGGAGAGTTCTACACCCCCAGGGCACTCACGGATTTCATCGTGAAGATGGTTGATCCCAAACTCGGGGAATCCGTTGCCGACTTCGCATGCGGTACCGGCGGGTTCCTCACATCTACTCTCAAGCACCTGGAGAAACAGACGACCACATCCCAGGATGCCGACATCTTGGGCAGGTCGGTGTACGGGATAGAGAAGAAGCCGTTCCCGTACCTCCTGTGCATCACCAACATGATTCTCCACGGTGTGGACACCCCGATGATCTTCCACGCCAACTCCCTGGAACGCAACGTCCGCGACTACGAGGAGAAGGACAAGTTCGACGTCATCGTCATGAATCCCCCCTACGGAGGTTCGGAGAAGGACATCATCAAGAACAACTTCCCGATGGATCTCCGCAGCAGCGAGACCGCCGACCTGTTCATCGTCCTGATCATGTACCGTCTGAAGAAGAACGGGAGGTCGGCAGTCATCCTGCCGGATGGGTTCCTCTTCGGTTCCGATGTGAAGGCGAACATCAAGAAGCGCCTGATGTCGGAGTTCAACCTCCACACCATCATCCGCCTTCCGGGAAGCGTCTTCGCTCCGTACACATCGATCAAGACCAACGTCCTGTTCTTCGACAACACTGGCCCTACCGAGAGCACATGGTTCTACCGTGTCGACATGCCGGAAGGCTACAAGCACTTCTCTAAGACCAAGCCGATGAGGCTAGAGCATCTTCAGCCGGCGATGGACTGGTGGAACGACCGCATCGAGATCGAGGATTCCGACGGTAACTACAAGGCGAAATGCTACACCATCGATGAGATCGAGCAGTCTGGATACGACCTCAACCGCTGCGACCCCATCCAGGAGTCGGACGAGATCCTCCCTCCGGAGGAGCTCATAGCGAACTTCAGGAAGGAGCGTGCCGAGCTCACGGCGAAGATGGATGAGATCCTCGGGCAGATCGAGAAGATCCTGGGTGAGAAGCAATGAAGGCAGACGACCTCAGGGCATCCATCCTCCAGGCGGCCATCCGGGGGAAGCTGACGAAGCAGGATCCCGACGATGAGCCGGCATCCGTTCTCGTCGAGCGCATCCGCGAGGAGAAGCGCCGTCTGGTCAAGGAAGGGAAGATCAAGAGGGACAAGAACGAGTCCTTCATCTTCAAACGCGACGGCAGCTGGTTCGAGACCATCAACGGCAAAGACGAGAGATGCATCGACGACGAGATCCCGTTCGAAATTCCTGATAATTGGACGTGGTCGCGTTTCCTCAACATAACAATTAACAGGGATGCAGAACGCATTCCATTATCTTCTGAAGAGCGTTCACATCTGGTTAAAACATATGATTACTACGGAGCATCTGGTGTAATTGATAAAGTTGACAGATTTATTTTTGATGAAAGACTCTTATTGATTGGAGAAGATGGAGCCAATCTTGTTCTTCGTAGCAAACCTATTGCCTTTATCGCCGAGGGTAAATACTGGGTAAATAATCATGCTCATGTATTGGGGACATACGACGTCATGTCTCTTGACTACATTTGTCTTTTTATCAATTCAATAGATTTGACTCCATATGTTACTGGAACAGCACAACCCAAGATGAATCAGAAAAGGATGAACCAAATATTGATTCCAATACCACCAATATCTGAACAGAAGTCTATAATATCAAGATTTTCTGCTGTTGATAATCTGATTTATGAGTATGGTTTAATCGAAGAAGCAGATTTCAATTTAAGAAATCGGATTTCACCTCGTCTCTTACAATCAATATTGAATTTTGCAATCCAGGGGAAGCTGACGAAGCAGGATCCCGACGATGAGCCGGCATCCGTTCTCGTCGAGCGCATCCGCGAGGAGAAGCGCCGTCTGGTCAAGGAAGGGAAGATCAAGAGGGACAAGAACGAGTCCTTCATCTTCAAACGCGACGGCAGCTGGTTCGAGACCATCAACGGCAAAGACGAGAGGTGCATCGACGACGAGATCCCGTTCGAGATTCCGGAGAATTGGACCTGGATGAGATTCGGCTCTATTGGTATTCAGACAAGGGGCAATGGGATCAAAAGAACAGATACATTGGATCAAGGGCGTCCATGCATACGTTATGGTGAGATCTATACCTCCTATACATATTCATTCGCCGAATGCAAATCCTTCATTCCGGAATCTCTGTTTGAATCGGTGAATCATGCTACATACGGCGACGTCCTTCTGACATTGACTGGCGAGAACAATATTGACATCGCCAAGAGTGTCGCATATCTTGGTGATGAGACGATAGCATATGGTGGAGATCTTCTGTGCATCTCAAAACATGGTTTCAATCCCATGTTTCTATCATATGTTTTATACTCGCCATATTGCATCGATCAAAAGTCCAAATTATCCACAGGCAACATCATCGTTCATATTTCTTCTTCAAAACTAAGTGGTATCCTTATTCCGATCCCTCCAATTGAAGAGCAGACCAAGTTAGTTGATGTAATTGATAAATTGCTCATTCAATGTAATTCAGTGAGGCTTCTTCATGATTGATGATCAGACCAAGCTTGTGTTCATCTCATACTCTCGTGAAAAGTCAGACTACGTACGCAACATAGTAGAAAGGCTTCTGGGCGATGGGATCCAAGTTTACTTCGACCAATACGACCTGAAACACGGCAATCATCTGATTCCATACATGGAGAAATCGGTGAATGATCCCAACGTGGACTTCGTCCTTGTATTCTGCGATAAGTCATACATGGAGAAAGCCAATGCTCGCAAGGGCGGAGTTGGAATCGAAAGTACGATTCTGAGTCAGGAAGTCTACAACAACATAGAGCAGAGCAAAGTAGTTCCAATTGTCATAGAGCGTGACGGTGAAAGGACCTTTGTACCCACTTTCCTGAAAGATATCTACCATATCGATTTCACCAAAGATGACTTTGAAAAAGAGTATGAATCGCTTGTTCGTCTGATATATGATAAGCCAGAGGTCAGAAAACCGAAGCTCGGTCAGCGTCCGGCTTGGTTGGACGACGAATCTGTGGACTACTCCGAAATACGAACCTTAATCAGAATCTCCTCTTTAGATGTCACATCAGAGAGGAAACTGTTCGATGAGGTTGTGAAGGTACTGAAGGAACTTATCGAATCAGAAATAACTGACGGGCCATCATACAAATCCATCATAGACAACGAGAGAATCTGCCGTGATCTTGTCATAGAGTTCTATGTAGATAGAATCAGAAAAGAACATCCTGTCGGCATAAATATGGGCGAATTCCTAGAGTATCTTGACAATAATCTTAGATTCAGGAATGATCCACCACGCCAGGATCTTGCAGATTTTTTCAAATGGGAGTTCGCAGTTTTATTTGCCACAATTCTCCTCAAATTCGATAGAATTGATGACTTTTCGTCATTATTTAATAAGACATATTTCGTCGAGTCCTGGGAAAAGACACTCACACCCACCTCATTTACTCATTTTAACTTCTATTGTCGCAGCATCGATGAGATTCTTGTGAGACAGTTGAATTTGAACAAAATATCTATGCAAGCATTCTTGTTGACGAGTCGTCCCTACGTTCCGTATTTTGATTCAAGAGACCTCTCGGCAGCTGATATTGTTTTGTATCATCTTAGCTCCATATCAGGAAAAGATCGTCCGTGGTTTCCCAGATTGTATATCTATCTTGATGGTCACATTGAGTTGTGGGAACGTATGCAATCTATTAATCATTCTGAGAAGCTGCTTAGTCTTTTTGAGGTGGAAGATATCGATTCTTTGAAGTCAAAAATCAAAGAAGCCACTAATCCAAATTATCATTACCAGATTAATTTTGGATGGGCGCCGTGGATTACAGACTATATTGTTCCGGACAAGATTGGTACTTGTCGTTAAACTCGAGTTGGACAGTTGAGTTTTCAGTTTGAGCCAATTATTCGATTTCAAGATTCTCACCCATATTGCAGAATCTGAACTTCACATCTTAGTGTCTGTGAGAAATTTTTCCAGACGGATTCTGCTGTCCAATGGACATAGCCAGACATCCACAAAAATTTGGGCCTATTACAAAATGAGTGGAAGCGAGGCAATCTGAACAGTGGTTCTTTTGATTCCGATGTCCATTCCGATTCGTGGTTTCTAAGGGCAAGAAAGAGAAGGTCGTGATTCCTCCGGCCAATGGATACACTTGTGAGAGCATCTCCCTGGACGATGCGATGTGTTTCGTCCTCGGTGTCGAGACCGATGACTGGGAGATAACATCCTCCGAGGGAGGGTTCTACGACGGGGTCAAGGTTCTACACGTTCATCTGTCCTATGTGGGCAGTCCGGGCGTCTGCCCGGACTGCCGCACTCCTCTGACGATCCATGACTACAAGGAACGCGAATGGAGGCACGAGAATCTCGGCGAGACCGTGTGCTACATTCATGCCAAGGTCCCGAGATGCAGATGCAGCGGCTGTGGTACCGTCACACAGATGAAGGTACCTTGGGCGGAGCCCAAGGTGACATACACCAAGAGGTTCGAGGCGGTCGCCGTCAGGGAGATGTCCCGTAAACCTCTGGCGGTGGTCTCCAGGGAAATGAGGGTCTCCTGGAGGGTGCTCGACCACATCGTTGACAGAAGGGTCAGGATGCAGCTCGACGGCATGGATCTGAACTGGCTGAGGCGTATCAGGATCGATGAGACCTCCGCGAAGAAGAACCACAGATACATCACGCTGGTCACCGACGTTGACTCGGGGATGATTGTCTTCATCTGCAAAGGGAAGAACAGCGACGTTGTCGGAGAGTTCAGAGAATGGCTGCTGGCACATAACGGACATCCGGAGAACATAACCGTCGTTTCCTGTGATTTCGGCAAGAACTACATCGCGGGAGTTGGGCAGTTCCTGCCCAACGCGCACATGGTCTTTGATCCCTTCCACCTCATCCAGCTGGCCAACAAGAAGCTCGACGGGGACCGTGCCTCCGGCCAGGTCAACGGCCAGAGATTGAAGTCCGTCAGATATGCGCTGCTCAAAGATCCCGGCAAGCTGACGTTGGAGGAGCGCGAAGCGCTCCTCGACATCACCGCCGACAACGAGGTCGTGGCGAAGTCCTACGCCATGAAGGAGTCCCTAAGGCAGATGTACGACTCCCCATCGGTCGAGGTGGCCGCAGACCACCTCGCCCGGTGGGTGGAATGGGTTGAGAAAGAGGGATCCGGAGCATTCAGGGCTCTGGCTAAGACAGTCAGGACTCATTTCGATGGGATACTCCTTGCCATTGAAACCGGCGTGAACAACGCCTACCAGGAAGGGCTGAACGCGAAGGTCCAGTTCAGCAAGCGTCTGGCGAATGGATACCATCGGAGCGACCGTCTGTCCAGGATCGTGTACTTCAGAGACTCATGCAGATTCGTTTGAACGATGTCAAAAGAACCACTGTTCAGATTGCCTCGCTTCCACTCATTTTGTAATAGGCCCAAAAATTTGGATTTCAGATTCATTGGACAGTTAGTGTTTTATATGGCTTTCCAGGGGCCTGCGGCCCTGGAAAGCCCATCAAAACACCCTCGATAGCGTTCCAAAACAGCCGAAATGAGCCTTGTGAGGTCGTTTTCATCGGTGAAAATGCGTTCCACACGGAACCCATCCCTCGGAATCAGGACAACTGTCCAATGGCACAGGTTCTTGCAGATCGTGGCTGTAGACGGCTTGTGCTCCATCCTGACAACCTTGCCGTCGACTCTCTTCTCGACTGTATCCGGCTCCATGTCGTAGCGGACCATCGAGATGCACAGCTGGGCGATCAAACCCAGCAGCACCGCTCCACGGGTGCTGCTCGCGCTCCAAACCCTCAGCGGTTTCAGGTTGACGACGCTCTTCAGAGATGATATCAGAGCCTCTATCCCCGCTCTGTGCCGGTAGAGGTCGAGCGCCTGAAGTGGCGTGAGCCCCTTCGAGCACTCGAGCTTGAACCATCCGCAGTCATCCTTCTCCGTCTCGCGGATTGCCTTGGCCACATCCTCTTCGAGCCATGGGTTCAGGGTCATCTCAACCTCGACCTTCACCGACTTCACCTTGATGAACGGGTTCTTGACGGTCTTCACGACCTTGCGAGGGTCGGGATCCTCTGTGAAGTCCTTGGCATCACGGGCCATCTGCATCATGCGGAGCGCTTTGCGCTCCGCGGACAGATGCCCCATGATGTACCTGTCCACCGAGAAGTACAGGTACGTGTGCCTATCCGACGATTCGAAACGGTGATGGATGCACATCGTACCGTTCCCGACGTACTCCGCCCGTTCTATCTCATTGCGAATGCGTTCGATGTCGCTGTTGTTCATACGGACCCTCGTGAGATAGTCCATCTCCCCATACTTGATCTCGTGGAGCAGGTCTTTGGCGGAACCGCCGTGGTCCATGATGATCATGGACCCCTTCTTCAGCAGGAACATGAGCTGCGGCACGAAGTCAGCGTACTGCGGAGGATCGTTGAGGTTCCCGCGATAGACCTCGACAGACACGGGAAGCCCCGATTCCACCAGCTGGGCGATCATGAACTGGTCCTGGAGCTGTACAGTGCCGCCGCCTTCGCCGGCGGCGGTGTACGCTCCGGTACCAGACCCTTCACGGGGGATGTGGGATCCGTCAACATACACGTCGGTCGACATGTCGGGGTAGATCTCGTTCAGCCTGTCCCACAGATGCACGATGGTCTCCTCGAAATAGAGGTCCAGCAGAAACAGACTCCTCTCGATCGTCTTCCTGGTGATCCTATGGCCGTGACACAGCTCCTCCCGGACGAGCACGGAGTCCGAAAGGACTCCGCACTCGTTCATGGAGCTGCCGCCGTTCAGTTGGTACACGCACATCAGCTCGATCACGGAGCTCAGCGGCACTCCCTTCTCCTTAAGACCATCTAGGAACCCATACAGACCGAGCCTGCGGAAGCAGGCGCGGACTGTATGGATGATCCCATACGGCAGGGATTTATTGCCCTCGGCCATAGCGTCAGCTGTCCTGAAAGTCATTTGTTTACCACATACGCTTCAGGACGCTCTTCTGATTTCGCGATTGCCCCTGTAAAACATCAAAATAGATTCTATCCCCGAGATTCAACTGTCCAACTCGAGTTAAATGGGGGAATATATCCCCCTTAGTTTCATATTACTAGGCCGAATCTTCTCAGTTCTGTTTCTGCTGAAATCCTTTCAGTGAATCTTGTGAGCATCGTCTCATACCTCTCGGCGTCGTCCTCCCTCGTGGGTCCGAACCCCAGGTTCACGTGGCAGATCTGGGAGTATAGGGCGTAGTCAAGAACTTCCTCCGGAACGTCCTCCGAGTCCAGCGCCGGGTTCATGACGATGGTCCTCACCAGGACGCTGGACCTCCCCACCTTCCTGCTCCTGTCCCCGACGCTGCTCCATCTGATGACGAGGTCCGGATCGTACTCCACGAGCCCCCTCTCCGCCAGCCTCCTGTAGCAGTTCAGCAGGTCGACGCTCTCGCCGCGTGCGGTCTCGCTGATGCCCCTGAACCTCTTCAGGTACATCCCCTGGTTCTCCTCCAAAAACTCCTTCGAGTTCAGGTAGTCGCAGACCTCCTCGGAGTAGGCGGTCCTGTCCTCCCCTCTGATCCTGGCGAAGACGGTCTCCGCCAGGCTCTGCATCACGTGCTCCGGCGCGTTCCTCAGGTAGTCCGAGACCTCGAAGCTGATCCACTTGTAGCTCCTGGTCCACTTCAGCTTGAAGTCCCTGAAGGCGGAGAACTCCGCCGAGATGTCCTCGAATCCGTTTCTGATGCCAGCCTTGCGCATGGCCCTGTTCAGCATCTCGCTGTTGCAGTTTTCCATTTTCTTTCTCTCCTGGGCCTTAGTGCCCGGAGAGGGGCCTGGCGTAGCCGCGCTTACGTGACCGGCGCGCGCCGAGAGAATGTTCAGAAAGGGAAGGCGCCGACGGGCCGATATGCGCGCGGAGCGTACCCCTGAAGGGCACGAGACGCAGGAGATTATATACCATAATGTTGTCGTGTGTCCAAGTTCTTGTATTTTGAGCTTGACGAATTATCACCACATTCTGTATTTTCATACAATTCACTATCGCCATGAGTAATCTTGGATGAGATGGTGACAATGTCCTGCTTCCCCCGAAATCGTCTACGAGAATTCCGATAATGACGGCTGGATGACCAAGATCGCAGTTTGTGCAGCGACGGCCGTCGTAGTAGCATCCTGGTCGCGTTCATCATCAAGGAGTATAGAAGACTCTGAAAACCTTTACGAAACGGATCATATATTGACGAGGGGTTGTACCGTGCCAATCATACACTTTCTAGAATCCCGCCTCCGTCTCAATTCCTCGATGAGACCTCTTATTTCATAGCACAACTGGATTCCATCGACCCAACTATCCAATAGTCTAGCCGAAAGTTCTCCTTTGTTGACGAATGTGATGAACTGGCAATAGAAAATAGCGCAATCATGACGTAGTCTAATCAGTTTGTTGCGAAGTGTGGCAAATTCGGCAGATTGCAGCGCTCCGACAATGGGGTTCAACGAGAACCATCTGGATTGGAGACAAAGGCGTGATTCTTCGAACCTTAAGTATTCATGTGGATGAATCTGCGACATCTCCAGAAGGACGTCTTCGGTATCATTCACCATCAGGGCCATTCTGTCAAGGCTTGTAGTGTCAATATACATCTAAACACCTCGACACTAGCCAATCCAGGTGTGGTTTTTAACTGTTGTCTCTCTTATCTGTTTAAAATAATGAATTTTTAGTCCTCTTTTCAAATATTGACCATATGTCGAAATCCTTTTTGATAAACCGAGGCTTCTTAACAGATATGATTTTATATGTCAGTTCTTCGAATTTTTTACTGGCGTATGCATAATCGTTCAATACTTCATTGAGCTGTGATCTTGATTTGATGCGTACAGGACTATTATGGTGTAACCCTACTCCATTCTTGGAAGATATTACCATATTTTTTTCACCAATGGTAGTACGGTTACCGGATTTACCACATAACGCCTCATACATCTGAAAGTTAGTCTTCCAAGCAGCGATGTATTCACCAATTTCAGACTTATCGATATATATGTAACTTCCATTGTATCTTAAATCAGGAACAGGTTCTGTTCTGCGATTAGGGCCTGGAATGTAATAACGAATGTAGCCATCTGAATAAGTAGCAATTAATGTTCCTCCAGAGTTCAGCTCTTCCTCATATTGTCCATCTACGATGATGTCGCCTTCTGTGATACATTTATGTAGCAGTTCCTTAGCGCATTCAAGATCTGAATAAGATAAGTGTAAGGCTGCGTCATAATATGAAAAATTACAGTTAAGACGACTACCGTTTACTAATTCATCTGGTGTAGAAGCGTATGTCGATTCCAAAAGCTCTTCATCTAAGAAAGAAATACTATCTTCTGTTGCATAATCCACATCGAATGGATGGAATCCATAAAAGTATGTGAAACCAGCATAATAATGGCCATAAGAACGTGCAATCTCTTCGCCAACATAACCTCCTGCAGGTATATGTTCAAAAACAAATTGAGCCTTGTATGCGTCTGGTTCTGTTCCCTTTCCATATAAGTAACATAGTCCAAGAATCACTTTAGAAGTTGGATCAGAATTCGATCTATCAGCCCATTTGAAAGCCTTTTCATAAGATTGAGGAAGATATTTTCCATAATAGTACGCACTACTGAGAAATGCGAATGGAATAGCATCTTCCAAGGCTGAGTTTGACGGATTATCGCCAGAATCATAGAACTCTTCAAAGTGCTTGACGGCGCTTTCAAAGTTGAGACGTTCAAGATCTAGTTTACCTAGATATCCGTGGGCTAAAGGATAGCCGTTCTTGACACTCAGGGATAGATAATGGCGGGCTGTATTGAATATATCGATATACGGGTCGTTTTCAGGCAATTTGTAAGGATAGCTTTTCTCGATGGGAAATGCTCTGTAGCTGTTGATGAAAGAAGGCGGATTGCCATTACGATCTTTCAAGGAGATGTACTTGTGATAGAATGTGACACCCAGAAGAAAGTATGCCTGTGTACTTCCTATTTTCGCTGCTTCAAGTAGCAGTTGTTCTCTGCGTTCACCATTTGCCTGATGTGCGGAATCAAGCAAATAGCTGATTGAATCGTCAACGGAGCCCATTCTAATCGTTGCTTAAAAGGACATAGGCCATATTAAGCTGATCGAAGATTAAAACATTGGAGTGAGACCAACTCTTTGGTCACCTACCCCAAAATACTTCGCGGTAATGTGATACTTTTTGGTTGATATTTTATATTTATACTCACATTGCTTATCTGTGATAAGATGGGCAAGAGAGGCCCCAAACAGAAGTTTCTG
>CALUOK010000003.1 GCA_944322255.1 Candidatus Methanomethylophilaceae archaeon | reverse complement strand
CCTCTCTTGCCCATCTTATCACAGATAAGCAATGTGAGTATAAATATAAAATATCAACTAAAAAATATCACATTACCACCAGAACTTAACGACGTTATTTTGAATGAATTTGAGATATTTGATGGATATTGAAACAATTTGTCAAAATCAGCAAGCATTTCCTGGCAATCTTTGAAGGTATTACCAGAACTTAACGCTGTTATCTGGTAATTATATTGGTAATCACCAGAACACTGCTGATGTCCGTATTGGGATGGATCTGACCCGATAGTTGAACGAAAGATTCGAACTCCCTGGATTACTCTGAATCGTATTAGGTCTCGAATCGTGTAATCTGCACACCATCGGATTGTATTACTGGTGGAAGTCGTGCATCCTTATCTGGCCGGTGCCCAGGTCCACAACGGGCATGATCCCCGGATCGGGATTGAAGTTGTGCTGCTTCTGGTACTCGGTCTGGGACTGCCAGGTCGATGCGTTGATCATCCTGACCCCGTTGTAGAGCTCCTGGCCGACGCCGTGGACGTGGCCGGTGACGAAGATGTCCGGGATGTACTCCATGGCCATGTAGTCCTTCTTCTCGGGGGCCAGGGCGTTCCTCTGCCCGTATATCGGAGCGAGATGCCTTCTCACGCACATCTGCTTCATCGTGTCCAGAGGGTTCTCGTAGGTCAGGTTCTGCACCGCGGCGATCCAGTCGTCCAGGCTCTTGCCGTGGTAGGTCAGCACGGTGCGGCCCTCCACGCTCAGGTACACGGGGTTCCCGACCATGATGATGTTGGAGTCGAAGTTCTTGGTGAACCTGAGGTTCAATGCGGGCTGAGGCTCCGCCAGGCGGGCGGCGTCGTGGTTCCCCGGATGCACGACCATCTTGATGTGGTCTGGGACCTCCTTCAGGTACTCCGCGAGGGTCTCGTACTGCATGTCGATGTCCTTGATGTTGAGCTCCTTGTCCTGATCAGGGAACACGCCGATTCCGTCGACGACGTCCCCGGGGAAGACGAGGTAGTTGATGCACTCGGCCTCGGCGTTGTGCTTGAGCCAGTCTATCATCCTGCGCCAGTCGTTCTCCAGGAAGGTGGAGCTGCCCACGTGGACATCGGAGAGGAAAGCGATCTTCGACGGGGTGTCACTGACCTCCCAGATGTGGTTCCTGGGGATGTCGGGGCGGTAGATCTTGTCCGGGATGATCATGGACCTCTGGACGTTCGGCCTCCCCTGCACTCCTATGACCTCGTCGTTCACGAAGGTCTCGGAGCTCAGCGGGGAGTCCTTGGAGATGAACACCTTGGCGGTCCCGGTGTCGTCCTCGATGGTGACCATCGTGTGCCCGTTCTTGGTGGTGGAGCACTCGTAGACTATTCCGGCTATCTTGACGTCCCTGTCGAGGGTCATCGCCCTGGAGATGTCCATGGCCCTGCCGAAGTCGTTGCGCTTCTCGATGAGCCTCTTCAGTGTGAGGAAGCGGCTCCTGAAGTACTGGGCGAAGTCGTTGATCTTCCCTTCGCAGGTGGACTCGCCGGTGATGTCGGTCCCCTTCATGACGGTGAGGTCCGAGGTGAACCTGTTCCTGGGCTTGACCTCCTTCGGGGATTCGAACAGGATCTTGTCCCCCGCGATGCAGTCCATGATGTCCTTCTTGCTGACGAACATCATGTTGGAGGAGAGATGGGAGAACACGGTGTTGGTGAAGCCCATGGGGTCGTCGTTCGAGAGGATCATCTCCATTGCATCCGGAGACAGGAAAATCTTCCTCTTTGCGGCGGCCGAAAGGATCTCCTCCTTCATGCACCAAGGGATGCACGGCTTGTTTTTATGATTATCCAATCGGCTTCCGGAGACGGTGAGCTCACCCCTGCGGTCGGTCCCCCTTATATAATTAGACATGGCTAGTGTCAGCCATGACCTCTGTGAGCATCGTGTGCCCAGTCAACCCCAGCGAGGACCCGGAGAAGGTCCTCTCAGCAATCAGGTCCATCTTCCCGGACGCGGAGCTGGAGCTCCGTGATGGAGGGTACGAGGGCACCGCACCGTCCCTGGACGGGTTCGGCAGGCTCATCCGCAGGCAGAAGATCCTGGATGCGTCCCGCGCGGTGCTCCTGAAGAACATGCACGGGAACCGCACTCACATGAGTATCAACAAGCAGGTGGCGACCGTGGGGAAGGTGTCCTTCGCCGACAGGAACCCCGTCCTGGGCGCCATAGAGGTGCGCATCGAGGACGACGACCTGGAGGCGCTCATCGACAGGGTCGCGCCTATGACCGTGGACGGTGAGGAGGTCAGGGCATGATCGGGGTGTCCTGCACCCATTTCAGCAGCAGCCCGCTGTCCGACTGGATCGGACCGGTCTCGGAGCACTTCCGTCACTGGGAGATATTCTCGGAGGTGGACCACGCGGTCGTCGGCAGGGAGGCCGAGATTAGGGAGATGATCGGCGGACGCGGGATGACCTGCTCCGTCCACGCCCCCATATGCGACCTCAACGTCGCCGCGTTCACGGACCGGCTCATGCAGGCGTCGCTGGACGTTCTCTGCGACACCATCGCGTCGGCCGCCGAGATCGATGCGGCTACGGTCACCATCCATCCCGGGCTCTCTTCCATGTCCGTGAACGGTACGGAGGATCGCGCCGAGGGGCGCGCGAGGGAGGCCATGAAGGTCCTGGAGAGGGCCGGGAGCGAGTACGGCGTCGTCCTCGCCATAGAGAACATGCCGAGCTTCCCGTTCTTCCTGGGACGCACGGCGTCGTCCTTGGCCAGGATCGTGGACGGCACCGACCTGGGCATATGCTTCGATATAGGCCACGCCAACACCATGGGGCAGATCGACGCCATGGTGGATACCTTCGGGGACAGGATCGTGAACGTGCACATCCACGACAACAACGGCCAGAGGGACGAGCATCTGACCATCGGGGATGGTGCCATAGATTTCGACAGGGTCCTCGGGCTGCTCTCGTCCTACCGCGGCAACTACATCATCGAGTCGAAGAACCTGGACTCCGCCGTGGAGTCTCAGTCCCGTCTGGAGAAGATGCTCTCCTGATCGGGAGGCATCACGGCCGGCATCTCCCTCAGCTCGGACCTGTTGGCCCAGATGTTCCTGGCTATCTCGATGATGCTCGGGATGCCCAGGACGATCACGGCGAACATTATGAGGCTGACCACAATCGCAGCCGGGCCCACCACCAGCACACCCATGTAGTCGACCGCGAAGTGGAACATTATCGACGCGTGGATGCCGAAGCGTACGTAGAGGTATCCCATTGCGAGGCCGCTGATGAACGTCGGCAGGACCTTCCACAGGCCCCATCCGGGCATGTGGGCGAACCCGAATATCATCGCCGACACGAAGATCAGCACGAGGGCCAGGCGGCTCATCCCGAACCCTCCGAGTAGGTACAGGGGGAAGTCCCTGCGGAGATGACACGCGGCCAGCACGGCCATCGGGACGCCGATGAAGGCGATGCGGGTGATGACCTCCTCCCAGACCGCGGCGTTGGCATAGGCGTACAGAGCCTCCGGGACGAATCCGGAGGGGGTGTCAGCGACCTCCAGGGAACCGATCTCGGGCAGGATGACGAGAACGTTGAGCAGCAGCGCGGCGCACAGGAGCATGGCCACATGGTACATCGGCGTCTTGGAGACCGCCTCGACGATGTCGCGCTGTGTCAGGGCCCCCGCGGACTGGCGGAACAGGATGAACGCCGAGGCCAGCAGGACAGCCACCTGGACCGCCCAGAACAGCTGGAGCGGGAGGCCGCCGATGTATCCGGCGACGTGCAGCTCCGGCTTGAGGATGAGTATGTCCTGGACGGAGTCGGCCGCCCAGCTCCACACGCTCGGTGCGCCGACTATCAGGGCGACGACTTCGATGACCAGCAGGACCGTCACGATGGCGGCCGCCAGTGCGATGAACGGCCTCCACGGTCCGGACTTCTTGGACTCCGGCTGCGTCAGGGCCCTTCCGCATCTCGGGCAGAACGTGAATCCCTCCGCTCTGGAGGTGTCGCACTCGGGGCAGCCGTCTATCAGCTCGCCGCAGCCTATGCAGAACTCGTATCCGGCTTCACGGCTCTCGTCGCATCTGTCGCAGGTCATGTTCACCTCAGCAGGCGGGCGACGCCATCGGCGCGCTCCGCCTCGATGACGGCCAGCAGGCTCCCCTTGATCCGGGCGACCTCGCGTATGCGGTTGGCGATGTACGCCTCCCTCTTCTCGGAGACCTGCTTGTATCCCTTCACCTCGTTCACGTACGCGTCCCAGTCCAGGGCGAACTGCAGCGGGGTCGTCGATGAGAACCTGCGCTTCATGCCCTTCTTGGCCATGCGGTGCTCCTTGACGAAGTCCCACGCCTTCACGGTCTCGCAGTACAGCTCGGTGAAGGCGACGTCGTTCATGTCCAGCGGGAGCACGTCGACTCCGGCCTCCTGGCACATGTCCACCAGGACGCACATCGCGGGCGACGGGATCTCCACCTGCTCGCCGGTGAGCTCCTGCATCCTGTGGGCGTAGGCGAGGTCCAGCTCGCTGACCTCGAACTCCCCCTCCAGCTGGACACGGCCCTTGATGGCCTGTATCCCCTCGATCCCGAGGGAGACCCCGTAGGCGTCGAAGCCGTCGAAGGCCTCGCGCACCCTGTCCGCTTCGGAGGCGATTCCGTTCACCACCGGCAGGATGCACACCCTGCAGTCCTCGACGGGGATCTCGATCATTTCTTGGTCCCCCTGGCGGCCACCAGGTCGGTGAGGTCCTCCGGGGCTTCGATCTTCTTGAGTTCGTCGTTGGACACCACGGCGGTGGAGTCGATGCTGTCGCGGTCGTGCTTGCGCTCGACGATGAGCACCGAGAACCTGTCCATGATGCGGGCGATGTCCGATGCCACGACGGCCCTCTGCACGAGCTTGGCGTCATCAGATCCGACGCCCGTCAGCATCAGGGCCCTGTCGTTGTGGCTGACCGCCTCGAACGGGCTCCTGATCACGGGCCTCACGGAGAAACCCAGGTTGCAGAGCTGGTTCACGGCGAAGGTGTCTATCTGCTCGGTGACCGAGCGCTCCTCGCAGCTGCGCTCCTTGCTCTTGAACTCGAAGGGGTCGATGGGCTCCACGATGGGGAGGCCCAGGTACTCCTCGATGCGCAGCGCGGCGTCGATCATCGCGCCCATCCCGGACTCGTACATCTGGATGGTGCGTCTGGACACGCCGGCCGTCTCCGCCAGGGTCCCAAGGCTGATGCCGCGCTCTTCGCGGGCCGCCCTGAGCATGTCGCTGTCCAGCTTGACGTACAGCCCGCCGGGGGCTGCGAATATGAACGGGGGCGCATCCTCCAGGAGGAGGTCCGCCAGCGTGTCGTTCGATATGATGGAGATGTTGAACCTCGAATAGACGATGCCCGCTTCCAGCGATCCCGAGCTGGACCTCTCCCCGATGACTATGGGCGTGGCGCCCAGGGCGTCGGCGAGGGTCTTGAGCTCCTCGGCGTTGTCCTTGGAGAACGCGTCTATGTTGCTGAGGACCTTGATGATGAGAACACGGTCGTCGAGCCTGGCGACGACGTCGAAGCAGATCCCCCTGAGGCTGAGGGCGGACGACACGTCGAACCCCGCCTTGGCGAGTATCGCTCTCGTTGTGTTGATGAGGTCGTTCCTACCCATGCGTATTGAGTGGCAATACTTCTATAAAAACCTCACACCCGGAGACACGGAGGCTCCAGGAGGTATGCCAGATTATCTGGGGATCGAGGAATGGAAAAGGTTGGGAGAGGGGGCGTCGGCCCCCTCCGGAATCACTGTGCTGCGGCCTGGACGAGCCTGTTGATGACGAACTTCTTGTCCATGCTGGCGAGGAACAGAGCCAGCCTGGGGCCGGCCTCCTTGGCGATGAGGATCTTGTACATCGCCTTGTAACCGCCCTTCGTCCCGATGGGGAGGCTCTTGGCCACGTCGTTGAACACCTTGTTGATGTTCTCGACGTTCCACTCGGCGTCGTTCAGGCGGTTGACCAGCTCTTGGAAGAAGATCTTCTCGTTGACCGACAGGTCGACGGAGGTGGGGATGGTCTGGCGGATGCTGAACTTGACTATGTCGGGCGCGAACCCGTTGAGCCAGTACTTCACGCACTCCACTCTCTTCCTGAGCCTGTCCATGTCCTCCATGGTGGCCTCGGACAGGTCCATGGTCCTCTTGAGGATGGTGACTACCTCGTCGAAGTCGGACGCCATCTGCACCACGTTCACCAGGTGCCTGCAGGAGACCTGCAGGGGCAGCTTCTTGGGGATGTGGTTGTGCTGGGCGATCTTGTACGCCGCGACGGCGTTGTCCTCGGACTCGGACCACTCGCCTCCGAAGTACAGCTTCTCCATCCTGTCGTACTCATCGCACATGTCGAGCACGCCGATGCCGGAGTCGAAGTCGATGCTCTTGGAGGGGTTGACCCTCAGGAACAGGTAGTTGAGGACCTCGGGGGGCATCATCTGGATGGCGTCGAGACCGGTGACCGGGCTTCCCAGGGACTTGTGCATCTGGCCGACGCCCTTGAGCTGGACGAACTCGTAGGGGATCGGGAACGGGGCCTTGCCGCCGAAGATCTTGTCGATGATGACCTTTCCGGAGTCGTAGGATCCGCCTGCGGCGGCATGGTCCTTTCCGAAGGGCTCGGCGGAGGTTCCGAAGATCATCCACTTGGCGGGCCACTCGAGCCTCCAGGTGAGCTTCCCCTCCTCCTTCTCGATGTTGACCCTTCCCTTGTTGCCGCAGCTGCACTCGTACTCCAGGTGGGGGTACTCGTAGGTGTCGAACTTGGGGTGGCAGAAGCGCCCGCACTTGCTGCAGACGGGGTTGTAGGGCGCGTAGTTGGGATCCATGTCCTTGCCGGTGACATCGTGGAGGATCTGGATGACCTCCTCGCGCTTGGTGATGGCCTTGTCTATCCAGGGGGCGAACAGGCCCTTCTCGTAGAGCTCGTGGGTCCACACGACCTCGCAGTGCATGCCGAGGGTCTCGATGGTGTCGAGGAAGGGCTGCACGAAGTGGTGCGCGTAGTTGTTGTGCTTCCCGCACGGGCAGGGGATGCGGCAGATGGGCATGCCGACGTATTTCTCGTACTCCTCGGGGAGGAACGGGTAGCGTTTCCTCAGGGGGTCGAAGTCGTCGATGATGTAGATGAGTTTGACATCCGCTCCGGTGGCCTCGACCGCGCTGCGGATCGACTCGCCGGTGATGGCCTCCCTCAGGCTCCCTACGTGCAGGATCCCTGTGGGGCTGATGCCGGTGGCGATGAGCGGGTGGTCGCAGTTGTCCACCACGTCCTTGGCAATAACATCTGCCCAGTGCATGCTAATCGGCGTTGCGATGGGCCCTTAATTTATATTATTGTTGGTGGGACGGGCCTGTCCGGAGCCCATATGCCGCTGGCCAGTCCGATAACAGGCCATGTGGGGAAAAGCCCTGCCCGAGGAGATTGGTCGCCCCGGGAAGGGATTGACAACGGGTCGGGGAGGCGGGGCCTCCCCTCGGGTTCACTCGATGGTGATGGTCCTGCCCTCCTGGGTGGGCGACACCTTGTTCAGGGTCACCTCCAGGAGCCCGTTGTTGTACTCCGCCCTGGCGGAGTCGATGTCGACCTCGCAGGGGAGCGCCAGGTCCTTCTCGAACCTCCTCCCGGGCGTGTCGACCTTGATGGAGAGCATGTTGCCGGTGCACCTCAGGGAGATGTCCTCCTTGGCGACCCCGGGGATCTCCGCGACCGCCCTGACCACGGAGTCCTCCTCGGTCACGTCGGTGAAGAAGTCCCTGTCGGTGCCGGAGCCCAGCGCGTTCAGCCTGCTGCCGGAGTTGCCGAACTCCTTGACGTGCCTCACGCCGTCGGGTCCCTGGTACATGGTGTACCCGTACGTCTTCACATCGGGTCCCGACATGTCCATCTGCGAGAACATGTCCTCAATCCTTCTGTTCAGGCTCTCGAAACCTCCGAAGAGGTCGTTCCAGATGTCATCTGCTGCGCTCATAGTCAATTCCTCCTTGTCGATTTTCCTTCTCTTCCAGCTCTCTGGCTCTTTCTTTCTTCAGTGTGTGTCTTAAGGTGTTTGAGGGGAGGGATCACTCCTTCCCGTAGTCCTTCAGCTCCTGCCTGGACTTGGGCCCGAACTTGTCCAGGGCCTTCTCGAAGTCCTCCTTCGAGACCCTGCAGTTCTGGATGTCCTCGTCCTTGGGCTCGGGGTTCTCGGCGATCAGGTGCCTGACGGCGTTCATGACGGCCTCGTTGCAGATGGCCGAGATGTCCGCTCCGGTGCATCCCTCCGTCTTCTCCGCGAGCTCCTCCAGGTCCACGTCCTCCGCCAGGGGGCGGTTCTTGGTGTGGATGCCGAAGATGGCCTTCCTGGACTCCTTGTCTGGCGGTCCGATGAAGATTGACTTGTCGAATCTCCCGGGCCTCAGCAGGGCGGGGTCCATGATGTCCGGACGGTTGGTGGCCGCGATGACCACCACGTCGTTCAGGCTCTCGAGGCCGTCCATCTCGGTCAGCATCTGGGAGATGACCCTCTCGGTGACGTTGCTGTCCCCTCCGGTGCCCCTCTCGGGCGCGATCGAGTCGATCTCGTCCATGAAGATCACGCAGGGCGATGCCTGCCTGGCCTTCCTGAACGTCTCCCTCACGGCCTTCTCGGACTCCCCAACCCACTTGTTCAGGAACTCCGGGCCCTTGACCGCGATGAAGTTCGCCTCGGACTCCGTCGCCACGGCCTTGGCCAGCATGGTCTTTCCCGTGCCGGGCGGTCCGTAGAGGAGGATGCCCTTTGGAGGCTTGGCGTTCATGTGGTCGAAGACCTTGCCGAACTTCAGGGGCCACTCCACGGCCTCCTTCAGCTCCTGCTTGGCCTCGTCCAGGGCGCCTATGTCGTCCCACTTCACGTTGGGCTTCTCGATGAGGACCTCCCTCATGGTGGAGGGCTGCATGTCCTTCAGCGCGTTCTTGAAGTCGTCCTTGGTGACGAGGATCGAGTTCAGCACGTCCTTGGGAATCTCCTCCGCCTCCAGGTCCACGTTGGGCAGCACCCTTCTGAGGGCGGCCATGGCGGCCTCCTTCGTCAGCGCGGACAGGTCCGCTCCGGCGTACCCATGGGTCTTGTCGGCGAGCCACTTCAGGTCCACGTCGTCCGCAAGGGGCATGCCCCTGGTGTGGATCTCCAGGATCTCCAGACGTCCGTCCCTGTCGGGGATGCCGATCTCGATCTCCCTGTCGAACCTGCCGGGTCTCCTGAGGGCCTCGTCGATGGAGTTGGGCCTGTTGGTGGCTCCGATGACCACGACCTTGCCCCTGGAGTTGAGCCCGTCCATCAGCGACAGGAGCTGGGCGACTATGCGTCTCTCCTCCTCGCCGTTGACCTCGTCCCTCTTCGGCGCGATCGAGTCGATCTCGTCGATGAAGATGATGCTGGGCGCGTTCTCCTCCGCGTCCTTGAAGATCTCCCTCAGCTTGCCCTCGGACTCACCGTAGAACTTGCTGACGATCTCCGGACCTCCGATGGAGATGAAGTTGCTGCTCGTCTCCCCGGCCACGGCCTTGGCCAGCATGGTCTTGCCGGTTCCCGGTGGACCGTGCAGTAGCACGCCCTTGGGAGCCTCGACCCCCAGCCTCTTGAAGAGCTCCGGGTGCCTGAGGGGCAGCTCGACCATCTCACGGATCTTCTTGACGGCGTCTCCGAGTCCTCCGATGTCGTCGTAGGACACCTTCGGGACGTCCCCGTTGTTGGCGGCGGGCTTGTCGGACACCTTCACCTCGGTGGTGGACGCCATCAGCACGGCGTCTCCGGACGGGGCGAAGGACGTGACCACCAGGTCGATCTTGTTGCCCATCACGTTCAGGGTGATGGTGTCGCCCTTGGCGATGGCCCTTCCCTCGAGCACCTGCTTCAGGTACTCCTCCCCTCCCTGCAGCCTGAGCTGCTCGGTGGGGGAGAACGTGATCTTCTCCGCGTTCTTCGCGGTGACCTTCTTGATGCCGACCCTCTCGTCCAGGGAGACTCCGGCGTTGCGCCTGGTGGAGCCGTCGATCCTGATTATTCCGCGGTTGGCGTCCTCAGGGGCTCCCCTGAGCACCTTGGCGACGGTCTTCCTGTTACCGTCGATCTGGACTATGTCCCCGACCTTGATGCCGAGGATGTCCATCAGCTCGGGGTCGAGTCTGGCTATTCCCCTGCCAGTCTCCCCCGACTTCAGCTCGGCGACCTTGATCGCCTTCTCGTTGACCATACTCATACCTCCCTTTCGATTGTCTTCCTGATGTTACCATCCGTCGCCAGTTCCTCGGCCCCGGAGTCCCCGATCACAGCCATGATCGAGTTCCTCTCCGACACCAGAGCGGCGCGCTCCTCGTCGAGTTCCTTGATTCTCCTGTCTATCTCGTCGATGCGCTGGGACGCCTCCTCGGCGGTCATGCCCTCCCCGTCCAGGTCTGTCTCCCCGGAGGGGCCGATGACCTTGGCGGAGAACATGCTCCTGTGCATCTCCACGACCAGCGTGAACTCCGTGTTGGGGGAGTACACGATCCTCATCGGGCCCATGCTGCTGTCCATGCGGCTGCTGACCACCAGTCCGTTCTGCTCCATCAGTGCCAGATTCTTCATCACGGCCTGCTGGCTCACACCCAGCTCCTTCGACAGGCGAAGGGGGTAGCTGGGCTCCCGGACCAGTGATTCCAGTATGCGTCTCCTGGTGGGGTTCTCCACCATGGAGAGCAGTATGTCGATGTCGTCCATGTTATCCCTCGGTTGTTAACCTTGAGTTCACAACCTCTATGTATGCAAGAACTTCTATAAAAAGATATCTTTTATTCACCATGTATGACGTACAAATTAGTTCATTCAATTACCATTATGTACATATATGAAAGCTGAATATAGAGTAATCATGGCAATACCGAAAGACGCACGCATCACCCTCGACCCCGAGGAGATCCCCAAGAGGTGGTACAACCTCGCGGCCGACCTCCCCGAGCCTCTGGCGCCTCCGCTCAACCCCGTCACCAAGGAGCCGGCCAAGCCCGAGGACTTCGCATCCATATTCTGCAAGCCCATCATCCAGCAGGAGGCCTCCATGGAGAGGTACATCGACATCCCCGAGGAGGTCAGGGACAACCTGATCAACCTCAACAGGCCGTCTCCCCTGCAGAGGGCCTACCGCCTGGAGAGGTACCTCAAGACCCCCGCGAAGATCTACTTCAAGAGGGAGGACATGAGCCCCCTCGGCAGCCACAAGGGCAACACCGCCCTGGCGCAGGCGTACTACAACGCCGAGTCAGGAATCCACACGCTCACCACCGAGACCGGCGCCGGGCAGTGGGGCACCGCCCTGGCCATGGTGTCCAACCTCTTCGACATAGACACCACCGTCTTCATGGTCAAGGGGAGCTACAACCAGAAGCCCTTCAGGAAGACCCTGATGAACATGTACGGGGCCAAGGTCTATGCGTCCCCGTCCGAGTACACAGAGTTCGGCAAGAAGATCCTGAAGGAGCACCCCGACACCACCGGGTCCCTGGGGATCGCCATCTCCGAGGCCTGCGAGCTGGCCGTCAACGACGACCGCACCTGCTACGCCCTCGGCAGCGTCCTCAACCACGTCATGCTCCACCAGACCGTCATCGGCGAGGAGACCATGCTGCAGATGGAGAAGGCCGAGATCGTGCCCGACTACATGGTCGCCTGCGTGGGCGGAGGCTCCAACTTCGCCGGGTTCACGTTCCCCATGATGGCCGAGAAGCTGAAGGGGAAGAGCGAGACCGAGATCATCGCCGTGGAGCCCAAGGCCGCCCCGTCCCTCACCGAGGGGGAGTTCAGGTACGACTACGGCGACACCGGCGGAATCACCCCGCTCATCATGATGTACACCCTCGGCTCCGAGTTCGTCCCCAAGAGCATCCACGCCGGCGGGCTCAGGTACCACGGCATGGCCCCGCTGGTCTCCGCCGCCTACGACCAGAACCTGCTGAAGGCCGTCGCCTACGACCAGACCGAGACCTTCGACGCCGGAGTGCTCTTCGCCAAGACCGAGGGCATCATCGCCGCCCCCGAGTCCTGCCACGCCATCAAGGGCGCCATCGACAAGGCCCTGGAGTGCAAGGCCACCGGCGAGGAGAAGACCATAGTGTTCTGCCTATCCGGCCACGGGTTCCTCGACCTCTACGGATACCAGCAGTACATGGACGGCACCATGCAGTCGTCGTCCATCGACAACTACTGAAACCTCCCGGCCCCCGCCAGGGGGCCACCCCCTTCTGTCCCTCTTTTATAGGTGCACCATCTACTCCGCGCGATGGCAGGACAACTAGTCGACGACATCGTCGAGGTCAGGGACCAGAGCGAGGGCAGCAGGCTCTACACGAGGGGCAACTACGGCTATCCGCGCAGCGGCGGAGGCGTCGACCTGGACCTGGTGGAGGCCACCTATCTTCTCGAGTGCAGGAGGCTGGAGGTCGTCGGTCCCGACGGACCGATGACGTACGACCAGCTGTTCAGCCACTCCGCCAGGGTCGTCGACGGGTTCGACATCAAGTACCTGGTCTACCGCGACCTCAGGCAGCGCGGGTTCATAGTCAAGTACGAGACCGGCGACTACGACATCTCCGTCTTCCCGAGGGGGAAGACTATGAGCAACTCCAGGCCGGAGTTCCTGGTGCGCGCGGTGTCCGAGCGCAACGCCATCGACATAGCCACCCTGATCCGCGAGACGACGGAGACCAAGGACAGGAAGAAGAAGCTCCTGTACGGCGTCGTGGACGAGGAGGGGGACCTCACATACTACATCATGTCCGTCCGCGACCCCGCCGGCAAGGTGTTCCCGGAGCCCATGTCCAGGAAGCCCGTCGGCAGGCTGATCCGCGACAGGGTGTTCGTCTTCGACCGCGAGGACGTGGAGGCCCTCAGGGCGTACGGGTACTACGGCAAGTCCATGGTGGACGCCCTCCAGCTGTCGCTCATCGAGAGTTGCCATCTCGTCGGCAAGGGGAGGCTCACCGTCCTCGACCAGGACGACAACGTGCTGTCCTTCGACGACCTGCTGGACTTCGGGAACTCGATACAGGACGAGTTCCGCATAAGGTACCTGGTGTTCTCGGACCTCCGCGAGAGGGGGCTGGTGGTGAAGACCGGGTTCAAGTACGGCACCCATTTCAGGGTCTACCAGACCTCGCCGGACGACTCCCATGCGCGTTACCTCGTGCACGCGGTGACCGACGACGGGATAAAGATGTGGCCCGAGGTCTCCAGGACCGTCAGGCTGTCTGGCGGCGTGAAGAAGGAGATCCTCTTCGGGCGCGTCAGGAAGAACGACATCGCCTATCTCGAGTTCAAGTGGTTCAAGCCGTGAGGCCCCGGAGGGCCCCGGGCGTTGTCAGTGCTGGTCCTCGTGGATCAGCTTCAGCAGGAAGTGGGCCAGGTCCCTGTACCTCCCGGCGTTCAGGAAGTACACGTGGTCCGGGCCGTCCCTGCGGGACGATATGAGTCCGGCCTCCTTCATCTTCCTGATCGCCTCGTTGGTCCTCGGGCCGTCAAGGCCGAAGAGTCCGTCGGGGAACGGGGAGCGCGCCTCCTCGTTGGAGAGGCCCCTGACGAGCGTGAGGACGTCCTTGTCCGCAAGGGCGACCAGCATGTCGTGTTCCGGGTCGTCCGATATTCCCAATGCATGTCTGTTGGTCAGGCAGATGTGCTTGCTCGCCTTCTGCACGGGCTGTTCATCGCTCATGGATGCGGTTAAGCCTCTCCTAAAAGAAAAGGATGTCGGGCCTGACGGCGGTCGGGTAAGATCCGTCGGACGATGTGCCAGATATGATGGGAAAAAGGAATGGGTGCCCGGAGGCACCCGTTTCAGAGCTGGATCTCGATGCCGAGCTTCTCGGTGAGCTCCTTGTAGCGGTTCCTGATGGTGACCTCGGTGACTCCCGCCACATCGGCCACCTCCCTCTGGGTCCTGCGCTCGTTGCACAGGATGGAGGAGATGTAGATCGCCGCGGCGGCGACCCCTGTGGGTCCCCTTCCGGAGGTGAGCTCCTTCTCGGAGGCGTCCTTGAGGATCTCGGCGGCCTTGCTCTGGACCTCTCCGCTCAGCTTGAGCTCGGAGCAGAACCTCTGGACGTAGTCCTGGGGCTTCGTGGGCATCAGCTTCAGCTTGAGCTCGCGGGTCATGAACCTGTACGTCCTGCCGATCTCCTTCCTGCCGACGCGGCTGGAGTTGGCGACCTCGTCGAGCGTCCTGGGGACTCCGCACTGCCTGCAGGCGGCGTAGAGGGATGCGGCGACGACGCCCTCGATGGACCTTCCCCTGATCAGGTTCTTGTTGACGGCCTTCCTGTAGATCATGGCCGCGGTCTCCCTGACGTTCCTGGGGAGTCCCATGGCGGAGGCCATCCTGTCCAGTTCCGAGAGTGCGAATGCCAGGTTCCTCTCGGTGGCGTTGGAAACACGGATCCTCCTCTGCCACTTCCTAAGCCTGTAGAGCTGGGCCCTGTTCCTGGTGGGGATGCTCTTGCCGTAACTGTCCTTGTTCTTCCAGGAGATCTCGGTGGACAGTCCCTTGTCGTGGATCGTGTATGTCATGGGGGCGCCGGTGCGTGCGCGCTTCTCGCCCTGCTCCACATCGAATGCCCTCCACTCCGGGCCCTGGTCGATGAACTGGTCGTCCAGGACGAGTCCGCAGTCCTCGCACAGCAGCTCTCCGCGCTCGTAGTCGCGGACGAGGTGGTGGCTCCCGCACTCGGGGCAGACCTCAATCTCTTCTGTTCCTTCTCTTACCTTTGGCATTCTGCTTGTTCCCCCTGAAGTAGGTTTCAGTCCCGATCTTCGCCGGCCCACCCTCCGGCGTCACGGATGCATAGGGGCCGTCGACCGGTCCGAAGACCCTGCCGACCGTCCCGATTCTGGATTGTTTGTCGTCAAAGACAGGCGACCCTATGTCGGGGACCTCTCTGCAGCGGACGATAATCCTGCCATCGCAGGTGATTTCTTCAACAATTCCCAGAACTTCCATTAGTGAGTTCACTCCGAATACGAGTAATCACGTTTCGAAGAGAAATGCAGGTTCTGGTATTTAAAACATCGGATATATTTTATAAATGATGAATGGTTGGCGTCCATTTAAACTCGTATATAAACCGCAGGTATCGAGCATACGGATGGATATGTAGTCCAACGGAGTCGTGTCCGTCCGGCCGGGCAGACTGGCGGATCCCAGCCCCCTGCCGTCACATGCTGGCACGGGCCGATACTGGCCCTCTGGGTAGCGACAATTAAATAATGTCACACTGTTGCAGAACCAGAACGTCCGCTAAGCGGACACGAAAAACGGAGGATTACAATGGAATTCGAGATTTATTCCTTTCTGACCCTCGTGGTTTTCGCGTTCGCCCTCGTCATGCTTGTGGCAGGGATCTTCTCCGCGTACTTCGGCTCTGGAAAGAGCAAAGCCGCGGGAGGCGCGATGGCCATCATCGGTCTGATCGTGGGAATCATCTGGGCATACCTTGTCGGTTTCAGCGACATCGAGCCCTTCTGCGATGTCGCCACCTGGGACGTTGTCTACACCGCCATCATCAGCCTGATCGGTATCCTGATCGGTGCCCTGGTCGCAGTAGGCATCTTCCTCGTCGTCGTTCTCAAGAGCTGAACGGCGAGTCAAAAACCCTTTACCAAAACCCCACCCTTCTACAATTAACCGCGCATGGTTTTTATTCGATGAATTTCTCGGTCGTTCAATGTCTAGGGTATCCATCATACTCGGTAGCAAGAGCGACATGCCCGTCGCTGAGAAGGCGATAGCCATTCTCAGGAGGTTCGGGATAGACTTCGACATCGCGGTGGCGTCCGCGCACAGGACTCCCGCCAGGGTCGAGGAGCTCGTGAAGAACAGCAGTGCCGACGTGTTCATCGCCATCGCCGGGCTCTCCGCGGCTCTGCCCGGGTCCGTGGCCGCCCTGACGGTCAAGCCCGTCATCGGCGTCCCCGTCAGTGGGAAGCTCAACCTCGACTCCATACTCTCCATCGTCCAGCTGCCTCCGGGCATCCCGGTCGCGGCGGTCGGACTCGACCGCGGGGACAACGCCGCCATCCTGGCGGCGGAGATCCTGTCCATCGGGGACGAGGCTGTGGCCAAGGCCATCCAGGACTACAGGAAGGAGCAGGCCGACAAGGTGATCGCGGATTCAGAACAGGTGGTTGCAGATGCTGGGTGCTGACGAGTTCATAGAGGATACGATAGAGGACATCAGGCAGAGGATCACTGGCAAGGCCATCATCGCCTGCTCCGGCGGAGTAGACAGCATGGTCGCGGCCACCCTCGCCAGCAGGGCCATCGGCGACAGGCTCCTCGCGGTCTACGTCGACAACGGCCTGATGAGGAAGGGCGAGACCGAGGAGGTCGAGGGGATGCTCAGGGACATGGGCATCAACTACAGGATCGCCGACGCGGGGAGCGAGTTCTTCGAGGCCCTCGCAGGTGTGACCGAGCCCGAGCAGAAGAGGAAGATCATCGGCGAGAAGTTCATCCGTGTCTTCGAGAGGATCGCCAAGGAGTTCGGTGCCGAGTACCTGGTCCAGGGCACCATCGCTCCCGACTGGATCGAGTCCGGTGACGGGGTCAGGGACACCATCAAGTCCCACCACAACGTCGGCGGCCTCCCCAAGGACCTGGGTATGACCCTGGTCGAGCCGCTCAGGGACCTCTACAAGGACGAGGTCCGCGACGTTGCCAGGAAGCTGGGGGTCAAGGCGTCCGAGAGGCAGCCCTTCCCGGGACCCGCCCTTGCTGTCAGGTGCCTCGGCGAGGTCACTCCGGAGAGCGTCGCCATCGTCCGCGAGGCGTGCCACATCGTGGAGGACGAGATCCAGAAGGCGGCCGCGGCCGGCAAGATGGAGCTCCCTTGGCAGTACTTCGCGGTCCTGCTCCCCTCCAAATCCGTGGGTGTGCAGGGTGACAGGAGGGCCTACGGCAGGACCATCGCGATCAGGGCCGTGGCCTCGATCGACGGGATGACCGCCACCTACGCCAGGATCCCCCTGGATGTGCTGGACGCCATGTCCACTCGCATCACCAACACGATGAAGGACTCCGTGAACCGCGTGGTCTACGACATCACCAACAAGCCCCCGGCGACCATCGAGTGGGAGTGAGGGGCCATCATCAAACTTCCAAGGGGTCCGGCCGGACCCCTCCCTTTTAGTGAATGAAGTTGTAACACCCTTCATGACAGACAACTGCAACAAGCGCCCGGACGACATGCAGAGGATCAACACCCCTGAGCTCGCCCAGGCATTCATAGACGAGAAGGTCGCCGAGATCAGGGAGCAGGTCGGAGACGGGAAGGTCCTCCTGGCCCTGAGCGGGGGCGTGGACTCATCTGTGGTCGCCGCCCTGCTCATCCGCGCGATCGGCAAGAACCTGGTGTGCGTTCATGTGAACCACGGCCTCCTGAGGAAGGGGGAGCCGGAGCAGGTCGTGGAGGTCTTCCGCAACCAGATGGACGCCAACCTCGTGTACGTCGACGCCGTCGACCGTTTCCTGGACAAGCTGGCAGGCGTGGACGAGCCCGAGAAGAAGAGGAAGATCATCGGCGCAGAGTTCATCCGCGTGTTCGAGGAGGAGGCCAGGAAGCAGGACGGGGTCGAGTTCCTCGCCCAGGGGACGATCTACCCCGACATCCTGGAGAGCGGCACCGTGAAGGCCCACCACAACGTCGGCGGTCTCCCGGAGGACCTCAAGTTCAAGCTGGTGGAGCCGGTCAAGTTCCTGTTCAAGGACGAGGTCCGCGTGGTCGGGAAGGCGCTGGGCCTGCCCGACTCCATGGTCTACCGTCAGCCCTTCCCCGGCCCCGGTCTAGGGGTGCGCTGCCTCGGCGCCATCACCCGCGACAGGCTGGAGATGGTCAGGGAGTCCGACGCCATCCTCCGCGAGGAGTTCGCGGCAAACGGTCTCGAGGGCAAGGTCTGGCAGTACTTCACCGTGGTCCCCGACTTCAAATCGGTGGGGGTCCGCGACGGCCAGCGCACGTTCGAGCGCCCCGTAATCATCCGTGCCGTCAACACCGTGGACGCCATGACGGCGGAGGTCGAGGAGATCCCATACCCCCTGCTCAAGAGGATAGCGGCCCGCATTACCGCTGAGGTCCCCGGAGTGAACCGTGTGGTCTACGACCTCACCGCCAAGCCCCCGGGAACCATCGAGTGGGAGTGAAGCTGAAAACCGGGGCCCGGGTCACGGGCCCCATCAACCTCCTCAGTCCAGGATGCATTCTCCGATGCAGCGGCATATGGCGCTGACATCGGTCCTGGACGTGAACTCGAACTTTACCTGCCCCATCCCGCTGAACCACAGGTAGAGCTCGCTGTCGAGGTCGATGACGCCGGCGGTCTCCACCGAGAACGCCTGGATCCTGTCGTAGGGCAGGATCGTGATATCCTTCTTCTTCCCGGTGATCCCCTGGATGTTGATGGCGATCAGGCGCTTGTTCGTGAACACGAGGCCGTCGCGGACGCTCTTGTACGTGTGGATGATCCTCTCGTCGCCGATGAGGATGCCGTTCACCAGGTCGCCGTACGCGTCGTTGTCCGTCTCCTTGAGTTTGAGGTACTCCTTGTTCTCGAAGTTGATCATGGACCGTGCATGCGTTCCGGAGTATATCCATGGTCCGTCGACGGTCAAGGTTAATATTTTCGATGGCAATCGCCCGTTCGATGAAAGTCTACGTCGTTGACAACGGGGGCCAGTGGACCCATCGCGAGTGGCGCGTTCTCAGATACCTCAAGGTGGAGACCAAGATCATACCCAACACGACCCCGTTCGACGAGATCAAGGACGTGGACGGACTGATCCTGTCCGGCGGAGCCCCGAGCGTCGCCACGGACGCGGGGCGTATGGGCAACAACGGCGAGTACCTCGACAAGGCGGATTTCCCGATATTCGGCATCTGCGCCGGCATGCAGTTCCTCTGCGAGCACTTCGGCGGCACACTCGGCCCCGGAGCCACGCCCGAGTTCGGAGGCGTCGGCCTCAGGGTCAGCTCCCACGACGACCTCTTCAGGGGCCTCCCGGACGAGTTCCAGGTCTGGGCGTCGCACAACGACGAGGTCAAGACGATTCCTCCCGGATTCGAGGTCACCGCGTCCTCGGAGACGTGCCCGCACGAGGCCGTGAGATGCATCGACAGGCCGATCTACGGCGTCCAGTTCCACCCGGAGGTCGAGAACACCGAGCACGGTCCGGAGATATTCCAGAACTTCCTGGATATTGTGGCGGAGCAGCGCCGTTGAGGCGCCGCTCCTGGAAAAGGGAAAAAGGACTTCGCATCAGTTCTGCTGGCTGATGACCTCGAGCTGGCTGATTACGTTCCAGATGATGGTCCTGCCGTGCAGAGGGATGTTGGGGTCGTTGGCGAGGTCGTCGAGGATGACGATGGCGCCGGTGGCGCGGACGTCCATGGCCTCCTTGGTGTCGAGGAGCCTGGCTTTCGCGTCGGTCGCACCCTTCCTGATGTTGCGGGGGATGGACGTGTCCTCGGCGAGCATGTCGAGGACGTCGGTAATCTGCTTGATCTTGTCTGCCATGGGAATCACTCCGTTCAGAGGGTCTCGAACTCTTCCTGAAGATCCTGCACGAGCTGCTCGAGGACCTCCTCGAAGCTGGTGGACCTGTACTCCCTGACTCCGCCGAGGTCGCTCTGGATCTTTATGACAAAATCGTTGTTCTCTTTAACAAGCTCTACGTTGCAAAGTACTTCTTCCATCTTCAAATAACCCCCTATTGAATAGGTCTATGACTTGCCGTACCCCCATCTCATATAAAAGCATTATATCAGGCTAATATGGCGTTCACGCCTCCGGCGGTCGTTTTCCGACGCGGTCTCCGTGGATGCGGGATGATGCGTGTCGGCGATGCATCCAACTCTCCCGTCGCCACATCCGCACAGACTTCATGCACAGTCGACGAAACCTTTAAAACAGGAACATGATTAAGGGGCATTCCCTGCGTTATTATATCAGTGGTAACGAGGGAACTGGTCCGCGGCATCCGCGGATGGAGAACGATACAATGGCTGAAGAAGAGTCGATGGCCTACGAGCTCCAGGACGAGTTCGAATCCAAGGCCCGCGGTTTCGGAAAGGGGAAGTACGGCAGGATCATCAAGATGGCACGCACGCCCAGCAGGGAGGAGTACGTGAAGACGCTGTACATCACCGGTCTCGGAATCATCATCATCGGTGCCGTGGGATTCGCCATCTGGTGGGTCATGACCGTCCTCCCCACATACTTCTGAGGAGGAAAGTCGATGAGTCCCAGCATTACCGGCGAAAACAATCTGCAGAAAGTCCATGCAGGCGGAAAGGTCGAGTGGCCTTTCAGCGTCTCCGCGGATGCGTCTGAGGTGAAGATCTCGTTCTCCGTCATCGCAGGCCCAGACTCGGAAAACGCGCCGGAGTGGAACGTCACGCTCTATGACAACGCCAACGGCGAGCTCTGGAGCAACTACCGCAGCAAGTCCGAGATCAGCGTGGACCTCCCCGGAAGGAGCCCCAAGGAGTTCGTCCTCGAGGTCATCTGCCCCAAGGGAGCCAGGTTCGACGATAACGTCAACACCGAGGTCACGGTCGACGACGGCGCCGGCACCGCGTCCATGAACTTCAAAGCCATAGCATCACAGTCCATTATGGTCCTGAAGACGCAGATCGACCAGGAGAGGAGCGTCGCCGACACCCTCTACCTGAAGGCTGTCGCCGAGGCGCAGTCCAGCTCGACCAAGCCCAAGGACATATATGCGATCCTGAGCCCTGCAGGACTCAGGGGATACGTGTTCGTGGAAGGCATGAACACGGACCGTCTCCGTGAGAAGACCCGTGACATCAAGAAGGCCAGGTCCTTCATCGACGGAGAGACAGACATCGAGGAGGTCGGACCCTACCTCGTCCCGATGTCCGCTGTTGTAGGAATCGTGGAGGGCGACATCGTCGAACTCGTCAACGGTCCCTTCAAGGGCGAGAAAGCAAGGGTCCAGCAGATCGACCCGGCCAAAGAGGAGATCACAGTCGAGCTCATCGAGGCCATGGTCCCCATACCCGTCACTGTCAAGGGAGACAGCGTGAGGGTCATCGAAAAGGAGAGATGAACAATGGTAGATACTGTTGAGGCATTGGTTGATGGAGGCAGGGCCTCCGCAGGTCCGCCCCTGGGCCCCGCACTGGGACCCAAAGGCGTCAACATCGGCCAGGTTATCGCCAAGATCAACGAGAAGACAAAGGCGTTCGAGGGAATGAAGGTCCCCGTCAAGATCCTCATCAACGACGACAAGTCCTTCGACATCAAGGTCGGAACACCCCCGATGTCCGCTCTCATCAAGGGCGAGCTCGGAGTCGAGTCCGGAGCCCACAACGCCAAGACCGAGAAGGTCGGAGACCTGACACTCGAGCAGGCCAAGAAGATCGCCACCATGAAGCAGGACGATCTCCTCGGAGCCGACCTGAAGGCGAAGGTCCTGGAGGTCGCAGGAAACTGCGTCTCCGTCGGAGTCACCATCGACGGAAAGAACCCCAAGGACTTCACCAAGGCGGTCAAGGCCGGCGAGTACGACGGCCAGTTCTGATTAAAACTACAAAGGGGGAGGGGAACCTCCCCCATCAAGTCATTCTTCTTCGATCTCTATCCTGTTGGCCAGTTCCTTGAACGGTTCCGGGCCCCAGTCGCCAAGCTGTTCACGGTCTATGAAATTGACCACGTCCTCCTCGGCGGACGTCCAGTCCAGGTTCTCGAACCTCGTCGTCAGCATCCGGACCAGGTCATCGCGGTCGATGTTTTCGGTCGGGTTGCACTTCTTGTCCATCCGGGACTCGAGGCACCTGATGTCGATGGGTATCCCGTGCTCTATGTACCACCTGAAGTCGTACATGTCCCTGCCCTTGACGCGGTTGCCCCAGTGGCGGCACAGCACGGCCGACGTCTTCCCAGCGAAGAGGGCCGGCAGAGGTTCCGTCCTCACACTGTAAGGTAGAGGGGACGTCTTCTCTACAACGATCTCCCTGGAATACGCCGGAGGGTCGAGGTCCACATCGATCTTCACGACAACGAGAGCCTTCGAGTGGGAGCTCCTGACGATCTCCTTGTCGAATCCAGACGTTTCGAGGACGTCGTGCAGATTCAGCTTGACCTGGCAGAGTAGACCATCATCTCCCCCTTCGGTCTGCGGGCGGATGCGGTGGCTTCCAGGCCGTAGTCTCTCATCTTCTAGATTATCGAATCAAGATACGGTTCCAGATCGAAATCCAGATTCTTCTCCCTGAGCGTGAAGTCCAGGTCTTCGGAGAAGCGGTCGAGACCGTGCAGTATGCGCAGGCAGGTGCCTCCGTGGAACAGTGCATGATCGAAGAACCCAGTTTCGGACAGTGACTGGAGGATGATCTCCTGGAGTCCCTCCTTGACCAGGTTCGAAGCGTGCAGTACATCCTCCCCGAGCTGGGGGTTCATTATGGATGCAAGTTCGCAGCTCATGCGCGCTCCTCCAGATAATCGCGGAGGGTGTTGATCGTGGTGCAGTGGTACAGCCTGCTGAAACTGGCTATCTCGGAACGGTCAAGGTTGAAGATCTCCTCTTCATCGAAACGCAGGTCATCGAACATCAGTTCCTCGAGACCCTTGTACGATCTCGTGGGTGGCATCTTGTACAGCTTGTCGCAGACGGCCTTCTCCGCGGTCGCCATGAAGAACTTGCGTCCCCTCTGCTCGAATCTTCTGACCCCGACATCGAACGCTGCGCGGGGTATGTCGTAGTAGCGGAACACGCCCAGCGGCGTCTCGTACACCTTGCTCTTGCGCTTTCCGAAGGTGGCGTTTGTCACCGCGCGCACACCCTCCGGTATGATGCTGTACCAGGACAGTGCATACTCGAACGAGATGTACGACGGTTCGCAGATGTAGTTCGCCACCAGGCAGGCGGGCGTGTTCGGGTCGGTCTCGTACAGGCCTCTCCTCAGTCTGACGATCTCCCCCTTCTCCACCATGCGTCCCAGCTTGCATGCGGGGCTGGAGTACGTATCCGATAGTTTGTCAATCACCAACTCTCCTGTGACAATCATAATTGCTCCATGCATTTTAGTAATTTAAATCTAATGGAGCGAAGGGGAATGTCCTTCACTAATTGTTAGCTTGAACAGAATCGTATCCCGTTTGTGTTTTCCGTGCTTTCGCGGCAGTGTTACCTTTAAATACTACCCCCTTATTAGCCATCCTTGCTTGTAGGAGAGTCATTAGACTCGCATGTACTACGAGGAGGAATTGTATTGGCAGAAAAACCAACCGTAATGGCTGTGCAGAAGGCACTCGAGAGTGCGAAGAAGCGCAATTTTACTGAGACGGTTGAGTTGGCCATCAATCTCAAAGATGTCGATCTGACCATCCCCAAGAACCGTATCACCGAGGACATCATCCTCCCGAACGGCCGCGGGAAGGCAGTGAAGATCTGCGTGATTGGTGGTGGCGAACTTGCCTTGAAAGCCAAAGACGTGGCCGACATCGTGATCACCCCCGAGGAACTCGGAGCGATCGCAGATGACAAGAAACAGGCTAAGAAGATCGCGAACAGCACCGACTACTTCATCGCCGAGGCGCCTCTCATGGCCGTCGTCGGTAAGAGGCTCGGTACCGTTCTCGGTCCCCGCGGAAAGATGCCGAAGCCCATCGCCCCCGGAGCAGATCCGGCCGCGATGATCGACAGCCTCCGCAAGTCTGTGACCATCAGGACGAAAGACAGGAAGACTTTCCACGCCCCCGTCGGGACCGTGGATATGAGCGCCGAGGAGATCGCCGACAACGTCGATCTGATCCTGAAGCGTGTCGAGTCCCACCTGGAGAAGGGAAAGCACAACATTGCTTCCGCCTACGTCAAGACCACCATGGGCCCCTCGGAGAGGGTGTTGTAAGGAGGTTTAAAAGATGGCACACGTCGCAGCTTGGAAGAAGGACATGGTAAGCGAGCTGGTACAGGACATGCGCGAGTACCCCGTTGTCGCAGTCGTCGACATGGAGGGTATCCCCGGTCAGCAGGTCCAGTCTATGAGGGCCGGACTCAGGGCTCACGCCAAGCTCAAGATGACCAAGAACAACCTCATGCTCTTGGCCATCGAGGAGGCGGCGAAGGAGAAACCCGAGATCATCGGACTCAAAGACGCGATTCACGGACAGTGTGCAATTGTCACCACGGACATCGACCCCTTCAAGCTCTTCAAGAAGCTTGAGGCCACGATGACCCCCGCTCCTGCAAAGGAGGGACAGCTCGCACCGTTCGATATCGTTGTGCCCAAGGGACCGACCCCGTTCGGACCAGGCCCGATTATCGGTGAACTTCAGAAAATTGGGCTCCCTGCCGCCATCGAGGCAGGGAAGATTGTAGTCAAGAAGGACACAACGCTCGTGAAGGAGGGGGAGCCGATCCCCGGACCCGTCGCGGCGATGCTGCCCAAGCTCGAGATTCTCCCCATGGTCGTAGGAATGGACCTCAGGGCCGCCTACGAGGACGGAGTGATCTACAGCAAGGATGTCCTGGACATCCCGGAGGACTACTACTCTACTATGTTCGCTACGGCCGCATACAACGCTCTGGCACTCGGTGTCTCGATTGCGTTCCCGACTAAGGAGACAATCGTCCCGCTCATCGCCAAGGCGTTCAGGGAGACTATGAACCTCTCTGTTGAGGCCGCGATACCGACCAAAGAGAACATCGACATCCTCCTGGCGAAGGCCGACGCCCAGATGCTGGCCCTCGCATCCGCAAGCGGATACACCAGCGACGAGATCGCGGCGAGGCTCAGCTCCGCCGCCGCTGCAGCCACCGTTGCAGCCCCCGCCGCCGAGGCCGCCCCTGCTCAGGAGACCGTCGAAGAGGAAGAAGAAGAGGTCAGCGAGGAAGAAGCAGCCGCTGGCCTTAGTGCATTATTCGGCTAAATTAAAGGAGTTGAATCAGATGGAGTATATCTACAGCGCTATGGTGCTCTACTCTGCCGGCAAAGACATCACCGAGGACGCTATCAACGCTATCCTCACCGCCGCCGGAGTCGAGGCTGACGCAGCTAAGATCAAAGCACTGGTCGCTTCTCTCGAGGGAGTTGACATCAAGGAGGCCATCGCAAGCGCCGCTATCTCTGCCGCGCCTGCCGCCGCCGCAGCCCCCGCCGCAGCCGCCGCCGCAGACGCCCCTGCCGCAGCCGCTGAGGAGCCCGAGGAGGAAGCTGTCAGTGAGGAGGAGGCCGCTGCCGGTCTCTCCGCTCTGTTCGGATGAACGGTTGGTCTTAAGCTGACAACACAAACCTTTTACCCAATCCTTTTTCCTATATCGGGACGGTTTTCAGATGGTTTCGGATCAGAAGGTAATCGTGAGGTTGTCCTCCGAGACCGTCGGTGTTCTGCGCGCGCTGGTCGACGACGGCGAGTTCCACTCCCTGTCCGATGCGGTCCGCACCGTCCTGGACGGATACGCCTCGGAGCGTCTGGCACAGGGGGTCAGGCCCGCGCCTGAGCACGGCGACGACGCCCTCAGCATCGAGGACCTCACGATAGACGGCTCGTCTCTGGACAGCGCGGTCAGGAGCGCCGCCCGCGACTACGTCCGCCAGAGGTCGAACCAGGGAGATCGCCCATGGGAGATGTGACCCTCTTCGTCTGCGGAGGGGGTGCCCGCGCCGTTCTCTCCGATGCCACTGAGTCCCCGGACATCCCGACCGTCATGATGAACTCGAACAGCAGCAGCACCATATCCCTGGTCCCGGAGGACATGCCGGGCGCGTACGGGGACCAGTACCTGGCCTACAGTCTCGCACTGGACAACCGCGACGCGATCCTGGAGAGGCTCAGGGGGATGCGCGTGGTCGTCCTGTTCTCGATCCTGGGCGGCGGGTCCGGCATCGGGATCCCCCTGGGCATATCCGAGATGGCCCGCGAATGCGGTTGCAGGGTGGTCTCCGTAGTCGGCCTGCCGATGGTCTTCGAGAAGGAGCGCCGCGAGAGGGCACTCTCGGCGCTGCCCCAGGTCCTCGAGTACTCGGACCGTGTCTTCATCCTGGACATGGAGTCCCTGAACCGGAACTACCCCGATGTGAAGTTCGTCCACATCCTGCGCATGGCGTCGCGCTCAATAGTGTTCGCGGTGGACAATCTGGCACATTCGATGGAAGGGCCCTTCTTCAGCACCTTCCCCAAGAAGGTGTACACGTTCGCGTACACCAGCGACATGGACCCGTCCAAGGCCGTGGAGAGGGCGACCGGGTCCACGATGTTCCAGACCAGTCCCGACTACGGGAAGATGATCGTCATGGTCAGCTCCGGTTTCGGGACGGCGCAGATCGAATCGATCTACAGCACCGTGGTGGACATGACCGGGATAATCCCGGACATAGTGAAGAGGGACGACAGGGAGGACACCAAGGTCCTGGTCTTCCTGCCGGTTCAGCTCTGATCCTTCTTCTTCTCCCAAGGCTTGCCGTACCTGATGATCTTGGCGGCGTCGCCGAACACGCCCATGATGGTGTTGTACTCGTACTTCGTGGGGAGCGCGCGCCCCATCATGCGCCTGAACATGACGGTGGTCATCTCCCTCCTGGCCGGCGGGTACTCGATGCCCTCCATGACGTCGCCGAAGAACTCGAACATGAGCTCCTTCTCGTGCCTGTCCGCCAGCTCGGACCTGCGGGGCGTGTGCTCCGCCTGGTAGAACTCGTACATGACGATGGTCGCCGCGTGGGACAGGTTCAGGATGGGGTACTCCTCGCCGGTGGGCACGGTGATGAGGACGTCGCAGAGGTTCAGCTCGTCCTGGAGCAGCCCGATGTCCTCGCGTCCGAACAGGACCGCGATCTTCTCGGGGTAGCCGCGGCAGTGCTCCGCGAACTCGCGGGCCGGCACCGGGATGCGGGTGTAGTTCCTGTCCCCCTTGGTGGTCACGCCGCTGGTCCCCACGACCAGGAAGCACCCCTCCAGGGCCTCCTCCAGGGTGTCCACGATGTGGACATTGTCCAGGAGGGACGATCCGTGCTTCGCCCTGCGGTAGGCGTCGTCCCCGAGCTCGCACGGGTTGACCAGGTAGAGCTCGCTTATGTCGAAGTTCGCCATCGAACGGGCGATGGCTCCCACGTTCCCCTCGAATTTCGGACCGACGACTACTATGCGGATGTCAGGCATGTCCGAGTCATCGGCATCCCGTACTTAACAGGCGCGCACGCGAACGAGATATACGGGATGAGCGCAATCAGCGGGACGTGGAAATTCCTAAGAGTCATCCGAGATACAAATCGCTCATGACCAGGGAGCGTCTGGCCGAGATGGTCCAGAGGGGCCTGGTCACACCCACCGGCCTGATCTCCCACGGCAGGGGCGAGGCGTACGACTACCTGATGGGGGAGAGGAGCACGGACGCCGCCCTGGAGGCCGAGAGGGCCGCCGCCGCGTACCTGCTGAACGCCGAGAATCCGGTCCTCTGCGTGAACGGCAACGCCGCCGCGCTGGATCCGGAGGGGCTCATCGGGCTCGCCCGCAGGGTCCCTGCTAAGATGGAGGTCAACCTGTTCCACCGCACCCCGGAGCGCATGGAGGGCCTGATATCGTACCTGGAGTCCAAGGGCGCCGAGCACGTGCTCGGAAGGGACCCGGACAGCAGGATCGCCGGGCTGGAGCACGACCGCGCGCTGTGCACGTCCGAGGGGATCTACAGCAGCGACGTCATCCTGGTTCCCATCGAGGACGGCGACCGCGCCGAGGCCCTGGTGGCCATGGGCAAGGCAGTTATATCCATCGATCTGAACCCTCTCTCCCGCACCTCAAAGGCAGCCACCGTCCCCATCTGCGACGAGATGTCCAGAGCACTGGAGAACATCTCCCGTTTCGTCGAGGAGATGCGCGGCGACCGTGAAACAATATTAAAGACGTTGGACGGTTTCTCCAACTCGGAAAACCGCCGCCGGACGGTGGAGTGCATCTGCGATTCGCTCCGCGCGGGTCTGGACGGAGGAGATGATTGAATGGACGAACTCGTAAAGACAGGTTCCCTGAGGCTGCACTGGGTCGAGTCCCACATGCCCGTCCTCATGGACATCCGCAAACGCTTCATCGACGAGCAGCCCCTGGCCGGCCTCAAGATCGGCATGGCGCTCCACACGGAGGCCAAGACGGGGATGCTCGCGGTCACGCTCGCCGACGCGGGCGCCGAGATACGCCTTGCAAGCTGCAACCCCCTCTCGACGGACGACTCCGTCGCCGCCGCCCTCAGGGAGGAGTACGGGCTGAACGTCTACGCGAAGAAGTGGGAGTCCTCCGAGGAGTACTACGCCAACCTCAACGCTGTCCTGGACATGAAGCCCGACTTCATCATCGACGACGGGGCAGACCTCATATCGATGGTGCACACCACCAGGAAGGACGCCCTCCCCAACGTCAAGGCCGCCAACGAGGAGACCACCACCGGTGTCGTCCGTCTCAGGGCGATGGCCAAGGACAGGGTCCTGCAGTTCCCGGTCCTGGACGTCAACGACGCCAAGATGAAGTTCCTGTTCGACAACAGGTACGGCACCGGACAGTCCGCCTTCGACGGCTGGATGAACGCCACCAACCTCATCGTCGCCGGCAAGAGGCTGGTCGTCGCGGGGTACGGATGGTGCGGAAAGGGCGTCGCCATGAGGGCCAAGGGTCTCGGGGCGTCCGTCATCGTCACCGAGGTCGACCCGATCAAGGCCATCGAGGCCAAGATGGACGGGTACGAGGTCATGCCCATGCTCGAGGCGGTAAAGGTCGCCGACATCATCATCACCGTCACCGGGTGCAAGGACATCATCAGGGACGAGCACATCGCCGTCATGAAGAACGGCTGCATCATGGGCAACGTCGGCCACTTCGACAACGAGATCAACAAGGCAGCCCTGGACTCCATGGCCGCATCCAAGGTCAGGGTCCGCGACTTCATCGATGAGTACAGGATGAAGGACGGCAGGTCGCTGTACCTCATCGCCGAGGGCAGGCTCATGAACCTGGCCGCCGGACAGGGCCACCCCGCCGAGATCATGGACATGAGCTTCTCCACCCAGGCGCTGGGAATCGTCCACATGACCCGCCACTACCAGGAGATGGGGAACGAGGTCTACGCCGTCCCGAACGAGATCGACATGGAGATAGCCAACATCAAGCTCAGGTCCATGGGAGTGTCCATCGACACCCTCACCGACGCGCAGATCAAATACGTCACCGGATGGGAGGAAGGAACCTGAGCGACCCCTTCCTGTCGGTGTACGGCCACGTCACGGTGGACCAGATCATCGGGATAGACCAGTTCCTGAAGCCGGGGATCACCGCCGACGCGCTGTCCAAGAAGACCACCCTCGGCGGCACCGGCCCGAACATCGCCGTTTCCGCGGCGAAGCTGGGGTGCCCTACGGCGCTCTGTGCGTTCATCGGTCCCGACTTCCCCGGGAAGTACATGGACTTCATGAGGGATTCGGGGCTCATCATGGACGAGGTCGTCACCCTGGACGGGGAGGAGACCTCCACCTGCGTGATCATCAACGACAGCGAGCTCAACACCAGGGTCTTCTTCTACCAGGGGCCACAGGGTCACGCCGACTCCCTGGGCGTCAGGCTCACGGGCATGGCGTCCAGGTCCAGGAAGGCGCACTTCTGCACCGGCCAGCCCTCGTACTACATCTCGCTGATGGAGGAGCTGAGGGACGGACCGGACATCGCGCTCGACCCGGCGCAGGAGGTCCACCGCGTGTGGAACGCCGACCTGGTCTCCAGGGCGCTGCCCATGGCAGACGCCCTGTTCTGCAACGAGCTGGAGGCGGAGACCATCCGCAGGTACCTTGGAATAGAGGACGTGCTCGACGCCGCCCCATCCCTGGTGGTGGAGACGGTCGGAGCCGAGGGCAGCCGCGCCAGGGTCGGGGACGAGGTCCTCACGATCCCGGTAGTCAGGGCCGACAGGGTCGTGGACGTCACCGGCGCAGGGGACAACTACCGCGCCGGGTTCTACACCGCCCTCTACAGGGGGTACGACGTCCCCGAGGCGCTGGTCCTCGCCTCCGCCGTGTCGTCGTTCGTGGTGGCCGAGGTCGGCGCGCTCACCAACGTCCCGTCGTGGGACGCGGTGGTCGAGAGGGCGGAGCCCTACATGGGCATGATCTCATGACTCTGTTCGCCCTGACCGGCACCCCCGGCACGGGGAAGTCCTCCGTGTCGGAGGAGCTCCGCTCCCGCGGGTACGACGTAGTCGACGGGAAGCGTTTCATAATCGAGCACGGCCTGATGGGCGATCTCGACGAGGCCAGGGACACCCACGAGGTGGACCTGGATCTTCTGAACGACGCCCTGGAACCGTTCAGGGCCTCCGATGACCTGGTGATCCTGGACAGTCATCTGTCCCATTTCATGGACTCCCACGGCATCATCGTGCTCCGCTGCGCGCCGGACGTGCTCACGGGGCGTCTCGAGGCCCGGGGCTACGGCCCCGACAAGGTGAGGGAGAACGTCCAGGCCGAGGTCCTCGACGTGATCCTCTGCGAGGCCACGGAATCCGACATCCCGGTGTTCGAGGTGGACTGCACGTCCTGTTCCGTGGCCGATTCCGCCGATGCGGTGGAGCAAATCGTAAAAGGGATGGGCGGGGATTACCTCCCAGGAAAGACCGACTGGTCTGCGGAGATGGACAGATGGTTCTAGACGGACAGAGGGCGAGGGTCGATTTCGCACTGACCCCGGTTGCAAGGAAGCTCATCAACGTGAATCCCAACACGATCTCCTGGATCGGACTGATCCTGGCGCTCGTGTGCGGTGTGATATTCTACTTCAGCGGCCGCGAGGGCTGCGACTGGCTGCTGGTGGTCGGGGCCGTGATGGTCATCGTGTCCGGCTACTTCGACGCTCTCGACGGCAAGGTGGCCAAGCTCTCCGGCAAGGCCAGTCCGAAGGGGGACTACCTGGACCACGTCTTCGACAGGTACGCCGACGTGTTCATGATCGGCGGAATCGCGTTCTGCGCCACCTGGTGCGACCCGTACCTGGGCATGCTGGCCCTGGTGGGCGTGCTGCTCACATCCTACATGGGCACCCAGGCACAGGCCATCGGCGCCCCACGTCTGTACGCGGGGCTTCTGGGAAGGGCCGACAGGGTCGTCCTGTCCACGCTGTTCCCGCTGATCCAGTTCATCTCCATCGTCTGCTTCGACGTGACATACCTGGACATCGCAGGGCTGCAGATCTCCTGGCTCGAGATCATGATGCTGTGGTTCGCCGTGGTCGGTAACGCCACCGCCATCCAGAGGGCCATCATAACCTGGAGGAACCTGGGCAAGATGTACCCCGACTCCGGGGAGGGGAAGGACGGGGAGGAGTGAAGTCACTCCCCCAGGCGTCCTACGGAATCACATGCACGCCGTCAGGGCGGGTGTACGCGTAGCCTGTTGCGACCATCACTGTCAGAATGCAGTCTGGTCATGGGTCGCGACAGGAGAACTGTCATCAACATGCTGTGGTAGTGAATGCGGCCCCTCCGCGAAGCGGTAAACGGTCAGCCAGACTGATCGCATGGTTGGACCATCACGGTTGTGTATCGGAAACACACGATGGTCCAACATCCCTTCTATTACGTTGGCCTGTTTCGGACCATTTCATTGGTCTATTTTCGGCATTTCCATTGGTCGATTTTGGACCATTTCATTGGTCTGTTTTGGATTGAATCCTGGGCTCCTGCTGCTCTTCCTGTCCATCCTTTCTGCCCTTGGACTTGACCCTGTAGTACGTGAGCGGGTGGTTCATCCACTCCTGCTCGCACAGGGAGTCCGGGTTGTAGCAGATCCCGTTGGTCTTCATCGTCTTGCATTCCGGCGGGCTGTAGCCCTCGGTGCCGTTCAGCTCGCCGGTGATGTGCTTGATCTGGTACCCGGCTATGGACTCGTCGAAGTCCGGCGACTCCGAGAACACCCGGATGATGCCGTCGTAGTCCAGGCCCAGGGCGTGCAGGAACGTAACCAGCGCGAACCTGGCGCTGTGGGGCAGGTTCATGCCCTGTCTGGACATGTCCAGGATCCTCACCAGGCACGGCGGCAGGAACTCGTTCTTCATCCCCTCCCCGCCGGTGGGGCTGTACTTCCTCTTGGTCTCCTCCAGGGCCATGGACACGCAGTCAACGGAGCCCCGCAGGTATCTCTTGAACTCGTCCGGCGTCATCAGGGGGAGCTCCGACTCGATCTTGTCCTGCAGGGCGTTCTGCATCAGACGACTGAACTTCTCCTGGGGCAGGTACACCAGACCTGCGTGGATGTCGGAGTTGATGAGCTTCCAGTCCACGCTCTTCAGCCTGTTCGCCAGCCTGAGGTAGTCCGGGAACTTCATGCGGATGATCCCGTCGGAGTCCACGGTCGAGGTGACTCCCAGCTCCTCCGACACCACCAGCAGCGTCTCCCGGTCCTCCCCGCTGAGGATCTTGTTCATCCTGACCGCCTCGGCCAGGGCGTACCTCTTGGTGAGGAAGCGGTCGCCCACCATGGACACGACCATCCTGGCGTAGGGGTAGGACATGACCTCGATCAGCCTGTCGTAGTCGTTCATCAGGGGGGTGTAGGACACCTCGGAGCTCTCCAGGGCGTTCAGGATCCTCTCCACGCCGCGTTTGCGGGCGGGTTCGAAGGACGGCGACGTGATCAGGGATTCGAGGTCCGCGTTGTTCTGCTCAGCGAACTCAGCCGACTCCCTCAGAAAGGGGAACTTCGCCGCGCGCCCTGTGTCCATGCGCCTCCGTATGCGGTCGGCATTCAAAAACAACACCCTGTTGTCTATCGGGACTAGACCGTGGCCGGAAGTCCGCCGCCTGTGCCCGATACTTGAAGCAACGTTCAAGTATCGTCGCCCCTTCCAAGTGGTTGTATATATGCGGGTGTCATCCACCAACCAGAGGTCCCAGAGATGTCCATTTTCAAGAAGAAGGAGAACAGGGTGCGCGTGCTCTTCATCGACCAGAAGAACGACTTCGCATCCCAGATGGCCGAGTACTTCACCACCAAGTTCTATTCCGACAGGTACGAGGCGTTCAGCGCCGGTCCCGAGCCGGACATCATCGACTGCGAGCTCATCTCCGCCATGTACCAGAACGGCGAGGACATGAGGAGGCAGGTTTCCAAGGACTTCGAGAACGAGGACTACCTCCCCAAGGACAAGACGTACGACTTCATCGTCTACACCGAGAAGGAGGCCTTCGACCAGCTCTCCGGCAACCCGGAGTGGAAGGGCAGGCAGATCCTGGCGCCGATGAGGTCCAGGATGGACTACGCGGCCACGGACGACCTTGAGCTCTACCAAGAGTACGTCCGCTCCATGGAGGAGGTCAGGGACTGGGTCAAGGAGAACATGGCCGACCCCGAGAAGCTGGCCTCGATGGTATCCGCATGATCCCGGTGATCATCTACGACAAGTGCCAGTGCGATCCGAAGAAGTGCACGGCCAAGCGGATGCTGAAGTTCGGCCTGGGCAGGGAGGCCAAGACCCTCGGGGCGATCCCGGCGGGCTCCATCGTGCTGTCCCCCTTCTCCGACAGGGCGCTCTCGCCCGCGGACATCGGCCACGCCCACAAGGGACTGGTGGTGATGGACCTCACATGGACCAACATCGACGAGTTCCCCCGGCTGAGAAAGGTGGAGGAGCGGGCGCTGCCGTACCTCCTCGCCTCCAATCCGATAAACTGGGGCAGGCCCATGGAGCTCAACAGCGCCGAGGCAGTCATGGCGGCGCTGATCATCCTGGGGCAGAGGGAGCAGGCCGAGACGTTCATGGGCAGGTTCAACTGGGCTCCCGAGTTCATGAGGCTCAACGGCTCGATGCTTGAGGACTACTCCAAGGCGAAGGACAGCACCGAGGTGGTGAGGATCCAGCAGGATTACATCGATTCCGTCATCGGAAGCAAGGATGCGGAATGAGGGAGCTATTCTCAGAATCCCAAGAGTTGGTCGAAGAAAACCTGGATGGGAATGGGTTTCGCCGCCTTGCGGCGGCTTTGGTTCCGATTTCACTCGGAGATGGCGCTGGAGGGGCACTCGTCGATGCAAGCGCCGCAGTCCACGCATTTGCCTGCATCGATGACGGCGATGTCATCGCAGGTGATGGCGTTCTGGGGGCAGACGTCGACGCATGCACCGCATGCGACACACTCGGAAGCGTTAACTGTAACCATTTTGGTTGCCTCTGTAATCGGACCGACGAAGGCATATAAAAAAGTGATTAAACGGCGTTTAGGGATGATTAAAAATCGGCCCCAGGAGTTCGGCGCCCCTTATCCCGGAGGCCGCGCGTTCCCAGGTGTCTGGCACTTGCCGTCCGCCCGTTCCGGCGCAGTGTCTCAGCGAGTAATCTCCGTGAGTCGCACCTAAATCCCCGTCGCGGGGGCCCCCGGCGTCATCATTCGACTCGAAGAGGGACCTTTATATGGTCGACGGTGATGGGTTGGGAGATGACCTCAGACGACCTTCTTCCGATGATATGGGACGCGCTCGGTACCGACCGCCTCACCACCCTGGAGGCGACGGACAGGCTGGAGGACCTCTTCAAGTACAGGTGCCCCGACGACCTGGCGAAGACCCTCATGAAGTTCAGGAAGGCCGGATTCATCAAGGGGGAGATCTCCATGGACCGCGGCGGATGGGTCTGGTGGGCGGACGACGAGTGCCGCTCCAGGGAGGTGTGACCGTGGCCGTGAACTTCCAGGAGAGCGAGATCCAGGCGGCCTGGAACGATGTGTTCTCCAGGGACAAGTACCGCATCATGATCTCCTGCATAGCGGACAACTTCCCGCAGAAGAAGAGTCTGATGGTGGATTACGCGGACATCAACACGTACAACGTGGATTTCGCCATGTACGTCATAGACAACCCGGACAAGTGCTTCGAGATAGCGAAGAAGACGGTCATGTCCCTCGTCCCCAACATAAGCCGCCCCGGCGAGGCCATCAACGTGAGGATATTCAACCTGCCCAGGGATGCGAAGGTCGACATCCGCAACCTCCGCGCCGACCATCTGGGGAGGCTGCTGGCCGTGGAGGGGCTGGCCAGGAAGGTCACCACCGTCAAGCCGCGCATGACTATGGCGCTGTTCAGATGCGCCAGGTGCGGCACGGAGATGTGGGTCCCGCAGCCCGGGATGCTTCTGAAGGAGCCCATGATGTGCTCCAACCCTGAGGGGAGCTGCAACAAGCAGGCCACCCGCTTCATCCTGGACGACAAGGCGTCCGTGTTCATAGACACCCAGAAGATCGAGATCCAGGAGAGCCCCGAGGGTCTCAGGGGAGGCGCCCAGCCCGAGAGGATCACCGGGTACGTCGAGGACGACATAGCCGGAGAGGTCACCGCAGGCAACAGGATCACGCTCAATGGCGTCCTCAGGTCCGTGGAGAAGTCGGACAGGGACAAGTCCACAGTGTTCGAGACCTATCTCGACGTGGTCTCGGTGGAGTTCGAGCAGCACGAGTACGACGAGATCCAGATCACTGACGAGGACGAGAGGGAGATTCTGCGCATGTCCAAGGACCCCGACCTCTTCGACAACATAGTCAGATCCATATCCCCCTCCATCTACGGTCTGGACTCCGTCAAGAAGGCCATCGCCCTCCAGCTCTTTGGGGGCTGCCACAAGGAGATGGACGACGGCACCGTGATGAGGGGCGACATGCACATCCTGCTCATGGGGGACCCCGGAGTCGCCAAGTCGCAGCTCCTCAGGTACATGAGCATGCTCGCGCCCAGAGGGATCTACGCGTCCGGGAAGTCCGCCTCCGCAGCGGGACTGACCGCGGCGGCCGTCAGGGATGACTTCGGCGACGGGAGATGGACCCTGGAGGCGGGCGCGCTCGTCCTGGCGGACAAGGGTCTGGCATGCATCGACGAGCTCGACAAGATGACCGACCAGGACCGTTCGTCCCTGCACGAGGCCATGGAGTCCCAGAGGATCTCGGTGGCCAAGGCCGGTATAACCGCCACGCTCCAGTGCAGATGCTCCATGCTGGCAGCCGCGAACCCCAAGTACGGCAGGTTCGAGGAGGACTCGCCCATCGCCGACCAGATCGACCTCCCGCCGGCGCTAATGTCCCGTTTCGACCTGATCTTCGTTCTGACGGACAAGCCGGACAAGAAGAAGGACACCGCCATCACCGAGCACATCCTCAAGGCCCACCAGCGCGGGCAGGTCAGGATGATGCCCGAGGGCACCCACATCGACGGCGTCGACCCCAAGCGCATTCTGGAGAACACCGACAACATCCGCCCGGTGTACGACGTGGAGATCCTGAGGAAGTACGTGGCGTACTCCAAGAGGATGACGCCCGTCATGACCGAGGAGGCCAAGGATATCATCGAGAGGAGCTACCTCAGGATCAGGACCATGGGCGGGGACGGCTCGTCGGTCCCCATAACGGCGAGGCAGCTGGAGGCGTTCGTGCGTCTGTCCGAGGCCTCGGCCAAGATGCGCCTGAGCTCGGTGGTCACAGACGTCGACGCCAACCGCGCGGTCGACCTGGTGGAGGACTACCTCCGCAGGATCGCCGGCAACGACGACGGCGGTTTCGACATAGACAAGATCGCCACGGGCATCAGCTCCAAGGACAGGAACAAGATGGATATCGTCAGGGAGATCATGAGGGACTACGGAGGCGACGGGCTCTCGGAGGAGGAGTTCGTGCAGCACGGCGAGTCCCAGGGCATCCCCGAGACAGAGATCCGCAGGGCGATCAAGCAGCTCCACGACGCCGGCGAGTTCTACAAGGTTGGTAGTCTCTACAAGAAGGTGTGATGAAATGTTCGTCAGAATCCACACGCACGGGAACGAGAGGATCCTCGCCGCATGCGACGAGGACATCATCGGCATGACCTTCGAGGGCGGAGGGGCCAGGATAAGGGTCAGCGAATCGTTCTACAAGGGCGAGTCCATACCGCCGGAGGCCTTCGTCGAGAGGATGAAGTCCGTCACCATCATGAACTTGGTCGGGGAGGAGGTCGTGTCCCTGGCCATAGCCGAGGGGAAGGTCTCCCCAGAGTGCGTCATGGAGATCGGCGGCGTCAAACACGCCCAGGTGGTGCTCCTTTGAGCTTCTGCGTCAAGTGCGGCAGGGACTGCGAGGAGTCCCTGGACGGCCTCTGCATAGACTGCTGGCTGGGAGGGAGGAAGCTGACCTCCATGCCGCACCACGTGGACCTGAAGGTCTGCACCAACTGTGGCGAGTACGAGTTCGGGGACAGGTGGGTGAAGAGGGACAGGATGGTCGCCGTCCAGGACGCCGCGGCCGACGCCCTATCGGTAATCAGGGACGCGGTCCCCGTGGCCGTCTCCACGGAGGCGGTGGAGCAGGACCCCTATGTCTACTCCGTCACAGTCCACACCACCTGCGACGTGATGGGGTACGAGGCCGAGGACTCGGCGACCACCATCGTCAGGGTGAAGAACACCGTGTGCAGGAGATGCTCCAGGCAGCTCGGCAGCTACTACGAGGCCATACTGCAGATCAGGACCGGATCCGGGAAGCTGTCCCCCGAGGACAGGGAGGAGGCGCTGGCGATGGTGGAGAACTCCGTCGCCAGGCAGGCGGCCACGAACAGGTCGCTCTTCATCACCAAGATGGAGCTGGTCACCGGAGGCGTGGACGTGTACCTGTCGTCGATGTCGCTGGGCAAGAGCCTCACCCGCGAGCTGGCCGACTTCTACTGCGCGGAGACCAAGGAGTCGCCGAAGCTGGTGGGCCAGACCACCGACGGGCAGGACATGTACAGGATAACGTACCTGGTCAGGCTCCCGGACTACCACGTCGGCGACGTGGTGACGTTCCAGGGCCACTACTGCAAGCTCACCAGGGTGAACGGCAACGGCGGCAGGGTGGTGGACCTCAACGACTTCAGGGAGAGGTCCGTCCGCAGGGCCGACATGACCGGGATCAAGGTGTACGAGAGCGCCGAGGACCTGAAGGACGCGACCGTCGTCAGCAGGTCCGGCTCGGAGATACAGGTCCTCCATCCCGACAACTACTCGACGGTGGACCTGAGGGTCCCGGAGGGTGCGGAGATCGGCGACACCGTGAAGGTCGTCTCCATCGACGAGGTCCTGTACCTGGTACCCTGAGCCCCTTCCCAACCTTATATAGGGGTATTCCCCTCCAGCGGGCAATGACCGTGATCAAGCTTTCCGAGCCCGTGGAGGACATAGTCGTCAATCTCCTGCGTCTAGCGAACACGAAACTCCCCGCCGATGTGGGCTGGGCCCTGGAGGCCGCCGCCGGATGGGAGACAAACGAGGTCGCGTACACGCAGCTCGGTGCGATCATGGAGAACGTCAAGAAGGCCGAGCACCTGGGCCTTCCCATGTGCCAGGACACCGGCATCCCCGTGTTCTACGTCAGGGGACGTTTCGACTCGTCCATCGCCGGGGAGATCGCCAGGGGCGTGGAGAGGGCCACAAAGGCCATCCCTCTGAGGCCCAACACCGTCGACCCCCTCACAAGGGAGAACCACGGTGACAACCTGGGCGAGGGCATGCCGATCATCCACTACATCCCCACGGACGACGATTTCACGGAGATCACGGTCCTGCCGAAGGGTGCCGGTTCGGAGAACATGACCCGTCTGGCCATGCTGAACCCCGCAGACGGGGTCGAGGGGATTAGGAGGTTCGTCATCGACGCCGTCCTGGACGCCGGCGGGCGCCCGTGCCCCCCGTCCATCGTGGGCATCGGCATAGGCGGGACCTCGGACAGGTGCGTCGAGATGGCCAAGGAGACCCTGCTGGTCCCCCTCGACGAGGAGAACTCCGACCCGGCTCTCAGGAAGATGGAGGAGGACCTGTTCGTGTCCCTCAACGGATCCGGCCTGGGGCCGATGGGCCTCGGCGGTTCGACCACGGTCCTCGGGGTCAAGGTCAGGAAGTGCTCTTGCCACACCGCCAGCCTCCCGGTGGCCGTCAACATCGGATGCTGGGCCACGCGCCGCGCGTCGGCCAGGATCACCGACCACGGGGTCGAGTACTCCCAGGGGGTGAGGCTGTGAGGACCCTGCAGACCCCGCTCTCGGAGGAGGACGTCAGGTCCCTGAAGCTGGGCGAGACCGTGTACCTGTCCGGACCCATCGTCACCGGGCGCGACGAGATGCACATCCGCGCCCTCGAGTACTCCGAGGAGGGGAGGGACGTGCCGGAATGCCTCCAGGGTTCGGTGATCTTCCATTGCGGACCCATCATGAGGCAGAGGGACGACGGCTCGTGGACGGTCGTCGCGGCGGGACCGACCACGTCCGCCAGGATGAACAAGCTCGAGCCCGAGATGATCCCCACGTTCAACATAAGGGCGATAGTCGGGAAGGGCGGGATGTCGAGGGAGACTGCCGAGGCCATGAGGGACTACGGCTGCGTCTACCTGGCCGCCACCGGCGGTGCCGCGGTCTCGCTGGCCGAGGGCCTCGACAGGTGCGTCGGATGCGAGTGGGAGGATCTGGGGATGGCCGAGGCCATGTGGAGGTTCGAGGCGAAGAGGTTCGGCCCCCTCATAGTGGCCATAGACGCCGAGGGCAACAGCCTCTACGACAGGGTCAGCGAGTCCCTGGTCAGGGACGCCTGATCTCGTCCTCGTCCTTGCCGAGGTCCTCGAGGTCGTTCACCAGAACGGATTCGGAGCCGGTCCTCATGGACCTGGCGCGTATGCCGAAGACGATGAGCAGCAGCAGGACGAGGATCGTTATCGCCACGAGCATCAGGGAGTGGGCGGAATCCATCCCCATGAAGACGTCCGAGGTGTTCTGCTGCAGCGTCACGCGGTAGGGTGCGTTCAGTCCGGACTCCACGTCCATCTTCTCTGATGTCTGGAAGCCGCTGCACTCCACGGTCATGACGTACGTCCCATAGGGGCATTCGATGGAGAAGTATCCGGAGCCGTTCGTCTGCGCAGAGTAGCTCTGCCCGTTCTCGGACACGATCGTGACCGTGGCGCCGCCGAGTGCGAACTCCTCCTCGTCCAGCACGCCCTGCACCGTCCCGTAGACGTAGCTGGTGGTGATGGCCATCACGATGGCGTGCATGCTGTTGGCGGTGTCCGTGAGGGCGTAGTCGCCGTCGGAGTCCGCCATGTCGGTGCGCAGCTGGAAGCTGATGTACCCGTCGGACTCCATGCTCATGTTCAGGTCCGGAAGCGACCTGACGGCGTATCCCGGGTACTCGAACGTCAGGTAGTAGGGGACGCCGGGGGTGTAGTCGAACGTGAACGAGAATCTGCCGGTCTCGTCCGTGCTGCAGGGGTCTCCGACCTCCACGATGCGGTTGCCGGCTCCGGAGTACAGGGTCACTGTGACGTTCTGGAGCGGCGTGTTCTCCTCCTGGTCGGAGAGGTTGGTGACGTATCCGTAGACCGTGATCTCCCCCGCCGCGGGCTCGCCGGAGCCCTGGGACGGTGCCGCGTCCAGGCCGACCGCCGTCAGAGGCGCGACCAGGACCGCCAGTGCCGACACGATCAGAAGGATGGCCTTGACATGCCCGGACATGCAACCCGAATCCGGTCCTCGGCTTATAATAGGTGTGAAGGGGCGCTCGGACGTGTTGGATGGGTCCGAATCGCGGAACGGCGCATAATGCTTAAATCGGACCCGTTCATGAGGTTTCCGTCTGGTGATTCTCGTGCTGGAGAAAGTGGATAAGACGTACACCAAGGATGAGGTCATGGGTCTCATGGAGCCCCTCATATCGACCTGGTTCAACGAGAGGTTCGACGATCTGACCATCCCCCAGGCCAAGGCCATCCCCGTCATCCACCAGAGGAGGAACGTCCTGGTCTCGTCCCCGACAGGTTCCGGGAAGACCCTGACGGCGTTCACCAGCATCATCAACGAACTCACACGCTACTCACGCGAGGGCACCCTGGAGGAGAGGGTCTACTGCATCTACGTCTCGCCGCTCAAGGCGCTGGCCAACGACGTCAACCGCAACCTCAACACGCCGCTGGCGGAGATGAGGGAGGTGGCTGCCGCCCACGGCATGGACATCCCGGACATCAGGGTCGCCGTCCGCTCCGGGGACACCCCCCAGAACGAGAGGCAGAAGATGGTCCGCCATCCCCCGCACATCCTCATCACCACCCCCGAGAGCCTCGCGCTCATCCTCGCCGCACCCAAGTTCAAGGAGGCGTTCAAGAAGGTCGAGTGGGTGATCCTGGACGAGATCCACGACATCTGCGATTCCAAGAGGGGGGCGTTCCTCTCGCTCACGCTCGAGAGGCTCAGGCACCACTGCGAGACGGACTTCGTCAGGATCGGGCTGTCGGCGACGCTGGCCCCGATCGAGGCCATCGCGGGGTATCTGGTCGGATGCGGGCCGGACGGGCAGGTGCGCGACGTGGTGCTCATAGAGTCGGGCTCCAAGAAGCAGCTGGACCTGAAGGTCATCTGTCCCACCGAGGACATGACCACTCTGTCGTCCGACATCGTCAACTCGATGATGTACGACACCCTCAAGGACCTGATCGACCAGCACGAGACCACGCTGGTCTTCACCAACACCAGGTCCGGGGCGGAGAGCGTCGTATACAAGCTGAAGGAGCGCGGGCTCGACAACATCGAGGTCCACCACAGCTCCCTGGGCAAGGAGATCAGGCTGGACGTGGAGGAGCGCCTGAAGCGCGGGGAGATCAAGTGCGTGGTCTCATCCACGTCGCTGGAGCTGGGCATCGACATCGGGTCCGTCGACCTGGTGTGCCAGATCGGCTCGCCGAAGTCCGTCGCCAAGGGGCTCCAGAGGATCGGAAGGAGCGGGCACAGCTTCGGCAAGGTGGCCAAGGGCAGGCTGCTCGTGTTCGACCCCGACGACCTGGTGGAGTGCGCCGTGATGTGCAGGGCCGCCCACCGTGGCGACATCGACAGGGTCGGGATCCCGGAGAACTGCCTGGACGTCCTGTCCCAGACCGTGGTCGGCATGAGCCTGGACAGCAGGTGGGACGTCAAGGAGGCGTACGAGCTGGTCAAGGGCTCGTACTGCTACCGCAACCTCTCCGAGGAGAGCTTCCTGGACGTTCTCAGGTACCTGGGGAGCAAGGACGACTTCGAAGGGGTCTACTCCAAGATCTGGTACGACGAGGAGGACGGGCAGTTCGGCAAGAAGAAGGGCTCCCGCATGATCTACTTCATGAACATCGGCACCATCCCCGAGGAGGCCAACTACCGCGTCGTCACCAACCACGGGTCCACCGCGGGGGAGCTGTCGGAGAAGTTCGTGGAGAGGCTCTCCCCCAGGGACGTCTTCGTCCTGGGGGGCAGGTCCTTCGAGTTCGTCCGCTCCAAGGGGATGACCGCCTACGTCAAGGAGGCCAACGGCAGGAAGCCCACCGTCCCGTCCTGGGCCGGCGAGATGCTGCCGAGGAGCTTCGATCTGTCCATGGACATAGCCGAGTTCAGGAGGGAGATGGCCGCCAGGATCACGGAGCCCGACGGCCAGGCGATCTCAGAGCTCGTCAACGACTTCGACGTGGACGAGGGGTCCGCGCGCAGCATACTGTCGTACTTCAGGGAGCAGGAGGCCGTCGCCGGTTTCATCCCGGACTGCGACCGTCTCGCCGTCGAGGAGTACATCGACCCCTCCGGCAACCAGAAGCTGGTGTTCCACTTCCCGTTCGGACGCAGGGTCAACGACGCCCTGTCCAGGGCCTACGCCTACAGGATGACCGGCATGATCGGCGCGAACGTGTCCGTCACCATATCCGACGACAGCTTCATGCTGGGGTGCCCCAGAAGGTTCGACATGTCCCTGATCCCGGGGCTGATAAGGGGATCGGAGCTGGAGCAGGTCCTCCGCAAGTCGATCAAGGACTCCGAGATATTCAAGCTCAGGTTCAGGCACACCGCCGCCCGCAGCTTCATGATCCTCAGGAACTACATGGGGAGGCCGATTTCGGTCAACAGGCAGCAGATCCGCTCCACGTACCTGCTGGAGATGCTGGGGGACATGGAGCGCGTCCCTGTCATCGAGGAGACCTACCGCGAGGTTCTCGAGGACGACATGGACATCAAGAACGCCAGGCTGGTCCTGGACATGATAGACTCCGGCAGGATGGGCCTGGGGATCATCCACTACACCGGTACCCCCTCTCCGTTCGCGCACTCCGCCATCCTGTCCGGCTTCTCGGACATCGTCCTCATGGAGGACAGGTCCGCGCTTCTCAGGGAGCTTCACAGGAAGGTGCTGTACCGTGCGCTGGGCGACTCGGTCAGCGAGTTCGAGTTCACGGAGGACCAGGTGGTCCCGTACTTCGCCCAGAAGCCTCCCAGGGTGATGTCGAAGTCCGACATCCCCAAGCTGCTCTCGGCCACCGGCCCGCTGCAGGCAATGCGCGAGAGGGGCCGTAACGTGTACGCCTACACCGACGAGGACAAGAAGACCGTGGACGGGTGGGTGAGGGAGCTTATCAAGGAGGGCGTCGTCGGGACTGTGTTCCTGGACGAGCCCCACATCATGACGGTCGAGGAGATCCCGTACTACGCCGCTGCCACCCGCAGGCAGAGGGACCTGACCGACACCGACAGAGCGGTCTACGAGCGCATCGGTCAGAACACGCCCATGAGCGACATTACCAACGACCTGGAGATAAGCGAGGACGTGACGTTCAGGTCGGTGAGGAAGCTGGAGTCCATGTATCTGATCACCAGGACGGACGTCACCGGCAACAACAGGTGGTTCTTCTCCAGGGTCGAGTACCCTGAGGTGGACCGGAGGAAGGCGGTGGACAGGATCGTCCTCCGCTACCTGGAGTGCTTCGCCCCCGCCACCGTGCAGGAGGTGGCCTTCGCCCTGTCCATATCCGACGAGGATGCCAGGACGTCCCTGGAGTCGCTTGTCGCCGCCGAGGAGGTGGCCCGCGGCAGGTTCCTGATCTCCGAGGACGACCAGTACATGCTGAAGATCGACCATATGAGGCTCAAGGCGGGACGTGACAACGTCTACGACTACGAGACCGTCGAGCGCTACCGCCTCACCAAGGGCGAGAGGTTCGGCAGCATCAGGGAGTTCTTCGACTTCTACGGGTCCGCCGGCAGCGAGCTGGACGTCTACTCGAGGGTGGACGGCTTCGACCTGTCTGAATGGTACTCCATGAGGGAGTCCGGGGAGATCCTCCTGGGCAGGTTCGTCAGGGGCAGGGTCAGGTTCGTCCTCAGGGAGGAGGGCGACCGCTACGCCGCGCTGAGGCACGAGGAGATAACCGACACGGACCGGAAGGTCCTGAACATGATCGACGGCATGGGCCGCGCCACCATGAGGCAGCTGGTGGCGGCCACGGGCATGGACAAGGACGACGTCAAGCAGTCCATCATGCGTCTGGACCGCTCCCTGCTGGTCATCCGCGATTTCGACGAGAGGGAGGACTGGGGCACGGAGAACACCTACGCCGTCTACACCCCCAGGACCCCGGAGGGGGAGCCCGCCAGGGACCTGGTACGCAGGGCGGTCAGGGCCTACGGGCCGATCCCGGTGGCATCCATGAGGTACCTGGTGGACATCCCGCTGGACGACATCGAGCGCTATGCCGCAGAGGAGGGCGCCGTGACCATATCCGTCGGCGAGGGGCAGGTCCCGATGCTGGTCATGTCCGATGAACTGCCGGCACTCGAGAAGGTGCCGGAGCAGGAGTTCCCCGTCAGGGTGCTGTCCCTGTACGACCCGGACCTGGGGTCCAAGTGGGCGGAGATCTCGTCGCGCTACGGCGACAAGTGGATCTACCCGCTGGTCCGCGGCGACTCCGTGGTGGGGGCGCTGGAGCTGTGGGAGATGTCCGGATGCATCGAGGTCCGCGCCATGGACCTGGACTCCCCTGACCTGCTCCCGGAGGCCCTGGACGCCATCGACGTCATGATGGGATTCTTCAGGATGAAGGGCACCGACATCGTCCGCATACGCGAGATACTCAACACCGACGCCGCCGACCTGGACGACGCAATGTCCGCGACCCTCACCGGCCGCGACTACCATCTCGTGAACGGGTTCTACGCCAAGGGCAGGTTCGAACCCTGGACGATGACCGAGCAGGACATGCTCGGGTACGTGTTCTCGAAGCAGAGGATCCCCAGGAACGACAGGTACCAGACGGTGTCCGCGGCGGTGGAGTCCAGAGGGTACGTGCGCGGGGACCAGGAACTCATGGCCCGCGTGTCCGAGAGGACGACCATGAAGAAGCAGATGGAGCGCGGGAGACTGGTGAAAATGTGCCTGTCCCCTCCGTACGTCGGCTACACCAACATGAGGATGGCCGCGCTGTACAGGGCCGAGAAGGGCTATGTGCCGGGCAGGCACGCCAAGGAGCTCCTCAAGCTCATATCCAGGAAGCAGCCGGCCACGAAGAAGGAGATAGTCGCCGACTCCGTCTACTCCCCGGAGAGGACGTCGGAGATCCTGTCTGAGCTGTCCAAGAACTCCGTCCTCTACCAGGACGGCGACGGCCGCTACTGCATCGTGCCCGACGAGGGCATCGACAGGCACGAGGCGCAGAAGGAGATCGTCCGCGGCCACTTCCGCGATTTCGGGATGTTCTCGGCCGAGACCCTGTCCCAGTTCGTCGGGGGCAGGATGGCGGTGACCAGGGGCATGCTGAGGGAGCTCGAGGACGAGGGCTTCCTGAGGAAGGGATTCTTCGTCAGGGACGACCCGACCCTGTACTGGATGCTGTCGGAGGACGTCGGGACGAGGCCGCCCCGGTTCCTGGACAACTTCGTGCTGAACTCTCAGGACAATCTCCACATCTACCTCCGCGGCCTGATCAAGGCAGAGACCGGCGCGGGATCCAGCTCCGTCGTGTTCAGCGGCACCCGCATCGTGGGGAGCTTCAAGGGCAAGGTCTGCGCCTCCGGCGCCAAGGTGGAGGAGTTCCAGGGGTCCGACAGGGCCGCAAGGATCCTCAAGGAGGCGGCGCAGTCCGTGGGCGTCAGCCTGGAGACCCAGAGACAGCGCGACGACGAGGACTGGGACGTGTCCGAGTTCTACCTCAAGGTCAACACCGGGGCCTGAGCCGTCTCGGACGTCGACAACGCCGTTAAATAGTTGGATTGTCTAGGCTGGAACATGAAGATACCGTGCGAGATTGTTGTATGGTACGTTCTGCCGATGATCCGCAGAGAGGTTTCGAAAGAGCTCGTCTACACCCATGGGATGACCCAGGCCGAGGTCGCCCGCAGGTTCGGGGTCACCGACGCCGCCATCTCGCAGTATCTCAAGAAGAAGAGGGGCGGCAACGCCGTCGTCGACGAGAGCCCCCTCTACCCGCAGTTCCAGGAGGAGGTCAAGATCTCCGCCGCCAGGATCGCCGAGGACAAGAGCGACTTCTCCAACGAGATGTGCAGGCTCTGCTGCGTCGTCAAGAAGTCCGGGCTCCTCGCCGTGATCTACAAGGCCCAGACAGGCGTCACCCCGCCCAACTGCGGCGCGGACGCCTGACCCGGTCAGTCGATGAACTCCCTGTGGTACAGGAACTCCTGGGCGTATCCGGCGTACCTGCCGAACTTCTCACGCCCGTAGCCGGAGACCACCTTGTACGATCCCTTCACGCCGTACAGCTCCTCCATAGACCTCTGTATCCTGGCGTCCACCGGGAACGCCTCCAGGTGCCCGTAAGCGAAGAGCGCCACGCAGTCGGCCACCTTGGGGCCGACCCCGTTCACGTCCATGAGGGCCTCCACGCATCCGTCGTAGTCAAGCTCCGCGATGGCGTCCGGGTCGACGTCGCCGTCTTCCACGCGCTGTGCCAGCTCGACGAACCTCTGCTCCCTGAAGCCCAGCCTGCACTCGCAGACCCTGTCCGCCCGGTCGAGAATCTGGGACGGTGTGGGGAACGCGTGCCTCCCGCCCAGATCGTCCCCGAAGAGGGTGCAGACGGACTCCACCATCTTGCCTATACGGGCCACGTTGGCGTTGGTGGCCAGGAGGTACGTCGCCAGGCACTCCCACCGGTCCTGTCTCAGTATGCGGAGCCCCGGGCAGTGGGCGGACAGCGACGCCACATAGGGGTCCCTCTCGGAGATCTCTCCCACGATGGCCTCCAGGTCGTCCTCCGCCCTGAAGTACGACCTCAGACGGGAGAGGTCGGAGCACCCCTCCACCTCGGCCCCGAACTCCGTCTGCCTCATCCTCACGACGTCCCTGCCGATCACCCCGGTCCAGACGTCGCCCTCCTTCCTCCAGCGGTGCGCCTGTCCGCATCCGAGCGTGGGATCCAGCGACACATCGAGTTCGAGCCTCATGCCTCCGTCATCCGCGTCCACGTATGTAGCGGCTGCGCTCCATAGGTCTTTAATCGGGGTTCGGGCTACGGTCAGCCATGAGATTCGGTCCTGCAGGATACCCCTCGGCGGGGAAGACCCCGGAGGGTTCGTTGGAGTACACTAGGAGCCTCGGCCTGGACGCCCTCGAGGTGGAGTTCGTCCGCGGCGCCAGGATCAAGCCCGAGAGGGCGCAGGAGGTCGGTGCGAAGGCGAAGGCCCTGGACATCAGGCTGAGCTGCCACGCCCCATACTTCATCAGCTTCAACTCCGACTCGGACGAGACCCGTGAGAAGAGCATCGGATGGGTCATGGACACCGCCAGGGCCGCCCACAACCTCGGCGCGTACATCATCGTCATCCACGCCGCATCCTACGGAAAGTCGCCGGAGACCGCCCTGCCCAACGTGGTCGCCGGGCTCTCGAAGTGCAAGGACATGCTCGACGACGAGGGGATCAGGGACGTCATCCTGGGTGTGGAGACCATGGGGAAGCTGGGCCAGTTCGGCACCCTGGACGAGATCGGGAAGGTCATGGAGAGCGTCGACGGCGTCCGCCCGGTTCTGGATGTGGCGCACGTGCACGCCAGGGGGCACGGGTTCCTGAAGACCGAGCAGGACATGAGGGAGCTCACGGACCAGTTCTTCTCCCTGGCCGGCGACATCGCCCACTTCCACATCAGCTGCATAAAGTACGGCGACAAGGGTGAGATCTCCCACCTGCCCCTGGAGGCGAGGGATCCCGACCTGCAGCTCCTCGCCAACGTCCTCCAGGACTCGAAGCAGGAGTGCACGTTCATCTGCGAGTCCCCCCTGATAGAGAAGGACGCGGTGGTCTTCAGGGACATGTTCCCGCAGTACCGCGCCTGAACTCGGATATATCCGCATCGCGATTCCGTTCCATGAACGTCAAGAACGTCAAGCTGATGGCTGTCGCAGCCGTCATCATCGCGGTCTGCCTGCTGTTCTCGTGGGTCCAGTACGGTGACGAGTCGCCCGAGGTGGACGACACGTTCGACGGTGTGTGGTATCCCGTCTACACCTACGACTCCGGGATATCCGCGGAGATCACTGCCCCGGAGCAGCTGGAGGCCACTGTGGCCGGCGGGTCCGTCATCCTGACGGACGGGGTCGACACGGTGGAGTACATCCTGATCTCCGAACACGAGGCCGTGTCGGTGTCATCCGGTGTGGCCAACCAGCTGTACCTGGAGGACGGGACGCTGTATCTGATCTCCGTATACGACGAGCCGGACCTCAACGGCATCATCTACATGGCCATGTCCAAGGACGCCTCGGCCGACCTGCCGGATGACAGGGTCGACCTGACGGGGTTCCAGGTCGAGACCGGATGGGGCATGGTGGACGGCACAGGTTTCACCTATCCCGGCGACCGTGCGGCATTCGCCGTGGACAGCAACGCCTTCCACATCGCAAAGGGGACAATCGTCACCGGTAACTTCGATCTCGACCTCACCGGGTTCGTGAAAAGCGACGCGGAGGAGACCGTGCTGTTCGGTTGCTACACCAGTGCCGATGGTTCGGCTGGTTTGTTCAACGCGGTCGTCATCGACGGCGAGGTCACGGCCACCGTGATGTATCAGGACACAGCGATCTCGTTCCTCACCTCCGAACTGCCCACCAGCCTGGCTCAGGGGACGATGACCATCGACGGTTCCACCAGGGATGTGTACGTCGAGAACGGCATGGCCTACACGTCCTACCGCACGTTCCTCACAGGCATGTTCATCTGGACCCTCGGTGAGGATTACGTGTGCCTGGAGAACGGATCCCTCCTCTCGTACGACGACGGAGTGTACAATCTCGTCATCGACCGTATGGCCCGCTGATTGTCGTTCAGTCGATTCGAGCGATAAATCTATTAAATATGGGGACTCGTTCCCCATCCCTATTGCCACTGTGGCTCAGCGGTAGAGCGGCGGTTTCGTAAACCGTAGGCCGGGGGTTCGATCCCCTCCAGTGGCTCCATCATCTTCATCGTTCACTCGTTGTTTTCACTCGGTCGGTCCGTCATCCGTTGTGCACTGTCCGAATTCTCGTCCCCGTCCTTCATATCCATCCCCTTCATCGGACGTCACATGAAGCTCGCAGAGGCATTGAAGCTCAGGGCCGACCTCAACACGCGCATGAGCAGGCTGAGGAACAGGCTGATGGTCAACTCGAAGGTGCAGGAGGGGGATTCTCCGAGCGAGGATCCCGAGGAGCTTCTCGCAGAGCTCGAGGAGGTCTCCGGTCAGCTGGAGGAGCTCATATGGAGGATCAACACGACCAACTGCAGCACGGTCGATGCCGAGGGGAGGACCCTGACCCAGCTCATCGCCAGGCGGGACGTCCTGATCCAGAAGGAAAGCATCCTGAGGGACCTCCTCAACAGTGCCAGCAACAGGGTCGACAGGTACTCCCGGAACGAGATCGCCGTCCACAGCACGGTGGACGTGCGCGAGATCAGACGTCAGGCGGATGCGCTCTCGGCGGAGATCAGGAGGACAGACAACACGATCCAGGAACTGAACTGGACGACAGAGCTCGGATGATGCGGGCAGGTAGTCCATGGGGCGGATGCAGAACCGCCGCGGGTTGAAGCGGAACGTGATGTCGTATCACAGGAGTGCCGAGGGGTGGCAGTTTCCATCGTTATCCCCGGATCGTCACAAGCGCACGGCTCACACACATCGTAACTACCATGCGTCGACCGTGGACGAGGGCGGGTGAGGGGAACCCGCATCCAAGAGCTCTGTCAGCAGTCGTGCTTCCCGTCGTCGCCCTTGCTCATGTAGGTGTTGACGATCTTGATGGCGCAGACGTCGCCGCACATGGAGCACCCCTCGCTCTCCTCGGTGCAGCCCCTGCACCTGTACCTGCGGGCCTTCTCCTCGTCGATGCAGGTGTCGAACATGGTCTCCCAGTCCAGGGCCTTCCTGGCCTTGGCCATCCGGGTGTCGCGGTCTCTGCCGATGCCCCTGCAGAGGTCACCGACGTGCGCGGCGATCTTCGAGGCGATGACGCCCTCCCTCACATCGTCCACGTCGGGCAGCGAGAGGTGCTCCGCGGGTGTGAGGTAGCAGAGGAAGTCCGCCCCGTTCTGCGCCGCGACGGCGCCTCCGATGGCTCCGACGATGTGGTCGTATCCTGGTGCGATGTCCGTGACCAGCGGGCCCAGGACGTAGAAGGGCGCGTGGTCGCACATGCGCTTCTGGATCTGCATGTTCATGGGGACCTGGTCCAGCGGGACGTGTCCGGGGCCCTCGACCATCGTCTGCACTCCGGCCTCGCGGGCCCTCCTGACGAGGTGACCAAGGGTCATGAGCTCGGTGATCTGCGCCTGGTCGGACGCGTCGTCGATGCATCCGGGTCTGAACCCGTCTCCGAGGGACAGCGTGAACTCGTACTTCCTGGCCATCTCCAGCAGGTAGTCGTAGTTCTTGTAGAGGGGGTTCTCCTCCCCGTTGTGGAGGATCCACGCGGTCAGGAACGACCCTCCCCTGGAGACGACGTCGGTGATCCTCTGGCACTTCTCGAGCCATCCGACGCTCTCCCTGGTGATGCCGCAGTGGACGGTCATGAAGTCCATACCGTCCTTGGCGTGCTTCTCGATGCCGTTGAAGATGTCGTCCTCGGTCATCTCCACGACGGCGTTCCTCCTGGCGGCCGTGAGGCCGGTCTGGTAGATCGGGACGGAGCCCATCATGACGGGACACTCCTTCAGGAGTCTTGCCCTTATGGCGTCGATGTCGCCGCCGGTGCTGAGGTCCATGACGGCGTCCGCGCCGTACTTCAGGGCGACCTGCAGCTTCTGGAGCTCGGCGTCCAGGTCCACGATGTCCCTGGACGTTCCCAGGTTCACGTTGATCTTGACGGAAAGGCCCTTGCCGATCGCCGCCGGCTCGGGGTCGTGCGCCGGGTTGCAAGGGGCGCAGATGCGTCCCGAGGCTATCCCGTTGCGGATGAACTCGGGACTGACGTTCTCCTTCTCGGCGATCTTCTTCATCATCGGGGTGATCTCTCCCCTGCGGGCCGTCTCCATTATGGTGCTCATTGCGGATCGCATCCGTATCTCCCGAGCCAGGCTTAATACTTGACCGAGGCGGAACGCCGTTCCTCCGCAGTTCCCCGCGTCGATCGGACCATGCGCGGGCCAGATGGCGATGAAACGTCAGTGCGGTTCCAGGCAGGCCGATCCTGTTCTCGGGAGACCGGCCTGAGAGCAGACGGTTCGGTGGTCGATCGATCGAGGTTCTTCTTAATGCGCGTGTACGCGCGCGTGTGCGCGTGTATATATAACATGATGCGATAGGTCACCCGATTATCATGGATGGGAACATGAAGCACGCCGAGGAGGAGTACGATGCGGACAGCATCGTGGCCCTCAAAGGCCTCGAGGCAGTGAGGAAGAGGCCCGGGATGTACATCGGATCCACCGATGCCCGCGGACTGCACCACATGGTCTACGAGGTCGTCGACAACGGAATCGACGAGGTTATGGCGGGGTACGCCACCGAGGTCGACGTCACGATCAACGAGGACGGGTCCATCACCGTCGTGGATGACGGAAGGGGCATCCCCACGGGAATCAACCACGAGGAGGGCAAGTCGGCGCTGGAGATGTGCCTGACCGACCTCCACGCGGGAGGCAAGTTCAACCAGAACAGCTACAAGGTCTCAGGAGGACTCCACGGAGTGGGAGTCTCGGTCGTCAACGCCCTCTCGGAGAGGCTCGTCGCCACGGTCTACAGGGAGGACAAGATCTGGAGGCAGTCATACCGCATCGGTGTCCCGGACGGCCCCGTCGAGGTCATCGGCGAGACCGACCGCCACGGCACGGAGATCACGTTCTGGCCGGACGGGGAGATGTTCGAGACCGTCGAGTTCGACTACACCACCCTGCAGAACAGGTTCCGCAACCAGGCTTTCCTCAACAAGGAGGCCACCATCAACTTCGAGGACAAGCGCACGGGCAGGAAGGAGAGGTTCCACTACGACGGCGGGGTCTCCGAGTTCGTGCAGTACCTGAACAGGTCCAAGACGCCCATCCATCCCGTACCCATCCATTTCTCGGGCGAGAGGAACGGCGTGGTGATAGACATCGCTATGCAGTGGACCGACGGGTACAACGAGGAGATCGACTCCTTCGTGAACACCATCTTCACCCCCGAGGGGGGAACGCACCTCACGGGATTCAGGACCGCCCTGACCAAGACGATCAACGACTACGGCAAGGCCAACAACCTCCTGAAGGACACCACCCTGGAGGGCAGCGACGTGCGCGAGGGCCTCACCGCGATCGTCAGCATCAAGATGTCCGAGCCCCAGTTCGAGGGCCAGACCAAGGCCAAGCTGGGCAGCAGCGTGGCGCAGGGCGCCGTCTCCGGACTCATGAACGACAAGCTCGCCGAGTACCTCCTGGAGAACCCGTCGGTGGCCCAGACCATCGTGAAGAAGGCCATCTCCGCCTACGAGGGGCGCGAGGCCGCCAGGAAGGCCAGGGACGCTACCAGGAGGAAGTCCGCCCTAGAGAGCACCAGCCTCCCCGGGAAGCTGGCCGACTGCTCCGAGAGGGACCCGTCCAAGTGCGAGCTGTACATCGTGGAGGGAGAGTCCGCAGGCGGGAGCGCCAAGCAGGGCAGGGACCGCGCCTTCCAGGCCATCCTGCCGCTCAGGGGAAAGATCCTCAACGTGGAGAAGGCCAGGCCCGACAAGCTGCTGGACCACGAGGAGATCAAGAACCTGGCCATCGCCATCGGCGGGGGCATCGGCAGGGATTTCGACGTCTCCAAGATCCGCTACCACAACATCGTCATCATGACCGATGCGGACGTGGACGGTGCTCACATAGGGACGCTGCTCTTGACGCTGTTCTACAGGCAGATGAAGCCCCTCATCGAGGCGGGGCACGTGTACATCGCCATGCCGCCTCTCTACAGGGTCTACAAGGGCAAGAAGCAGATCTACGCCTACAACGAGGAGGAGATGGCCGCCGCCATGGCCGAGATCGGCCAGGGCGCCAACGTCTCCAGGTACAAGGGTCTCGGAGAGATGAACCCCCAGCAGCTCTGGGAGACGACCATGAACCCCGAGACCAGGATCATGAAGAAGGTCACCATCGAGGACGGGATGATAGCCGACCAGCTGTTCTCGGTCCTGATGGGCGACGACGTCGAGCCCCGCAGGGAGTACATCATCGAGCACGCCCACGAGGTAGTCAACCTGGATGTGTGATACCATGGACGGAGAGAGGAAGCTCATCATCCAGCCCATCGAGAAGGAGATGCACCGCTCGTACATCGACTACTCCATGAGCGTCATCGTCGGACGTGCGCTGCCCGACGTCAGGGACGGTCTCAAGCCCGTCCACAGGAAGATCATGTACGCCATGTCCGAGCTCGGACTGGTGTACAACAGGCCCCACAAGAAGTCCGCCACCGTGGTCGGAGAGGTCCTGGGAAAGTACCACCCCCACGGCGACACCGCCGCGTACGACGCCATGGTCAGGATGGCCCAGCCGTTCTCGCTCAGGTACCCCCTGGTGGACGGCCAGGGTAACTTCGGTTCCGTGGACGGGGACCCACCCGCGGCCATGCGTTACACCGAGGCCCGCCTCTCCAAGGTGGCCAGCGACCTGCTGGCGGACCTGGACAAGGAGACCGTCGACATGATGGACAACTACGACGGCTCCCTGAAGGAACCCACCGTCCTGCCGTCCAAGTTCCCGAACCTCCTGGTGAACGGGTCCGACGGTATCGCCGTCGGTATGGCCACCAAGATGCCGCCCCACAACCTCAGGGAGGTCTGCGACGCCATCGTGTACACCGTGGACCACCCGGATGCCACCCTGGAGGAGCTCATGCAGTTCGTCAAGGGTCCCGACTTCCCCACCGGGGGGACGATCTACGGCATCGGGGGGATCCGCTCCGCGTACGAGACCGGCCGCGGGAGGCTCAAGGTCAGGTCCAACACCCACATCGAGGAGATGGGCAACGGCAAGGAGAGGATCATCGTCGACGAGATCCCCTACCAGGTGAACAAGGCCCAGCTCATAGCGCAGATCGCCGAGCGTGTCAAGGACAAGGAGATCGAGGGGATCACCGACCTGCGCGACGAGTCCGACAGGCACGGCATGCGCATAGTCATCGAGCTGCACAAGGACGCCCTGTCCAGCGTCGTCCTGGAGAACCTGTTCAAGAAGACCAACATGGAGGTCACCTACGGCATCATCAACATCGCCCTGGTGGACAACAGGCCCACCACCCTCAGCCTGAAGGCGCTGATAACCCACTACATCGCACACAGGAGGGACGTCGTCGTCCGCAGGACCAGGTACGACCTGGCCCAGGCCGAGAAGAGGTTCCACATCCTGGAGGGCCTGATGAAGGCCATCAACATGCTGGACGAGACCATCGCCCTGATCAGGGAGTCGTCCAACGGGGAGGAGGCGAACAACGGCCTCCAGGCCCTGCTGGACATCGACTACGAGCAGGCCAAGGCCATCCTGGACATGAGGCTCCAGAAGCTGACCGGCCTGGAGCTGAACTCCATCAGGGAGGAGTACGACCAGCTGAAGGTCCAGATGGACGACCTCAGGGACATCCTGGCAAACGAGTCCAGGGTGCTCGCCATAATCAAGTCGGAGACCGAGGAGATGAAGGAGACCTACGGCGACGACCGCAGGACCGTCATCGACCCCAACGCCATCGACACCGACGAGGAGGACCTCATCCCCAGGGAGCAGGTGGTCATCACCATCTCCGCTGACAACTACATCAAGAGGATCCCGCTGAGCACGTACAGGCAGCAGTCCCGCGGAGGGGTGGGCCTGACGGCGATGCAGACCAAGGAGGAGGACCACGTGGCGTCCATGTTCGTCACCTCGTCCCACGACTACGTGATGTTCATCACCAACCACGGCCGCCTCCACTGGCTCAAGGGATACAGGATCCCGGAGGGCAGCAGGCAGTCCAAGGGCAAGCCCATCGTCAACCTCCTGTCGGACCTGGAGGAGGGCGAGAAGGTGGTCAACACCATCTGCGCGTCCGGGTTCCCGGAGGACAGGTACCTGGTGTTCTGCACCAGGAACGGGCTGTTCAAGAAGACCAGCCTCAGCGCCTACGGCAACGTGAGGGCCAAGGGCATCAAGGCCATCAAGCTGGACGAGGGCGACGAGCTCATCGAGACCGACATCACCGACGGCTCCGACCAGATCATCATCGCCTCCGCGGACGGACAGGCGGTCAGGTTCGACGAGACCGACGCCCGCCCCACCGGAAGGGACACCATGGGCGTCAAGGGCATGACCCTGAACGCCGGCGACCGCGTCGTGTCCATGGCCGTCGTGAAGCCCGGCGACAGGCTGCTCACGGTGTCCGAGAACGGCTACGGGAAGATCTCCGACGTGGACGACTACCGCAAGACCCACCGCGGAGGGAAGGGCGTCATCACCATCAAGACCGACGAGAGGAACGGCCACGTGGTGAGCGTCAGGAAGGTCAACCCCGGCGACCAGCTCATGCTCACGTCCGCGTCCGGAAAGATCATACGCATCGACACGGACGAGATCCGCGAGACCGGGCGCAACGCCAAGGGCGTGAGGGTCATGGACATGCGCAACGGCGACAAGGTCGTGGCCGTCGAGCCCGTGATGACCGAGGAGCAGGAGGAGGAGGTCGAGGAGGCCGCTCCGGAGGTGCCCCAGCAATGACCCAGACGGTCGCCGGCAACCGGCCGGCACCGTCACAAACTTTATAACGGGGACGCTCATAGGGGGGAATTACGCCGTGGTAACTCAGTTGGGAGAGTGCAAGACTGAAGATCTTGAAGTCGCTGGTTCGAGCCCGGCTCACGGCACCATCTCTTCTCCTATCATCAACTCATCGGGATGACCCTTCATGGAGCCAGACCGCGTATTCATCGACATCCGCACATGCGACCTCACGCTGTCGCAGGTCATGAGCGAGATCGCCAGGCTCCAGTCCGAGCATCCGGAGTACGAGATATTCATGGACGGCGACGCGTACGCGATCGTGGGCCGTCGTAGGACACAGGGGTGAACCAATGGGACGCGGAAGACTCACCATAGGACTGTACAACTCTTACGACCAGAACTTCAGGGAGCCCCACAGGAGGGTCATAGCCCGCGCGGGGGACCTCGCCAGGGCCTACGACATGGGTCTGGCACTCTTCGGTTTCCCGATCCCCGAGGACGCCCGCACACCCCGCGAGATCGCGGAGTGGGTGGCCGGCACCACGAGCATCGGCGGACACGGCAAGAACTTCCTGGAGATGGCCGAGACCGGACGCTTCCAGTGCTTCCCGTATCCGGGCAAGGGCTTCCCGCCGCAGCTGGGGGAGGTCGTGCTCACCACGAGCAAGCCGGAACCGAAGAAGCAGATCACGCTCTCCGAAGCCGTGGACATGGTCGAGCACGGCCAGAGCATCACCCTGCTGTTCGGGATCGGTCCCCACGGGGTGCCGAAGGCGGCCGCGTCCATCCCGAGGTACAACCTGGACATAACGCCGGGATGCTTCTCCCTCGAGACCGCCACGGCTCTGGGTGCGGTGTGCGGGGCGTTCGCCGCCAGGCTGGGATCGATCAGGTGATTCTCGTCTTCCCGGTGCGACACCTGTGAGACCGATGGTGTTCGTCGCCGTAGTGGTACCTGGATCCATGTCTCTATCCGACATCATCGGTTCACGCCCCTGCATCCAACACCGATGTCGGTGTGCCGACGCCGCCCATAAACCATAAAAACGGCGTCCCGATGCGTCATCCATGGTAAGACAGGCACGCTGCTCACACATCCTTGTGGATTCGTACGAACAGGCGCTGGACCTCCAGAGGAGGGTCTACGCCGGGGAGAACTTCGCCACACTCGCGGCCCAGTACTCCAAATGCCCCTCCGGCAGGAACGGCGGGGACCTCGGCTGGTTCGGCCGCGGACAGATGGTGAAGCCCTTCGAGGACGCCGCGTTCTCGTACAACCCCGGGGACATGACCATCGTCCAGACCCAGTTCGGCTGGCATCTGATCTACGTCTACGGTCAGAGATGAAAAAACAGACGGGGCACCCCGTCTTTATCCCCTGTTCTCAATCTTGTCCATCGCCACGTCTATGATGCCCTCCTTGCGGGCTCCGATCATGGTGAGGTAGAACCTCTTCTGCAGGTCCGTGATCCCGGGGGTCTCGTCCAGTATCCCCTCGATGCGGTCCATGTCGATGTGCCTGTAAAGGCGTGCCACGGCCGCGTCGCACTCGTAGTCGTCCGTGGACGTGATGAAGTCGCGGTAGTTTATCCTGGCCTTGTTGATCATCAGGGTGGACTTGGGGAAGAGCTTCACCCTGTCCTCGATCTCATAGGGTTTGGAGAGCACCCTCTCCATCCCTTTGTCGTCCAGCTGGGGGAACAGGCAGGACCCGCAGTCGTAGACCGGAGCGAGGTCGGCGTGCCTTATCCTCTCGTTCACCAGGATCCCCCAGTTCCCGTTGTGGCGGTCGAAGTTGGCCAGCAGGGCGTCTCCGACGAACTGGTTCCAGAAGAACGTCCTGAGCCTGTCGGGCATGATCAGGCGCTGCTCGTCGATGGCCCTGAGGATGGACGCCAGGTCGGTGTTGTAGCCGTCCAGGTCGCTGTCGAGGCAGGTGTTCTTGAGGTGGGCGAACTCCACCAGGGTCTTGTTCCCCTCAGCGAAGTCCCTGCAGGCGACCACGTTCCTCCTGTTGCCGTGCTTGTCGGTGTACACCCCCAGCAGGGTCTCCTGGGCGGGAATGCCCATGGATTCGAAGACGTGGCAGGCGATGTACTCGGTCATGCAGGAGTTGACGTAGTTCAGGTCCGAGATGGGTCCGGGCTTGGGCGGGAACTTCAGCATGTATCCGTGTCCCTCGTAGATTATGTTGATCTTGTTGCCGCTGGCACCGCCGTAGGCCCTGTAGTCGTTCCTCTCGCAGTCGCTGAAATCGATCAGATCCATCGTCCCCACCGTAGTTGAAAAGGTACTTTCTCCGAAGCATATCCGCACGTTCTGGCGTTATGACTCCCGCCCACTGGTTGGCGTTGATGGCGCCATACAGCTCCCCCCACAGGCAGTCCAGCAGGGTGGAGTGGTTCCGAACCCCCTCGACGAACTCCCGGAGCGCGACCTCTATGTCCGGGGGGAGCCCCTGTTCCAGCGGCGGATCGCAGCCGTCCGCGCGGTCAGTAGTGGTCATACAGGATGTTGCCCGGCTCGAGCAGGACGCCGTCGCCCTTCTCGACCCTGCCGACGATGTCGGCGTTGGGGTACTTCGAGGCGATCTCCTCGGCGTCATCGGCCGGCGCGATGATGGTGAACCCCATGCTCATGTTGAGGGTCTGGTAGATCTCCCTGTCCTCGATCTCGCCGAGTTCCTGGAGCTTCTGGAAGATGGGTGCGGGCTTCACCGGGTCGCTGATCACGTACCTCAGTCCCTTCCTCATCCTGAGGATGTTCCTCAGTCCGCCGCCGGTGATGTCCACCAGTCCGTGGACGGTGTGGTTCGAGGTGATCTCGAGGACCTGCCTGACGTAGATCTCGGTGGGGGTGAGCAGCTCCTCGCCGATGCTTCCCTGGAGGCCGGAGACCCTGTCGGTCATGGCGATGTTGTTCGCCTCGACGACCTTCCTGGCCAGGGTCAGGCCGTTGGAGTGGATCCCGGAGGACCTGAGGGATATGATGAGGTCGCCCTCCTGGCACTTGTCTCCGGTGATGATCCTGTCCTTCGCAACGTAGCCGAGGCAGGTTCCGGAGAGGTCCACGCCGTTGATGATCTCCGGGAGGACGGCGATCTCCCCGCCGACAATCTCCATGTTGGAGAGCTCCGCACCCTTCTGGAGGCCCTTTCCGATCTCCTCAGTGATCTCCGAGTTGGGCTTGTCGATGGCGATGTAGTCCACGAAGGACGTGGGCTCGGCGTTGACGCAGATGGTGTCGTTGACGTTCATCGCTATGCAGTCTATGCCGACGGTGTCCCACTTGTTGAGCTCCTCCGCGATGAGCAGTTTGGACCCGACCCCGTCGGTGGCCATAGTGATGTACCTGTCGCCGAAGTCGATGAGGCTGGCGAAAAGCCCGGGCATGCGGACGGCCTGCCCGATGCCCTGTCTCTTGTAGCTGACCTCGCTGACGAGTGCCTCGATGGCCTCGGATTTCTGGTCGATGTTAACTCCGGATTTGGCGTACGTCCAACCGCTCATCTTGATCGACCCTTCAAAGGGCTTCATCGTTTTTAGGATTCACGGTTCTTCTCGAATCTATTGTGGTAAGGAGGTGTTCGGCACTGTCGCAGGCATCCTCGAACGAATGCTGCCTGCGTACACATGTCCCTTCTGGTACGCGAGCCACAACGTGTTCATGGTGTGGCTGCCACGGATATGTTAGAGGATGTTCTCCCAGTCATTCAGGCTGTTGACGGTGCCTCTGCTCTCAAAGGCGTATTCCGTGGCCTTTGTGAGAACATCATCATCGAAGCCCCCGTCGTGATCGAGGACGTAGAAATCGTAGTAGTCCCTCATGCGGGTGTTCTCGTCGGCCCTCGTGAGAGCGGCATGCAGTTTCTCTGCGATGACCGTCTCCAATCTGTATGCCATGATACTGATTGGCTTATCACCGAACATCGGGACGATGTCGTGGTTCACCTCTTCTGGAACGATCTGCGGTGACGGGACGATGTCGATGTAGAAGCGTTCTTTGACTCCATATGTGGCATCGATGAAGTAGCGAAGCCCCGGGTGTTCTAGCAGTTCTGCGACAGTCTCCACCTTGACAATCTCCATCACGAAGTCGTCATCGGCATCGGTCTCGCAGATTCTCCTGATCACAGGGGTGAGTTCATCTTCGGTCACGTCCAGGGTCTTGGAAGTCATGTCCAGATCCTCTGTGGTCCTCCTGTCCATGCCCTTGATTGAGTAGAGGAGGAATCCGCCCTTCAGGACGAACCTGTCTTTGTAATCCGATCTGGATATACGGTCTATGAAGCGCTCCATGACGTACATGTGAAGAGCGACGTTCGCCGGTACGCCAAGGCCCGCGGCGACGTTCTTCACCAATCCCTTCATCTGCGCTGGATTTCGCATCCTCATGTCATCGCCTCCACAAGCTGATGGATCTTGGGTTTGACATGCAGCATCTCGGCGTATGAACTCAATCTGTGGATGTCGACACCGTCCGAGCGGAGGTAGTTCCTCATCGCCTGTTTAATGACGTCACGGTCTATCCCCCCGCCCCGGACTATGTCACACAGGGTCCTCTCTCTGTTGTATGTGCGGACCTTGTTTCCATAGGGCGTTTCCACCTCCGTGATTCCCAACTCATAGAATTTGGGGATCACGAATTTTGGGATAACGTTGTATTCGCATTCATCGAAGCTCTTGGCGTTGTATCCACGCGGGAAGGTCATGTAGAACTCCGTCGGAATCTGATCGGACATGTTCTGAAGATACATCGCGGTGTATCCGCTGAATATTCCCTTTCTGTAGCGTTTCTGGAGTGTGACCCATTCATCATCCATGCAGTCCTTGGTCACATATATTCCATGTTGGATTCTGATGAGGTCTCCTTTCTCTACGTATCTGCGGATGGTCGAGAACGGAACACCCTTGTTGAGGAGTTCCTCTGTGCAGTATATCCCATCGAACTCTCCTATGAACACGTCATGTTTGGAATACACTTTGACCATTGTATCACATATCATGATTGCATATCGATTATATAAAATGAAGTATGAAATTTTTATCAAAATTATTATACTGCATTTGTATAGAATTTGCAGTATAAAATTTTCTTAGAAAAAGCACACATTACTTTTGACGAAAGTAATGTGCCAATTTTTCCGAGAAGATGATCACGATCGGTCTTTGAGTTTCCCGATCCTCTTCAGCCAGGCCTTCATGCCCTTCTCGTATCCGTTGTCGGACATCTCGTAGAATCTCCGTCCGACAAGCTCGTCCGGCAGGTACTGCTGGTCAACGTAGTGGTTCTCGAAGTCGTGGGGGTACTTGTAGGTCAGGCCGCGACCGAGGTCCTTGGCCCCGCTGTAGTGGGCGTCCTTGAGGTACGGCGGTATCCCGCCGGTTGGTTCCGTCTTCACTGATTCCATCGCAGAGAAGATGGCGTTGCAGGCGGAGTTGCTCTTGGGTGCGCAGGCCACGTAGGCCGCCGCCTGGGTCAGGATGATCTGCGACTCCGGCATCCCTATGCGCTCGACGGCCTGTGCCGCGGCCACCGCGACCACAAGGGCCTGGGGGTCGGCGTTCCCCACGTCCTCCGACGCGCAGATCATTATCCTCCTGGCGATGAACTTCACGTCCTCGCCCGCGTAAAGCATCCTGGCCAGATAGTAGACGGCGGCGTCGGGGTCGGAGCCGCGCATGCTCTTGATGAAGGCGGACACGGTGTCGTAGTGGTTGTCCCCGTCACGGTCGTAGTTCAGCACCCGGCGCTGGATGCATTCGGACGCCACGGCTAGGTCTATGCGGATCCTGCCGTCTGGTCCCGGGGGCGTGGTCAGCGCCCCGATCTCCAGGGCGTTCAGCGCCGCCCTGGCGTCGCCGTTGGAGATGTCCGCCAGGAAGTCCGCGGCGTCTTCGTCGAGGTCCACGTCCATCCTGCCCAGGCCGCGCTCCCTGTCCGCGACCGCCCTCTCGAGGAGAGTCCTGACATCCTCCTTGGACAGCGGCCTCAGCTCGAATATTCTGGATCTCGACACGAGCGCCCTGTTGACCTCGAAGTACGGGTTCTCGGTGGTGGCGCCTATGAGGATGACGGTGCCGTCCTCCACGAACGGCAGCAGGTAGTCCTGCTGGGCCTTGTTGAAGCGGTGGATCTCGTCCACGAACAGGATGGTGCGCTTCTCCTCCATCCCGAGGGCGTCCTTCGCCTTCTGGATGGCCTCCTCCATGTCCTTCTTGCCGGCGGTGGTGGCGTTGATCTGCACGAAGCGGGCGTGGGTGGTGTTGGCGATCACCTGCGCCAGCGTGGTCTTCCCGGTCCCCGGAGGCCCGTAGAAGATCAGGGACCCGATCCTGTCCGCGCGGATCGCCCTGGAAAGCAGCTTGTCGTCGCCTATGATGTGCTCCTGGCCGACGACCTCGTCCAGGCTGCGAGGGCGCATGCGGCTGGCCAGCGGGGCGTCCCTCTCCAGCACCCCCTTGCGCGTGAACTCGAACAGGTCCATGCGGGGCCATCGAATCGCCCCTTTTTATCATGTCTCATATTCAGGATCGACTCGCCCGTTGTGGCGAAGACTGCAATGCATTCGATGTCAGATTTATCCTGACAATTAACCTGACATTTATCCTGACAATTAACCTGACATGCCAGGGTGGCACGGGTCTTGGTAAAGCCGGTGCAATCTATGTCACCCTCGTCTCTCGAAGAGCCTATATAAGCGATACAGCTAACAGCCACCTATGGCAGACCTGCACGACCGCTGGGTCGCGGAGAGGAGGAACGAGCACTACTACAAGCTCGCCAAGAAGCTGAACTACCGCTCCAGGGCATCCTTCAAGCTGATCCAGATCGACAACCGCTTCGGGATCTTCAAGCCCGGGGACGCGGTCGTCGACCTCGGCGCATGTCCGGGGGGATGGTGCCAGGTCGCGCAGGAGCGCACATGGCCCAACGGGAAGGTCATCGGTGTAGACCTGAGGTACATCAAGCCCATCGAGGGCGTCGAGACCTTCATGGGCGACATAACCCACGACTCCACCATGATCGAGCTCATGGACAGGTTCGGAGGCAAGGCGGACGTGGTCCTGTCCGACATGGCCCCGAACATCGCCGGCCACTACTCCATGGACCACGCCAGGTCGATCAACCTGTGCATGTACGCGGTGGACGTCTGCGACCGCATCCTGAAGAAGGAGGGGAAGCTGGTCATGAAGGTCTTCATGGGAGACATGTTCGACTCCCTGATGGATGAGCTGAAGAAGCGCTTCCAGTCCGTCAAGGTCCACTCCCCCGACGCGTCCAGGGACACCTCGTCCGAGGTCTACGTCATCTGCCAGGGGTACTACGGCAAGTCCGGCATAACCCTGAAGAAGCCCGAGGTCGAGGAGAAGAAGCCGGAGTTCACCGTCAAGGGCGGCTTCATCTGATCTTCTTCAGGCATATCCTCTGTCTGCTGTCATTCGGTCTGTCGGGGAAGAGGTATTCCGACATAATCTGATTTTATGCAGATCGGTAGAGACAACTGTCAGACCTGCTCATACTCATACTCATACTCATACTGACACTTGTACTGACACTTGTACTGATCTGCCAGACGAGGTCAGGCGCAAAGGAATGATAACCAGGTTCCGCAGATACGGGTGTATGGTCCCCACGAAGATCGTCTGCATAGGCTGGAACTACCGTTCGCACGTCAAGGAGCTGGAATCCGAACTCCCTAAGGAACCCACGGTGTTCCTCAAACCCCCGAGCTGTCTGATTTCGGACGGCGACGACATCGTGATCCCGGAGGGCGTGACCAACGTGCAGCACGAGGTGGAGCTGGCGGTGATCTTCGGGAGGAGGTGCAAGGGCGTCTCCGAAGCCGATGCTCTCTCCTACATCTCCCATGTGGCGGTCTTCAACGACGTCTCCGCCAGGGACATGCAGACCGAGGCCCGCAGAACCGGTAACACATGGGACCTCAGCAAGGGCATGGACACCTTCGGCCCGATGTCCGAACCAGTCCCGATAGGCGATGTGGCGGACGTGCAGGACCTGGACCTGAAGCTGACGGTCAACGGGGAGGTCAGGCAGCAGGGCAACACGCGCAACATGATCTTCGGCGTGCCGTTCCTGATATCGTACGTCTCCCGTTTCATGACCATGGAGCCCGGGGACATCCTGATAACGGGCACCCCCGAGGGCGTGTCGGAGATACGTCCCGGCGATGTGGTCAGGGCCGAGATCGGAGGCGTCGGGTCGGTCACCAACCGCGTCGTCTGATCAGATGGGGCCGTCAGGCATCCCGGTGCGCGGGTTCACATAGCGTCTCTTGCCGACCGTGGATTCTCCCAGGTCGATCGCCGCCCTCGGACAGCGGTGCAGGCAGGCCAGGCAGAGGGTGCACGAATCGGAGTTCCAGACCGGTCTGCCTTCGCAGATCCCGATGATCCCGTCCGGGCAGACCTTCGCGCACAGCCCGCATCCGTCGCATGTGCCGGACAGTGTGAAGTTGCTCGTGGCCGAGGCCTTGTCGTACGCCGCCTTCATGCTGGGGGACACAGCGGCCGCCACGGTTCCGGCGAACCTGTTGAAGTCGCCCTTCTCGAACGCCTCCACCTGTGCCGCGATCTTTTCCGAGTCGGCGTCCGCCTCGTCCAGGATCGTGTTCAGTTCGTCGTCCCCGGGGATCTCCAGCGACGGTATGTACGTGTACTGTGTCCTGACGCAGAACTGCGCGACGACATCCACACCCTTCTCCGCCAGCGCCTTGGCCAGGGACCTGCCGGCGGTGCCTGTCCTGGTCCCCAGGGTGAGGACGACGTAGGCGTACTTGCCCCCGGCCCCCTCGATCTCCAGGTTCTCGACGAACCTGAGCACGGCCTTCGGCGGGTTGTAGAAGTAGGTGGGTATGACGAACCCGATCCTCTCGTCGCCCGAGGCGTCGTACGAGAACGCTCCCGATGCGAGCGCCCCGGATACGGAGACCAGTCTGTCGCCGGTCCTCTCCGCGATGATCTCCGCTGTCCTCTTGCTGTTGCCTGTGGCCGAGAAGTAGAATAGCATGTCCGATGGCACCTCCGATGTTCCGGATAAGGCATCCGTGTCCGGGGATTAACAAGCTATCGGTCATCCGAGGATGGGGAACCTCCGGACCACGTCCAGTTCGGACCACCATCCGTTCAGGCTCAGCTTGTCGAACCCCCCGAGGCAGTACACCGCGACCATCCCCAGGACGTACGCGATGTGGTAGTCGACCAAGGGGTTGTCCGACGGCGGTACGGAAAGGGTGTACATCATCAGCATCATGACGCACATGCCGATCGTGGCAAGCTTCGATGCGATCCCGGTGACCAGGGCCACGCCCACCAGGAGGAGGCCGGCCATGAGCAGGAAGTCCACAAAGGGGTTGCCCGCGAAGATGTGCCAGAAGTCGGCGAACACGCCGGAGACGAGCTCTGTCAGGTAGTACTCCGTGGGGGAGCCGCCGTTGATCACCGCGGCCTCCGGCGAGGTGAGCATGCCGAGTCCGAGCAGCTTGTCCAGGAACGCCCAGACCATCATGAACCCGAAGACGACGCGCAGAACGGCCAGAGCGCTCTCCCCGAAGGCCCTCCTGTCCCATCTGCCTAGAACCGTCTCGTCCATGTGTACGGATTGAGGGTGACGGTATATAAAGCTCAGTCCCAGAACCGCTTGTTCTTGGCGTAGAGGATCTCCGCGTTCATGATGTCGCGGTAGAAGTCGTCCTCGTCCACGTGGATGCTGCGAAGTATCCTCGATGCCGCGTCGGGGCCTATGCCCCTGCCGGCCAGCGCGATGACCGCCCTCTTGCCGTGCTCGTTCACTAGGTTGGCGTTCCTGGACAGGCGCATGCGGTCCTTCTTCTCCTGGGCGTTCATCTCGGTCAGCTTCACCAGTCCGATGTTCTCCCTCTCGTACCCCTTCAGGACCGCTATCATCACGCCGCCGCACTGGGGGCACTTGAACCTCTTGGGCGCGTCCCCGACCCTGAACCTCCACTGGGAGCCGCAGTTCAGGCAGGATGCGAACAGCACCTCGTCCTCCAGCCTCTTCTTCAGGGCCATGAGGATGGAGTGGTCGGCGCGGACCGGCTGCATGAGCTCCTTGGAGCGGACTATGCCCTCCAGCCCTATGGCGGAGATGCCTCCGAGCTCCACCTTGATCTCCCCGTCGGCGATCATCGAGACCACCTTCTCGGTGTTGGGGATGTCCAGGTCCTCCCACAGCACCTTGTTGACGGCCTCCCTGTACGCGGGGGTGCCCTGGTGCATCTCGAACAGCCTGCTGAAGTTCATGAAGCGGTGGTCGGCGTTCTTCTCGATGATCCCGAACTTCTTGGCCACGAAGACGAACCTCCACCTCAGGAAGGAGGAGTTCAGGATCGTGATCCTGGCCAGGGCCTCGATGGTCCCCGGCTTCACGGACATGACAGTCTGCAGTATGTCGTCGCGCTTCATGTTGCGGGGCAGCTCCAGGATCATCCTGTAGGGGTCCGCGGTCATCCCCACGCTCTCGCCCAGGCGGGCGGTCAGGAGGGCGGCGTAGATCTTCCCGAGGGTCTCGTTCACCCTGCTGCCGAAGCACCCGTTGATAATCGCCAGACGGTCCCCGACCTCGACGGTCATGAGCCTGTCGGTGGGCATCTTGAACCTCTCGTCCTGGTCGGCGAAGTACTTCTCCAGGACCCTCCTGCAGCCGTCGTCGCCCGGATAGTCCCGAAGGTTCCTGAGGCGGCGCATCCTGCCCACCTCCATGGCCACCTCGTAGGGCACCGGGATGTCCGAGCCCACCCAGTTCGGAACGGAGCCCACCTCGCGGGCCTCCTCCACCAGGATCTCGTCCTCGCGCATCTCCACGATCCTCCAGGTGCGGCCCTTGGCGATGAACATGGCGTACTCCTCCGCGAAGGAGGCCACGAAGCTCTCGTCCAGGGTGCCGATGACGGCGCGGGTGCCGATGTCCCTGATCATGTACGAGCGCTCGTCGGGGATCATCGAGATGTTCTCGTAGAAGTAGTTCATGCCCTTGCGTGACCTGCGGAAGGCGTCGCCGTCGTCGAACAGCATCTTGATCGACTTGAGCTGCTCCAGCACGTCCTCGATGTCCTGCCTGGTTATGTCCCTGAAGGGGTACGCGTTGGAGAAGACCCTGAACGCGGTCTCCCTGTCCACGCCCCCGGACATGGTCATGGCTATGAGCTGGTTGGCCACCACGGACAGCGGGCGCGGCCTGCCCTCCCAGAACTCCAGCTCCTTGGAGTCGCACCTCCTGGCGATCACCAGGGCCTCGGCGACCTCGTCCGGCGCGGTGGCGATGATCTTGGCCCTGATGTGCTCGCCGATCCTGTGGCCGGCGCGGCCAGCCCTCTGGATCATGCGGGACACCTGCCTGGGGGAGTTGTACTGGATCACCATGTCCGTGGAACCCACGTCGATTCCCAGCTCCAGGGACGACGTGCATATCAGCGCCTTGATCTCCCCCTTCTTGAAGCGGTCCTCCATGTCCATGCGGTTCTCCTTGGACAGGGACCCGTGGTGGACGTCGATGGATATGGACTCGTCCCACAGGTGGTAGCGGGCGGCGAGCCATTCGGCGGTCTCCCTGGTGTTCACGAAGAACAGGGTCGACCTGCCGGACTCGATGATCTCCCTGGCCCTGATCATCACGGCCAGGATGTCCGGGTCGCTCTGCAGCTTGTCGAGTAGTGCGGGATCCTGGGCCGGAGCGGGGCTCTCCACGTCGATGTCGAAGTCGCGGTGGGTGTCGTGCTTGCGGACGGTGACCTCCCTCCTGGGGCCCACCAGGAACCTGGCGACGCTGTCCACGTTCCCGACGGTGGCCGACAGGCCGATCCTCTGGTAGTTCCCGGCCACGAGGCACAGCCTCTCCAGGGCGACGCTGAGCTGGGCGCCCCTCTCGGTGTTGGACAGCTCGTGGATCTCGTCGACGACCACCCACTGCACGTTCTTCAGGTGCTGGAGCAGGCGCTTCCCGGTGAACATGACCTGGAGCGTCTCCGGGGTGGTGATCAGGATCTCCGGCGGGTTCTGGGACTGGTGGTTCCTCTCCGCCTGGGAGGTGTCGCCGTGCCTGACGCCGACGGTGATGTTCAGCGCGTTGCCGTACTCCTCCATCCTGCGGAGCATGTCCCTGTTGAGGGCGCGGAGCGGCGTGATGTAGAGGCACCTGAACCCGGACCTGCTGCCCTTGGTGCGGAAGATCGTGTCGAAGATGGGCAGCATCGCCGCCTCGGTCTTTCCGATGCCGGTGGGGGCCACGAGGAGTATGTTGCCGCCCTTCAGGATCCTGGGGATGACGTCGGCCTGAGGGGGCGTGGGCTCGGTTATGCCCCTCTTCGCGAGAGCGGAGACGAGTTCGGGGCAGAGTTCGGGAAAAGGCATGAAAAGGTAAGGTGCCGGGGCGGGGCCCCGGCGGTTAGGTTCACTCGGAAGCGGGCTCTTCCTTCTTGGGCGCGGTGACCTCGAGGAGCACCTGGGACAGGTCCATGACCTTGATCTTGGACCCGGCCTTCTTGGCACCCTGGGTGAGGTTCAGCACGCAGAAGGGGCAGCAGGTGATCAGGATCTCGGCTCCGGTGGCCTCGGCGTCGTGGATCCTCTCCACCGCGACGGCGGTGGCGAAGTCGTTGAACTGGGACTTGTATCCTCCTCCGGCACCGCAGCACCTGGAGTTCTCCCTGGACCTCTCCATCTCGACGAACTCGATTCCCTTGATTTTCTTGATGACGTTCCTGGGGGCGTCGTAGACGCCGGAGTGCCTTCCGAGGTGGCAGGGGTCGTGGTAGGTGACCTTGTGCTTGAACTCGTTGTTGAGGGGCAGCTTCCTGTCGTTGATCAGCTGCTCGACGTACTGGGAGAAGTGGTAGACGTTCTGTCCGACCTTGGCGTAGTACTTGCCGAAGTCGGTGGAGACGGTCTTGTAGCATCCGGAGCAGGTCATGACCATGTCCTTGGCTCCCATTCCGTCGGCCTTCTCGACGACGGTCTCGGCGCATCCGAGGGACTCGTTCTTGGTTCCGGTCCTCAGCAGGGGCGAGGAGCAGCACCACTCCTTCTCTCCGAGGCAGTTCATCTTGACCCCGGCCCTGTCCAGGACGATGACTCCGGCCTGGGCGATGGGCTGCATCCTGTAGGATCCGGTGCATCCGGCGAAGAAGATGACGTCGGCGGGGGTGTGCCTCTCGACCTCGGCGGGCCACCAGGCGTCTCTCTTGGACGGGGGCTCGCCATAGGGGTTGTGGAACTTGTTGACCTTGGAGGCCATTCCCTTGTGGGCGGAGAGCGGTCCGGCGCCGTTCTCGACGATCCAGGCCCTCATGTCCTCCCAGAAGTCGACCAGGTGGATCTGGGCGTGGCAGACGACCTCGCAGTTCCCGCATCCGGTGCACTTGTACATGGCGTCAACGAACTCGGGGCTCAGGGTGACCTCTCTGCCCAGGAGCCCGTCGAGGGCCCCGGTGCCGACCTTGTCCAGCTGGTTGATGTAGTAGATCTTTCCTCTGGGCGTGACGGACTCCCAGGGGGTCTGGTTGTGGGCCTCGCACACGTCGATGCAGTATCCGCACTGCAGGCAGGCGGTCAGGACCTTCTGCACGCGGGGGAGTCTGATGAACTCGGGTTTCTTGACTTTGATTTCTACCATGTTGCCGTTCCTCCGGACATGTAGTGCGACCTTCCGACGGGTCGCTCATACTGTAACTTCCAAATCCAGGGGATATTTAATCGTTATAGGGATGGCCGGCCCGGGCCAGTCGTTCCGGGCGGGTCCGAAATGAGATTGAATGAGATTCGTCCCCGTCCGGCGGGCCATCGTTAAATCCGTCCCGGGGCATGGGGTGGCATGGTCGGGAAGGTTCTCAGAGAGACGCTGGAGGGCAGGACGGTCACCGTGTACCCGTCCGGTCTCTCGGATGCGCCCGCGGTGTACGTGAGCATGTATTCGGAGGCTGGGGAGAGCGTCCTTAGGAGCTGCGCGTCCCTGGGCTGTCCCGGGTTCGACCTCGTGTCCGTGTCGGACCTCAGATGGGACGCGGACCTCTCGCCGTGGCCCCACGGGCCGATGGTGTCCGAGGACGACGACTTCTCCGGGGGTGCCGATGAGTATGCCCGTTTCATCGCCGAGTCCGTGGTCCCCTTCGCGGAGGGGGTTTTAGGTTCCGCATCCAGGAGGGTGATCGCCGGCTACTCCATGGGCGGGCTGTTCGCACTCTATGCCCCCCATGTGACGGACCTGTTCTGCTCGTGCGTGTCCGCATCCGGTTCCGTCTGGTACCCCGGCTTCGTAGACTTCGTGGATGAGACTCCTTTCAGGAGGAGGCCTGACAGCGTCTACCTGTCCGTGGGGGACCGCGAGTCGAGGACCCGCAACAGGTTCCTGAGGGAGGTCGAGGCATGCGACCGCCGCCTTCTGGAGGTCTACCGGTCACGGGGAGTCGAGGCGGTGTTCGAGACGAACCCTGGCAACCACTTCCGCGACGCGGACGTCCGTCTGGCGAAGGGCATAGCCTGGGCCCTGACGAGGTGACGGGCCATTATGTACGTGCACGCAGATGCGGTGTTATGAGCGCCCCGAGGCTTTACGAGGACTGGACAGGCAACGTGGTCAACGGAGCCGACGTCAGGAACCTGGATCCCGGGGCGATACGGGCGGCGAGGGCCGCGTTCTCGGAGCGCTTTCCGGACCGTGCCGACGAGGCGTCCGGATGGGACGACCCCACGTTCCTGGCCAGGACGGGGGTCTTCAAGCGCGGAAAGGTCACCGTGGCCGCCCTGATCCTCATGGGCAAGGCGGGGGACCGCATGATCCCCCAGTCCGTATGCATCAGGTGGAGGCTGATTGACCCCGACGGGGCCGTGGTGGACTCCCGCACCTTCGACGGCCCGGCGCTCCTGGCATCCACGCAGGCCGTGTCCATGGTCCGCAACTGGTCCTGCAGGACCGGTTCGGGGGAGTCGGAGGCTGTTGTCAGTGCATACCGCACGTCGACGCTGCTGGAGGCCGTGAGGAACGCCGTTGTCCATCAGGACTACGGGCTCGGGGGCACCGTCGACATAGTGGAGAGGGAGAACGAGTCGGTCACGGTGATCAGCATGGGGTCGTTCCCCGAGCGCCCTCCGGAGTCCTTCGTGAAGGGGCCGCCGGTGGGGCCGCCGCCCAGGAACGCGTTCCTCTACAACGCCATGGCGGGGATCGGCGTGATACCAGCCGTCGGGAGCGGGATACGTTCGATGTACCTATCGCAGGCCTACCGCAGGTTCCCCATGCCCGACTTCGACATCCTGGGCGACAGGGTGGCCGTCCGCTTCTCCGGTCTGAGGGGAGGATCCTACGCTAGGGTCCTTGACCTCAGGGACGACCTGGACCTGAAGACTATAATGGACCTGGACCGCCTGGCCAAGAACCGTTACGTCCCGGACCGCAGGGTCAAGGCCCTGGCCCGCAGGGGTCTGGTCGAGATGATCGGGGACCTCCCGTGCATCGCGTCGGGGGCCGGGCAGGAGGTCGCATCCGCCTACACGGCGGGCACCGCCCAGGACGCCGTCCTGGATCTCATAAGGGCGAAGGGATTCGTGACCAGGTCCGACGTCGCCGAGGTGCTGGCGTCCAGGGACTCCAAGGAGCTCACGGAGGAGCAGCTCAGGGTCAAGGCCACGAACCTCCTGCAGACGATGAGGAAGGCCGGCCTGGTCCAGAAGGCCGAGGGCAGCACGCGTTCAGCGAGGTACGTCCTGACGGAAGGCGGCGGGTCGGAGGGGACACGATGAGGAACACCAGACGGGAGATCGAGGACGCCTTCGAGGGACAGTCCAAAGGTGACCTCCCGCCGCCGGCGGTCTTCACCCAGACCGGGACGGTGGGGCAGATGGAGGCATGCGGCGCCAGATGGCCGGAGGCGAGCTTCGACCCGGAGGGTATGGCCCTTCTGGCTCTGCAGATGTCCAGGCGCTTCGGGTTCGCATGCGCGAGGGTGCCGTACTGCATAACGGTCGAGGCAGAGAGGCTCGGGGCGGAGCTGCTCCCGGGCAGAGGCGACACCCAGCCGAGCATCAGGACATCCCCGTACCGTCGCGGCGACCTCACCGTTCCGACACCGCCCGAGGACATCATGGATCCGGAGGAGTTCGTCTCCGGTGGCCGCTGCAGGATGGTGGCCGACGTGGCGGACAGGATCCGCAGGGAGAACAGGGACCTCTTCGTGACCGCCGGCATGATCGACGCCCCTGGGATAGCGAGCCAGCTCCTTGGAGCGGAGAACGCGCTCATGGGGTACCTCCTGGACCGCGACGTGGTCGTGGGATGGTCGAAGGCGATGGACCCCTACGCCTGCGCCTATGCGAAGGCCCTGTCGGAGTCCGCGGACAACGTCACCATAATCGGCAGTGCCAGCCTGGACATATTCTCACCAGAGATGTACCACGAGCTGACCGAGCCGTACCTGATCAGGCAGATATCCTCGATCGACGGGTACAGCACCATCCATACCTGCGGGGACACGCGCGGGGTGGTCCGCGACCTGGCACGCACGGGCGCGACGGCTCTCAGCCTGGAGACGTCCGCGGATCCCGAATGGTTCATAGGCGAGGTCGAGGGACGCTGCAGGATGTTCGGGGCGGTCCATCCGATACACACTCTGCTGATGGGTTCGCCCGGGGATGTCGTGTCGCAGGCCATGAGGTCCGCCGATGCGGGCTTCGACGCCGTGACCCCGGAATGCGGTGTGCCGCCCCTGACCCCGGATGCAAACCTTCAGGCGCTGGCACATTACCGTGACCTATGATTCGCCACCATGTGACGGTACGGCTCTCGAGGATGGATCCGAGATGCCTTTCGGCCGAGAAATCATGGATCGGCACGAGAGCGATGTGATCAGAACATTGGATTGGATGAGTGGGCCCTGCCGGATTTGAACCGACGGCCATCTGGTTATGAGCCAGACGCTCTACCTAGCTAAGCTAAGAGCCCTTGGGTGCCCCCTATAAGGACGTTGATTAAAAAACTATCGTGAAGAAGTGAGAATGGCGCCGCCGCACGGATTTGAACCGAGGACCTTGTGATTAACAGTCACACGCTCTACCTACTGAGCTACAGCGGCTTGTTGTAAAATGGCGAATGAGGGACCTATATAAAAAGATTATGTCGGGTTCCCGAATGGTGGCGGGGGCGGACCCCCGCGGAAAGGTGAATTCAGGACTTGGAGCGCTTCTTGGACTTCTTCTCGGACTTCTCGGAGGCGCTGCCGTCCTCGAAGTCGAGCCTTCCGTAGAATATCTCGCGGCACTCGACCATGCGCTTGGCAATGGCCTTCCCCTTGGGGGTGAGCTCGTAGATCTTCATCAGGCGCCTTCCCGCCTCCAGGTGCATCGTCATGAGTCCCAGGTCGACGAGCTGGTCCGCGGTCTTGATGACCGTCTTGTAGTTCTTGGCGATCCTGAGCATGTCGGTGGCCATGATTTTCTCGCTCTCGTAGACGAGGGAGAGGATGTCGACCGCGTAGCGGTTCGACAGAGGGGACTGGTAATCCGTCATCATACCCGCAAGTAACACTTGCGAATATATATCGGATTTTGCGCCAGACATCGAACGTCCCGGACCAAAGGATTCGCGAAGTGCCCGTCCAGACCCCCTCACGCGCGCGGACGCACATCTTTTTTATTTACTTCGGCAATCAGTCCCACGGTCCATATGATCGTTGATGTGAAGTACGGCAAGGACGGGGTCCAGAAAGTGGAGATCCCCGACCAGAACTATATCGGTACGTTCTACCCCAAGGACGTGGAGTGCGGTGACCCCGACAAGGTCATAGGCGAGTCAATCGACAACCCGATCGGATACGCATCCATGGAGGAGTTCCTCAAGGGAGGGGAGGACATCGTCTTCATCGTCAACGACGGAACCCGCCCCACTCCCACCGCGAAGGTCTTGGACGCCCTCTCGAAGAGGATGGACCTCAGGTCCGCCAGGTACCTCATCGCCACAGGCACCCACAGGGACATGACCCCCGAGGAGTACGACTTCGTGTTCGGGTCCCACTACCAGGAGCTCAAGGACCGCATCATCTGCCACGATGCGAAGAACTCCGAGTGCGTCTACCTGGGAGACTCGAAGAACGGCACCCCCATGGAGGTCAACAAGGTCGCGGTCGACGCGGACAGGCTGATCATCATCACGTCCGTGGAGCCCCACTACTTCGCCGGATACACCGGCGGCAGGAAGTCCTTCCTGCCCGGGGTCGCATCCTACAGGACCGTGGAGGCCAACCACAAGCTCGCCATGAGCATGGAGGCCCAGTCCCTCGCCCTCGAGGGCAACCCCGTCCACGAGGACATGATGGACGCGCTGGAGGTCGTGAAGGGCAAGGAGATCTTCTCTATCCAGATGGTCCTGGACAGGCACCAGAACATCTACAAGGTCGCTTCCGGCGCCCTGAACCCCGCGTTCGAGAAGGCAGTCGGATGGGCCAACGAGGTGTTCTCCGTCCCCATCCCCGAGAAGGCGGACGTCGTCATCTCCGTGGCGCCCTACCCCATGGACGTGGACCTGTACCAGTCCCAGAAGGCGCTGGACAACGGGAAGTGGGCGCTCAAGGAGGGCGGGAAGATCATCATGGTTTCGAAGTGCAGGGAGGGTATAGGGCATGCGACCTTCCTGACGCAGCTCTCCAGTTCCAAGGATCCGAAGCAGGTCCTCGAGAACCTCAAGGCCGAGTACAAGCTCGGCTACCACAAGGCGGCCAAGATGGCCGAGATAGCGACATGGGCGTCGATCTGGGCGGTCACCGACCTCGACCCGGAGCTCCTCAGGAACGCGAACATCACCCCGTTCCCGACCGTTGCGGACGCCGTCGCGGAGGCGCTCAGGGAGAACCCCGGCGCCAGGGTGATGGTGCTCATGGACGGTAGCGTAACTATACCGAGGTTGGGATGAAATATGTCGGAATTCAGCGTAGACAGGCTTGAGGCGGTCAGGAACGCCGTCAACTGCTGCACCATGTGCGGCTTCTGCAAGAGCGTGTGCCCCTCGTTCAAATCGATCGGGTGGGACTCCGCCCTCTCGAGGGGACGTATCGTCCTCACGTACGGGCTGCTCACTGGCGAGCTCCAGCCGGACGAGTCCGTTGTCAGGAACATGTACACCTGCACCACCTGTGCGGACTGCGTCCGCAGGTGCCCCTCCAAGGTCGAGATCGTGGACATCATCGAGCTGTGCCGCGCCGACCTGGTGAAGGCCGGCTGCATCCTGCCCAAGCACAAGTCCATGTGCGAGAACATCCTGAACGACGGCAACCCGTTCGGCGAGAAGGCGTCCAGGGAGGAGGCCCTCGGAAAGAAGCCCCACAATGCCAAGGTCGGGTACTTCGCCGGATGCACGGCGACCTACAGGTCCAAGGAGACCGCCAGGGCGACCATGTCCATCCTGGAGAAGCTGGGCGTGGACTACACGACGCTCGACGAGACCTGCTGCGGCTCCGTCATGCAGAGGGTCGGATGGCCCCAGGAGGACGTCACCAAGCTGATGCAGAAGAACGTCGAGGCCATCAAGGCCATGGGCGTCGAGACCCTCGTGCTCTCCTGCGCCGGATGCTACAGGATGTTCAAGATCGAGTACCCCAAGTACGTGGACGTCCCGTTCGAGGTCCTCCACATCACCGAGTTCCTTGCCAAGCAGGACCTGAAGCTCAAGCCCATGTCTGGCGTGGCCACGTACCACGACCCCTGCCACCTGGGAAGGCACTGCGGAGTCTACGAGCCCCCGAGGGAGGTCATCGCCAAGATCCCCGGCCTGGAGTTCAAGGAGATGGACTTCAACAGGAAGACCAGCCACTGCTGCGGAGGCGGCGGAGGCGTGAGGTCCGCCTACCCCGAGGAGGCCAAGGACATCGCCGGCACCAGGCTGGACGAGGCGTCCTTCGCCGACATGGTCATCACCACCTGTCCCTTCTGCGTCAACAACCTTGACGCCGCCAAGGGCGACAGGAAGATCCAGGTCAGGGACCTGGTCGAGATCATCGACGAGCTCCTCTGAAACCCGTTATGAACTTCTCACCGAGGAGGCCCCCGGGAGGGGGCCCCCTCATCATGGGCATACTGAACGTCACCCCCGACTCGTTCTCGGACGGCGGGATGTGGACCGATCCGGAGACGGCGGTCCGCCATGCCGTGGAGATGGTCGGGCAGGGGGCGTCGGTCATAGACGTGGGGGCGGAGTCCACCCGTCCGGGTTCGGAACCGGTGTCGGCAGAGGAGGAGCTCCGCAGGCTGAGGCCGGTGGTCAGGAGGCTGGCCTCCGAGCTGGACATCCCAGTGTCCGTGGACACGATGAAGGCGGAGGTCGCCGAGGAGTGCATCTCCCTGGGGGCCGAGATCATCAACGACGTCAACGGCCTCCGCGGTCCCGGGATGGCGGAGGTTTGCGCTTCGTCCGGCGTGTACGCCGTGATCATGCACATGCCCGGCGGCATGGGCTCGGTGCATGCGGGCGAGATGGGCGACGGGTTCGCCGAGGACATCCGCTCGTCTCTGGAGAACCTCGCCTCTTCCGCGATGGACGCGGGCGTCAGGCGTGACAGGATAATACTCGATCCCGGCATCGGGTTCGGCAAGTCCATGGAGCAGAACCTGTGGATCCTGGACCACAGCTCGTACTTCTCCTGCGGGTTCCCGGTTCTCTCGGCGTCGTCCCGCAAGAGGGTGGTGGCATGGGCCTATCCGGACACGGACATCGACGTCGCGTCGGCGGATGCCGCATCAAGAGCGGCGGAGTCGGGTGCGGACATGGTCCGCGTGCACAACGTGGCCGCGACCGCGGCCGCACTCGATCGGAATCTCAGTAGATGATCAGTCCAGCCACCACGATCACGACGATGGCGACCCCTGAGGACACGTAGAACATCATGTCCCTGCGTTTCTCGGCCGCTTCGCGTGCCGCCTCGTTCTTCCTGCACTCCTCGTCGCAGTACTCCTCCCCGAACGGGATGGGGTCTCCGCAGAACTTGCAGTGGGAGTGCTCCGGCAATCTTATGCCCGCCATGTCCCGCCATTAACCTTGCTAGTTATTAAAGCGTAGCTGGTCCGCTTTTAATCTCCCGAAGCAGTGTAGAAACGCCGTACATCGTGCGGCAGGATGATGGAAATGGTAAGGTTCACACTGTTCTGCAGGAATCGCGGATCGAATCTCAGGATGGAGTTCGGGGAGGACGACAAGATCGGGGACGTGGATGCCGCCGTGAGGGAGGCGCTTGGGTTCGACGGCTTCATCCTCAGGAACGGGTACAGCCTCCTGGATCCGGAGCAGTCCGTCGGCTCCAGCATCTCGGACGGGGACGTGGTGGACGTCATCCCGGACCCCGAAGGGTTTTTCAAATGACCTGCGGAATCGGGGCCCATGGGAAGACTCGCGAAGGGAGCGGACGTGATCCTGTGTCCGGCCGCCGTGGAAGCCATCTTATGCGCCGCGGAGGACGGATCGATGTCCGAACCGATACTGGGCAGGGCGGCGTCCGACGATGCCGGGAGGTTCTACGAGCTGACCGGCTCGGGTACGAGGGTCGGCATGTCCGTCGTGATGGAGGACGGCGGGACCGAACCCGATGAGGGACTGGTCGCATCGTTCACGGAGTCGTTCCCATATGGGGTCCTCGTGGTCGTGGACCCCTACGCCGGGGAGTTCTCGCTGTTCGTCTCCGAGGACGGGGCGCTCAGAAGGGCTTCGGCAGTCATGTCGGAGTGAGTCAAACCCAGATCGCATGCCTGTTCCTCATGTCCTCCTCGGTGTTGCCGGTGCGGGACATGAGCTCGCTGACGATGCAGTCGAAGAAGAGCAGCGAGGAGTTCTCGAATATCGTGCCCAGCGGCGCAGCCTTCCCGAGGTCGTCGCTGCGGGGTACGTCCAGGACCACCGACGTGTCGGACACCTTCGTGAGGGGGCTTCCGGCGGCGCCGGTTATGCAGATCACGCGGGAGCCGATCCTCCTGGCTATCTGGGCGGTCTGAACGACGGAGGACGTCTTCCCGGTGTACGAGATGAGGATGGTCAGGTCCTCCTTGCCGATTATGGGCGTGGTCATCTCGCCGACGAAGTGCACGTCGAGCCCCAGCTGGACCAGGCGGACCGCGAAGAGCTGCCCCACGAGTCCGGACCTGCCGGATCCGTAGACGAACACCTTGCGGCTGTCCAAGATGCCCTCGATGAGGGATTCGGTGCAGGCCGGGTCGGCGGATCCGACCGCCGAGCGGCATCCCTCGATTATGGTCTCGAAAGGGGCGTCCAACTCACTCACCGGTGGCGGCCGCGGCGCTGGCCTCGGCCTTCCTCTTCTCCTTGAGGTCCTTGGCGACCTTCTTGCTGAGGACCCTCTCGTGGATGACCCTCATGTAGACCGCGTCGTGCTCCAGGAGCGGGGATGTGGATATGACCGTGCAGTTGGGCTTCATCTCGATCAGGGCCTCGGCCAGGGGCTCGAACTTGAGGTCGCCCTTCTTGATGGGGGTCAGCCTCTTCTCGTTCCCGTCGATGTAGTCGACCCCGGCGAAGGCGGTGTGGATCTGCCCGTTGCTCATGGGCTCCACCATCTCGAGGACGTTGAGGAAGTCGTCCATGTCAATCAGGGAGCCGTTGGTGCGGGAGTGGAGATGGGAGAAGTTGATGACGGGTGTGAGGCCGTCGATCTGCTCGCAGATGTCCAGGACCTGGTCCAGGGACCCGAACACGTCCTGCTGGCCGGTGATCTCGATGCCGAGCCTGGGTTTGAGCCCGTTGCCCTGCCACCAGTCCATGAGGTCCGCGATGTTGCTGTAGATGTAGTTGTCGATGTCCTCCTCGGAGCGCTTCCCGTCGTAGAGTCCGAGGCTGGTGACGACTATGTCGCCGTCGAGGGCGTTCATGATGAGTCCGGCGTACCTGATGCTGTTCATGCACTCGTTGGACAACTCGTCGTCGGACCCGAGGTCCATGTAGTACGGGGTGTGGATGGACATGTTGACGTCCAGCCTCTTGGCCATCTCGCCGATGGTGTACAGGTCCCCGTAGGTGGCGGCCACGCCGGAGGGCATGAAGACGAGGTCGTCGTCCTCATCGATGGGCTCGTCGGGGTCGCAGATGGACTCCCCGTCCCTGAGGATCTCGATGACGAAGTCCTCCTCGATGTCCTTCAGGGTCATGCCGATCTCCTCGTCCTCGGGGGGCCTGGTGAAGGACCCGGGACGTACGAACTGGATCTCCAGGGCGCCCAGGCTGAGGTTGTGGACGTCTTCGATGCCGTCTTCAAGGGTGCGACCTTTGCATGACAGAGGGATTCCCGCGGGACCGAACCTTATCATAATAATCACGCGAGGTATCGCGCCCGTCTATTAGTAGTCTGTGGCGCGCCTCCGGAACAGGCAGTAGGTTCCGCCGGATGTCAAAACGGTTCATTTTTCGGATGTCTGGCACATGCGTCGGCACCCCCTAATACGTGTGTGGCGGTCGCACGCCGGAAGCGGAGGCAGGGCCGTTCAGGACAGATCCGAGCGCTCCTCTTTTCTCTATAATAACATGCGTCCGTGCGTGGCATACCTTTATAAACAAGTCCACTATAGCGAGCCCTTACCCAAACCGTTTACCGAAATGTCGGGAGAGTCAGAAATATGAAGAGCTGCAAGACAAATCCCCAGCTCATCGCCACCATCGACACGCTGAAGGCGAAGACTAGGGAGACAGAAGCTGCCATCTGGCGAGACATCGCGCTTAGGCTCGAGAAACCCAAGAGGAACTGGGCCGAAGCGAATCTCAGCAAACTGGAGAGGTACGCACAGGACGGGGAGACCATCGTCGTCCCCGGCAAAGTCCTCGCCGCAGGCAACATCAGCAAGAAGATCACAGTCGCCGCGTACGACTTCTCCGATGCCGCCGCCAAGGCCATCGTAGCCGCAGGCGGAAAGACGCTCACACTCGAGGAGCTGGCCGAGGCCAACCCCAAGGGAACCGGCGTCAGGATCATGAGGTGATTTGGATGGTTACTGTTATCGACGGAAGGAACCTGATCCACGGAAGGCTGGCCAGCGTGGTCGCCGAGAGGATCATGGATGGAGAGGAGATCGTTGTCCTCAACGCCGAGGCCATCGTCATCACCGGTGTCAAAGAGAACGTCTTCGCCGACTTCAAGGCGAAGGTCGACCGCGGAGACACCACCAAGAGGAAGGGACCCTTCTACCCCCGCAGGGCGGACCTCCTGTTCAAGAGGTGCGTCAGGGGAATGATCCCTTGGACCACCACCTCCGGAAGGGACGCCTACAGGAGACTCCACGTCTTCGTCGGCACCCCCAAGCAGTTCCAGGACTGCGAGAAGGAGAGGCCCGAGGAGGCCTGCAGGAAGATCACCGGCAAATACACGACCCTGGGAGCCGTATCCAAATTCCTGGGTTCCAACGTGAGATGATCCCATGGTTGAGTGCGTGAACACAAGCGGAAAGAGGAAGACCGCCATCGCCAGGGCCACCGTGAAGGAGGGTACCGGCAGGGTGACCATCAACAAGATCCCCATCGAGGTCTTCACACCCGAGCTGGCTAGGCTCAAGATCGAGGAGCCCCTGGGACTCGTTCCCGAGAGGGCTGAGAAGGTCGACATCGCCGTCATCGTCAACGGCGGAGGCGTCATGGGACAGGCTGCTGCCGCCAGGACCGCCATCGCCAGGGGACTCGTCGAGTTCTACAAGGATGAGGAGCTCGAGGCCATCTTCAGGGCCTACGACAGGACCCTCATCATCAACGACGACAGGCGCAAGCTGCCCAAGAACCCGCTCGGACCCGGTGCCCGTGCGAAGAAGCAGAAGTCCTACCGTTGAGGTGCTGGTATGATAATTCCTGTGAGATGCTTCACTTGCGGAAGGGTCGTCGGATCGGCGTATCCCGAGTACGTGAAACGCGTGAGCATGGGCGAGGATCCGAAAACGGTTCTCGACGACCTCGGATTCGAGAGGTACTGCTGCCGCAGGATGATCGTTTCCCACGCCGACCTCATCGGAGAGATTGCTCCGCTCGGATGAATATCCAGCTGGGACAGTGCTCCTGTCCCAGCGTCAACTTTTTAAACCAAAACTCTTTCCCCCGTCTTACACGGGCCCGTGGGGTAGCTTGGTATCCTTCGTGCTTGGGGTGCACGTAACTCCAGTTCAAATCTGGGCGGGCCCACTTTCTGCATCCCTTCGATAAGAGTGTCGTCCCATGTTCCGCTTCGAGGTTTCACGCCAGTTCTGCGACGACGAGGTCCGCATACGCACGGAGGTCTTCGTGGTGGAGCAGGGTTTCGTGGTGGAGTTCGACCAGGATGATGCCGTGTCCCTGCACATAACCATGTACGACGGGGACGACGCGGTGGCCGTGTGCCGGCTGATCCCGGATGGTGACGGCCGTTCCTGTAGCCTCGGACGCCTGGCTGTGGACAGTAACCGCCGCGGGGAGGGCCTCGGGAGGATGATGGTCTGTGAGGCCGAATCCGTCGCCGTCTCCAGGGGATGGCACGAGGTCCGCCTGTCCGCGCAGACGAGGGCCAGGGGGTTCTACGAGTCCTGCGGGTACGAGGCCTACGGCGACGAGTACCTGGACGAGTGGTGCCCGCACATCATGATGAGGAAGGTTCTCTGAGAGCTCGGGCAGATCACCCGAGATCCCGCGAAGTTCCCATCAGAACATCTATTGTATATCGCGCAATCCACCGTCCCATGCAGCACAAGGTCAAGTTGACGGTCATCGACAAGAAGGTCTATCCTGAGCTCCAGGAGCAGTACTGCGCGGACCCGGAGGCGGGCCCGTGCCCCTGCTACAACGTCGGGGACGAGTTCGTCTTCGAGCGCTACGACGGCAGGGACAGCTTCTGGTGCATGGGCCTGAATACCCTGGTCAAATCCGACCACTCCGTGGACGGCATAGCTGGCGGACCCAACGTTCCCCACTGCTCCGAGCTCTGGGACGCCGTGTCCAGGTACATCTACGCCGGCCTCCAGGGCGCCCCCATTATGAAGGGCTGGATGGACGATGAGAGGGTCATGATCGCCTGCTGCAGCGACGGCACAAGGCCGGTCATCTTTAAGATCGAGAGGATGGACTACTTCGCCGTCCGCTACGAGGGGGAGATCGATGAGGGCCTGGTCTACAGGTCGCTCATCTCCAAGTTCGGTGTGAAGGACGTGGCTTTCCGCGAGGGCTTCATCGAGGTGTATGTCAAGAAGGACTACTCGGAGGGCGCCATACGCCAGGCCGCCGCATCGGCCGGAGTGAAGGTCGTCAGGATCGACTAACCGCATCCGCCGGTCCGGGGTCGGTCAGCGGTGTTCCCTCTGGCACATGGGGCAGGACACGCTGCTGCGGCCTCCGACCACCTTCCTGACAAGGGTTGTCCCGCAGACGGGGCATGGCTCGCCGGAGTGTCCGTATATCCGGATGTAAGGGGTGTTGCGGTACTCACGTCCCATCGACTCCAACCACTCGTCGGGGCTCATCTCGTTGTTCTCCACGAAGAACCTCATGCAGCGGGGGATCTCATCCGCGAGTTTCTCCCAGTCGGCCCGGTCCAGCCGGTATGCCTGGCACGAGGGGTCGATGCCGCATTCGAAGAGGATCTCGTCCGAGTAGATGTTGCCGATGCCGGTGACGACCGACTGGTCGAGGAGGCAGGTCTTGATCGCGCGGCGGCAGCCGCCGAGGCGTTCCTCCAGGTACTCCGCGGTCAGGGCAGGGTCGTCGGGTTCGGGGCCGAGATTCCGGATCCCGCTCGTGTCCTCATCATCCGCGCGGAACAGCCAGAAGCGTCCGAAGCGGCGCATGTCCGAGAAGCGTAGCTCGTCCCCGTCGTCCAACGATATCACGATGTGGGTGTGCCTGTCCTCCGGATGGTCGTGCGGGGCGACGACGACGCATCCCGTCATCCCCATGCGCATGACCATCCTCTGTCCGTCGTCCATCCATGCAACTATGGCCTTCCCGCGGCGGGTCAGGTCGGTGAATGTGCGGCCGAGCAGGCGGTTCGCGAACTCCGTCGCATCGAGGTCGGCCACGACCTTCGGCTGTCTCACCTCGACCGCTGTGATCCTTCTTCCCATGACGCCTGGGCGTATCGCCCTGCGCATGGTCTCGATCTCCGGGAGCTCGGGCATTCAGGCACCTCCGTTCTTCGACGACTTCCTGATTCTCTCGTGGAAGAAGTAGTTTACAACGATCGGCGGGTCGTCGAACGGCCTGGACATGCTGTCGTCGTTGGTGACGTATTCGAGCCCCTGCTCCCGGCAGAACCCGGCCATCTCGGTGTCCAGGTCGCTCCAGTAGCTCATGTCCCTTCCGCCGTATATGCGGTCGTAGAGCGACACCAGGTCGGGGTGTCTCTCGGATATGTAGCCCATGATGTCTGCTTTGAACGAACCTCTGAGGTTGAGGTTCTCAAGCCACACGAGGTTGCAGCGGTCGCGGGCCCTCAGTATGATCTCCCTCGGGTCGGTGATCCCCGGGAATATCGGCGAGATGAAGCAGGTGGTGCGTACCCCTGCGTCATGGAACCTCCTCATCGCCTCAAGCCTCCTCACTATGGTGACGGCGGAGTCCATGTCCGCACGGAAGGACTCGTCCAGCGTGTTGATCGACCACGACACGCGAGCGTCCGGGAACTCCCTGATGAGGTCCAGGTCCCTGATGACCAGGTCGGACTTGGTGGCGATGCTCAGCTTCGCACCGCTTCCCCTCAGCTGCTCCAGGAGTTCCCTGGTGCGTCCGAACTCCGCCTCCTGGGGGTTGTAGGGGTCGGTGACCGAGCCTATGAAGATCTCCTTCCCGGCGTACTTGGACGGGTCGCGGATCTCCGGCCAGTGCTTCACGTCCAGGAACGTCCCCCACGGTTCCGGGTGGTTGGTGAACCTCTTCATGAACGATGCGTAGCAGTACCTGCAGGCGTGGGTGCATCCGACGTAGGGGTTCGCGGCGTAGTCGCACACCGGGAGGTCGGTCTTCGAGATCACACCCTTCGTATCGATGTGTCTTATCAGCGGGTCGGTCACGGCTTCACCTTCAGGAAAGATCTCTGCGCGCCCTGTATGACGGTGTCCTCGGGTCTCAGATGCCCGAGGATGAGCGGGGATTTCGGGTCGTGGAGCAGCACGTTCTCGTGAGCCTTGTTGGGATTGGTGTTGGCGTAGCAGTATCTGCATCCGTTCAGGCAGGTGTCGTACGCGCCGATGTCGCGGCTCTCTATGCGGTGGCATCCCTCGCGCATTCCCTTGTGCTTCAGGTCCCTGAACTCCACACCGTTGGCTCTGCCGAGGATGTCCAGCGTCATGCATCCCGACTTCATGATGCCGTAGCGGGTGAAATCCCCGTTCGTCCCGCAGGTCTGGATCGCGATGTCGTGGTGCTTCGCGATCTCGCCCAGTCCCCTCGCCAAGTCGTCTTTGTCTTCGTCACTAAGCGGCAGGATCTCGGGCATATTGCGCTCCAGCTTCCGATACATCTCCACGAAGCTGAATATGCAACGATCGATGTGCGGATGTAGCCTTTCAGCCATCGATTCGAAGGTCTCCATGTGTGTCTCCACCGTGTACCTGTCGGTCAGTAGGACCGGGTCGTACCTCCAGGCCACGCGCTGTCTGCCAACGATCCCGGAGAGCTCGATCAAGGTGTCGATGCTATCATCTATCGACGGGACCCCCGGTTCCACATCCCTGCCGTAGGCGGTTATGGTGTAGTGGAAGTAGGTGTTGAAGCGGTCCGTGATCTCATGCAGCCTCGGCAGAATGGGGCGGTAGTCCTTGGAGCAGAACACCACGCAGTCCACCTTGTCCGGAGTCAGTTCGTAGCGCGTGACCTTGTTCGGGAACAGGGGATTGCGGGAGAGGACATACCCTTCCGAGAAGCGGTTCAGCAGCCATTCGGTGTAGTACTGGACCGTGTCCGTGCGCCCGCCTGTATTGAGTATCATGGGTGTCCTCCTGTACCGACTGTTCCGTTTATGGGAACCTGTGGGGGATGATCGTGAGTGCCATAAATGCAACGGCCGGTAGAGTGTAACATAACGCACGTCTGTCTTTAGTACGGATGCAGGGTTTCTAGCTCCCGTATGCCTGGGTGTGCATGCTCCTGACGGTATGGGTCGGGCCTGTTCTAGGGGATGTCTGCTGATATTCAGGAAAAAAGTCTTATAAAAATTAAAAACTATTTAAATCAGTAAAATATTATGAGACCATGTTCTCCCGTTCCGAACTCGTGTTGCTTCACCACGTTGCCAATGGTGTTGTCGATGTCGAGGCGCTGTCAGAAGCAATGGGCATCACCCGTGTCAGAGTGTATGGAATTATACGAAGTCTTAAATGCAAGGGAATACTATGTGATAGTCAGAATATCAAAATGAATTCGAATGCATACACGATAAGGTTGGCATCTCTGATGCGCCCCTCAGAAAAGAGAGCAGATGTGCTCGCCGACTCAGGCATAGACATGCTGATCGAACTCAGGGAACCGCATGACGTCGAAGAGATCATGTCGATTCTGGGACTGTCCAGAGCGACGGTATTCAGAAGACTCAAGCTGGCCATCTCCACAGGCGCTGTGAAAAAGGTCGATGGGAAGTACGTTCTCAACGACCGGATGTGGTCGGGACTCAGGGAAGCGATGGACAGCATAGCCGATCAGCGTGCTGTCGCAGACCCACGTGTCGTCAGCGGTGCTGTGATATATCGTAACACGAGGGACGAAGTGATGTATGCATATTCCGGAGAATCCAATGACAGAAGGACTGCGTTCTCGGTGTTCGGGGACTACGGCATGGATGTATGGCTAGATACGGTGTACTACACAACTTCCGATGTCGATGTGGACATCTGTAAAGCCTTCAATGACGCATATGCTGTTTCCGAGAAGGAGGACGACATCAGGTTGAGGACCATACTGACCTTGTTCTATCTCAAGAACAAGGAGCTCATAGCCGCCGATTCCGGGTTTCTTACAACTCTGGAACGCATCGAGGCGGGTGAGAGGGTGCCTCACTGGCCGACATGGGCCGACGTGCAGGCGCGTTTGAATGACGGGGTGGCATGATGATCTCCGATTGCAGAATGGCCGGCCTCATGGACGAACTGGCAGGGTGCATGGATTCTGAGGTCGACCTGTACATGATCGGAGGCGGGGCGATGATGTTCCTGGGAAGCAAGGCTGCGACAAAGGACATAGACCTGGTGGTGCTCGGATCCGAAGCATACGATGCTGTTCACAACTCCCTGAAGGGTCTGGGATTCGAATCCATACGTCCCGGCGCAGGCTATTCCCGCATGAACCTCTCCGACATGCTGGAGCGCAAGGATGGGTTCAGGATAGACCTCTTCGACACAAGGGTGTGCAGCAAACTGAAGCTGATGGAAGGGATGGCGTCCCGCGCAACTCTGCGCTATCAGAACGGAAATCTCAGGCTCTTCTCATGCTCGGGCAGCGACATTCTGATTTTCAAGAGCATCACGGAGAGGGATGGGGACATCGAGGACTGCGGCCGTCTCATAGAGCTCAATCAGGTGGATTGGGACATCGTCCTCAGCGAGGTGATGGTGCAGATCTCGGAAGGGAACGATGTGTGGATCACATGGATCGCGGACAGGCTCAACGTCCTCAGCGAAACCATGGGCGTCTCGATCCCCGTGCTCAAGACCATCGACAGGATGGCCGACGAGTATCTCGCCGCATGGGAGAAGGAATTGATCGAACGTTCGGGCATAGATCCGGACACGTTGCCTAAGGAATGATCTCAAAGGAGCCCCCTGAGCTCCTCCACCTTCACGGACAGCTCGTCGATGTAGTCCGCGATCTCCCGCATGAACCCGTCGTACTTGTCCGACACCGTGGCGCCGTCGGGGGTGGCGACGATGATGCCCTGCTGCTCCAGCAGCTTCAGGGAGTACCTCACCCTGTGCTTCGGGATGCCCGTCATCTCGGAAAGCCTTATGAGGCCCACCGGCTGGTTGCCCTTGACGGTCTTCAGGATGGAGATGTGCCTCTCCAGGAGCTCCATGTCCTCGCTGACCGATCCCACGGGGTCCCTGTTCCCAGCCATGCGACGTCATCCCTCCTGAAGGCGTAATCTCCGATAAACGATTGAAAAGGTAAGGGTTTGGGAAGGGTGCCGGCTCAGCGGCCGTACCACTTCTGTCTGCCCCACTTGTTGTAGTTTGCCCACCATCCCTGGACGATGGAACCGCAGCAGTCCAGAGCCTTCTGCTCGGCATCCGGGCCCTTGTAGGTCTTGTAGCAGTTAAGGCACTGCCACCTAAGTTCGGGCTGTTTCTCAGCTTTCATTGACGTTGAATGAGGGAGGTCTGTATTAAAGGTTCGCGCCGTCGGAACCTCTGGCTAAGGCTTCCGCGGCCGTCTCCCAATGGTCATCGGGGGGCTGTCGGGACCCGGACACAAATTCCCATATATGGTTGTCGATGAGTCATCCTCCTTCTATGGACTGGCAACGATGTTGGCTAAAAAATTCATTATATACTTTCGAACGTATGAAGTATGACCATGAATAGAATCAAGGTCATCAACGAGCCGTCGGAACTCGTGCCGATGTTGAGGTCCGTTGATACACCCGTCAAAAGAGACGTTTTGAAGGAGGTGACCTTGGAATGGAGAACAGCGGACGAGATCGAGCAGAAGTTCGGTCCCGAGGGAAGGGATGCGATCATCTTCTTCGAGAAGATGAAACTGGTCGAGACACGCTGGCTGTCCAAGGATGGCGGGTACCCCGAGAAATCGTACCACACCTACTACACGTCTTTCAGCATCAACGCGCAATGGCCCGTGTACGAGATCAGCGATGTCCTCACGGCCGCGATGATGAGCGACGAGGAGTACGCGGACATCGAAGCCAAGATCCTGGCCGAGGTCGGGAAGGACGGAAGGTTCTCCGGAGACATCGCGGAGTCCCTGGGACTCTCGTCCACGATGCTCAAAAGCCTGGTCCGCAGGTCCGTCAAGATGGACTATCGCGGGCACAGAATCGAACTGATCCACGAAGAGTAATTGCGATGCCCGATATCTGGATAATGAGAATCGGCCATCGCCCGCAGAGGGACAAGAGGGTGACCACCCACGTGGCGCTCTCCTCCAGAGCCCTCGGAGCGAAAGGCATCTACGTGGACACGGAGGACCCCGTGCTGGAGGAGAACATCCGCAGCGTCGTGCAGAGGTTCGGAGGGGACTACTCCATAAAGACGGGCGTCAGCTGGAAGGAGGCCATCAGGGACTTCGACGGCAAGGTCGTGCACCTCACCATGTACGGCCAGAGGGTCGACGAGGCCCTGCCCAAGATCCCCCGCGACGAGGACATCATGATCGTCGTCGGGGCGGAGAAGGTCCCGGCGGAGGTCTACCAGCGCGCCGACTTCAACGTCTCCGTGGGCAACCAGCCGCACTCCGAGATAGCCGCGCTGGCGATATTCCTGGACAGGTTCACCGAGGGGAAGGCCCTCTACGCCGACCGCGGAGGGGAGCTTGAGGTCGTTCCCAACGAGAGGGGGAAGACGGTTGTCGAGCATACCCAGTGACGTCGAGTGCGTCGAGCTCCTCATCGAGGCCGGATGCAAGCGCAGGGTCATCATACACTGCTGCACCGTCAACGCGGTGGCCGAGGAGATGGTGTCCCGCATCAGGGGAGCGGACCACAGGCTCGTGACCGCGGGTGCGTTGCTCCATGACATCGGCCGTTCCGTCGACCACTCGATAATGCACGCGTACATCGGGTCGCAGATCGTGCAGGCCCACGGGCTCCCGAAGGAGATCGTGGACATCGTCCGCAAGCACACCGGGGCCGGGCTCGACGAGCAGGACGTGGAGGAGCTGGGTCTGCCGCCGGCGGACTACATGCCCCGCACGCTGGAGGAGAAGATCGTCGCCCACGCGGACAACATGGTCAGCGACAACAGGGTGGTGAAGCACGACCACTCCTCGGACAAGCTCAGGAACAAGGGTGCGGAGCGCGGCGCCGACAGGATAGACGCGCTTCACGCCGAGCTCTCCGAGCTCTACGGCGAGGACCTCGACGTGATCCCCGACCGCATAGGCCAGTACCCGGACCTGCCCCTCGCGAGGCGGTTCGACCTCGTCTGAAGCGGACAAACGCCTTACCTTATCCATTCTTAAAGTCGAAAACGATACGGAGTGTCCGATAAACATGGTCACCGAACTGAACGAGTCCAACTTCGACTCCTTCGTGGAGTCCAACCACATCGCCATCATCGACTGCTGGGCCCCCTGGTGCGGACCCTGCAGGCGCATGGGACCCATCATCGAGGAGGTCGCCGCCGATCTCGACGGAAAGGCCGGAGTGGCCAAGCTCAACACCGACGAGAACCAGGCCATCGCCATCAGGTTCAACATCAACGCCATCCCCACCCTCCTCGTGTTCAAGGACAAGGTGCTGGTCGACGCGCTGGTCGGACTGAGGCCCAAGGAGGACATCCTCCAGTACGTGAGCACCCTCTGATGGACGCGGATATCCTCATCATCGGGTCCGGGCCGGCCGGGATACAGGCCGCCATCCACGCCTCGAGGCGCAAGGTCTCCGTGGCCGTGGCCGGGAAGCCCGCCGCCAGCGCGGCCGCCGGCACGGAGATGGACAACTACTTCGGGACCGGCAGGGTCTCGGGGGACCGTCTCATAGCGGAGGGGATCTCCCAGGCGGAGTCCACCGGTGCCGTTTTCCTCGGCCAGAACGTCATATCATCCGCCAGGGCGGGGGACTCGTTCCGGTTCGTCCTGGAGGACGGCACGGAGGTCGTCTCGAAGGCGGTGGTCATAGCCACCGGCATCTCCAGGCGGAAGCTGGGCATCCCCGGGGAGAAGGAGCTCTTCGGGAAGGGCGTCAGCTACTGCGCGGTCTGCGACTGCAACTTCTACAAGGGCCGCAGGGCGGTCATAGTCGGCAACGAGTCCGAGGCCGCCGTCTCGGCGGAGATGATGACCGGATACGCGTCGGAGACGTCCTGGGTCGCATGGGACATGCAGGCGAACCCGGTGCTGGTGTCCAAGGCCGAGGCCGCAGGGGTGAGGTTCTACGGGTCCAAGCCGAAGGCGATCCTGGGGGATGCCAAGGTGGAGGCGCTGGAGCTGGAGGACGGCACGGCCATACCGACCGACGGCGTGTTCATCGAGCTTGGCGCGAAGTCCGCGGCGGACATCGCCATGGACCTGGACGTGATGCCGGAGATGGACGACACCATCAAGGTGGGGGCGGACTGCGCCACCGGGGTCCCCGGCGTTTTCGCCTGCGGGGACGTAACCGGCAGGCCGTGGCAGGTCGCCAAGGCCGTGGGGCAGGGCTGCGTCGCGGGGACGAACGCCGCGAACTATGTGAAGGGAGAGAGATGACGGTAGCAGACCTCATATCCGGAATGCTCAGGGAGGACGGTGGGTTCCAAAAGGCGTTCCGCAGCATACTCGACGACGAACTCAACATGTCCCTCAACGAGTTCTGCCAGCTCTCTGGGATTTCCCAGAGCACGATGTACAAGATCCTGGAGGACAAGCGCGAGCCGAACCTGCGCACGGTGCGCCAGGTCATCAAGTCGCTGAAGGTCCTGATGGAGCCGGAGGACTCCCATTTCATCGGCGTCATAGCTTTCACCGCCGTCCTCGAGAACCTCCCCAAGTCCATCGACATGGACGGGTTGACCGTCAACGTGAGGGAGTATCCCGTCTCCACGGTCGAGGACGCGATCATCGCCGCCGTCCGCGCCGAGCGCGACGGTGCCCTGGCCGTGGTGTGCGCCCCGATAGTCGCGCCCACCATCGAGAAGATCCTGTCGATCCCGGTGTCCCGTGTCATCCCCACCACCAGCGTGCTGCTGGCCATAGACAGGCTCAAGGACATGGTCTGAGACTCCATCGGTAAATGTCAAACCGATACAAAGTTAATATATCAGCTTAACAGTGAACACCCGAGGCTGGTAGGTTGTTCGAACTGCAGGTCGTAAGCAACACCCCGATGACCGGGGTCGACGATGTCAACGTCGTGGCGGAGACGCTTCTGGTGCAGATCGGCTACCTGCCCAAAGGGTACGACCCGAAGACTGGCGCGATAACCGTCAGGGACAGCGTGCCCTACCGTCTGTTCATGGATCATCTGATGGCCCACCCCTCCAAGGCATGGACCGTCGAGGAGCTTGCAGCCCTCCTCGGGACCACCAAGCCCACCATCTACAGGCACATCAACAAGCTCAAGTCGATGGATCTCCTGGAGGCCATGGACGTCGAGTACGACGGCCAGGTCCGCAAGGGGTACCGCATAAGGTTCGGCGACCTCGCCAAGGCCTGGAGCTTCACCGAGGCCAACGTGAACATGGCCATGGAGAACTACCGCAAGACCATCGTCCATTTCCAGGAGCTTGCGCAGAAGAGGTGATTTCAGTGGAGAACGAGTACACGGTCGCGCCCGGCGCGAGGTTCGGTGTTTCCTGGAGGTACTCCCGCGACGAGTGCAGGGAGTTCGAAGGCGTATACAAGGGGCTGTCCGCCATAGGCACGGAGACCGCCATGGTCTTCGACGTCGACGGGACCCTGAGGTACATCGCCGCATCCTCGATAGTCTGCATGGACCAGCTCGAGGCTGCCCCCGAGAAGGCGGAGAAGAAGTCCGATGCCGGCAGCGTCTTCTACGGATGAGCCCGACATAGTCAGGTTCTCCCGCGAGATCATAGACGCGGTCAAGACCGGCAGGGTCACCGACCGCGACCAGCTGCAGAACCTCAAGCTGAAGCTGTGCAAGGCCTACGGCTTCGGGGACGTCCCCCCGAACTCCGACATCCTGGCCAACGTGGAGCCGGACGACAGGAGGCTCCTCACGCCGTTCCTTGTCAAGAAGCCCACCCGCACCATCAGCGGGGTGGCGGTGGTCGCCGTCATGACCTCTCCACACGACTGTCCCCACGGGCGCTGCTCATTCTGCCCAGGGGGCGTCCAGAACGACTCCCCTCAGTCGTACACCGGCAAGGAGCCGGCGGCCAGGAGGGCCGGCAGGAACAGGTTCGACCCTTGGATGCAGGTGACCGACAGGGTCACGCAGCTCACCGAGATCGGCCACAAGACGGACAAGATCGACCTCATAATCATGGGCGGGACGTTCACCAGCCGCGAGCCGGAGTACCAGGAGTGGTTCGTTCGCAGGTGCTTCGACGCCCTGAACGGCGTCGACTCCGAGACTCTGGAGGAGGCCCAGAGGCTCAACGAGACCTCGGAGCACAGGTGCGTGGGGCTTACCGTCGAGACCCGTCCGGACGTGTTCACGTCGGAGCAGATCGAGAGGGCGATGGCATTCGGGGCCACCAGGGTGGAGCTGGGCGTCCAGATCCTGGACGACGAGGTGCTGGCCGGGGTGGACAGGGGCCACGGGACGGCCGAGGTCCGCAGGTGCACCAGGGAGTGCAAGGAGCACGGTCTCAAGGTCTGCTACCACATCATGCCCGGGCTGCCGGGGTCCTCGCCGGAGAACGACCTCCGCTGCTTCAGGAAGGTCTTCGACGATCCGGACTACAGGCCGGACATGCTGAAGTTCTACCCGGTCCTGGTCGTCGCCGGCACCAAGCTGTACGACATGTGGCGCGACGGCGAGTACCGGCCCTACCTTGAGGACACGGCCACGGAGCTGCTGGCACATATGAAGGAGACCGTTCCCGAGTACGTCCGCATACAGCGCATACAGAGGGACATCCCGGTTACGGAGATCTCCGCGGGGATCCGCAAGAGCAACATCCGCCAGCTGGTGGCGGACTACATGTCGGAGCACGGCATGAGGTGCAGGTGCATCCGCTGCAGGGAAGTCGGGCACACGGGCACCGTGCTGGAGGACCCGTCGAAGGTCGTGATGAAGGACACCGTCTACGAATCCTGCGGGGGCACGGAGCACTTCATAGCGCTGGAGTACGAGGACTCGATCGTCGGGTATGTGAGGCTCAGGCTGGACTCGGACCCGGCAGCGACCATCAGGGAGCTGAAGGTGTTCGGCAAGGTCGCCTCAATAGGGGACGAGGGCGAGGACTGGCAGCACAGGGGCTTCGGCAGGGAGCTGGTGGCGGAGGCCGAACGCATAGCCAGGGAGTCCGGGCGCAGCAGGATCCGCGTGACCAGCGGGGTCGGCGTCAGGGGATACTACAGGTCCCTGGGGTTCGACTACGACCTGCCCTACGTGGCGAAGGACCTCTGACCGTCATTCTACATCCATGGCAGGACCGTTTATATACCGGGATTCTGTTTAAGTGATTGCTTAAACAAAGGTGCGAACATGGGCGACCCCACAGAGACCCTGAAGGCCATCTCCGACGAGACCAGGTTCAGGATAGTCACCATACTGCTGAACCACGACATATGCGCCGGTGCGATCGCCAGAAGGCTCGGGATCTCAGACGCCGCAGTGTCCCAGCACATGAGGGTCCTCCGCGAGGCGGGCCTCGTGACCTCGGAGAGGCACGGGTACTTCACCCACTTCTCCGTCGACAGGGACGCCATCCGGGAGCTCGCAGACTTCCTCCAGACAATGTCCGGATGGGAGCGCGGACCCTGCGATCCGGATCTGGAGGGGTGCACCGCCGTCAGGCGCGGGAGGTGTCCGGCGGACAAGTGCCGGAGCGGCTGCCCCCGCGCCGGCGGCGGGAGATGCCCTGGATGCACGGTTGTCATGGAAAAGCGCAGAGATGAGACGATGAAGGTAGCAGTCACATACGAGAACGGTGAGATCTTCCAGCACTTCGGCAGGACCCAGCAGTTCAAGGTCTACGAGATCGAGGACGGCAGGGTGGTGTCCTCCGAGGTCGTGGGCAACGAGGGCAGGGGCCACGGCGAACTTGTCGGCGTCCTGAGGAACCTCGGCGTCTCGGTCCTGATCTGCGGCGGCCTCGGAGCCGGTGCCAGGCAGGGTCTCGAAGCCTCCGGAATAAGGGTCTGCTCCGGCAACGAGGGCGATGCGGACGCGGTGGTGAGGAGCTTCGCGGATGGCACCCTGGACACGAGCTCGGCGGTGACCTGCAACCATCACGGCGAGGGCGACCACGAGTGCACCTGCGGCAGGCACTGATCAGCCGTAGAACGGGACGGTGTCCCACCCGGTGCGGCGCTTCTTGATGTCGCGCCCCATCTTCTGATAGCTGTCGAAGGTGGTCTGGTCCACGGACGGGGCCACCCTCTCCAGTGCCTTCACGAAGTGCTCGGTCGTGACGCGCTCAGCGTCCCTGTCCTCGCGGTAGGCGCAGAGCGCGGCCTCCCTGCACAGCGCCGCCAGGTCCGCCCCCACGTACCCGTCGGTGGACGCGGCCAGCCAGCTCAGGTCCACCCCGTCCAGGGGCATCCTCCTGGTGTGGACCCTCAGTATCTTGAGGCGGGCCTCCCCGTCGGGCTTCCCCACGAGGACCAGTCTGTCGAACCTCCCGGGCCTCAGCAGGGCCGGGTCTATCATGTCCGGGCGGTTGGTCGCCGCCATGACGGTCACGTTCTTCATGCTCTCGACCCCGTCCATGGAGGTCAGCAGCTGAGCCACGACCCTCTCCCAGGCGGAGCCGTCCCCCATGCCGCGTATCGGCGCCATGGAGTCTATCTCGTCGAAGAATATGATGCACGGGGCCATCTGCTTGGCCCTCTTGAAGATCTGGCGGATGGCGCGCTCGCTCTCGCCCATCCACTTGCTGGCGACCTCCGGCCCGTTCACGGAGATGAAGTTGGTGCCCGACTCGTTGGCTATGGCCTTGGCTATCAGGGTCTTGCCGGTGCCAGGCGGACCGTAGAGGAGTATGCCGCGGCCGGGCTCGATCCCCAGCCTGTCGTACGCCCTGTTGCCCTCCTCGGGCACGAAGATCTCCTCGATCTCCCTGCGGACGTCGTCCATGCCGCCCACGTCGTCCCATGTGACCTTCGGGATCTCCACCAGGACCTCCCTCATGCCGCTGGGCTCCACGTCGTTGAGGGCCTGGTGGAAGTCGTCCATGGACACCCTCATCCCCTCCAGGACCTGCGAAGGCACGGGCTTGTCCAGGTCCAGGGCGCTCATGCGGGAGCTCAGGCAGCGCATGGCCGCCTCCCTGCACAGCGCCGCCAGGTCAGCGCCCACGAAGCCCTGGGTCATGCCGGCCAGGGCGTCCACATCCACGTCGTCGGTGAGGGGCATGTCCCTCATGTGGACGCTGAGGATGTCTGTCCTGGCCTTCCTGCCGGGCACGCCGATCTCGATCTCCCTGTCGAACCTCCCCGGTCTCCTGAGCGCCGGGTCTATGGAGTCCTCCCTGTTGGTGGCCCCGATGACTATGACGTTGCCCCTGTCGCCCAGGCCGTCCATGAGGGTCAGCAGCTGCGCCACGACCCTCCTCTCCACCTCGCCGTAGACCGAGTCGCGGTTGGGGGCGATGGAGTCGATCTCGTCCAGGAAGACGATGCTGGGGGTGTTCTCGGAGGCCTCCTTGAAGATGTCCCTGAGCCTCTCCTCGCTCTGGCCGTAGTACTGGCCCATGATCTCGGGTCCCCGCACCGAGTACAGTGTGGCCCCGGACTCGTTGGCCACCGCCTCGGCTATCAGCGTCTTGCCGGTGCCCGGCGGGCCGTAGAGCAGCACGCCCCGGGGCGCGCCGATGCCGAGCCTGTCGAACAGCTCCGGGTGTTTCAGCGGGAGCTCGACCATCTCCCTGATGCGCCTCAGCTCCTCGTCCAGGCCCCCGACGTCGTCGTAGGTGATCTGCTGTCCGGAGGTCCCCTTGACCTTCTGTTTCTTCGGAGAGTCCTTCACCACGATCTGCGTCCCGCTGGTCACGAGCACCGGGCCGGACGGGACGGTGGAGACCACCGTGAACGTGGACCTGTTCCCCATGAGCGCGATATTGGGGACGATGATGTCTATGCCTGCCACCAGGGGCCTCGCCAGGAGCCCCCTGAGGAAGATGTCCTCGATGCCCTTCTCGAACCTGATCTTCTTCCCGTCCGGGATGTTGGGGGCCAGGACCACCTGCTCCGCCATGAGGGGCTCGCACTTCCTGACGGTCACGTTCTCGTCGACGCTGACCCCGGCGCTGGTCCTGGTGAGGCCGTCTATGAAGATCATGCCCTTCCCCTCGTCCTCCGGGTCGCACTTGAAGACCTTGGCGACCACCGGCCTCTTGCCGACTATCTCTATGGTGTCGCCGATGTCCAGTCCCAGCTGCCTGCGGGACTCCGTGTCTATGCGCGCGCGGCCGTATCCGGCCTCCGACTGCCTCTGGGCCATGGCGACCCTGAGGACGATGGAGTCTGTCATCGTCCGCCGTATTGGTCTGGCACATCATAAAGCACACGCGCGTACCCGCGCGCAGGATTAATAAGAGAGGGGAACCATGGCTTCAACATGACGATCGTCGAGATCAGAATCGAGCTCAAGAAGGGGGTCGCGGACCCCGAGGGCAAGAACACCATGAAGACCCTCCAGTCCCTTGGCTTCCAGGGGATCTCCGGGGTCAAGACCGTGAAACTCTTCGAGGTGGAGCTTGACGCTCCCGCCGACAAGGCCCAGGCCGAGGCGGAGGAGATGTGCAGGAAGCTTCTGGCCAACCCCGTGATCCAGAACTACCGCGTCACCGTGAGATGATACGATGGCCGGACCGATGATCAAACGCGACGTTCCGTTCGAGCTGTACGACGTGGACATCCTGTCGGCCTCGGACGACGTCCTGGAATCCGTCTCGAAGGACATGAGCCTCGGGCTGTCCCTCGACGAGATGAAGAGGATCAGAGACTACTTCAAGGCCGAGGGCAGGAACCCCACCGACGTGGAGCTGCAGGCCCTGGGGCAGGCGTGGAGCGAGCACTGCTGCTACAAGAGCTCCAAGCCCATCCTGAAGGAGTTCGTGTTCGGGCTGGACAGGGACGACATCCTCTCCAGGGGCGACGCCGGCGTCATGGTGTTCGACGACGACTACGGCTACGCCCTGAGGATCGAGAGCCACAACCATCCCTCCGCGATCGAGCCGTACGGCGGCGCCGCGACAGGCATCGGCGGCATCCTGAGGGACGTGGTCTGCATGGGCGCGCAGCCCATCGGACTGGCCGACCCCCTGTGCTTCGGCCCCATCGACAGGAAGGGGGACCTCCCCCCGGGCGTGAAGCATCCCAGGTACCTGGTCAACGGGGTCGTGTCCGGCATCAGGGACTACGGCAACCGCGTGGGCATACCCACGATCACGGGCGGGTTCTTCTTCGACGAGAAGTACACCGGCAACTGCCTGGTCAACGTGGCCTGCCTCGGCATCGTGAAGCGCGCCGACCTGGCCAGGAACTACGCCGGGGGCCCCGGCGAGGTCATGATCCTCATCGGCGGGCGCACCGGTCGCGACGGCATCCACGGGGTGAACTTCGCCTCCGCGGACCTCACGGCGACCTCCGACGAGGACTCCAGGGGAGCCGTCCAGCTGGGCGACCCGATCACCAAGGAGCCCGTCATGCACGCCTGCTTCGAGGTCAACGCCAGGCACCTCATCACCGGGATGAAGGACCTGGGAGGCGGCGGACTCAGCTGCGTCGTGGGCGAGATGGCCCTGGACGCCGGATGCGGAGCAGACGTCGACCTCGAGAACGTCCCGCTGAAGGAGCCCGGACTCGCACCCTGGGAGATATGGGTGTCCGAGTCCCAGGAGCGCATGATGTGCACCTGCAAGCCCGAGAACGTGGAGAAGGTGCTGGAGATATTCGAGATGTGGGATGTGCTGGCCACGCCCATCGCCAGGACCACCAGCGAGAAGCGCACCCGCCTGTTCTGGAACGGCGAGATGATATTCGACATGGACCTGGAGTTCCTGACCGGCGGACCGGTCTACAACAGGCCCTACGCCCTCCCCGACGTGTACACCAAGGAGAGGGAGAGGTTCCCCGAGCTGCCCGACGACAGGGAGGTCATCCTGAAGCTCCTGTCCGACCCCAACGTGGCGTCCAAGGAGTGGGCCATCAGGCAGTACGACCACGAGGTCAGGGCGTCCACAGTCATCCACCCTATGGTCGGTCCGATGAACGAGACCGGTCCCGGGGACGCGTCGGTGCTCATGCCCGTACCCGGCAGGATGAAGGGCCTCGCCGCCGCCATCGGCTGCAACCCCTGGTTCACCGAGGGCGACCCCTACAAGGGCGGCATGGCGTGCATCGACGAGACCTGCAGGAACCTGGTCGCCGTGGGCGCCAGGCCCAACGCGTTCACGGACTGCCTGAACTTCGGTAACCCGGAGAAGCCCGAGAGGCTGGGCGAGTTCAGGGAGGCCGTCAGGGGCCTCGGCGAGATCGCCAGGGAGCTGAACATCCCGATCCCCTCCGGAAACGTGAGCCTGTACAACGAGGCCCCCGGAGGGCACCACATCCTGCCCACACCCATGATCCTGGGATGCGGGCTGATCGACGACGTCAGGAAGGCGGTGACAGCCGACTTCAAGAAGTTCGGCAGCTGCATCTTCGTGGTCGGGAAGACCCGCGACGAGATGGGCATGTCCCTGCTGTTCAGGAAGTTCGGCGGGGAGCAGGGGGCGGTCCCGGGAGTGGACATCCCCGCGCTCAAGAGGTACATGGACGAGCTCCTGCAGGCCATGGACGAGGGCATCGTCCTGAGCTGCCACGACTGTTCCGACGGCGGGATCGCCGTGGCCGTGGCCGAGATGTGCATATCCGGCCACGTCGGGGCCGAGATCACCCTGGAGGGCATCGACGGCATGGACCTCAGGAGGAAGCTGTACTCCGAGAGCAACAGCCGCTGGATCGTCGAGGTCGACGGCATGGACGTCACCAGGTTCACGGAGATCATGGGAGACGACGCCGTCCTGCTGGGCATCACCAAGGGCGACGGCCTGAGGATCAAGGACAACGGCACCTTCGTGCCGCTGGAGGAGATGAGGCGTGCATGGAACGACCCCATCTGGAACATCATGGGAGGTGCTGCGGAATGAAGCCGGAAGACGTGAAGGTGTGCGTCATCAGGATCGAGGGTACGAACTGCGAGGACGAGATGGCCATGGCGTTCAGGTCCGTGGGCGCCCAGGCTGAGGAGGTCCACCTCAAGCAGCTGATAAAGCAGGCCCCCGCCGACATGTGCCGCGACCTGGAGGACTACGACATACTCGCCTTCCCCGGAGGGTTCTCCGCCGGAGACTACGTGCGCGCAGGTGCGATCTTCGCAGCCAGGATCAAGGCCGCCATAGGTACCGAGGTCCGCAGGTTCGTGGAGGCCGAGAAGCCCGTGCTGGGTGTGTGCAACGGGTTCCAGATCCTGGTGGAGATGGGACTCCTCCCCGCGATCGAGGAGACGATGACGGAGCAGCCCACCGCCGCCCTGTACACCAACGACTCGGGGAGGTTCGAGTGCCGCCCCACCGTTCTCCGCAACGACAACCGCGGCAAGTGCATGTTCACCAGCGAGATCCCGGAGAAGAGGATGCTCATGATCCCGTCCGCCCACGCGGAGGGCAAGCTGATGAGCATGGACCTCGACTTCGTCCAGAAGCTGGAGGACAACGACCAGGTCGTGTTCAGGTACGTCTGCCCCGACGGGTCGGACGCCGTCTACCCCTGGAACCCCAACGGGTCCCCCTCGGACATCGCGGGCATATGCAACCCTGCGGGAAATGTCCTGGGCATGATGCCCCATCCGGAGCGTGTGATTACCAGGTTCACGCATCCCGACTGGACCAGGGGCTACACCGACGAGGAGGGTGACGGGAAGGTCATCTTCCGCTCGGTGATCTCCAGCCTCACAAACTGATTCAAAATCCCCTCCCCGGGGAACCGGGGAGCGGGCTTATCGCTGTTCTTCCAATAACTGGATGTGACGTAGTTCCCGGATGCTGTCCGGTTATGCGACGATCAGATGTTGACCTTCACGTCGATGTGGTCGCCGTCCTCCAGGCTCAGGGTCCTCCTGAGGTGGTACTGGCAGATGATCTCGATGGTGTCGACGTAGTGGGACCTCTCCGGGACCACGATGGCGCAGTCGATGTTGCGGATCTTGGCCTTGTAGGCGATGACGTCCCCGAAGCTCCTGCCGTCGTTGGAGAACCCGCTGATCATGATGCCCGCGGTGCTGCGGACCACGTCCAGCTTCCCGACGTCCTCCGGGTCCACCTGGATGTTGAGGGTCCCCTCGAACGGTGTGAATCCCAGCTTGGACTGGAACTGGGCCTTGTAACCGTCCTGGCAGATGTAGTACCCGCCCTCGCCCATCCCGGACACGACGTTCCCGTGGATGGTGATGTGGTCGGTGAGCTCGAAGATCCTGCGGTACTCGTTGTACTCCTTCTTCAGGTCGTCGATGCCCTTCTGGGTGAGCTTGATGCGCTGCCTGCGGGCTCCCAGGTCGCGGACGATGTACTTCTCGTCCAGCAGCTCCAGGATCCTCTTGGACGCGGACTGCTGACTCATCTCGAGGGCTTCGCCGAGCTCTCTGGAGGATATGGCGATGTAGTCGTCCATCGCCCCCAGCAGGGCGAGTTTCCTGAGTGCAAAGGAGTACTTCTCATCCATGGGCGGGGAGAACGTTTGCGCCGATTTAAACGTACCGAGAACAGGGTAGGTATCGTTCCAGATTGTAGAGAAAGGGAAGGGACGGCCCCCGAAGGGGCCGGTTTGAAGATCAGATCCTGTTGGTGTCGACCCAGGATGTTACCGTGGGGCAGGCGGCGAACAGGATGTTGACGGCTCCGATGACGGCCAGGACCAGGTACAGGACGAAGTCGAAGGCGCTGTAGAAGATGCCCAGGAGGACAACGGCCTCGCAGACGGCTGCGAGGACCAGGATGGTGCGCCCCTCGACGGGGGTGAATCTGCTGAAGGATCCTGCGACGGCGAAGAACATGCACGCGATGAGCATGTTGAGGCCGACGTCGTACATGGAGTCCACTGTGCCGTTCCAGGAGGCGGCCATCGCCGCGATGGCGATGATACCTCCGATGAGGCCCAGTGCCGCTCCGAATACCATTTTCTTGGGGGTTGCGGTCATTTCATTTCCTCCCGTTTAGCACTTCCTCATGGCGAAGATCATCTTGACGCTGACGCCGATCATCCAGACGATGGCGCAGGCGAGGAACACGACGCCGATCATGGCAGCGTTCCCACCGACCATGCTCCCCATGATGACGAGGAGCAGGATGACGGACAGTGCGGAGTTGAGCCTGTATCCGTCCCTGGAGTCACCGATGGCGGAGACCACCATGGCGATGAACATGAAGAGGAAGATCAGGACGGTGATCGTGGTCTCGGTGTTCTCGTTGCCGAATTCGGGTCCGAGGTATCCGAGGGCGATGAGGAAGATTCCGGCGATGGCGGCGAGGCACCCGCTGGCGCGGTTGCATCCGGTCTCGCACAGGGATTTTCCGATTCCGAAGACGAAGGTCAGGAGGCCGACGACCATGCAGCCGTAGTTGAAGACGTCGGCTGTGATCTGGACGCTGGAGTTGCCCAGATCGACAAGTGTGTTCTCCCCGTAGACCCAGGCGGGGTCGCCGTTGCTCGCGATCACGAGGACGAGAGCGAACACGAACGCCGCGATGAGCCCGACGACCGCGAACGGCCCGGGGTGGCGATAACTCACATTCATGGAGGGTGTGTAGAAGTCCAATTTTTATATTGATTTCGTCCCTTGGGGTGTGTGGCTCATGCCACGGAGCGTGGATTAAGTGAAGAACCTGTTCTTTGTCGGGACCGCTGGCAGCGGGAAGAGCACACTGGTCGGAGCGTACAGGGAGTGGATGGACGACGCCGCTGTGGACTCCATCATCGTGAACATGGATCCGGGTGCGGACACACTGCCCTACGAGCCCGACGTGGACATCCGCGAGTGGATCTCACTGGACGAGGTCATGCAGGAGTACTCCCTGGGACCCAACGGCGCCCAGATCGTGGCGGCCGACCTGATGGCCGTGAACATCGGCAAGATGATGGAGGTCGTGAACACGTACAAGACCGACTACGCCCTGATCGACACCCCGGGCCAGCTGGAGCTCTTCGCCTTCAGGGAGTCCTCGGAGGTCACGGTCAAGGCGTTCGGGAGGGAGGACTCCATGGTCGTCTACCTGTCCGACCCGTCCCTGTGCAGGACGCCCAACGGGTTCATCTCCGCCATGACGCTCGGCGCCCTGGTGCAGTTCAGGCTCCAGCTCCCGATGCTGAACCTGCTGTCCAAGTGCGACGCCCTCTCCGAGGACGACGAGCAGAGGATGCTTGACTGGTACTCCGTGCCGGACGTGCTCTACGGCGATCTCCTGGACTCCGACGCCATCCCCCAGACCGTCGTGGGCATGGAGCTGTTCAAGGCGATGGAGAACACAGGCGTCTTCGGCGAGATAAGGGCGGTCTCCGCGCAGGACTTCATCGGCCTGGAGGAGATCTACGCCGCCTCCCAGCTCACGTTCTTCGGCGGGGAGGATAACGAGAGGGAGTGAGACTCCCGTAGAAAAGAACGGGGACGGACGGGACATCTCCCCGTCCGTCCCCTCTTATTTTTTTTGAATGTTTATCCGAACATGTAGGCCGGTGCGGGCTTAGCCTTGTTCCTTCCGGCCTCGAGGACCTTGTCCTTCGCGTTGAGGAAGTCCTTCTCGGTGATGTGGTCGCGGTCGTTCCTGATCGCGAGCATTCCCGCCTCGGTGCAGATGCTCTTGATCTCGGCTCCGGACACGCCGTCGGTGATCTCGGCGAGCGTCTTCGCGGAGATCTTCTTGTCGACGTTCATGTGGGCCAGGTGGATCTCGAAGATCTGCTTCCTGCCGTCCACGTCGGGCAGTCCCACGTCGATGATCCTGTCGAACCTGCCGGGCCTGAGGAGGGCGTCGTCCAGGATGTCGGGCCTGTTGGTGGCTCCGATGATCTTGACGTCGCTGGTGGGCGTGAACCCGTCCAGCTCGGCCAGGAGCTGCATGAGGGTCCTCTGGACCTCCCTGTCCCCGGACGTGGCTACGTCCAGTCTCCTGGCGCCGACGGAGTCGAGCTCGTCTATGAAGATGATGCTGGGAGCCTTCTCCTTGGCGAGCTGGAAGAGCTCGCGAACGAGCCTGGCGCCCTCTCCGATGTACTTCTGGACCAGTTCGGACCCGACGAGCCTGATGAATGTGGCTTGGGTCGCGTTAGCGACTGCCTTGGCCATGAGGGTCTTGCCGGTTCCGGGCGGACCCACGAGGAGGACTCCCTTGGGAGGTTCGATACCGACCTTGGCGTAGAGCTCGGGTCTCAGCAGCGGGTCCTCGACGGCCTCGCGGAGCTCCAGCATCTGCTGCTTCAGGCCTCCGATGTCGTCGTAGGTGACGTCGGGCTTGTCGATGATCTCCGCTCCCGAGACCACGGGGTCGATGGGGGCGGGCAGAACGTCCATGACGGACAGGGTCTGCTTGTTGAGGGACACCCTGCATCCGGGGACCAGGTCCGCCTCGGGCACGTACTCCGACACGGAGACCACGAAATCGGGTCCGGTGGAGCTCTTGACGACGACGCGGTTGTTGGGCAGCACGTCCTTGACGGCTCCGATGATGAGCGGGGGGCTCTTGAGCCTCTCGAGCTCGTTCCTGAGTCTGGAGATGTCCTTCTGCAGCCTGAAGAGCTCGCTCTCGGAGTAGCGCTTCTCGGTCTCGGCGTTCTGGAGGTCCTCCATGAGCCTGACGTTCCTCTCCTCGAGTGTGACAATCTTCGCCTTCAGCTCGGCGACCTCGTCGTTCATATCCGTCATGTGTCCTCCCCCGGGGCAACGAGCACGTACATTAAAACCGTTTGGTAACACCGCGCGTGCCCGGTACCAGAATTAAATAAGGGCGCGGGTATCGGAGGTCCATGATTTGCGAGATGTGCGGCAAGGACGTTCCGCAGACACGTGCGGTCATCGTCGAGGGTACCAAGCTCAACGTCTGTCCCGGATGCGCCAAGTTCGGGGAGGACTACAGGGCGCAGTCCTCCGGAGGAGCCCCCGTCAGCCAGACGGTCATCGACCAGAGGCTGGAGAGGCGCGAGAGGAGGATGAAGTCCAAGGACATCTACGCCGGCACCACCTCCGTCGAGCTCATCGACGACTACGGCGGCGCCATCAGGGCCGCCCGCGAGGCGAAGGGAATGGACCTCGAGCAGTTCGCCGCCTCCATCCAGGAGAAGAAGGGACTGCTCGCGAAGGTCGAGGCCAACAACCAGATCCCCGATGACAAGCTCATCAAGAAGATCGAGAAGGCCCTCGACATCAAGCTGATGGAGACCGTCCAGTCCGGGACGACCGTCGGCGGGTCCAGGTCCGACAAGATGACCCTGGCCAACTTCATCAGGAAGGAGTGAGCTCAGCTCGCCCTGACCGAATCGTAAACGGCGTCGAGGTAGGGTGTCACATCAGTCCCCGCGTCCCTAAGGACGATGAGGGCCGCGACCCCTATCTCGATGTCCAACCTCTTCTGTATCCTGTTGCAGTTCTGGATGAAGTCCCTGCGCTGCATCCCCGACTCCACGGCCTTCTCCATGAGCATGGGGAACACGTCGGCGGGGGCGTCGGCGGCCTTAGGGGGAGCCTGTTTTTCGGATGTCTGGCTCTTTGCGTGGAGGGACTCCACCAGGTCCTTCGGCGGGCGGTATGCCAGCGGGACGTCGATGGCGCCCAGGTCAGTCGCCGGGCGGACATAGCCGTCCTTCTGCGAGACGATCCCCGCCCCGGTCATGGCGGCCAGCAGGAGCTTCGAGTCGGAGGGGGACATCCATTTCAGCTCCAGCGAGGTGCCCATCACGAACTCCTCGGGTGTGGTGACGTCCTTTCCGATGCTGCGGAAGTATGCCGCGGCGCAGACTGCTAGCTCCTCTGCCATGTTCGCTGGGATGCCGTACTGGTTGAAAACACTTGTCGGGAGCCGACTCTCCTTTATTACGCGCGAGCGTTATTAGTTATTCCTACTAACAGGTAGGGATAGGTTTATATGCACCATCCCTAATGGGGCGGGCATCCCGTATGGTGACCCATATGAAGTACACAAGATTCGAGAAGGCAAGGATCATCGGCGCCAGGGCGCTGCAGATCTCTTATGGAGCCCCCGTGCTCGTGGACTATCCCGAGGACATGCTGGACCCCATCGACATCGCCATGCTGGAGTTTGACAAGGATCTCATTCCTATCACTGTCGTAAGAAACTAAAGGAGACTTTCAGATGACCGACGAGGAAATCCAACCTGTGAACAACGGCGACCTTCTGGTCGCAGAAGACATCTACCTGACCTCTGGAGTGCACATCGGTACCCAGCAGAAGTCCGCCGACATGAAGGACTTCATCTACAAGGTCAGGCAGGACGGACTGTACGTTCTCGACGTCAAGAAGACCGACGAGAGGATCAGGGCCGCCGCCTCCTTCCTGAGCCGCTACGACCCCAAGAGGATCCTCGTGGTCTCCGCCAGGCAGTACGGACAGAAGCCCGCCAGGGAGTTCTCCAAGGCTATCGGAGCCCCCGCCTTCGCCGGACGTTTCGTCCCCGGAACCCTGACCAACCCCACCAACCCCGCGTTCATCGAGCCCGAGATCATCGTCATCACCGATCCCGCCGCCGACAAGCAGGCCCTCAACGAGGCCCTGAACCTGGGAATCCCGATCATCGCCATGTGCGACGCCAACAACGAGACCCGCAACGTCGACCTCGTCATCCCCACCAACAACAAGGGAAGGCGCGCCCTGGCCTGCATCTACTGGCTCCTGTCCAGGCAGGTGCTCTTCGAGAGGGGAGACCTCAAGGACCCCAACGACTTCAACATGGAGATCGAGGACTTCGAGGCCAAGCTGGTCTGATAACAGTACAAACAAACTTCTTCCCAAACCCCTTACCCCCTTCTCATGAGACCACCTGCAGTGGCGGGACGCTTCTACCCCGGGGATGCCGAAGATCTTCGTGACATGATCGAGTGGTGCTTCGACCATCCGCTCGGACCGGGCAGGCCCGGTGACGTCGACGGTTCTAGGAGGATCGTGTCGGCCATGGCGCCCCACGCCGGTTACGTGTGCTCGGGGATGACCGCCGCCCGCACCTACCGCGCCATAGCCGAGGACGGGCTCCCGGACCTGTACGTGGTTGTCGGTCCGGACCACTACGGCACCGCCATGGGCAGGACGGTCCTGTGCTCGGACGATTTCATGACCCCTCTGGGCGTATGCAGGAGCGACAGGGAGGTCTGCTCTAAGCTGGCCGAGAGGTTCCCCGACAGCCCCCGGGCCCATGCCAGGGAGCACGCGGTCGAGGTGCAGCTGCCGTTCATACAGTACATCGACCCGGACCCGTCCATCGTCGCCATCACCATGGGGGACCAGTCGCCCCGGTCTGCGGCGGAGCTGGCGGACGCCCTGCGGGAGGCCTGCGCCGGCCGCGACGCCATCGTCATAGCGTCCACGGACATGTCCCACTACATCCTGAAGGAGGAGGCGTCCCGTCTCGACGGCATGGTTCTGGACAGGGTCGCGGACATGGACGTGCCAGGCATGTACCGCACCGTGTACGAGAACAGGGTGTCCATGTGCGGGTACGGGCCCACGGCCGTGGCCATGCTCTTCGCAGGCGATGGCAGGGCGAGGATGCTCGGGCACACGGACTCGTACGACTCCCTGGGTATGGATCCCGGGGCCGTCGTCGGGTACTCATCGGCGGTGTTCGGACAGCTATAAACTTTATACATCTTCATCAGATTCTTAAGCATGGACAACCAGAACTTCTGCGTTCAGTGCGGGGAGCTCCTGGCCCCCGAGGCCAGGTTCTGTCCGGCATGCGGCACCAGGGTCCCCGGCAGGAACCCGGAGCAGGTGGAGGCCGAGAAGCAGGCGGTCCGCGATGTGATGAAGGCCCGTCTCAACTGGGCCATCGCGCTGATGCTGATCTACTCGGTCCCATTCCTCATCATCGGGATCTACATCTCCGTCGACCTCGACGGACTCGCGAACATGATCATGACCGACCCGCTCTACGCCGACATCGTCGACTACTACGAGCTGACATACGACCAGGTCCACGACGTGTTCCAGGTAGCGGGATACGCGTACATACTGTCGTCCCTGTGCGGCATCGTCGCCTCCGTCCTGTGCTGGAAGAGGACAATGTACTGGGTCGCCCTGATCCTCTGCATCGTATCCATGTTCACCGGAGCGATGGGCCTCTTCGCCCTGTTCATGGGCATGTTCGCCTTCTGGACCATCCTCACCAGCAAGCTCGCCTTCAACGAGTACAGCGAGCAGTTCGAGGACGAGCTCAGCAGGATCCAGTGACCGTAAAATCAGGGTAAACCGTTTGAGGGGGAGGGGCCCCTCCCCCGTTTTGGTTCTTCAGATGCGCTTCAGGTACCTGAGGTTGGGCTCGTAGACCAGTCCCTTGTCCATCAGGACGTTGGAGATCTCCTCGAGCTCGATGCTGCTGATGCCCTCTGCCTCGGCGCGTCTCTCCAGCTCGTCCCTGGGGGCGCCCTTGCCGTCGGTGTCCAGCTCCTCCAGCATGTTGAGGATGATGTCCTCCAGCTGGCCGTGGTTGTGCTCGTCGGAGCCGCCCTCGCCGATGTCGATCTCGTCCGGCTCGTTGGACAGGTCCTCGGGGAACCCGAAGTCCACGTCCCTCTCCGGGAGGAGCATGCGCAGCGCGTTCTGGATGGTCTTCAGGTACATCGCGGAGTCCGGCAGCTGCCCATAGTTGTCGAGCGCGTACAGCAGCCCCTCCGCCTCGGCCTCGGTCATGCCCATGGCCAGGAGGTCCGGGACCTTGGCGTCCGGCATGCCCAGCACGGTCTTGGCGTTCTTGAGCCTCCTCCAGGTGGACTTGGCGGTCTCCAGGAGCCACTCGTTGCGGGTCTGCTCGTCGATCCTGACAACGTGCTCAGGCCTGACGGACACGAACACCCTCTGGTCGTCGGTGGTGTACGTCCTGACCCTCCCGACGGCGGCCACGAAGCAGGGAGCCTCCAGGTCGGCCATGGCGGCCGAGGCCTCGGGCTGGTACCTTCCGACGTTCACGAAGTAGTTCCCGCTCACGTCCTGGATCCTGACCTTCCACATGGGCTCGTCCGGCGAGCCGATGTTCTCCTTCTCCGTCATCACGCCGGCGATGAGCACCCTGTTCATCTTGGCGCCCAGGGGCGACACGACGTACGACGGCATCTTCTCCTCGGTGGCCTTGATCTCCAGGGTGGAGCTGTTCAGCTCCGCCGCGAAGACCCTCCATGCGGTCTCTCTGGCGTTCATATCGCCGCCTCCACTTCCTCGAGGAGCTTCTCAGCTTCTTCCTGCACGTTCACCTCGACAGGGTCCGCAGACCTGACGATCATGCTGGGCCCGTAGTCGTCGCTCATGACGTTGCCGGTCACGGTGATCCTGTGCATCAGGATCCTGCCCATGATCTCCCTGGCCACGATGCCCTCGCCCTTGGCGGCGGCGAGGCCCTCGGCGGCCTTCATGGACACGCCGGTGAGCTTCTCGGTGTCCGCCCTGTTGATTATGGCGCCGATGGCGCCGGTGCCGTCGTCGATGACGACCTTCATCCTGAGGTCGGGCACGCCCTCCACCTGTCCGTGGGCGGTGCAGACGCCGTTCAGGATGGAGCGGTTGCACTGGGGGCACCTCTTGATGAGCCCGCTGCCGCTCTTCATGTCCACTACCAGCCCCTCGAGGGTGATGTCCAGTCCGCCCCCGATCCTGGCGATCTCGGCCACGGTCTTCTTCGTGGCGCCGGAGTCGACGATGTCGAACACGGCGTCGACGCGGCTGACCTCGCAGCGGTCGCCCATGTTGAGCTGGGGTATGCCCTTCCAGGCGCGGATGTACGCGTTCTTGGCGCAGATCGTCTCGCCCACCTTGAGCTCGAAGTCGTGCCAGGCGGAGTACTGGATCTTGCCGGTGTCGTCGGCGATGAGGCCGGAGTACACGGTCTTGGGCTCGCCCTTCACGGTGATCTTCCTGGCCTCTGTGGAGACGATCCTCCCGGTCACGGTGACGTTGCCCATGCCCTCGCGGATGTCCCCTATCTTGCACTCCTGGGACGAGAGGGATATGGTGCGGTCCGGGACGTTCAGTGTCACGCCGGGAGCGGGCTCGACCCTCCCGCGGTTGCCCAGGTTGATCTGGACCCTGTCGTTCCAGAGCTTGCAGTAGCAGTTCCTGAAGTAGTATGCGGAGCCCTTCTCCAGCATGACGCTGCCGGGCTCCCAGAGTGTGAAGGACGCGGTGGACGTCTCGTCCCCGAGGATCCCGGACACGATGGTCTTGTTCAGGCCCTTCACCGTGATGTTCTTGCTCTCGACGTACACCACCTTGGCCAGGACGTCGACGTTCTGCTCCGTTCCCGACAGGTCCGCGATCTTCTTCACGACCGAGGACGCGGTGACGAAGGAGGAGCTGTCCGATCCGCCGTACTTCCTGATGATCCCGCGCTTGGCGGAGTCGATGTTCACATGGTAGTCGTTGAGGTACTTGTTCAGCTCGGCCACGAGCTGTTCTTCGTCGATCTTGTCTCCGAGCACCCTTTTCATCTCTTCAATATGGGGTGTTAGTTCTGTCCTGTCCAATGTATCGACCTCCCCGGAAGGGGATGACGTCCCATGGCCTAGCACCTATTTAACCGGGACTGGGGGGTCGCCGAAAACCCCCTCGGATGACCGAAAACCCCCTCTGGGTACTCCGGCTCAGGACGTCCTCTGTGCCAATATAGTTAAATGGGGAAAAGCAATCCCTGGATATGGTTCCCAAGAGCAAAATCGAAGAGATTCTGGACGGGTACGACACCAGCGACATCACCATCGCCACGCTGTGCTCCCACTCGTCCCTTCAGATCTTCCACGGCGCGAGGAAGATGGGCTTCAAGACCCTTGGGCTCACCATCACTCACAGCACCAAGTACTACGACGCGTTCCCGCTGGCCAAGCCGGACGAGATCATCAGGTACCAGGACTTCGACGACTTCGACGACCGCACCGGAGAGCTCCTGGACAGGAACGTCGTCATCATCCCCCACGGCTCCTTCGTGGAGTACATGGGGTCCCGCAGGTTCTCGGACATGGAGGTCCCCTCCTACGGCAACCGCGCCGTCCTGAACTGGGAGTCCGACAGGGACATGCAGAGGCAGTGGATCACGTCCGCCGGCGTGCCCATGCCCCGCCTGATCACCGACGCCAGGGAGATCGACGAGCCCGTCATGGTCAAGTACCACGGCGCCAAGGGCGGAAGGGGGTACTTCATCGCCATGGACTACCCCGACTTCAAGATGTCAATCGACCCCACCCAGCCGTACACCATCCAGGAGTACTGCCTCGGTACCAGGTACTACATGCACTTCTTCTACGACCCGTACAAGACCGACGGGTACAGGTGCGAGCAGGGCGGTTCCCTGGAGCTGCTGTCCATGGACAGGCGCGACGAGTCCAACATCGACGAGATGTACAAACTGGGCTCCATCGAGGAGTCCAAGAGGCACGGCCTCTACCCCTCGTTCGTGGTCACGGGCAACACCCCGGTCGTCCTGAGGGAGTCCCTCCTTCCGAAGGCCTTCGAGATGGCGGAGAAGATCGTCAACAAGTCCTACGAGCTGTTCGGCGGCATGTGGGGCCCGTTCTGCCTGGAGACCGTCGTCAACGACAAGCTGCAGTTCAAGGTCTTCGAGATCTCCACCAGGATCGTCGCCGGTACGAACCCGTTCATCTCCGGTTCCCCGTACGCCGACCTGATCTACCCCGGCCTCAGCACCGGCGCCAGGATGGCCATGGAGATCAGGGACTCGATCCAGCAGGGCCACTTCAAGGACATCATGTCCTGATGACCGACAACATCTTCAAGCGATGTGGTCCGCAGGCCTGCGCGGTCTCGGGCCCTTTGCTTTCTTTTTTCCAATCGACTACTTTTCATTGAACTTTATTTGATTGTTAAACAGTTAATGATTCTCAATTGTGTCATTTGCGGATTTCATAAAATTTTGTCTGCGGATTTCATAAAATTGTTATTTCACAATTGTCTGATTGAGAGCGGTGTCAGGATCGTCCCGATCGGCTGTCTAGGGCCCTGATCCTCCTCAGCCCGACGAACTCGGAGATGATCAGCCCCGCGAGGGTCATGGCGGTCCCGACCACCGCAAGCGCCGTTATCTCCTCTCCGAGGAACGCCGCCGCGGACAGCACGGTCATCACCGGGATGAGGTAGATGTAGGCGCTGGTCTCGACAGCTCCCAGCCTCCTGGTGGCGAAGCCCCACGTGACGAAGCACATGGCCGAGGCGACCACTCCGAGGAACAGCATGTGGCCCAGCATCGCGGGTTCCGCCAGCGCGCCTAAGTCCGGGTCGAACCCGAGTGCCAGAGCGGCGGGGACCATGAACAGTATGCCGTACATGAACGTCCTGCGGGTGGTCTGGATGGTCCCGTACCCGAAGGTCCCAATCTTCCTGAGGATCATGGAGTAGAACGCCCACACCAGTGCGGCCAGGAACGCCAGGGCGTCTCCCAGGGGGTCTACGTGGAGCTCCTGCCCGTTGAACATGATTATGCAGATCCCGGCCATGGCGATGACGAATCCCAGCAGGAAGCCCCTGCCGAGGCCGTCGCCGTAGATCAGGCGGGTCAGTATGGCGGTGAAGAACGGCGCAACGGCGACGATGACCCCGACGTTGGACGCCATGGTGTAGGTCAGCGCGATGTTCTCCATCAGGTAGTACAGGCAAATCCCGCAGAGTCCGGCGCCGGCGAACCACAGCTCCTGTCTTCTGTCGGTCACGTGCAGAAGCCGGGGGCACAGGACGCACAGCACGAGGAACCCGATGGTCATGCGGATGACCAGGATCTCGACCGGTTCGAAGTCCTCCAGAAGGGCCTTCGTCGAAACGAACGTGACTCCCCAGACGATGGCCGAGAAGAGCGCAGCCAGATGTCCGAGTGTCCTGGGTCCGTCCGCCATGCGCCCTGATTCCGGGCTGACTATAAGTCCTTCTCGGCTCTGAATAGTCCCAGCCGTGTGCGCACGCGCGCACGACAACGCTTTTATTGGGATGCGTTTGTACCGTCACAGAGGCGAATTGAATGGTGTCAAAGAGGCTTCAGGAGATCCCCGCATCAGGTACAATCGCGATTTCGAACCTTGTCAGCCAGATGAAAGCAGATGGAGTCGACATTGTCTCGTTCTCCATGGGGGAGCCCGACTTCACCACGCCCGAGAACATCATCGACGCGTGCTGCGACTCCCTCCACAGGGGATTCACCCACTACACACCGTCCATGGGCATCCCGGAGCTCAGGAAGGCCATCGCCGACATGACCCGCGAGAACAACAACGTCCCGTGCGACGCCTCCAACGTCCTGGTCACCCCGTGCAAGCAGGCCATCTTCATGACCATGCTGGCATACATCGATCCCGGCGACGAGGTCATCCTCGCCGACCCCTCCTGGGTCTCCTACGAGGCCTGCGTCCGCCTGGCCGGAGGAGTGCCTGTGTACGTCCCCACCAGGTTCGAGGACAATTTCGTCCTGGACCCCGCGCTCGTCGAGGCGGCCATCACTCCGAGGACCAAGATGATCATCCTCAACACGCCGTCCAACCCCACCGGGGCCGTGTTCCCCGCGGACGTCCTGAAGCAGATCGCGGACATCGCCATGAAGCACAACATCAAGGTGTTCTCCGACGAGATCTACGAGGCCATCGTGTACGAGGGGAGGCACACGTCCATCGCCTCCTTCCCCGGCATGTTCGAGAACACCATCATCGTGTCCGGACTCTCCAAGAGCTACGCCATGACCGGCTGGAGGCTGGGATGGGCCGTCGCCCCCAAGGAGGACATCGCCAACATCAACAAGCTCCAGTCCCACTCCATATCCTGCTGCGTCTCCTTCACCCAGGAGGCCGCCGTCGAGGCCATCACCGGGCCCCAGGACGCCAAGGTCGCCATGGTGAAGGAGTTCAGGAAGCGCCGCGACCTGGCTCTGGACCTGATCTCCGAGATCCCCGGCATGGAGTGCAACGTTCCCAACGGCGCGTTCTACCTGTTCCCCAAGTACTCCGTGGACATGCCCTCCGCGAAGCTCGCAGAGGTCCTGCTCAGGGAGGGCCATGTGGCCGTCACACCCGGAACCGCCTTCGGACCCGCGGGAGAGGGGCACTTCAGGGTGTCCTACGCCGCCTCCGAGGAGCAGATCCGCGAGGGGCTGGACAGGATAAAGAGGACGCTGGCACAGCTCTGATTTCAATCCAATGCGCGGACGCGGCATGTGTCCGCGCAACATCTTCCCTTTCAGGTGTTCTTCAATATAGGGCGCGCGCCAGTACACGCAGGCGCGCACGACTATATAGGACGAGTAGGATTACCCCTCACAAGCCTCAGGGCATAGAGGGATTATCTTGAGCAGGACTCTTTTCACGGTGGGCCCGGTTTACGTCGCGCCCGACACTCTCGATTCGATGAACAGGCCCATGATCACGCACAGGTGCAAGGAGTACAAGGAGCTCCACGGCAACATCGTCGAGAAGATCAAGAAGACTCTGGACACCGACATGGAGGTGTTCCTCGTCGCCGGTTCCGCCACAGCGTTCCTGGAGGGAGCGATCAGGAACGGAATCAACCAGAAGTCTCTCGGCATCACCAACGGGTCGTTCGGCAACAGGTCCATCGAGATCGCCGAGCTCAACGGCAAGACCGTGGACAAGGTCCAGGTCGAGTGGGGCAAGGCCATCAGACCCGAGCACATCGAGGGAAAGGTCGGCAAGGACACCGAGATGGTCCACTGGGTCAGCAACGAGTCCTCCACCGGCGTCTTCAGCGACTCGGTCGCCATCGCCAAGGCTGTCAGGGAGCAGAACCCCGACGCGCTGATGATGGTCGACGCCGTGACCGCGGCGTACGCCATGGACATCAAGGTCAAGGACATGGACGTGGACGCGGTCGTCTTCGGAACCCAGAAGGCCCTCGCCCTCCCGCCGGGACTCGCCATCATGCTCTGCTCTGAGAGGCTCCTGGAGAAGGCCAAGACCGTCCCCAACCGCGGCTTCTACACCGACCTGCTGAAGATCAAGAAGCAGAGCGACAGCAACTACGCCCTCACCACCCCGCCCGTGTCCCTCATGTACGGCCTCGACTACCAGCTCGACAAGGCCCTGAGGGAGGGGATGTCCGCCCGCTACGCCAGGCACCAGAAGATGGCCGACATGGTCAGGGACTGGGCCGCGAAGAGGATGGACGGCATGTTCCCCGAGGCGGGCTACCAGTCGAACTCCCTCGCCGTCATCAACCGCGGTGCCGGCTTCGACTTCGACGACTTCCATTCCAAGCTGAAGGCCAGGGGATACGAGATCTCCAACGGCTACGGCGACATCAAGGAGAAGACCTTCAGGATCGGGCACATGGGCGACACCACCCCCGAGATGATGGCCGAGCTCCTGTCCGTCATGGACGACATCATGGAGGAGTGAAAATGACATCCAAGATTCTGGTTTCCGACCCCCTCTCCGACGAGGGTATCGAGATCCTCAAGAACTCCGGTTTCCCGGTCGACGTGAAACCCGGGCTCTCCGAGGACGAGCTCTGCGCCATCATCGGCGACTACGACTGCCTCATCATCAGGTCCGGCACCAAGGTCACCCCCAAGGTGATCGAGGCCGGGAAGAACCTGAAGGTCATCGGACGCGCCGGGGTCGGCGTGGACAACATCGACGTCTCCGCGGCCACCGACAAGGGGATCCTGGTGATGAACACCCCGTCCGCCAACATCCTGTCCGCCGCCGAGCACTCCTGCGCGATGCTGCTCGCCATGGCCAGGAACATCCCCTTCGCCCACGAGTCCATGCACAGGGGCGAGTGGAAAAGGTCCAAGTACACCGGCGTCGAGCTCAACGGCAAGGTCCTGGGAATCATCGGCGTCGGCCGTGTGGGAGGCGAGGTCGCCAAGCGCATGAAGGCCTTCAACATGACCATGATCGGATACGACCCCTTCCTCCCGAAGGAGGTCGCCGACAGCCTCGGCGTCAGGCTGACCACCCTGGAGGATGTCATCACGACCGCCGACTTCATGACCATCCACACCCCGCTCCTGCCCGAGACCAGGAACATGATCTCCCTGCCCCAGTTCAAGATGATGAAGCCCAACGCCAGGCTGGCCAACGTGGCCCGCGGGGGCATCGTCAACGAGGACGACCTGTACACCGCCCTCAAGGAGAAGATTATCGCCGGGGCCGCCTTCGACGTCTGGTGCGACGAGCCCCTGAACGAGAACGAGAAGAAGCTCCTGGAGCTGGACAACCTGGTCACCACCCCCCACCTGGGCGCCTCCACCGTCGAGGCCCAGGAGAGGGTCGCCGTGGAGATCGCCGAGCACGCCGTGATGTACCTGAAGGACGGCATCGTGTCCAACGCCATCAACGCGCCTCGCGGAAAGCTCGACGCCGAGACCGAGCCCTTCATGCCCCTCGCCGACAGGATGGGCAACCTGATCCAGCAGATGGTCGGCAACCACCCCCTGGAGAAGGTCGAGTTCATCTACTGCGGAGGGCTGGCCGGCAAGCAGACCAAGCTCCTCACCATCTCCGCCGTCATCGGGTACCTGAGGAAGATCATCGGCGCCGCCAACATCATCAACGCCCTCCCCGTGGCCAAGGCCAAGGGAATCGAGATCGCCGAGACCAACAACGACACCGCAAAGGACTACGCCAGCATCGTCGAGATCAGGTTCACGTCCCAGGGGAAGACCCGCTCCATCAGGGGCACCGTCATCGGCGGACAGCCCAGGCTGGTGGGTGTGGACGGATTCTCCTTCGACATCCCCATGAGCGGGGACATGATGTACCTGAGTTACAGGGACGAGCCCGGGGTCATCGGCATCGTGGGCAACACCCTCGGGTCCGCCGGCATCAACGTCGCGCAGATGTCCGTGGGAAGGAGCGGCGACCGCGCCCTCATGTTCCTGACCGTCGACCAGAGCATCCCCGAGGACATCGTGGCCAAGGTCGCGGCGGACGTCGGGACCGATGACATCAAGTTTATCGACCTGGTGGAGTGAGCATGGGCGTAGTGACCGTAGACGAGCTGACACTCGCGATCAAGAACAGCATCGACTCGTCCCACGGGATGGTGGAGGAGCAGGCCTACATGCTCGCCCACCACGTGCTGAACTTCTTCGGGTACTCCGACAGGATCATCGACAACATCCTGGAGCCCGAGGACCGCGACGCGTTCTACATGCTGGAGGACGCCGGCATCCTGACCACCGAGAGGGAGGAGACCACCCTCTACGACGGCAGGGAGTGGAGGATCCACTACTGGCTCTTCAGGAGGGACAAGATCGCCACCATGATGGTCAGGTCCTCCGTCGACACCAGCGAGACCCAGCAGGAGGAGTCCGTTTACGCGGACCTGCCGGACGACATCTGGCAGCGCGGCGGCTCCGCCGAGTGAACGAAACATGCATTCCACGGACCTCTTCCCCTACAGGTTCCGCCCTGGACAGGGGGAGCTGGTCCGTTTCATTTCTTCAACCGTCGACGACGGGATGAACCCCGTCGTTGAGGCGGGCACAGGCACAGGGAAGACCGTCTCCGCGCTGTCCGCGACGCTGCCCACCGCCCTCGAGCGGACCATGAAGGTCATCTACCTGACCCGCACCAAGTCCCAGCAGAAGCAGGTCATACGTGAGTCGGCGGCCATCGGCCACGGCGTGCTGTGCGTCGCGCTCCAGGGCCGCACCGCCGCATCCTGCCCCATGATGAGGGACGACCCCGACCTGGCCTCCGGCACCTCGGAGGAGATCTCCAAGCTATGCTCGGAGTACAAGCGCAGGGACAACGGGGAGTGCAGGTGCAGGTTCTACGCCAACATCGAGCACGCCGACATCGGCGAGTGGGTGGAGCGGATAAGGACCGAGCACCCGGAGCCGGAGGACTTCGCCCGCATGTGCGAGGAGGCGGAGCTGTGCCCCTACGAGATGCTGAAGTACGCCCTGCCCCATGCGGACGTCATCGCCGCCTCGTACCCCTTCGTGTTCATGCCCCAGATCCTGGCCAGGCTCATAGACTGGATGGGGGTCCCGATCCACAGGACCATCATCGTGGTGGACGAGGCCCACAACCTCCCGGACTACCTGCGCGAGGTGCAGACGTTCGAGTACAGCCGCGCCGCCCTGGACCTGGCTGAGAAGGAGGCCCGGGAGAACGGGGACAACGAGGTCCACGACGGGCTGACCGTCACGGACATAGTCGGGGTGCTCAGGGAGATCCTGGGGTACGCGGTGAAGGAGTACCTGATCGAGGACGACGGGATCCTGCCGCCGTACTTCCTGGAGGAGGAGCTGATGGGGCGCCTGGGGACGACCAGCGTCAACGTCATGCGCATAGCCCAGGCGCTGGAGGACATCGGCGACGGCATAGCCGAGAGGAGGAAGCAGAGGCGCAAGCTCCCCCGTTCGTACATAGGCAGCATGGGCAGGTTCGTGCGCGCGTGGATAACCGACGCCGAGGACTGCCACGTGAGGCTGGTGATCGGCGGAGACAACCCGTGCTTCCAGTCGTACTGCATGGACCCGTCCGGGGCCGTCGGCCCGCTGAACGACTGCTTCGCGTCGGTCCACATGTCCGGCACCCTGGAGCCGATCGACGCCTACATCAGGGACATAGGCCTGGAGAGGGCGGTGCCCACCCGGCTCGACGGCTTCTTCCCCCGGGAGAACCTCCTGACGCTGTACACGGACGAGGTGTCCATGAGGTACGAGGACCGCAACATCGAGTCCAACTACAGGAGGCTCAGGGAGCTGCTGCGGGACACCGTGAACTCGGTGCGTGTGAACACCGCCGTGTTCTTCCCGTCGTACCAGTTCATGGACAGGATGCTGTCGGACGGGGTCGCCTCGGACCTGGGCAGGGAGATATGGTACGAGCGCCGCGACATGCCCCAGGGGGAGCTGATGGAGGTCTTCGAGGGCTTCCGCACATCCGAGGGGAGCGTCCTGTTCTGCGTCACGGGAGGCAGGATCAGCGAGGGCCTGGACTTCCCGGACAAGAGCCTGGAGCTGGCCGTGCTCATCGGCATACCGTATCCGAAGCCCACCGCCAAGATGAGGGCCATGACCCGCTACTACGATGCGAAGTTCGGAGACGGGAGGCTCCATGTGTCGATCATCCCCGCCTCCAGGAAGATGAGGCAGTCCATCGGGCGTCTGATAAGGTCGGAGACGGACAGGGGAGTCGCGGTCATCCTGGACCGCAGGGCCGCGACCATGAGGGAGCTGGACGCCATGCTGTGCGGCGACATACCTTCGGCGGTCGCCGCGTTCTTCTCTCAAGACGGTTTCTAACGGTGCATCTTCTGTACAAAGAGGATAGACGTCCAGCGTCAGTATAATAAAGGACTAATCATAACGGCCGGACATGGAGATACCGATCGACGAGGATGTCAGACAGTACATAATGTCGCAGGGATGCGATTTCCGCATCTGCACCGCCTGCATGGGACCAGCTCTGGTGCCCGTGACTGTTAAGGCGCCCAAGCCGACCGACATCCAGATTCCGGTGGGGAACCAGACCCTCTACATATCCAGGCTCCAGGCCAGGTACGTCGACCGCGTGTCCATGGACATGATCTACGACGATGACGAGATCGACGCCTGTCCCGCGTTCTACGTCAGGCGTTATTACTGAGATATAAGAGTCGCCGCATCCGCCGAGGCCCTGGCGAGGGCGTCGACGTCGATCTTCCCGCTGAAGGCCAGCACCTTCTCGGGGTTGGCCTCGGTGATGGGCTTTACCGGCACGATGCTGCATCCGTGTCCGGGTCTTATCGAGATGTCGTAGGTGCCGATCTCCTTGGCGACGGCCTCGATCTCGATCTTGTCCATGCCGATGAGCGGCCTCACCACGGGGAAGTCCAGATCCAGGTTCTCCGACCTTATGTTCCTGAGCGTCTGCGACGCCACCTGTCCAAGGGAGTCCCCCATGACGATCCCGGAGCATCCCAGCTTCTTCCCGAGCTCCCTGGCGGTCCTCTGCATAACGCACTTGCACATGACGCACTGGTAAGGGCGGTCGCACCCGTGGGCGATGGCGTCCTGGGACGGGCCGTGGGGTGCGAAGTACAGCGGCATCTCCTTTCCCGTGGCCTTCTTGAGCTGCTCCGCCAGCGCGACGGCGTCGTCGGTGCTGGCGTCCTCTGCGTAGGGGCGGTTGTCCATGTGGAGGAGGACGATGTCTGCACCCTGCATGGCCATCTTGTACGCGGCAACCGGGGAGTCTATCCCGCTCGAGATCAGGGCGATGAGCTTCATCAGAGCTTCACGTCGCCGTAGTCGTCGGCCAGCTTCCTGGGCATGCTGTACTTGCACTCGGGGCAGAACAGTCCCGCGCCCTTCCTGACCATCTCCGTCTTGCACTTGGAGCACAGGGCCCTGATGCATCCGAGGTGGTCGTCCTTGGTGGTCAGCTGCAGGGACGGCTTGACGCCGGTGACCCTGGCCCTGATCATGTCTCCCTTCCTCAGCTCCTTGGACACGTCGTCGGTGTACTTGGGGGAGATCTTGGACACATGGATGGTGGCGTAGGTCTCGCCTCCGAGGGTCCTGTCGCTGCCGTCCTTGCCGACGACGTCGGCGGTGGCCATGGTGTTCCTGATGTCCGCCACCACGGCGTAGACGATGTCGCCCTCCTTGAGGATGTTCGGGGGGTTGGGCGAGACTATCCTGACGACGCACTCCTCGTCGTCGAACTCGGGGGTGCCGACCTGGGCGGCGTAGACCGTGCCGTCTTCGGAGAAGGTTCCCTCCCCTCCCATGTACTCCTCCTCGATCGCAATCTCGTCTCCGGGAAAAACCAGTTCTGAACTCATCATGAATCACCTTATGTTGACGACCGCGACGTCAACGCTCATCTTCGCCTTCTTATGGAATGAAAACGTATGCGGGATTTCGTACTTATAGGTTTTACGCCACGTCACCGAACGCCCGCGCTCGGCGCAGAAGCCCTCCACGAAGTCCAGCGTCTCGGCCATGTGGATGGAGTACACGCATTCGGCGCACGACATCGCCTTCTCTAGGAACGCCCTGTCCGCGTTGCGGTTCTGGCAACCGAACGGGGGGTTCATGAACACCGTGTCCGCCCCCTCCTCCACGTCCCTGATGTCGCTTTCATGGAACTCCACCTCGGCGCCGAAGGACTGCGCGTTGGCCCTGGCCACCTCCAGCGCGGATTCTGAGACGTCGTACCCGACGACCATGCCGGCTCCGAGCAGCCAGGCCCCTATCGAGAACATGCCCGTCCCGCACCCCAGGTCGAGGACCTTCATGCCCTCCACGTCCCCGTTGGAGTACGCTGTGAAGAGGATGTCGGCCGCCATCGTCGCCGGTGTCATGTACTGCTCCAGCGCCGGATCGGGGTCCGCGAAGTTGCGGACGGACTGCAGACGGATCTCCAGGTCTCTCTTCCTCATCGTCCGGGAACATGGGAGATAGGTTTATATCCGATTCGCGTCGGTGCCCCATCGGGATGCACAGGGATGGAAGCTGGTTCCATCCAACGATCGGTTTTCGAGCGTCTGGCTCATTGCTTCAGGGGACCCTGTCGCTCAATTATTATACGTCCTGTCTAAACTGTTAAATATAATGCAAAACTAACGGTAGTTCAGAAGTGCCTACTGGGTTCAGATGTCGAAGGTAGGCGCGTTCGACCCTTACAAACGTTTTACCGGAACCGCTTCGGCGCTTCCGGAAAATTCCCATCGTTCCCGCAAGACAGCGTCAGCGCTCCATCTTTTCCAGATCGCGCCATTGAGAGAACTACGTTTTTCGTTGCCGTTCGAACGGTATTCGCAGCCGGCCGATGACATATTTATTAACAGGTATCCGATTTGAATCACGCATACATGGATATGCGCGCCTCGATTTTGAGGGGGTATTCCACTGTCAAAGATCAGCAGAGCAATCATCAGTGTCTCGGATAAGAGCGGCATAGTAGACTTCTCCAAAGAGCTGGCCGCCATGGGTGTCGAGATCATCTCCACCGGCGGGACGTACAGGCTTCTGAAAGAGAACGGCATCGACGTCAAGGAGGTCGAGGAGGTCACCGGCTTCCCCGAGATGCTGGACGGCCGTGTAAAGACCCTCCACCCCATGATCCACGCGGGCATCCTGGCCCGCAGGGACCTGAAGGACCACATGGATGCCATCGCCGCCAAGGGCATCAAGCCCATCGACATGGTGGTCGTCAACCTGTACCCCTTCAAGCAGACCGTCCTCAAGGAGGGCGTGACCTTCGACGAGGTCGTCGAGAACATCGACATCGGCGGCCCCAGCATGATCCGCGCCGCCGCCAAGAACTACAAGTCCGTGGCGGTCGTCACGGAGCCCCGCCAGTACGACGAGATCCTCGCCGAGCTGAAGGGGAAGGGCGAGATCTCCGAAGAACTCCACGGCAAGCTCATGGCCGAGGCCTTCGTCAACACCGCCAACTACGACAGCATGATCGCCTCCCAGATGTACAAGAGGTTCTGCGAGGGATTCCCCGAGTCCTTCCCCATCCCCCTGGAGAAGATCGAGGACCTCAGGTACGGTGAGAACCCCAACCAGAAGGCCGCGTTCTACAAGGACCCCTTCACCCCAGGACCCACCGTCGCCAGGGCGGAGCACCTGCAGCACGGTAAGCAGCTGTCCTACAACAACATCCTGGACCTGGACAAGGCCATGGACATCTGCATGGACTTCGAGAGGCCCACCGCGGTGGTCATGAAGCACACCAACCCCTGTGGCCTGGCGTCCGCCGACAACATCTACGACGCGTTCATGACCGCTTACAACGTCGACCCCCTCTCGGCCTTCGGCTGCGTCATATGCCTCAACAGGCCCTGCACCGTGGAGGTCGCCAAGGAGATCTCCCAGCACTTCGTCGAGGCCGTCATCTGTCCCGACTATGAGGAGGGCGCCGTCGACATTATGGAGGTCAAGAAGAACATCCGCCTGCTGAGGACCAACTGTCCCATCGGACCCTCCGAGAGGGTCAGGGAGTACAAGATGAAGAAGGTCCAGGGCGGAATGCTCGTGCAGACCGACGAGGACGTCGTCATCGACCCGAAGAACCTCAAGGTCGTGACCAACCGTGCCCCCACAGAGGAGGAGGTCCACTCGCTCCTGTTCGCGTGGAAGCTGGCGAAGCACGTCACGTCCAACGCTGTCGTCTACGTCAGGGGCGAGCGCGCGGTCGGAATCGGAGCCGGGCAGATGAGCCGTGTGGACTCCGCCAAGATCGCCACCATGAAGGCCAACGAGCCCACCGAGGGCTGCGTCATGGCGTCCGACGCCTTCTTCCCCTTCAGGGACGGTGTCGACGAGGCCGCCAAGGCCGGCGTCACGGCCATCATCCAGCCCGGAGGCAGCATCAGGGACCAGGAGGTCATCGACGCCGCCAACGAGCACAACATGGCCATGGTCTTCACCGGCTGCCGTGTGTTCAGGCACTGAAAACCAAGACGGGGGCCATCCCCGTCATATCCCATTTTTATGTCAAAGTGCATCCCGTGAGCATGGGTTGCAAATGCCAGTGCGGTAACGAGTACGGCTTCGAGCCGATCGGCCATTGGGTCTGCCACAAGTGCAAGACCATGAACGACTCCGGGTCCCTCGGGGGCACGAAGAGCGACGTCCTCGAACCGGACAGGGTCGACGAGCTTGTCAGGGAGGCCACGGAGTTCGCAACGCACGCCGACGCGTCCGTGAGGGCCCATCCGGACGCCTGGGAGGCCTGGTACGCCCTGGGTGCCACCTACGCCGCCAGGGGCAACGTCCTGCAGGCCGGGTACATCTGGACCAAGGTCGCGTACATGGTCTCCGACGAGGGCGTCCTAGAGAGGTTCGTGAACCGCTGTATATCCACGATGGCCGACTGCATCGTCAGGGTGACCATCGCGGGCGGCAGGTGCAACGTCCCGTACGCCTACGGACTGGAGTACGTCTGCTCCCACCGTCTGGGTAGCAGGGTGTCCTTCTGCGAGGAGCTATACGGGCGCATAGCCGAGGGGCAGTCAAAGGCCGTCCCCCGCGACGCCTTCGCACTGAGGAACATGGCCTCGCTGGTCATGTTGCAGAGGATCGAGCTGCTCCCGGACATCAGGGACCACATACCCCTCATGAGGCGCATTGTGGAGGACGCTGACGGATACGCCGCCAGCCTCCCCAAGACGATGAACCCGCTGAAGAAGGCGATTGCCAAGAGGTCGTCCGAGTACACCGACGAGCTGGCCGCACCGTACCGTCTGGCACTTGCCAAGGTCGAGGAGGCAGTCTCGTCATCGGACGACGACACGCTCTCCAAGCTGGCGGCGCTACAGCCGGACGACGGCAGCGCCGGGTTCACCGACAGGCTCAGCAAGGCCGTGGCGAAGGGTGCCGAGATAAGCTTCAAGAACGCGTCCAAGAGCACTAGGAGCGAGGCGACGGCACTGATCCAGAGCATGCGGGACGACGTCGACGCCTACGTGTCCATGTTCATGAGCGGGGACGCGACAAGCATCCCAGAGAATTCGGTGTACAAGGGGTGAGTTCCGCATCCCGGCGGGTTCTCCCGCCGGGGCGGACGAAAATCAGTTGTGGAAGTTCTTCGCCTCTTCCTCGAGGTCCTCGGGGATAATGGGCTTGCCCTCGGCCTTCCTCTTCATGTGGCCTCCGGGTCCGCCACGGTCGATCCTGGCCTTCTCCAGGCACTCCGGGTCGTCGCAGACGAACGCGGCGTACACGATGTTCTTGCAGGGCTTCCCGCAGTACTCGCACACGTAGTCTTCCAGGTTCAGTACCATGTGCCGCTAATCCTCCTGCTCGGATTTAGTCCTGTCTCCGTCAGTTTATGTCCATCGAGAACTGGACCGCTGTGGCGGAATGGGTGAGGCACCCCATGGACACGATGTCGGCCTTGCCGATGTACTCCGGGATGAGGTCGACGGTGATGTCCCCGGACGCCTCCACGAGGATGCGCTCGTTGACAGCTTTGACGGCCCTGCTGATCTCGCCAGTGAGCTCGGGTCCTACGTTGTCGGCCATGATTATGTCGGCGCCCATCTGAGCGGCGACCACGGCGTCGGCGACGTTGTCCACCTCCACCTCGACCTTGAGGGAGAAAGAGGCCTTCGCGACCTTCTCCATGGCGGTCTTGACGGATCCGCAGGCGCGGATGTGGTTGTCCTTGATGAGGATCATCGAGTCCAGGTCGGCCCTGTGAGGGTCTCCCCCGGCGACGGCCACGGCCTTCTTCTGGAGCGGTCCGAAGCCCGGGACGGTCTTGCGGGTCGCGGCGACGATGATCTTCCCGTCGGCCTTCTCCACGGCCTCGGCGGTCTTGGTGGCCACACCGCTCATGTTCATGAGGACGTTGAGGGCGGTCCTCTCCGCGGTTATCATCCCGGCGAGCGGACCGGAGATGGACATGATGCGTGCTCCCGCCCTGACGCGGTCGCCGTCCTTCACCAGGGATGTGGCGTCCGCGCCGACGAGGGCGAACACCTCCTCCGCCTCCTCGATCCCGGCGACGACCGCGTCCGCCTCACAGGTGATGTACGCGGTGCCGTCGGTGTCGGGAACGGTCAGTCTGGTGGTCACATCGCCCTTGCCGACATCGGCCTTGAGGAACGCGGAAAGGTCCATGCTCACACGTCCAGCTCGAACTCCTCGCCGGTCTTCGGGAGGATGACCTTGTAGTCGCTGAGGTCGTCCAGGAACGCCTCCCTGGCCTCGGAGTGCATGATGATGACGTTGTCCGGGTCGCAGGCCTTGACGAAGTCCACGATCTGCTGGTGGTCGGCGTGGGCCGAGAAGTCGTACTTCTGGAGCTCGCACTCGATCTTGACGATCTCTCCGTCGATGCTGACGCAGCCCTGCTCCATCAGCATCCTGCCGTTGGTGTCCTCCGCCTGGTATCCGACCAGGAGGATGGCGCTCTTGGGGTCGTTCCTGAGCTGGTTCAGGTACCTGAGGACGGGTCCGCCGTCCAGCATACCGCCGGTGGTCACGATGATCTGTCCCTTGATGGCAGCGTCCCTGTTGGCGGGCCTCCTGACCTCGTGGAACCTCTTCTTGGCGTTCCTGAGCTGCCTGGCGTCCCTGAGGTACTCGGGGTAGTCGAGGAACAGGCGGGTCACAGCCCTTCCCATTCCGTCGACCCACATCTCGTAGCCGAGGTCCTTCAGGAGGAGCATGATCTCCTGGGTCCTTCCGACGGCGAAGCAGGGGATGAGGACGGTTCCTCCGCGGTCGATGACCTCGTCGATCTTGGCGATGAAGTCCTCCTCGGTCTGCTTCCTCGGCGGGTGGTTGCGTCCGCCGTAGGTACCCTCGATGAACAGGTTGGTGCAGTCCTTGGGCTTGGCGCCCCCGACGAGCCTCTGGACCTCGGTGTGGATGTCTCCGGAGTAGATCGTGCTGCAGTCGCGGCTGAACTCGAACATCGCGGCTCCGGGGATGTGCCCGGCGTCGAGCATGCTGACGTCGATGTGGTTGATCGTGATGTCGTCGCCGTAGGTCATGGGGACCACGCTCTGCATGGTCTTCTCGATGTCGTCCATGGAGTAGGGCTGCACGTAGTCCTCCGCCTTGGCGATCTTGAGGGTGTCCTTCATCATGAGCTCGGAGATCTCGGCCGTCAGGGGCGTGGTGAACAGGTCGCACCTGTCCCTGCCCACGACCTGCGGGACCATCCCGCAGTGGTCGAGGTGCGAGTGGGTGAGGAACATGTAGTCGATCTTCGGCGCGGTGAGGGGGAACTCCGGCGGCTTGGTGGGGCTGAGGCCGTACTCGACCAGTACCGTCATGCCGTCTCCTTCCATAGTCATTCCCATGCGGCCGACCATGTCCGCGCCACCCAGGAATTTGAATTTCATTTTCATTCGTCTCAACTCCTTTTCGTAATGCCTCCGAGGAGGGCTTTGTGAAAGGGGGCCGAACCCCCCTTGACTGTGATGATGATACAGGACCTAGCGTCCCATATTATAAGGATAATAAGGGTAGAGGGATGCCATATTTCAACTTTGGGTACGAGACTTCGTGCCCGACGTACCATCTTCCAACATAGCCAGACATCCGATTTCGGGCGGTTTCCGGCTGCTGTGCCGACGTCGGACCGCTCCCCGGATGAGTTAGTCCCGCCTAACATGCACATAGCCAGACTCGGAGAAAACCACGTCGCTCAAGTGCCAATCATTAAATGTGCCATCACAGTTATACTACGGCATGGGAGCACTCGACAAGAGAATATTCAGCGGTGTGGCTATCGTGTCCGCCCTTCTCTTCGTTGTGTCCGCGCTGATGCTGTTCGCCGACGGAGGCGAGGTGTCCGCGGACGGCAGCGGAATCGCACTGTACATCCTGATCGTATCCGGAATACTGTCCATCGTGTACGCGGTCGGCGTCATCATGGACCGTCCCAGTTTCGTCAAGACGCTGAGCGGCGTCTTCGCCGCCATCACGGGACTCGTGTTCATGGTCGTGCCCTTCATGGGCGGGAGCGCCGGGACCGTCCTGGCCGTGGCGTCCGTCATCGCGGCCGTGACGATCATCGCAGACATGCTGGCCCTGTGGGTGTCACGCGTGTACGGCGCCATGTACGTCGCGGCGGCCCTCGCGGCCGTCGACATCGCCATGGGCATACTGTACTTCGCCGGATCCACGCAGGCGACGTATCACGCCATAGCTCTGATCGCGTTCGGAGTCTGGCTCGCCATGTCCGCGTACGTCTTCGGGTTCGTCAACGTCGAGGCCGCCGTGAAGACCAGGGAGGTCAAGGCGGACCCCCAGGCAAAGAAGGCCGACAAGCCCCAGGCACAGAACAGGAAGGCCACCAAGAAGGCCAAGAAGCCCGAGAAGAAAGTCGAGTCGCCCGCAACCAAAGAGGCACCGAAGGAGGTGCCGAAGGCGGAGGAGCCCAAGGCCGAGGCGCCCGCGGACGGATCTGGAGAGGCGGTCCAGGCCGAGAAGCCCAAGTCCAAGGCTGCCCCCAGGCCCGTGGAGCTCCCCAAGAAGCCCGAGAAGAAAGTCGAGTCGCCCGCACCCAGGGAGGAGCCCAAGGAGGCCCCCAAGGTCGATGCCCCCAAGGCGGAGGAGCCCAAGGCCGAGGCGTCCAAGCCGGCCGAACCTCAGAAGCCCCCCGCGAAATCCATGGACGACTTCATGAAGAAGCTGATGTCCTCCGAGAACGCCAACAGGGCGAAGAGGGAGGCGCCGGCCGTCAAGGAGGAGCCCAGGGAGGCCCCCAAGGCCGAGGAGCCCAAGGCCGAGGAGCCCAAGATCGAGACCCATGCGGAGCCGGAGGTCCCCGAGCAGCCCGAGCCGGTCCCGGAACATGTGCCCGAGCCCGTGTCCCAGATGCCGGAGAAGAAGCCTGCCGAGGAGCCTGACGTCATCGAGCCCGAGGCCCCGGTCGAGACTGGGGAGCTGCAGTTCGAGGAGCCGGTCTCCGAGATCGAGGACGAACCCGTCGAGGAGGTCGTCGAGGAACCTGTCCCGGAGGAGCCCGAGGACGCGGCGGCGGATGAACCCGAGCCCGTGCCCGAGGACGACGTGCAGGATGTTGTCGAACCCGTCGAGGAGCCTGTCGAGGACATCGTCGAGGTGCCCGAGGACGCGGTGACGAAGGAGGAATCTCAGGAGGTCGTCGAGGAGCCTGTCGAGGAGACAGCCGTCGAGGAGCCCGCTCCCGTGGAAGAGGCCGTCTGGGAGGAGCCAGAACCCGAACCGGACTGGTCGATGGTGAGTCACGACGCCTCCCAGTCGGAGCCCGTCGAGGAGCCCGTTCCGGAAGAGCCGGTCGCAGACGAGCCCTTCACCGAGGCCCCTGTCCAGACCGAGGAGCCTGCAGACGATGTGCAGGAGACCGTCGAACCCGTCGAGGAGGTGCCTGAGCCCGTAACGGAGCCGGCCCCTGCCGAGGAGGCCGCCGAGGCGGCGATCCCCGAGGAGCCCGCGGAGCCACCAGTCGAGACGGCCGAGGAGCCCGCTCCCGCAGAGGACGCTGTCCCCGGAGTGCCAGAGGCCGTTGTCGCGGACGCAGCCCCGCAGGCAGCGGAGCCCGAGCAGGCGGAGGAGGAGCTGGGAGAGGACCTGTACACCGACTACTCCCCGGAGGCCGTCGTCCGCAGGGCCGCCTGGAACAAGGGCCTGAGATGCAGGCGCGGATACGGCGAGCACAACATCCCTGTGGCCTTCGTCAAGGGCAAGGTCGCCGTGTTCGTCGATTCGGCGGACGCCGACACGTCCATCGACGCGAAGCTCGCCGAGGAGGGATGGACCGTCCTCAGGTACGACGCGTCCACGATCACCGACGGCAAGGCGCAGGGCGACGAGATCGCGGCAGCGGTCAAGGCCAACATGCGCGCCTCCAAGGCCGCCACCAAGAAGAAGTCCAGGAAGTGATCCAAACAACGGGGGCACCCCCCGTTTTCCCCAACCCTTTACCCCTTCTAACGCACGCGTACACGGACGTGCGCTATATCTTTATAGGGACATTCAATCCCCCCGACAGAGGCTGATAAAATGTTTTGTCCATCATGCGGATCGATGATGTTCCCGAAGGAAGGGAAGTACGTCTGCAACTCCTGTGGTGCCACCAAGGACATCGGAGGGAAGGCGGAGGTCATCGTCACTGACTCAAGGGACAGGATGATGAAGGTAATCGAAGAGGATGTCGCGACCCTCCCCAAGACGCGCATCCCCTGTCCGGAGTGCGGGCACACCGAGGCGTTCTTCGTGATCAGGCAGACCCGCGCCGCGGATGAGCCTGAGACCAGGATCTACCGTTGCTGCAAGTGCAACCACTCCTGGAGGGAGTACTGATGTTCAGTGCGGACCTCAAGTCCGACACCCTGAAGGGTCTTGTCAACATCATCTCCACGCTCATCGACGAGGTCAAGTTCACAATCACATCCGAGGGCATGACCCTCAAAGCCGTCGACGCCGCCCATGTCGCCATGATCGAGATGGAGATCGAGAAGTGCGCGTTCGACAAGTACGAGGCCGAGAACAGCGAGATCGGACTCGACCTGGACAAGGTCAAGGACGTCCTGAAGCTCGCCTCCTCCGGCGACGTCATCGGAATGGAGCAGGACGACACCCACGGCAGGCTCGTGTTCAAGGTGGGCAACATCACCAGGCGCATGAACCTTGTGGACACCACCACCATGAGCGACCCCAAGGTGCCCCAGCTGTCCCTCCTGGCCAAGATCAGCCTGCCCGTGGACGAGCTCCAGAAGGGGATCCGCGCGGCGGACAAGATCTCGGACCACATCACCCTCAGGGCCGGTCCAGGCTACTTCGACATGTCCTGCGAGGGGGACACGGACTCCGTGAACCTCCACCTGGACGGCGCGTCCGTCGAGGTCGACGCCGACTCGGAGGTCAGCAGCATGTTCCCGCTGGACTACTTCTCCAACATAATCAAGGCGATCCCGGCCGGCACGACGGTGAGGGTGGAGCTCGACAACGACTACCCCGTCAAGCTCGTGTTCGCACTGGCCGACGGAAACGCCAGGGTGAACTATCTTCTGGCTCCCAGGATCGAGAGCGAGTGACATGAAGGACATCAGCGTGGCCGAGCTCGAGCAGATCGCCAACAGGCTGAGGATCCACGTGGTGGAGATGACCACCGCCGCGGGTTCCGGACATCCCGGAGGGTCCCTGTCAGCCGCAGACCTGATGGCGGTCCTGTACTTCCGCAACCTCAACCACGACCCGTCCAACCCCCAGTGGGAGGACAGGGACAGATTCGTCCTCTCCAAGGGGCATGTCGCGCCGGTGCTCTACGCCGCCCTGGCGGAGTCCGGGTACTTCCCCGTCGAGGACCTCGTCACCCTCAGGAAGATGGGGTCCAAGCTGCAGGGGCACCCCGTCCGCGGGAAGGTCCCCGGAGTCGAGATGTCCACCGGGTCCCTGGGACAGGGGCTCAGCATGTCCTGCGGCATATCCCTCGCCGGCAGGATGGACGGCAGGGACTACAAGACCTACTGCCTCCTCGGCGACGGGGAGCTGCAGAGCGGCCAGAACTGGGAGGCCGCCATGTTCGCCAGCCACAACGGTCTCAGCAACCTGATCGCCATCGTCGACAGGAACAGGCTCCAGATCACGGGCAACACCGAGAACGCGGTCGGCCTCGAGCCGCTCCCCGAGAAGTGGAAGGCGTTCGGATGGAACGTCCTGATCATCAACGGCCACAACATCCGCCAGATCGAGGAGGCCCTGGACAAGGCCGCCGAGTCCAAGAGGAGGCCCACGGTCATCATCATGAACACGATCAAGGGCAAGGGAGTCTCGTTCATGGAGAACAACGCGGGATTCCATGGGAAGGCCTGCAACCACGAGGAGTACGAGAAGGCCATGTCCGAGCTCAAGGGGGTGTCCGAATGAGCGAGAAGCTCGCACAGCGCAACTACTACGGCAAGGCACTGGCCGAACTGGCCAGGGAGAACCCCAACGCCGTCGTCCTGGACGCCGACCTGGCGGGATCCACGAAGACCTCGGACTTCCAGAAGGTGTGTCCGGAGAGGTTCGTCGAGGTCGGGATCGCGGAGCAGAACATGATCGGCATCGCGGCCGGGCTCGCAGCCTCTGGCAAGGTCGCATTCGCCTCCACGTTCGGGGTCTTCGCAACCGGCAGGTGCTGGGAGCAGATCAGGCTCGCGGTGGCGTACCCCAGGCTCAACGTGAAGGTCGTCGCCACCCACTGCGGCATCAGCGTGGGCGAGGACGGTGCGTCCCACCAGGCACTGGAGGACATGGCCGTCATGCGCGCCCTGCCCAACATGACCGTTATCTCGCCGGCGGACGCCTACGAGGCCTACGCCGCGACGAAGGCTATCGCCGAGTACGACGGACCCGTCTATATGAGGATGGGCCGCGCCGAGTTCCCCACCATCACGTCCCCCGACGCCGGGTTCGTCATCGGCAGGGCGACGGTCCTCAGGGAGGGGAAGGACGTCACCCTGGTCGGATGCGGCCAGATGGTCTCGTTCTGCCTGGAGGCGGCGGAGAAGTTGGCCTCCGAGGGCGTCGAGGCCGAGGTCATAAACATGTCCACCATCAAGCCCCTGGACACGGAGACGCTCGTCGCGTCGGTGTCCAAGACGGGCTGCTGCGTGACCGCCGAGGAGCACAGCATCATCGGTGGCCTGGGCTCCGCGGTCGCGGAGGCGCTCTCGGAGAGCGTCACGGTCCCCCTGGAGAGGGTTGGCACCCGCGACACGTTCGGCGAGTCCGGAAAACCCGACGAGCTCATGGAGAAATACGGGCTCACGGCCGCGCACATCGCAGAGGCGGCCAGGAAATCCATTTCGAGGAGGAAATGACATGAAGGTATTCATCGACACCGCTAACCTTGACATGATCAAGGAGATCAACAGCTGGGGGATCCTGGACGGGGTCACCACCAACCCGAGCCTCATCGCCAAGGAGGGCGTTGACGTCAGGACCCGCGTGAAGGAGATCGCCGAAATCGTCGACGGCCCCATCTCCGCCGAGGCCATGTCCATGACCTGCGACGAGATGGTGAAGGAGGGCCGCGAGCTCGCCTCCATCCACCCCAACATCAACGTCAAGCTGCCCATGTGCATCGAGACCCTGAAGGCCACGAAGATCCTGTCCTCCGAGGGGATCAGGGTGAACGTCACCCTCATCTTCTCCCCGCTGCAGGCGCTGCTCGCCGCCAAGGCCGGAGCCGCGTTCGTGTCCCCGTTCATCGGCCGTCTCGACGACATCGGCGAGCACGGTATCGACCTCGTCTCGCAGATCAGGACGATCTTCGACAACTACGGCTTCGACACCGAGATCATCGCCGCATCCATCCGCGGCCCCGTCCACGTGCTGGACGCCGCCATGGTCGGTGCGGATATCGCCACCATCCCCTACGACACCCTCAAGCTGATGGTCAAGCACCCCAAGACCGACGAGGGTATCCAGAAGTTCATCGCGGACTACGAGAAGTCCAAGAAGAGCTGAGCAGATGCACGATGTTGCGGTCGTCGGCGGCGGTCCTGCCGGAAGCCGCACGGCGGCCCTCCTCGCCCGCGACCACGATGTGGTGGTGGTCGAGGAGCATCGTCGCTCGGGGACCCCCATGCAGTGCGCGGGCCTGGTCACCGACGACGTCATCAAACTCTCCGGCGTGAAGCCGGACATCCTTTCCACCATTCTCGGCGCCGATGTCGTCTTCCCCGACGGCACCGTCGTCCCCGTCCGTTCCAAGGGACCCATCGCCAGGGCCATCGACCGCGAGGACCTCGACTCGAAGATCGCGGGGTCGGCCATGGACGCCGGGGCTGAGTTCATGTACGGCACCAAATACATCTCCCATACGGTGTCGGACAGGGTCTCGATGACAACGTCGTCAGGCACAGTCGAATCGGAGCTGATCGTCGGTGCCGACGGCCACTCCTCGGCGGTCGCCAGGTCGATCCCGGGGAGCCGTCCCGCCGAGTACCTGCGCGGGATACAGGCGGATGTGTCGGTGAGGATGGAGCACCAGGACAGGTTCAGGGTCTATCTGGGGAGCGCGCTGGCTCCAGGATTCTTCACATGGGAGATCCCCTGCGGGGACTTCACTCGCGTCGGCCTCTGCACGTCATGGTCCGCGGGACCGCCCATGGACAACCTCAAGGCGCTTCTGAGGAAGGTCGGGGCGGAGGACAGGGTCGTCGGGCTCCACAGCGGGAAGATTCCGCTGCATCAGCGGGGCGACACAGTCGCCGACCGCACGGCCCTGGTGGGTGATGCGGCCTGTCAGGTCAAGCCGGTATCCGGCGGCGGGCTGTACCTGGGATTGACGGCCGCTGGTCTGCTTTCGGATGTGCTTTCCGATTCGATACGCGATGGCGATTTCACAAAGAAGCGTCTGTCCGCATATGCAAACGATTGCGACAAGGCATTCGGCTCCGAACTGAGGAAGGGATGGAGGTTGAGGAGGATGTTCGTGCGCATGTCCGATGAGGACCTGAACGCGGCCGGAAGGTACGCATCGCGCGAGGACGTGCGCGCGGCGCTGGATGGTATAGACATTGACCATCCGTCAGGCGTCGTGGCCGATGTGATGAGGCATCCTTCCACCGTGCTGTCCGCCATTCCACTGATGCTGAGGTGCATCGTATGAAGAAGGTTGTTTTCGCAAGGATTCCCTCGGATGAGGCCGGCCTGGTCATCAGAGGTCTCATGGACCGCGGGGTCATCGACCTCCATGCAAAGATATCGAAGGACGACAGGTTCCGCTACGTCCCCATACTCCCGGAGCACGTCGGGGCCATCGAGGCCGAGGGCTACGAGACGGTGGAGGGCGAGGCCCACACCCTCGACCGCAGGAGCCCCCAGGAGAGGATACGCGAGGCCCTGTCCGACCATCCGGACATAGTCGGGCTGCTCCCGGACCACTGGGAGTTCGTGGGGGACATCGTGATAGTCAAGCTGGATCCCCGGTGCATCCCCTACGGGAAGCTCATCGGGGAGATCTACGCCAGGGTGCTCGGCGCCAAGACTGTGTGCGCGGACGTCCGCGGTGTGTCCGGGGAGTTCCGCAGGCCCAGCATGGAGATCCTCTACGGCAGCGACACCGAGTCCGTGCGCCTGGAGAACGGGATAAGGTACGGCTTCGATGTGACCAAGGTGATGTACGCCTCCGGGAACACCGACGAGCGCATGCGCATGAGGAACCTGGACTGCACCGGCGAGACCGTTGTGGACATGTTCGCTGGGATAGGGTACTTCACTCTGCCCCTCGCTAAGTTCTCAGGAGCCAGAAGGGTGTTCGCCTGCGAGAAGAACCCGGAATCCTACAGGTTCCTGGTGAGGAACGTCCGTGACAACGACGTCTCGGACGTCGTCATCCCCATCCTGGCCGACAACAGGGACCTCCTGGGGAGGGGGTTCGCGGACAGGATCCTGATGGGCTATGTCCAGACGACGGCGGACTTCCTGCCGGCGGCGCTCAGGATGATAAAGCCCGGCGGGGTGATCCACTACCACGACACGTTCTACGTCAGCGAGTACCGCGAGAGGATCGACTCGATATTCAGGGAGCACTGCGGCGACGGATACGAGATCCTGGGGATCCGCGAGGTGAAGTCCTTCGCCCCGTCGGTCTCCCACTACGTGGCGGATGTGAGGATCACACCTTCTCGCCGGCGCTGCTCGCAGTGAGCAACGTGTTCATGGCGTCCCTGTACTTCTCGCCCTGGGCGTCTATGACGCTCCTGGCGAACGGCACGAGGTACTGGGCGAAGTCCAACTCGTCGGCGGACAGCTTGACAGGCGCATCCATCCCTGTGGCCAGTGCGAAGGCGGCTGCGACGACACGGGACTTCCCGTCCTTGAGCGGGGTCTTGCCGACGGTCTCCACGACCATGTTTCCTCCGCCGACCTTGGCGGCCTTGGCCATCTTGTCGGCGACCATGGTGATCTGGCCGGGCTTCTTGAACTCCGGCAGGGACGCCACGACGTCGGCGGACACGAAGATGCTGTACGCGTCGGCGAGCACCGTCATAGGCTGGCCCTTGGACATGTTGCCCATGGCCTCCGCGGTCTTCGCATCGGTGTGGGCGGCGATGAGCTCCCTCCAGTCCAGCTCCCACAGCGTGGCGTAAGCCTCGGATACCTTGTTGGTCTTGAGGATGACCGCCCTGCTGTTCTCGGACAGGAACCTCTTCAGGGAGCCCTTCTCCCTCTCCTCTCCGGAGAGGTCGGCGATGAAGCCGTCGAGGTCGGAGCCGTAGTTCTTTGTGCCGATGATGTACGTGGCGGTGGCGCCGTCCCTAAGGCTGCCCATCCTGGACCTCTTGACCGAGGAGATGAGCGCAGAGTCGGTGACCTTCCCTACCATGTACTCCTTGAGTCTGTCCCCCTCGATGGGTTCCAGGTCGCTCTCGCCTGCGGCGTGGTACTTGTGCCTGACGGACACGGTGATGTCGTCCAGGGGGTCCACGGCGGCGAGCCTGGACACGATGTACATCAGCGTGGAGACGTCCTTGGCGCATCCGTCGCAGATCCTGACCGTCTCGCCCAGGGACTTGATGCGGATCTCCAGCACGGCGGAGGACTGATGGCCGCAGTCCAGCCCGTCGTCGGGGAACTCGTAGGGGGTCTCCCAGAAGGTGTCGTACAGGTAGTCCTCCGGCATGTTGGGGGTGTCGGAGCACACCAGGTCCTCCCCGAAGGAGTAGAGGTGGAGCTTGTTCTTCTTCACGACGCCGTTGTAGAGGAGGAGCCTCTTGCGGGGGTCGTCGTAGTACTGGCATCCGATGAGGAACGCGGGGTTCACGGTGCCGCGGACGGCGTACGAGATCTTCTCTCCGCCGAGCGTGCCGCTGGCAAGCATGGGGATCGCCCCCTCTGCGGCGAGCGAGATGGTGCCGGCGTAGGCCCTGACGATGTCGTCCCCTCCGAGTCTGGACGCCTCCTTGACGAGGGCGTCCTTGTTGTTGCGGATCTTCTGGAGGGAGTCGATGTTCTTGAACGTCTTGTCGAAAACGCATTTCCTGCAGTTCCCAGCGCACTGGGGCCTGAGCAGCCCGGGGTTGTCCGCGAGAGTCCTCGCGCGGTCCAGGAGGTCGTCCTCCAGCCTCTTGGACGAATGCTTCACACCCCTCATTCTGAGACGTCTCTTGCCGGCCATGTGGCGGTGAAGGGGGTGTTCGTAAAAGAGGGTTTTGCACGGTCTTTCGGAAGCGGGGTAGTCAGAAAGGTTCCGCAGGAGTCTTCCCCATTATCTGGTCCAGGGTGACCAGTTTCACATTGTTGCTGACGTCCGCATAGTCCAACAGGTCATCGTCGAATCCAGATGTCGAGAACAGCATGTATGTGGGATTTACTTCGGTCTTCGTCAGTTCCGTTCTCGCTACGAGCTCGTTGAGTTCGTGGAATCCCGTCAGGCGGTTGCGCATTTTACATTCCCCGAAAACGTAGTATGTGGCACCCCCGCTTTCCACCTTGGCTGTAACATCGATGTCCACGATGATCGGTTTTCCATCATCTCCGATGGTTTTCGAAGCTCCCCACCAGCGTCCGATCTCGGTGCAGTAGTAGTTGTTCTTGAGATAATTCATGCATGCGAATTCAAATCTCAGTCCGAGGTATGTCGATATGCTCGGAGCCAGTTTGTTCAGGGTCTCGACAGGCCTTTTGCTGTCTATCCTCATCCTGTTCGTTTCGTAAACTCCGTAGTAGAATGCCACTGCATCCTCTTTTATGTAATATCTGGGGTGCTTCGGAGCACCGTACATCGGATTGTGAATCCCAAGGATGTCAGAGTCCACCAATCTCTGCAGTTGGTTCCTGCAGGTCATCCTCTCCATTCCCGCCTTCTCGGCAATGGTTTTGTTCGTGACGGACCCCTCGGATATCACACGCAGGATGGAGCGGTACTCCTCCACATTAGACATTCCGCATCCTATCAGCAGTTGAACATCTTTCTGAAGGGGGGCCTGTTTCTTGAAGAACGCGTTCCAGATGCATTCCTCGTATGTGTCTCCAGTAGCTTCAACATGGAATCCCGGGAATCCACCTATTGTCAGATACAGTTTGAGGACATCCAAATCGCACAGGCTGGGGTGGAGCTCTGAGCACTCTCTCAATGACAGCGGTTCAATCTCTATACTGTTCGGGAACCTTCCGTACAGTGGGCGGTTAGGGTCGGAAGTAATCTCGATCATCATGGATGCGTACGAGCCGCACAGTATCACCATGGTGTTCGTATCTTTCAGGAGTGTGTCCACGAACCTTTGGAACTCAGAGGATATTTCTCCCTCTTCATCATCGCCGACAAGATACTGGAATTCGTCGAACACGACTACGGTTTCGGATTCTTTGCAATAGTCCGCTATATCCTTGAGACTCAGATACAGCATGTCGTAGTCGTCTCTGTACTCGCCAGTCGTCTCACTGAACACATCAGCCATGTACTTAAGCTGACTGGACAGTGACCCTGTGGTGTATTCGAAGTATATGCTGCGTTTGTCTTTGCAGAACTGGCTGATGAGTTCGGACTTTCCGACGCGTCTTTTTCCGTAGATCAAGCAGGTCTTCACACCTTCTCTCTTTCTCAGATCTTCTAGACGCTCTAACTCATACTTTCTTCCGACAAACACCATGATTTGTCAAATGGTATTTGATTATTTTAATTTATCTTTTTGAAAAATAAATTTTATTAAATTATTTTAGAAAAAATAATTTTCAATTTTTGATGAAGTTTTGGAAACTGTGATCAATCCAGACGTTACGACGGCTGTTTCATCAAAAAGTGGCCAGTATAGTTCATAACCGTGGTATCCGATTGGAATTCAGGGATAAGCATGATCTACACACCGCTCACAGTGAAGGCAGCGAGGATCGCCTACGAGGCGCATCACGGACAGTTCGACGTATGTGGGATGCCGTACGTGTTCCACCCGTTCCATGTCGCGGAGCAGATGACCGACGAGTACACCACGTGCGTGGCGCTCCTCCACGACGTGGTCGAGGACACCGACGTGACCTTCGAGGACCTGGAGGGGGAGTTCCCTGAGGAGGTCATGGAGGCCCTCCGCCTGATGACCCACGATGACGACGTGGATTACTTCGACTACGTCCGTGCGCTCAAGGGGAACCCGATAGCCAGGGCGGTGAAGCTGGGGGACCTGGCCCACAACTCCGACGAGTCCCGCAACGCGCTGGCCGACGTCACGGAGAAGAAGAGGGAGCACTGGCGCAGGAAGTATGCCAAGGCGAGGGAGATCCTGGAGTCTTGAGCCGTCATCCCGTAATCGAAGTACAGAAGAGGAGATCCGGCGGTCGCCCGCCGGTAAGGTGGTTGTCAGTACAGCTGCTCGGAGCAGTACGGGCAGAACTTCGGCGTCTTGGGGAGGCCGGAGATGTTCTGTCCGCAGTACGGGCAGTTGTTGAACCTGGGCGCGTCTCCCGCCGGAGCAGTCTGGGCGGGTGCGGGCTGTGCGGGGGCCGGCTGGGGCTGCGCCTGCGGAGCCTGCTGCATCTGCATCTGGGGCGACGGCTTGCCGCAGTTGTTGCAGAACTTGTACGGATACGGGTTCGGGCTGCCGCAGTACGGGCACATGGTGGTGGGCTGCTGCGCGGCCTGGCCGCCCTGGATGCCCTGGACCGGCTGCTGCTGGAGCTGCTGGTACATCTGGGGGAACAGGAGCATCCCGGTTCCCATGGCGGCCCCTCCCTCGGAGGTGCCGATGGCGTTGGCCATGCTCTCCATGATCTCGTACCTCCTGAACGCCTCTCCGTTGGCGCTGTTGAACTGCAGGAACTCGAAGACCTTCTGCTGGTCCTCCTCGGTGGTCCTGACCTCGGCGATCTTCAGGGCCAGGAGCTCGATGCCCCTCTGCTGGAAGTACTGCTCCACCATGACCTTCGTGGTGGTGGAGGCCTTCTCCAGGTTGTTCAGCACGTCCATGTAGAACTGCTTGGTGAGCTGCTGGGTCACCTGCTCGTTTATGAACCCGCGCATGAACGCGTTCAGGTCGCCGGTGGTGTAGCTCTGCAGGCCTCCGAGCACCTGGGTGTAGAACACCGGGATGTCGTTGATCCTGAACTGGTAGTCCCCGTTGGCCATCAGGGTGATGGGGACCTCGTAGCCGGGGGCGGCCTTGATCATCCCGCGGATGCCCCACTTGCCGTTGAACATCTTCTGGGACACGAAGATGATCTGCACCTTGAACGGGGTCTCCTTGTACCCCAGGGCCAGGTTGTACAGCTTGGTCAGCCAGGGGATGTTGCTGCTGGTGATGAGGTGCCTTCCCGGCTCCAGCACACCGGTCAGCTGCCCGTCTCTGACGAAGATCGCCACGGCGTGCTCGGGGACGGTCACGGACGTGAGTGTCCTGAGGTCGTCGTGCTCGCACGCGTAGATGATGTCGTCCGGACCCTGGTTGTCCCAGGTCACGACGTTGGTTTTCGATGCCATTCGATCACTCTCCCTCCGGCTCGCCGCCGAATCCCTTCATGATGGTCTCCCTCTGGTTGTAGTCCTCCATCATGGAGTCCACGCCCCTCTCGAGGTTGCGGATCTCCGCCTTGACCTCCATTCCGCGGTCTATGCTGTCCAGGAGGTCGGCGGTGCCCTCCCTCAGCAGTCTGATGTCCTCGATCAGTTTGGCGTCCCACTGCACGAGGGCGTCCAGGTCGTCCTCCAGGATCTTCACGGCGGTGTGGAACCCGGAGTACCCGTTCACGGCCTTCTTCACGCTGATGTCGTACCTGTCGACCTTGGTCCTGATCCTCTCCATGTCCATCATCAGCTCGGGCTGGGACGCCAGCTCCCTCTGGATGGTGGCCAGCTCGGCCTTGGTGCCCTGCAGGGCGCGGGACAGCTCGCCCCTGACGGCCCTGTCCTCCTCCCTGCGGAGGTTCTTCTCCCTGTACCCCCTGTAGATGGGGATGTACATGGCGACCCTCTCGGTGAGGGACATCTCGCTCTTCATCTCGCTCTTGACTGTCTGATCCAGTGTCATATCTCTCACACGTTCCTGTTCTTCACGGCCATGGTGATGCCCACCACGGCGAGCACGATTATCAGCACCGCGACGGTGATGTATACGCTGTCGCTGAAGGTGTACGCGAAGCAGGCCGCGCCGATGCCGGCGATCACCGCTCCGGCGGCCAGGGCCGCATCGGACTCGGAGGGTCCGAAGTTGTTCTCCCCTCCCTTCTTCGCGAAGCTCATCGCCGCCATGTACACGCCGTACGCCAGCAGTATGGTCGCGAAGGTGCTCAGGATGTCCTCCGTCACGACGTACAGGATGATGCCCAGGGCCACTGCCAGCAGGAGGACGCCGACCGAAATGGCGTTCCACGTCCTGGCGTTGAGTCCTTTGGATTCCTCGCTCATGTTCCATCCCTCCTCATATCTTGAGTGTGTTCTCCAGGTTGGTCCTTCTGATTATCGCCGGCTCCAGGCCGCCGAACTCCTTGGGCAGGACCACGCCGTCGGCGCTCCTGCCGCAGGGCACGTACACGAGCCTCTTGACGTTCGGTTTGCTGAGCCTGAGCTTCGAATGGGTTTTGGTGCACTGGTCCAGGTAGCACTCCACCAGTCTGGCGGCCTCCGTCCTCGTGCTGAGGGGCACGACGACCTCCCTGGAGCCGGGGCCGTTCTCCGCGGCGGAGTCGGCGAGCCTTCCGATCCCGGCGCCGCCGCTGATGCTGTCCTCGTCGCCCTTGATCCTGTCCATGATCGAGCTCTCCGGCGCCATCGAGAAGATGTCCGTGAGCCCGGAGCGCGGGTTGGTCAGGGCCTCCTGGTGGACGGTGAACGTTGCCGGGACCAGCAGGTCCTCGGTGACCTCCACGGTCTTCTTGGAGAAGAACGCGCCCGTGGTGAAGCTGTACTTCAGGTCCACGTCCCAGAACGGGAACAGGACCTCCCCGGAGCCGGGGCATATGGGGAGGGTCCCGCCGCTCTTGGCGGAGACGATGGCCTCCACGTAGCCGTACAGCTCGCGGTCCCTCTCCTGCCTCCCCAGCAGCTGGTCCCATCCGCGGACCCGCGGGTACTCTATGCTGGTCAGCCCGTTGACGAGCTCCAGAACCTTGAGCGGGTCCTTCGTGGTCCCGCTGGTGACCATGTCCGCCACGTTCTTCAGCGTCCTGCACTGGGCGAGCTCGATGTCCACCGCCCTGATCATCACCGCCATGCGCGGGTTCATCAGGATCTCCTTCTTGGCCGCCTCCAGCTTGTTTATGGCGGATTCGGCCTTGGCGGAGCATCCGAGGGCGTCGCCGTTCAGGACCATGTCGGATGCGGTGCACACCTCCGACAGGGCGTCCAGTCTGGCGGCCAGCGGCTCGTACCCCTTGCATTTCCTGACCGATTCGGCCGAGTCCTTAAAGTTGTTGGACATCATCGCGAATCTTCCGGGGGTTGTGTCGGTGAGCAGCTTAGAGTTGTTCACTATCATGGCGTAGGCAGACGACATGTTCTCGCCGTCGGTTATGGAGGCCCGGCTGTCCTGGTCCACGGCCAGCGGCTCGATGCTCTTCAGCTTGGCGTTGAACTCGAAGGCCTGGGCGGATGTGTGGTTGGACTTGGCCGGCTCCCCCTTGGTGAACGGCAGGACGATCAGCGGAGAGGAAATGACGGAGTTCAGGGCGAGCCTGTACTCGGTGAGCTCCACGTCCAGCATGGGCTTGACATTGTTCACGAATATGTTGTGCCTGGCTATGGGGTCCACGTTGTCCGTCTGGGTCATCGAGAACCCGCCGGGGATGGCCTTGCCGATCCACGACTTGATCTGGGCCATCATCTGGTCCATGTACGCCTTGGCGTCCACCCTCTGCTGGGTGGTCCCGCAGTACGGGCAGGTCACGTACTGGGCCTCGGACTCCACGCTGTCGCGGTCGAGCGGGGCTCCGCAGTACTTGCATCTCAGCTCTACCATCTGGTCCATGTCATCTACTCATCCTTGCGAATGCGATCTGGCTCTGCAGGGCGGCTATCTGCGCCTGCAGCCTCATCTCCATGGCGCGCATCTCCTGCACGGCCTGGTTGTAGTACTCCCTGGAGATCTCGTCCGAGCGGTTGGAGACCGCGGAGTAGCAGGCGCGACAGATGTAGATGTGGCCCGGTGCGTCCGGTCTGGACCTGGCGGTGGGTTTGTCCTTGTCGTCCAGCGCGGGGGACACGTCCGCCGGGGCGGTGTAGAAGTGGATCCCCTCGCCGGTGGCTATCCTGCCGCACAGCCAGCACGTGCAGGTGGTGGAGTAGGCCTTCACCTTGGCCATGTTGGTGTCGCCGCTCTGTCCGTTCTGCTGGCGGTATCCCATGGCCACCTGCTCGTACTCGGCGGCCTGCGCCGGGTTTTCCCAGACGACGGCGTCCGACATGCACTCGTAGGAGACCGCCATGAGGTTGAAGAACTCCGACATTCCCGTGACGGAGGTGTCGTTCTTGAACAGCTCCAGGACAATGAGGTGCCTGTCGCCGATCTGGGCCTGGTAGTCCTGCGCCAGCTGCTGGAGCTTCTGGGCCTTGTCCATGAGCTGCTGGCCCTCGCCCCCGCTGGACAGCAGCTGTATCTTCCTTATCGTGAGCTGGCACTCGGTGATGAGCTCGCTGCGGCTGACCTCGGACAGTCCGAACTCGAACCTGTCCTCGTTGAAGGCCTCCAGCTTCGCCAGCAGGTTCTGGTAGGCGTTCACGTTGGTGAGCCTGTCCTTGAGGTCGATCAGGGCGACCTTCACGGCCGCCGCGTCGTCCGGACCCCCGTCCTTGTCTATGGACTTCTGCAGGTAGTCGCGGGCCTTGTCGTACTCGCCCCTCTTGAGGAGCTCCTTGCCCTCGTCGTAGAGCTCGTCTGCGTTCTTGAACAGCTTGAAAACCATGTCCCTTCCCTGCGGTACGTATGTCGGACTGGGGATATGAACGCTATCCCGGAACGTTCGGAGGACGCGCGTGGTGCGCGTGTGCGCGTAAAGAAAAACCTCAATAATGCACGCTTCCCGCGTTCGTCCGACGCATGTGCACATCCGTACCGATGATCTGTACAAACGTACAGATTCGTTCTGTGAATGCGATATTTGTTTAGACATTTGTCTAATTATTCCTCAAATCATTGATTTTTTATCTCGGCCAATACGAAAGGTTTATTAAGATTGGATGCTGAATGCCGTCCCATGTCCTACACAAGGTTCGACGCTGTGGAAGAGGCGTTCGCAAGGCCCCCTGTCAAGGCGGTCCCCCCGGCGCCGGCTACCTCCGACTACTTCGGCTGCTATGTTTTCAACAGGAAGACCATGAGGAAGTACCTCTCCTCGGACACCAGGCAGAAGGTGTACGAGTCCATCGAGCAGGGCGTCACCCTCAACAGGGACGTCGCCGAGCAGGTGGCGGCCGGAATGAAGCGCTGGGCCATGGACATGGGCGCCACGCACTACACCCACTGGTTCCAGCCCCTGACGGGCGGCACCGCCGAGAAGCACGACTCCTTCGCGGAGCCCTACGGGAAGGGCGAGAGCCTGGAGGAGTTTACCGGGAAGCTGCTGTGCCAGCAGGAGCCCGACGCGTCCTCGTTCCCCAGCGGGGGACTTAGGAACACCTTCGAGGCGAGGGGATACACCGCATGGGATCCCTCCTCGCCCGCGTTCATCATGGGGGACACGCTGTGCATCCCCACCGTCTTCATCTCGTACACCGGGGAGGCCCTGGACTACAAGGCGCCCCTCCTGAAGTCCGAGGCCGCCATCGCCAAGGCCACCTCCGAGGTCCTGAAGTACTTCGGGATCGAGAACGAGTTCGTCTACTCCTTCCTGGGCTGGGAGCAGGAGTACTTCCTCGTCGACGCCTCCCTCTATGCCATGCGCCCGGACATAATCATGGCCGAGAGGACCCTTGTGGGCCACAACTCCGCCAGGAACCAGCAGCTGGAGGACCACTACTTCGGATGCATCCCCGGCAGGGTCCTGGAGTTCATGAAGGACCTGGAGTTCGAGTGCTACAAGCTCGGCATCCCCATCAAGACCAGGCACAACGAGGTCGCCCCCAACCAGTTCGAGATCGCACCGGTCTACGAGCAGGCCAACCTGGCCATCGACCACAACCTGGAGCTCATGGCTGTCATGAAGACCGTCGCCGAGAAGCACGGTTTCAAGGTGCTGCTCCACGAGAAGCCCTTCGCCGGCATCAACGGATCCGGAAAGCACTGCAACTGGTCCATCGGTACCGCCGACATCGGTCTGCTCTCCCCCGGCAAGACCGAGATGGAGAATCTCAGGTTCCTCACGTTCACAGCCAACATCCTCAAGGCCGTCTACGACAACAACGCTCTCCTGAAGGCGTCCGTCATGACCGCCTCCAACTCGCACAGGCTCGGTGCCAACGAGGCTCCCCCGGCGATCATCTCCTCGTTCCTCGGAACCCAGGTGTCCAGCGCCTTCGAGGAGCTCCTGAACACCAACGACATGGTCAGGATCGGCGGTAAGAGCAGCTACAGCCTCGGCATCCCCCAGGTCCCGGAGCTCCTGATCGACAACACCGACAGGAACAGGACCTCCCCGTTCGCGTTCACCGGGAACAGGTTCGAGTTCAGGGCCGTCGGGTCCTCCGCGAACTGCTCCTCCGCCGTGACCGTCCTCAACACCATCGTGGCCAACCAGCTCATGAGGTTCAAGGACGCCGTGGACTCCAGGATCGCCGACGGAGCGTCCGTGGTCCAGGCCCTCCTGGACGAGACCAGGGAGACATACAGGGCGTGCAGGGACATCTGCTTCGACGGCAACGGATACTCCGACGAGTGGAAGGAGGAGGCCAAGAGGCGCGGTCTCGACTGCGAGACCTCCGCCCCGCTCTGCTACGACGCCTTCCTCAGCGAGAACACCGTCAGGACCTACGAGGCCGTCGGGGTCATGAACGAGGTCGAGCTGAAGGCCAGGACCGAGATCAACTGGGAGATCTACAGCAAGAAGATCGAGATCGAGGCCAGGGTCCTCGCAGACCTCACCGCCAACCACATCCTCCCCGTATCCACCAGGTACCAGTCCATCCTCCTGGACAACGTGTCCAAGATGAAGGAGATATTCACCGAGGAGAAGGAGTTCCAGCAGGTGGCCGCTGGCGAGATCCAGATCATCAAGGACATCGCGATGCACACCAGCGAGGCCCGCGCCCAGGCCGTGGCCATGGAGGAGGAGTGCGACAGGATCAACGCCCTCGACTGCGAGAGGGAGAAGGCCGTCCAGTTCCACGACATCGTCGTCCCCTACCTGGAGTCCATCAGGGAGCACCTCGACGCCCTCGAGATGATCGTCGACGACGACATGTGGCCGCTCCCCAAGTACCGCGAACTCCTGTTCATCCGCTGATCCGGCCGGTGGTACCCTGAATCCCTCATCCGAGATCACATCCTCCAGAGGACTCTATGACCCTGCGAACGAGCACGACGCCTGCGGCGTCGGCATGGCCGTGAACATAGACGGCAGGAAGGAGCACCGCATCGTGGAGTACGGGCTCGAGCTGCTGGAGAACATGGCCCACAGGGGCGCCGAGAACGGCGACGGCCGCAGCGGCGACGGGGCCGGCATACTGGTGCAGGTCCCGCACAGGTTCATCGAGTCCCTGGGAATCCCGGTTCCGGAGGCCGGAAGGTACGGAACCGGTCTGGTGTTCCTCCCGAGGGACCCGGTCGCGGCCGAGAGGTTCATGGGGATGCTCAGGGACGAATGCGCCCGCCGCGCCATGTACGTCATCGCCGAGAGGGAGGTCCCGGTGGACCACTCCGCGCCCGGCAGGATGGCCCTGGAGGGGGAGCCCCGCATCGTGCAGGTCTTCGTCACGTCGTACGACAGCCCAGAGGTCCTGGAGCGCAAGCTGTACAGGGTCAGGAAGATCGTCGGTAACGCCGTGGCCGCCTCCGGAGAGGAAGGGTCCGGCGACTTCTACATATGCAGCCTGTCCACCAGATGCATGGTGTACAAGGGCATGCTCACGCCGGAGCAGCTCCGCGCGTACTACCCCGACCTGAGCGACCCGCTGTTCGAGTCGGCGGTCGCCATGGTCCATTCCAGGTTCAGCACCAACACCCTCCCCGCATGGAAGCTGGCGCAGCCGTTCAGGATGCTGTGCCACAACGGGGAGATAAACACCATCAGGTCCAACAGGTCCTGGATGCAGGCCCGCGAGAGCGTCATGCGGTCGGACCTGATCCCGGACGTGGAGGAGATCTACCCGGTCATGCAGCTGGGCATGAGCGACAGCGCCACACTGGACAACGTGTTCGAGTTCATGGTGATGGCCGGAAAGGACATGCCCAACGCCCTGTCCATCATGATCCCGGAGTCCTGGAACGACAGGAACCCCATCCCGGACAGCCTCAAGGCGTACTACGAGTACCACTCCATACTGATGGAGCCGTGGGACGGCCCCGCCGCGGTCCTGTTCTGCGACGGCAGGCTGGCCGGAGGCATGCTGGACAGGAACGGGCTCCGTCCGGCCAGGTATTGCGTCACCGACGACGGCATGATGATCCTGGCCTCCGAGGCCGGAGTCATCCCGCTGGATTCCGTCAGAGTCGTCGAGACCGGGCGCCTCAGGCCCGGGAAGATGCTCATGGTCGACACGCAGGAGGGCCGCGTCATCGGCGACGCCGAGATCAAGGAGCGCCTCGCCTCCGCGTACCCCTACCGCGACTGGCTGGAGAGGAACCGCCTGGACCTGGGGTCCCTGTCCTCGGGCAGGCAGGTGGGGCGCGGCGTCGACGGGTACGACAGGAGGCTCCGCTGGTTCGGGTACTCAGCCGAGGACTTCGGCAGGATCATGGAGCCCATGGCCACCACCGGTAAGGAGGCGGTCGGGTCCGCGGGATACGACGCGCCGCTGGCCGTCCTGTCCGAGAGGCCCCAGTCGCTGTTCAGCTACTTCCGCCAGCAGTTCGCCCAGGTCACCAACCCCCCGATCGACCCCATAAGGGAGGAGCTGGTGATGTCCATCACCGGCTACATCGGGTCGGTGCAGCAGAACATCCTGGACCCGACGCCGAAGCTGTGCAGGGTGGTGAAGTCCAGGCGCCCGGTGATCACGAACAGGGAGCTGGACCTCCTGAGGAACCTCAGGTACAGGGGCTTCGACGCTGTCACCATAGACACGACGTTCCCGCTCGATGATTCGCCCGGGGTCCTGGAGAGGGAGATCGGCAGGATATGCTCCGAGGCCGACTTCGCCGTGGAGTCGGGAGCGTCATTCATCGTGCTCTCCGACCGCGGGGTCTCCGACGACAGGGTCGCGATCCCGTCTCTGCTGGCTCTGTCCGCGGTCCACCAGCATCTGGTGGCCGCCAAGAGGCGTCTCCAGACGGCGCTGGTGGTGGAGTCCGGGGAGCCCAGGGAGGTCATGCACTTCGCCCTGCTCATCGGATACGGCGCCAACGCGGTCAACCCCTACATGGCGTTCGCCGCCGTGCAGGACATGGTCGACTCCGGGAGGATCAAGATGGACGCGGACACCGCCGAGGCCAACTACCTCAAGGCCGTCGACAAGGGTCTGCTCAAGATAATGTCGAAGATGGGTGTGGCCACCATCAGGTCGTACCGCGGATCCAGGCTCTTCGACGCCGTGGGCCTCGGTTCCGACGTGGTCGACCGCTACTTCGGCGGCACCTCGTCCGCAGTGGGGGGCATCGGCCTGGACGGCATCGCCGCGGAGTACATCGCGATGCACCGCACACCCGTCGGGGACGGTATCGGGGACAAGGGCGAGTACACCTACAGGAAGGGCGGGGAGCGCCACAGTTGGACCCCCGACTCCGTCAAGGCCCTGAGGTCCGCCGCCGTCAACGGCAGCCGCGAGGACTACGACCGCTTCTCCGCAATGGAGGACGGGGGCATGTTCTTCCTCCGCGACCTCCTGGAGGTCAGGAAGGGGGAGCCCGTCCCCATCGACGAGGTGGAGTCCGTCGAATCGATAATGAGGAGGTTCGAGGTCGGCGCCATATCATTCGGCGCCATCAGCAGGGAGGCCCACGAGACACTCGCCGAGGCGATGAACCTCATAGGTTCCAAGAGCAACACCGGTGAGGGAGGGGAGGACCCGGCCAGGTTCGTCCCCGGTCCGGACGGAAGGAACACCAGGTCCGCGATCAAGCAGGTCGCATCCGGAAGGTTCGGCGTCACAGCCGAGTACCTGGTCAACGCCGACGAGCTGCAGATCAAGGTGGCCCAGGGCGCCAAGCCCGGAGAGGGCGGGCAGCTGATGGGCTTCAAGGTGGACAAGGTGATTGCCGCCACCAGGCACACGATCCCGGGCATCACGCTGATCTCCCCTCCGCCGCATCACGACATCTACTCCATAGAGGACCTGAAGCAGCTCATATTCGACCTGAAGTGCATCAACCCGAGGGCGAGGGTCAGCGTCAAGCTGGTGTCCGAGTCCGGCGTGGGGACAGTCGCCGCGGGCGTGGCCAAGGCCGGCGCGGACACGATCCTCATCTCGGGAGGGGACGGAGGAACCGGTGCCAGCCCCCTGTCGTCCATCAGGTATGCCGGGTCCCCGTGGGAGACCGGCCTCGCCGAGGTGCAGCAGACGCTCAAGATCAACGGCCTCCGCGGCCGCGTCCGCCTGCAGGTGGACGGACAGCTCAAGACCGCCAGGGACGTGGTCGTCGCCGCGCTGCTGGGCGCCGAGGACTTCGGCTTCGCCACCGCACCGATGGTCGCGATGGGATGCGTCATGTGCAGGAGGTGCCAGACCAACACCTGTCCCGTGGGCATCGCCACCCAGGACCCGGAGCGCAGGGCCAGGTTCGACTCGAACCCCAGCCAAGTGATCAACTACTGGAGGTTCATGGCGGAGGACGTCCGCAGGATGCTCTCCGAGATGGGCCTCAGGAGCCTGGACGAGGCGGTCGGACGCTCCGACCTGCTGGTCCCCAGGGGCGTGGGCGGGAAGGCCGCCTCCCTGGACATGTCCAGGATGCTGGCGCATCTGGACGGGGACGACACCTGCACGACCGGGCAGGAGGACATCCTCTCGAGGGTGTTCGACCGCAGGATCGTGGAGGACTGCGGCGACGCGCTCGACGGCAGGAGGAAGGTCTCGCTGAAGTACAGGCTCACCAACGTCGACCGTTCGGTCGGCGCGATGCTGTCCGGGGAGGTTGTCCGCAGGGGCGCCGACCTGGAGGACGGGGCCATCGACGTGACCTTCGTCGGGACCGCTGGGCAGAGCTTCGGGGCGTTCCTGACGAAGGGCGTGACCTTCAGGATGGTCGGGCTGGCCAACGACTTCGTCGGCAAGGGGCTGTCCGGAGGCAGGATCGTAGTCACTACGGGAGAGGACGTGCCCGAGGGCAACGTCATCGCCGGGAACACGCTCCTCTACGGCGCCACGTCCGGGGAGCTGTACGTGGCCGGCTCCGTGGGGGAGAGGTTCTGCGTCCGCAACAGCGGGGCGGTCGCCGTCGCCGAGGGCGCCGGGGACCACTGCTGCGAGTACATGACCGGGGGCCGCGTAGTGATCCTCGGCAGGTGCGGGAGGAACTTCGCCGCGGGCATGTCCGCGGGCATCGCCTACGTTCTGGACGAGGACGGCGACTTCGACAGGCACTGCAACATGGACATGGTGGAGCTCACCCTGGTCGAGTCCGAGCAGGACGTGTCCGAGCTGAGGTCGATCGTCGAGCGCCATCTGGCGGAGACGGGCAGCCCCAGGGCCGCGGAGATCCTCGGGTCGTGGGACGAGTACCTGCCCATGTTCCTGAAGGTCATGCCGGTGGGGTACAAGCTGCTCCTGGAGCAGGAGTCCGAGTGAGTCCCCGGATGTGAAAAGGGTGAGCGCAGGCCCCGGTCCGCCGGGACCCGCGCAGGGGTGTAACGTTTGAGGTCCGTCGGAGGAGCTCAGGCTCCCTCGTAGACGATGAGGGACTCGACGTCGATCCCGTCGAGCTTCTCCCTTCCCTTGAGTCCGGCCAGCTCCATCACGAAGAGGGCCTTGACGACGACCCCTCCCTCCTTCTCGACGAGCTTGACGACGGCCTCGGTGGTACCGCCGGTGGCGATCAGGTCGTCGATGAGGACGACCCTCTGGCCGGGCTTGATGGCGTCGGTGTGCATCTCGATCTCGGCCTGCCCGTACTCGAGGTCGTAGGACTCGGAGACGGTCTCCCTCGGGAGCTTGCCCTTCTTGCGCACGAGGATGAATCCCTTGTTGAGGGCGTAGGCGACGGGGGCTCCGAAGATGAATCCCCTGGACTCGGTTCCGACCACGAGGTCGAAGTCCACATCCTTCAGGAGGTCCACGAGGCCGTCGATGGCCATCCTGAAGCCGTCGGGGCTGCTGAGGATCGTGGTGATGTCCCTGAACAGGATTCCCTTCTTGGGGAAGTCGGGGATCTCCGTCACGTAGTCTTTCAATGAACTCATGAGCCGTGGTAGAAAAGAGGCATTTAAAAACATGTGGACGGGAGAACAACCGGAGAAAGGACAGGTCTCTGAACCCTGTCCTGAGTGATCGGCCCCTAGAGGAGGGTAAGGGCGACGTCGCCCGTTTGTTGCGGTCATCAGTCGAGTCTTGCAACCGGCTGAATCAGAGCGTCGTCGGGAGATAAGTGTCCAACGACCAGTCTTTCTTCGAGACGCTGTGATACATGCCGGTCTCGCCGCAGATCCTTGTTACTTGCCGTTTACTGATAGCTGCTTACCTCCTTGAGAGGAAGTACGTGTTGCTAATATTTAAAAGATGCCGTTTGTGATTTCGAATTATGTGTAAATCTTTTCGAATACCATCGATTTCGTAATACTGTCTGTGGAAGATGCAGTATTTCTACGAAATTCGTAGAATTTTCCAGACAATGTATTTCGTGTCAAAAAATGACACAAAGAAAATTTGTATCAGAAAATGACACAAGGTAATGTGATATTTTTTAGTTGATATTTTATATTTATACTCACATTGCTTATCTGTGATAAGATGGGCAAGAGA
>CALUOK010000002.1 GCA_944322255.1 Candidatus Methanomethylophilaceae archaeon | reverse complement strand
CAGCCGCCGGGATTCGAACCCGGGCAATGAGCTTGGAAGGCTCAGATCCTAACCAGCTAGATCACAGCTGCACTGAAACCCCCTTAAACCAAGGTCCTATATAATGTTAATGTTGCAGAAGATCATGGACCCCCTCCCTATATCTACGCTCTGGACGATACGGTTCGCATGACGGGCCGCCCCATCCTCCAGACACAGTTCGAGAAGCGCTTATGGAAATCGATCAACGGGGGAGGGCCGCTTGGCGGCCTCAACGCGAAGAGGAACACGCCGCAGAGCATGCTGGAGTCCGTGCTGTCCCACGAGGGGACAGTCTCGGCGGGAGTCCTCGTGGCGCTCATGGACCTTCTGGACTCCCAGGGGCTGGCAACCACCGAGGACCTGAGGCACATCGTGTCCAAGAGCCGTCCCACGGACTGCACCCCGTCGGTTCGCGCCTCCGGGATCCTGCTGGAGAGGGGCGAGATGGAGGCAGCCGGGGAGCTCCTGGCACTGTCGTCGAGGTCCCAGGAGGTCCTCAGCAGGTCGGTGGCCGAGGCGCGCATATGCATGAAGGCCGGCGACAGGGCGGGGGCGGAGGCGGCGGCCCTGCGCGCGTACGGGTCCGACCCGTCCTGCGCCGAGGCGTACGGCATACTCGCGGAGGTGGACCCCGCCGGGGGATGGCCCCAGATGCACAACATACAGCAGGTCCTGGACGGGGAGCAGCCCACGAACCCTCCCGGGGAGGGCAGGGTGCAGGACCTCTACAGGATCTACTACGAATGGTTCAGAGGAAGCAGGGAGGCCGCCTCGGACATGCTCGCCAACTCCCCGCACTACAAGGATAGTGACAGGGACTATATGCTCGCCTCCGCCAGGATGTCCGTGGACGAGAGGGACTGGCACTCCGCGCGGATGATGTACGCCAGGCTCCTGCCCGGGGCGCTGCCGTTCCTTACCCGCGAGGTGGCGGAGGTCTGCATGGACGCAGGCCGTCCCGGCCGCGCAGTCGAGCTGCTGGCGGGATGCGACCAGACCTCCCCGAAGACCCTGATGGACATGTTCCTTGCCAGGCGCATGTCCGGCGACGCCGTGGAGACGGGGATCGCGCTCCGCGCCTACCTGGACAGCGAATGGGTGGGCTCCGTAGAGTACCTGGACATGATCAGGATGCTGATCGGGTTCGGCATGGACGAACAGGCGGCAGAGGTCCTGAATATCTACGTGGACAGCTGCGGCCCCGACTCGGAGTCGATGCTGCTGCGGTCGCTACTGTATGAGAGGGCCGGAGACTGCATGTCCGCCCTCGTCTACGCCTACGACGCCGCCAGGAGGGACAGGGAGTCGAAGGCAGCTAGAGCCAGGGTCGCCCAGGTGTACTTCGCCATGGGGGACCAGGTCCGTGCGGAGAAGGAGTGCTCCCGCATTCTGTCTGAGAGCCCCGACGACCCGGAGGCGCTCCGCCTGATGGTGAGGATACAGTCCAGGAAGGGGGACAACGTCTCCGTGGTGTCCACATGCAAGAGGATCCTGGAGTCCGACCCCGGGGACCTGGGCGCCCTCCTGGAGTTGGCCAGGGCCCAGGCGCTCACCGGCGACATCTCGGGGGCCTCGGACTCGGCCCACAGGGCGGTCAGGACCGACGGGTCGCTGGACACCTACGTCAGGGCGCTGTCGGCGCTGCTGTCCGCGGGCCCGGGCATGGATGTCTCCTACCTTTGCAGGGAGGCGGAGACCAGGTTCTCGGAGAGCACCGAGGTGAAGAGGATCAGGGGCAACCTGGAGTACGGCGAGGGGGAGTACCTCCGCGCCTCGGCCACATTCGCATCCGCTCTGGGCGACGCCCCGGACGACCCCGTGCTGTGGTACTCCAGGGGCATGGCCGATGAGGCCCGCGACGACCTGGAGTCCGCGGAGGAGGCCTACGACAGGGCCCTGGAGCTGGACCCCGACGAGCCGGAGTACTGGATCTCCAAGGCCGCGGTCCGCGAGAGGCGTGGCGACAATAGGGGTGCGGTGCGCGCCCTGGACCGCGCTGCGGCGCTGGACCGCACCAGGACGTACCCGGTTATCAGGAAGGCCATGATCCTGTCCTCGGAGGGCAGGGTCCCGGAGGCCCTCCATCTCATGGAGACGGCTGCCAGGATGGACCCGGGCAGCGACCGCGTGCGCGAGGAGATCTCCCGTCTGAGGGAGCTCGCCGGCAGGCAGGCCGCCGAGGCCGTCCCGGAGCCGCCACCTCAGGAATACGAAGACTTCGAGGATGCGGAGCTCTTCCACACCCCGTCCGTCGAGGGGCCGGCCGATGTGCCGGAGGTCCTCCCAGAGGAGGAGCCAGTTCTGGAGACAGAGGAGGCACCGGTCCAGGAGACCCTCGAATCGTTCTCCGAGGATGTCCCGGAGCCTGTAGAGGAGGTCGTCGAGCCGGTCGCGGAACCGGAGCCCCAGGCCACGCCGGAGCATGAGGACGGACCCGTCCCCGAGGAGGAAACGGAAGAGGAGCCGCCGGCACAGGAGGCCGGACGGTCCGAGGACCTGGACGCGCTGTACTCCCTGGCTTTCTCGCTGGAGGAGTCCGGGGACCACAGGGGTGCTCTCCGCACCATCGACCGTGCGCTCGCGGCGGACCCGTGCAGCGTGGAGTTCCTCAAGCTGAAGGCCGAGGTGTGCATGGCAACCGGCGAAACAGGCACAGCCGCGGACTGCGCGGCGCTGGCCCTGGACGGGGACCCGGACGACGCGGACCTCCACGCCATACTCGGACGCGCCAAGTACGCCGACGGGGACCTGGAGGGCGCGCTGCGCGAGCTGGACACGGCGGTCTCCAAGGGCGCCGACGACGCCGACGTGCACGAGGCGCGCGGGGAGGTTCTGGAGAGCATGGGGATGACCGACAGAGCGTCCGAGTGCTACTCCGCCGCGGTGTCGAGGGACCCCGGCAGGCTGGACCTGGCGGAGAAGCTCGCCCGCATGATGTACGCTCGCAAGGAGTCCATAGCGGCCGACGGGATGCTGAACCGCATACTGAGGCGCGACCCCCGCCGCATGTCGGCGATCCTCCTGAAGGCGGAGATCGCCCACGCGAGGAACGACGAGAAGGCGCTGATGGCGGCGTACGACTACTTCTCGAAGTGCCCCAGCCCCGGCCAGGAGAACACCGTCCGCATGGCCAGGATCCTGGAGGAGTCCGGCCACCAGTCCGAGGCCAAGGCCCTGGTCGTCGGGAAGCCGCAGAGGGACACGGCCGGGAACTCGGTCAAGAGGTACGCCGAGAAGGCCCTCCGCCGCGCGTACGCCATGAAGACCTCGCCGACCGACCCCGATCTCATCAACGCGCTGGGTCTGGACCCGGACACTGCCGCCGAGGTGGCCTCGTACATCGGCGAGACCCCCGACTGCGGCCCGATATCCCCCGGGAGCGAGAGGTACCTGACGATGGAGGCTCGTTCCAGGGACGCCGTGCTGAAGCTGGAGTGGAGGGACCTGGAGCACAACCCCAGGCTCCCGCTGGAGAGGGTCTTCGTGCAGTGCGGATGCGACGACATAGACGAGGCCAAGGAGATCGTCGCCTACGTCCTGAGGGCGATGCTGGTGGATCCCGGCAGGTCCGACAACCCCGAGCACATCAAGCTGGCCATGGGCATGCCCAAGGGGATCAGCGTGTACGAGATAGTCCGGTCCTGCGACGTGGGCGTCCACGAGGCGAGGGAGATCCAGGCGCAGGTCGTCTGATCAGTAGTCCCTCATCTCGGACTTCATGAACTCCCTCATCAGGCAGGTGGCGTAGTTGCCCTTGGGGAGGGAGAACCTCAGGGTGTAGCCGTAGTCGTGGAACTCGCTGGCTATGTTCTTGACGGGGCACATCAGCTCCCTGCGGCCGCCCTTGGAGCTGCATCTGGGCAGTCCCGGGATCACGAAGTCCTCGGCCTTCAGGCCGTGGTCGTCGATGACCTTCCTCTCGATCTCCCCCATCTCGCCCTCGGCGAGGACGGAGTCGGATCCGAACAGGGCGCCGGTGACGAACGCGCGTCCGGCGCGCACCTGTCTCGCGACCAGGTCGATGTTCTTCGCGGTGGTCATCACGGGGTTCTCGTGCTCCGGGCTCCCCTTCGGGTCCAGGGGGATGACGACGTCCCCCTCGACGGGCATGTTGATCGGCAGACCCCTCTCGATCCTCATGCTCAGTATCTCGTTGAAAAGGTACGACTGGTAGGCGTGCACGAACATCATCTGGAGGTTCGACGGCATCGCGTCGATGGCGTCGGTCCATGTGCCGCCGCCGGCCAGCACCTGGGCCATCGTCTTCTCGAAAGACATTGGCTCTGGCATGACCCTGGTAGCAGCGGACCAGTCGGTGGTCCCCTCCAGCGACCTGCGGACCTCCGCGACCTCGGCGTCCTCCTCAGGGGTGGTGAAGCAGATGTACGTCCTCACGGCACCCTCGATGTCCCCTCTGACCAGCCTCTCGCCCACCAGGTGGGTGACCGGTCTCACGACGCCGAACCTCTGGACCCCGAAGTAGTTGGGAAACCCTCCGACCTTCCTTATGACCGAGATGTCCTCGGACACGGTCTCGGGGATCCTGGACGGGTCCAGGGTGCAGTCCTTCACGGTGATCTCGAACTCGTTCCCGACCAGGTCGCCGATCTGGATGGCCCTGGCGCCCCTGTACACGTCCCTTATCTCGACGTCCTTGAGGTCGACCTTCGAGAGGTCCTCGGTGGGGCACTTGAAGGACATGAGCTGGGTGGTGACCGCGCGCTTGTCCTTGGTGCCGGCGAAGCCGATCCTCTCCCTGGACATGCCGATGCTGCGGGCGAGTATCCTTACGAGGCGGTTGGTCTCCCAGTTGCGGGTGACGACGGTGGCTATGGCGTAGTCGCCGTTCTCCTTCGCTCTGGGCGGGTCGGAGATCTCCGTGACGACGAAGTCCTCCGGGAGCGTCTTCAGGTGGCCGCCGGTGCCCTCTGCGGGGCAGAGGTAGCACCTCATGCCTATGTCCGCTTCCGCGGTGGTGCACTCTCTGTACAAAATGTTCACTCTTTGACGGAGTAGTAGTCCGCGACGGCGTCGGACGCCTTCTCGATGGCCGCGATCGCATCCCCGGACTTGACCTTGACGTAGAGCCTGCGGTCCTCGAGCTCCGGGTGCTTGTCGATGTATCTGACCAGTGCGACGTTCTCGTCCTTGTAGAGTGCGTCCATGAGGGGCGTGATGAGGGTGAGGTTCGCGTCCTTGAACGCGATGGTGACGGAATCGTCGGTCTTCTCGACAACGTAGGTCTGCATGACGCCGTCTATATTGTACTTATAAAAATGGTTTGCGCACGGGCCGGTGCGGCGCCGTGGGCCAAGGGTGCGGAATCCGTTTCCCCTGTCCGATACAGCCGTCGCTCAAGGAATCCAAAAAACGCGGTTCGGCCAAACGGTCGGATCGCTTGCCGGAATCAGTCCCCGCTTCCGTCCCAGACGTTGTGGTCGTCCGCGGAACACTGGAGGTCCTTCCTCTTCTGCTCGTCCATTTTCACATCCCATCCATCCGGCATTCCGTGCCGGCGCTCTAAAGAACATCGCCTTGTTTATAAAAGGAATGGTCAGTACGTCTGATTTCAGACACCGACCGAGATGTTATGTCCTTTATTCGGAAAGCCCGTCGGAGTCGTGGACCTGCATGCCGTACATCTCCACGATCTCCGAGACCGTGGTGCACTGCTCCGGGGTCTTGTCGTCCCTGACGCGTCCGGTGAAGCGCGGGAACCTGATGCCCAGCCCCGCCCCCTCCTTGAGGACGTCCTTCGCCGCGGTGTGGATGGGGCTGAGCGTGATCTCCGCCGCCACGACCTCCAGCACTACCGCCGGGTCGAACCACACGTCCGGGACCATCTCGGCGTCGACGGACGACGGCCTCGTCTCGGACAGCGTCCCGTCCAGCAGCGCGGGCATGGCGTCCAGGAAGGCGTCGTCGAACCCGGTGCCCAGCTTGCACACGGTCTCGAACCTGCCGGTCTCGTTGTCGTAGGCCGCCATTAGCAGGGCGCCGTACCTGCCGGCCCTCTTGCCCATGCCGTAGAAGGCGCCGACCACAGCCAGGTCGAAGGAGTCGGTCAGGGCCTGCTGGTAGTCCTTCTTGTACTTGATCCACAGGAACCCCCTGGACCCGGCGCGGTAGACGGAGTCCGGGGCTACGGACTTGGCCATGATCCCCTCGCACCTGGCGCCGATGGCGCTGGCGAAGAAGTCCTCGCCCTCCTCGGGGCTCCCGACCATCCTCATGGTGGTCATCTGGACGTTGTCGCCGATCTCGAACCCGGACTCCAGCGCGGCCCTCCTGTCCAGGTAGGGCTCCGACGTCCAGTCCCTCCCGTCGGCGTACAGCATGTCGAACATGAATATGCGGACCGGCACGTCCCTGACCGCCTCGTCCATCCCGTGCTTCTTCCTGCGGTGGGTGACGTTCTGGAACGGCAGCATGTACCCGGTCTCGGGGTCGACGGCCACGCACTCCCCCTCGATGATGGCCTCTCCGTGCCTGCACCTGGCCCTGAGGGCCTCGGCGATGTCGGGGAAGTTGGACGTGAGGTCCTCCAGCCTCCTGGAGTAGAGCTTCACTGAGTCCCTGCCGATGTGGGCCTGGACCCTGATGCCGTCGTACTTGTACTCCATGGCGCACCTGCCGCCCATCTTCTCGACGACCTCCGCGATGGAGGGGAGCCTCTCGGCCAGCATGACCTTCACCGGGCTGCCGACCTTCACCCCTATGGCGAGGACGGCGTCCATCCCGCCGTTGGCGATGGTCTCGGCCACCAGGCCGATGTCGCAGGTGACGTTGAAGGCCCTCTCTATGGTCGGACGGTCCTCCTTGGTCGCGAAGGCCTCCGCGAGGGCGTCCAGGATTGTCATGTCGGCGGCGCCGACCCTCATCCTCCCGGTGACGGTCCTGCACAGGTACCTCGCCTCCAGGGGACCGGAGTCGTGGAGCAGTCCCGCCAGGGTCTTCTGCTTGACGTCCTGGGAGTCCTTGCCCTCGGCGTTCTCGATCGTGGTGAGGCCCTTCACCACCCTGGCCACGGTCAGCTCCTCGGAGAAGAGGGCCATCTGCTTCTTCCTGGAGATCATGGCCTCCGCCACCTGGCCCAGGTCGCCGGTCTCCACGGTGAGCTTCTCCACCTTGTCGTCGGGGTTCCCGGACGCCTTGGCGATGGCCTTCATGACCAGCCTGTCCGCCATGCCCAGCACCCCGGGCACGAAGTCCGGGTGTAGCTTGCCCTGGCTGAGGTAGACGATGGAGCGCAGCTCCGCCTTGTCCGCCCTGCGGAAGAACTCCGCGAGTATGGATGTCATCTCGAGGCGGCTGCCCGTGGATTCCAGTCTGTCGAAGGTCTCTGCCAGGTCGGAGTAGAGCATGCCGGCTCCATACCCCAACTAAGATAAAATGATGTTCAGAACCCGTCCAGCCTCAGCTGGTTCTTCCTTACGATGGGCGAGACGCCGCGGCTGAGCTCGTCGCTCAGCTTCTCCAGCCTGGCCCTCATGGCCCTCTCCTTCTCGGCGCTGGACCTCTCCAGGACCTCGTCCAGGGTGCCCTTCGCCACCAGGACGTACACCTCGCCGTCGCTCTTCCTGCCGGTCCTCCCGCGGCGCTGGATGGTGCGGATCTCCGACGAAACCGGCTCGTAGAACACCACGGCGTCGGTGCTGGAGACGTCCAGTCCCTCCTCGCCCACGGACGTGGAGACTATGACGTTCAGATCCCCCCTGCGGAAGCCGTCCAGCAGGGAGACCTGCTCCCTCTGCTTCAGCCCCCCGTTGGACTGTCCCACCAGCTCCCCCACCCTGGCCCCGGGCACGGACGAGAGCTTCTCGGTCAGCATGTCGCAGGTGTCCCTGTACTGTGCGAAGACTATCACCTTGGACCCCTCGCCGCCGTTCACCGTCCTGCTCACCAGCGACAGCACCCTGGAGACCTTCGGATGCTCCACGTTCGACCTCTGGAGGATGGTCCTCACGCCGACGTACTCGGGGCGGTTGACGATCTCCCTAGAGCTCCTCCCGCCCTCCTTCTGGTCGGCCTCCGCCTCGATCTTCTCCAGGTAGACCCTCAGCGGAGTGAGGCCCTGGGTCTCGGCCAGGCTGACCGCGTGGAGCAGCTTTATGCAGATGGAGTGCAGCGCCAGGCCGCGGTAGACTATGCGGGTCTTCTCGCCGCGGGCCAGCCTCCCCTGCAGGCTCTGGCCCACGGACAGCATGTACGAGGTGGATATCTGCCATCCCGGGTTGACCAGTCCGAGGCCAACCATCTCGGAGACGAAGTGGTCCAGCATGGTCCTCAGGAGCGCCGTCAGGTCCAGGATGTCCTGGGGCAGGTTCACCTCGATCCTGTTGACGAAGGTGTAGTGGATGTATGGGGACACGTCGGGGTCCTCGTCGGAGCGTATGTCTATCCTCCTGAGATGCAGGTTGATGCACACCTCCTCGATCTTGGAGGTGTCGCTCCCGGGGGATGCGGTCATGCCCACGCACCTGGTCCCCTTCCCGCAGAACCCGGCCACCCTGACGTAGGCGTAGTTGCCGACCCCGCGGTGGGCCTCGTCGTAGATTATCAGCGAGACCCCGGAGAGGCCGTACCTCCCCGCCTCCAGGTCGTTGGCCACGCACTGGGGGGTGGACACGACCACGTCGCACCCCTCCACGATCCCGGCGCGGGTCTCGGGCTTCATGTTGCCGTTCATCTCCCCCACCCTCGCGTCGACCAGCACCCTGGAGAACACCTCCCTGTGCTGGTCCACCAGCGGCTTGGTGGGGGCCAGGACCAGCACCTTCCCCGATGAGAGGTACTCGGCAGCGACCCTGACGGCGACGACGGTCTTCCCCAGCCCGGTTGGAAGTATGAGCAGGGTGTTGTTCCTCATGCACCCCTGCACCATCGACGTCTGGTACCTGCGCTCCTCGACGGAGCCTGGTGCGATGCGGGGGTGGGTGACGTACGTCATGGGAATGCCCGTCAATCGTCAGATATCAAGATAAAAGGATGGGAGGCCGGAGCCCCCCGCGAACGTGTTTAGTGGCATCCGCCGCCGCAGGAGGCGCAGCCGTTGAAGTTGGGGTTCCTGATGGTGAGCCCGGTTCCGAAGTTGGGGTCGTCGATGAACTCGATGACGCACTCCTCCAGCTCCTTCTTGGTCTCGTCGTCGTAGAACATGTCGAATCCGTTGGCGGACTTGTCCACGTTCTCCCCCTCGGCGGCCTTCTCCTGGAAGGACATGCCGAACTGGGGGCCGGAGCAGGCGAACCCGGACAGGTAGATCTTGATTCCGTATCCGACCTTCTGGTTCTTCTCGAGGAGGTCGTTGATGAACTTCTCCGCATCGGGTGAAATCTGTACCATTGCTATCGCACCTTGAATCGTACAACTTTATTTAACGTTGTTGAGTCGACTTTCACTCCAGTTCGACGTCGAACAGCTCCGCGTACTTCCTGAAGGCGTAAGACTGGGCGCGGGTCATGGCCATGTACGACCCTATGGTCATGGCCTCCAGTATCTCGTCCCTGGTGGCGCCGGCGTCGCGGGCGTGGGTGGCCTGCGCCCTGACGCAGTACTCCCCTCCGGCGGCGGTGGCCGCCGCCACGGCGCAGAGGTACCTCTGCTTCTGCTCCAGTGCCCCGTCCCCCTCCAGAACGGCCTGCGCAAGCGCCGCCGTGGGGAGGAACAGGTCCGGGCGCTCGCTCAGCACCTGGTTCACGACGGGGATGAACCCGTACGCCTCCTTCGTGGCTCTCAGGACCTCCTCGGTCCTCTTCCTGAGTTCGGGATCCTCTTCCATGACCGTGTGACGACTCCCGCCGTTAAGGTTGTTGTGACGTGCCTGCACGGTATATCCTTTAAGCCTAGAAGCGGAAGTGATGTGATTCGCGGCCGAAAGCCGCAGGAGATACGATATGAACGACAGGACGCTGAGGGCCATCTTCAAGGTGGCAGGGGTCAGGAACGGATACGACGAGGTGGACGCGGAGTTCTCCCCGTTCAGGGATTTCAAGATCAAGTGGATGCGCTCGTACAGGTGGATCTCGTTCGAGGTCAGCGACTACCTGAAGGAGGCGCCGGAGGAGGTCATCCGGTCCCTGACGGAGACGGTGTTCGCGAAGGTCAGGGGAGAGAACGACACGCTGTACACGGAGGATGTCTGCAGATGGATCTCCTCGGAGGAGTTCCTGAGGGTCGCCCAGCCCGTGTTCGTGTGCAGGTTCAGGGGGCTCAGCCAGTCCCCCGTCGGCGAGAGGAAGGACCTGGAGGAGTCGTACGAGAGGCTGGTGGAGAGCGGACTGGTTGAGCACGACCCGTCCGTCTACCTGGGATGGACGCCTGTGGGCAGGAGCAGGGCGGTGGGGCGCTCCAGCGTTCTGATGAAGGTGGTGGCGATGTCCGCGATCCTCGACGACGACAGCGTGTCCGACGAGCTGCTGGACTACTGCCTCTACACCCAGCTGGCGTATGTGAACCAGGGGTTCTCACCCACGGGGACCTGCCGCGGGGCCGAGTATGACCAGGCGCTGTCCAGGTTCCCGAACAGGGCGGGCATGGAGTACGAGCTCAGGAGGATAGGCATGCGCATATGAGAACGGGGGTGGGGAGGAGGTGTCCCCCGTGCGCTAACACACTCTTTCACGGTCCGGCGATGACGCCGGTCTCGGAGCACTGACTTACGCAGGGGGTGTGTGTCGGACCCGACGTTGGCCTCCGGTCACGGCTGCGACGACTCGTCGCCAGCTCCCGCAGGAGCCCCAAATGAATGGGAAACGGGCCACTGTGCGCCGTCCCGTGCACATGGCGTTCACGGATTGCGCCCCTTCGCCGGCACGGCACCCCTCCCCACGACCTCCCCCTTATTTTACCCTGTCCATCGGTCCTCCGGCGGGCGGGGTGCGCCCGGGGCATTCGTCATTCGACGGAATATCACTCGGTAACCGGAACATGTACGATAAAAAGTAAGACAATTGTCGTATTTTTACTGATTCTGTGGAAATGGATATCGATTTTCTACGGATTCCTTCAACAATTCTGCGGAATCAGCAGAATGGCTACGATATTAGCACAAAGCTTTATCAAAGGGTACAAGATACCACGCCGTATGAAAGGACTACTCACGCCTAAATCCGTAGCAATCATTGGAGCCTCCAATGACGAGACGAAGCTGGGCGGTATGCTTCTCAAGAACATGATCAACGCCGGCTTCGAGGGCAAGCTCTACCCCATCAACCCCAAGGGAGGGGAGATCCAGGGCCTGAAGGCCTACACCTCCGTCAAGGAGATCGGGGAGCCCGTCGAGCTCGCCGTGTTCGCAGTCAAGAACTCCCTCGTGGCCGAGGAGGTCAGGAAGCTGGGGGAGGCCAAGGTCCCCTACGCCGCCATCCTCACCGCCGGGTTCAAGGAGGAGAGCGCAGCCGGAGCCGAGCTCGAGAAGGAGCTCATCCAGGTCGCCAAGGAGTCCGGGGTCAAGTTCCTCGGACCCAACTGCTTCGGAGTCATGAACCCCGGAGCCGGAGTCAACGCCACGTTCGCGCACCTGCTGCCCCCTGTGGGTAACATCTCCATCTTCTCCCAGTCCGGAGCCGTCGGATCCTCGATCATCGACTGGGCCATCTTCAACGGAATGGGAATCGCCAACTTCGTCACCTTCGGCAACAAGGCCGACCTGGACGAGGCAGACATCATCCACGACATCATGGAGGACCCCCAGACCAAGGTCCTGGGAATGTACTGCGAGGGAATCACCAACGGTGAGAAGTTCGTCAACGAGATCCAGAACACCAAGGTCAAGAAGCCAATCGTGGTCTTCAAGAGCGGAAGGACCCAGGCCGGTTCCGCCGCCGCGTCCTCCCACACCGGGTCCCTCGCCGGATCCGACGCCGTCAACAACGTCATCTTCGACAAGCTCAACATCTACAGGGCCCACGACCTGGACGACATGTTCGACGCCCTCAGCGTGTTCAGCAACTGCGGTCCGATGGAGAAGGACGGCATTGCTATCATCACCAACGCCGGAGGTCTCGGCGTGATGTCCGCCGACGCCGCCTTCGAGGCCCCCAACGTGTACGCCGTCAAGTTCTCCGACAAGACCATCGAGGAGATCAAGGTCAGGGTCCCCACCGTCGCCGGACTTACCAACCCCATCGACGTCCGCGGAGACGCCAAGCCCGAGTACTTCAGGGAGGTCATCGACATCGTGACCAAGGACCCCGAGGTCGGAGGTCTCGTGATCATGGGATCCCCGCTGGACACCGCGGACCTGGAGAGCGTCGCCAAGATTATCGTCGAGATGAAGGACGAGATCCCCGTGCCCACCGTCGTGTGCTTCGCCGGTGGAGTCAAGTGCGACAGGGCCAACGCCATCTTCAAGGCCGGCAAGATGCCCACCTACCCCACACCCGACAGGGCCGTCCACGCGCTGTCCGTGCTCAGGGGATACACCAAGAACCTGGACAAGACCGCCACCCCGATGGAGACTCCCGACGTCAAGGGATACGAGACCGCACAGAAGGTCCTCAGCAAGGCCAAGGCCGAGGGAAGGGACTCCCTCACCGAGTCCGAGGGCAAGGAGATCTTCGCCGCCTACGGCGTCCCCACCCCCGGAGAGGCCCTGGTCAACAGCGCCGACGAGGCCGCCGCCGCGTGCGACAAGATCGGTTACCCCGTGGTCATGAAGATCGTCTCCCCCGACATCAAGCACAAGACCGATGTGGGAGGAGTCGTCGTGGGCGTCAAGGACGCCGCCGAGGCCAAGGCCGCCTACACCAGGATCATGGACTCCTGCACCAAGAACGTGCCCGGCGCCAACATCGTCGGAGTGTCGATCCAGCAGATGGTCTCCGGACAGGAGGTCATCCTCTCGATGATCCGCGACCCGCAGTTCGGACCCGTCATCTCCTTCGGTCTCGGAGGAATCTACGTCGAGATCCTCGGAGAGATCTCCCAGGCCCACGCCCCCATGACCGAGGAGCAGCTGGACAGGATGATCAAGTCCACCAAGGCCTACAAGCTGATGTCCGGCGCCAGGGGACTGCCCGAGGCCGACGTCGACGCCATGAAGGACTGCATCCGCAGGATCGTCACCATCGCCCTGGAGAACCCCGAGATCCACGAGCTGGAGATCAACCCTGTCATCGTCGGACTCAAGGGCAAGGGCTGCTGGGCCGTCGACGCCCTGGTCACCCTGGTCAAGGAGCGAATCTGAAACCTCAAAGGGAGGGGCCATCCCTCCCATCTTATCATTCTCAATTCTCTGATTCTGCAACGGGCCTTACACGCTGATGAGCCAGACAATCACGATTGTCGATTTGTCACAGTTTTTTCACGTGAAATTGCAGTAATCACACTGTATTTTCAGGTGAATTTGCAGTAAATTTACTGCATTTTCAGATGAAATCGCTGTTATTTTAAAATATTCGAAAGCATATATGCATATGTGGTGCTCTCATGCTCAAGAGGAAGGCATACGACAGGCTCGTCGAATGGAAGGAGCGTCCGGATCACAAGTCCCTGCTGATCCGCGGACAGCGCCAGGTGGGCAAGACATTCATAATCCGGGAGTTCGCCAAGACGTACGAGAACAGCACGTACGTGGACCTCAGCAAGAACGCCAGGATGAGGAGGGCCTTCAGGGAGAGCATCGAGGTGGAGGACATCCTGGAGGCTCTGATGTTGCAGGACAGGGCCTTCGACCCATCCCCAGGCGGATGCCTGATCATCCTCGACGAGATACAGTCCAGTCCCAGGGCCCGTCAGGCCCTCAAGAGCTTCACGGAGGACGGGAGGTTCGACGTGGTCGCCTCCGGCTCCCTCCTGGATGTGCCGCTCAGAGCTCGCGCATACGATGACGCGGATGAGGGGGAAGAGGAGGATCAGGACGATGCGGTGCCCCTCATCCCGGTGGGTTATGAGGAGCACATGCGCATGTACAGCCTCGATTTCGAGGAGTTCCTCTGGGCCAAGGGCTACAGGGACACGATGATATCCAAGGTCCGTGAATCCGTACGTCGGCGCGTCCCGCTGTCAGGGGCCCTTCTGGATGCGATGAACGACGAGTTCAGGGAGTTCACGATGTTCGGCGGCATGCCGGAGCCGGTGTCCAAACTGGTGTCGGGGGAGGGGCTCCGCAGCGTCATCAGGGCGATGGACGACGTGGTGACCTCGAACTACAACGACATCTCGAAATACGCCGAGGAGGGGGAGGCCCTCAGGATACGCAAGACTCTGGAGTCCATCCCGATGCAGCTCTCCCAGTCCAACAAGAAGTTCATGTACTCCCGTATAGACGGCAACAGGAAGTCTAGGGAGGGCGCTCGCAAGTACCAGGAGTCCCTGCTCTGGATCGAGGGGTCGGGAATCGGCAACATGTGCCATCAGCTGAGGGAGATATCCGTCCCGGTGTCCATGTCCTCCAACCCGGACCAGTTCAAGGTCTACCTTTCCGACACGGGGATGCTCGTCCGCATGATGGACGGTGACGGCGTGAGGGCGATGGACGCCATCCGCACCGGGGACGTCGGCTTCAACCAGGGCTCCCTGACGGAGAACGTCGTGGCCGAATGCCTGATGAAGGCCGGTGTGGAACGCAACTACTACATCCACAGGAAGGAGCCAGGCAGGATGGAGCTCGATTTCGTCATAGACCTCGGTTCGGAGACCGCCGCCATAGAGGTCAAATCAGGGAGGGACCGCGAGGCGCCATCCTTGTCGAAGACGATAGGGGACGATCGCTTCCATCGCAGGATCATGTTCGAGAGGTCCAACATCTCCGTGGATGACGACGGTGTGGAGCACTATCCCCTGTTCGCGGCGGCGTTCATAAGGGACATGGCGAGGTCCGACGACTGGGTGGACGGCTATGTCAGCAGGAAGGCGGATCCGGGGGAGGACGATCCCTGACGGTCGGAGCGGTCAGATCCTTATCCGCATCCTTATCCTTCGCCGATGCTTTTATACGGAACGCTCATTCCGCCTCCGATGACATCCGAACTTATCTTCGTGGGACTCGGCCTCAGCGGCACAGACGGGATGACCGTGAAGGCCTTCAACGCACTGAAGGAATGCGACAAGATCTACGCCGAGTTCTACACCTCGATGCTTATAGGCACCAAGGTCGAGGACCTGGAGGCCGCCCTGGGCAAGAGGGTCCACGTGCTCTACCGCGCGCAGGTGGAGGAGTGCGACGACATCATCAGGGACGCCAAGGAGATGAGGGTGGGCTTCATCACCGCCGGGGACACAATGTCCGCCACCACCCACGTGGACCTGAGGATCCAGGCCGCCGAGGCCGGCATCCCCGTGAGGGTGTTCCACGGGATCTCCATCTTCTCCGCATGCCCCACGTCGCTGGGCCTGCAGCACTACAAGTTCGGAAGGACCGTCACCCTCCCGTTCCTGGAGGAGAACTACCACCCCAAGTCCCCCTACGACCACATCAAGGAGAACAAGGACAGGGGCCTCCACACCATGATCCTCCTGGACATCAGGGCCGACGAGCTCAGGTACATGACCGCCCACCAGGCCATCGAGTGGCTGCTGGAGGGCGAGAAGGCCTGGGGCGAGGGGCTCATCGACGACAGGACCCTGCTGTGCGTTGCGTCGCAGGTCGGGTCCCCCAACGAGAAGGTCTTCGCGGGATACCCCCAGGACCTGCTCAAGATGGACCTGGGCGAGCCGCTCTACACGCTGGTCCTCCCCGGAAGGCTCCACTTCATGGAGGCCTTCGCCCTGGTGAAGTTCGCAGGGGCCCCCGAGGAGATCATCGAGGACGAGTGAGTCTCCTCTCCCCAAACTCCTTATACCCACCAAGGTAGGGTAGGATTATCCATCCAACTTAATATACTGGCTAACCGTTTTCTCAGTATAACCTGAACAGGTGAGAGAATGGAGAAGAAACAGATGTACACCGCCGTCACGGCGGTCGTGGTCGTCGTCATCGTCATCGCCGCCGTGGCCTGGTACATGACCGGGGACAAGGGCGGGGACGACACCGGGGAGGGGGACACCTACTACTTCTACCTCGACGGATTCAACGACGAGATCAACGGCTGGCACTCCGCGAACGGCAAGACGATCACCGAGGCGTTCGACGCTGCGATGGTTGCTGATGAAATAGAATACGATTTGTCGACATCCGGAGCACTTACAATCGCTGATTTCCCCGGTACAAACGAGATCAGCTACGGAATCTACGCCTACGGGTCTACTGATGTAGTCAATACGTGGCCAGGGTTGTTCTGTTATGGCCCTGCGCTCGGGGACATTACATCCAATATTGTATACATCACATACAGTGAATGGAGTATGGATGCAGCAGGTAACATTACCTATACGAAGAATCCGGCTAACTGCGAGGGCCTCTTCACAACTGGCCCATTTGCTGCAGATGACTACAAGCCCCTTGTCTACGATGACACATACCAATTCTACCTCGATGGAATGGGTGATCTGAACGGATGGTACACCGGAACAGGAAATACCGCCAGTGAGGCACTGATTTCTGTACTTCAGGAAAACGGTGTGGAGTGCAGCATCTCATCGACCGGAGCAATCCAGATTGCCGATTTCGTTAGTGATAACACTCATGGATTCGGTATTTTCGAGTTCATGTCGTCCAATACAGTAGGGGCTTGGAGTTCACTGTTCTTCTATGGTCCTGCAATCGATGATGTGGTGTCTAACATCATCTACATCACATACAGCGAGTGGAGTTACGACGAAGTCCTTGGAATGACCTATTCTGTGGATCCCTCTACCTGCGAGGATCTGCTGAAGACAGGCCCCTTCGCAACCGCTTAAATCTTTTAATGGCGGGACCAACATCCCGCCTTCCCATTATGGTGCGAACATGGATGACAGGTCCCGCTCAACGCTGTCGATTGCCCTCGTCCTGGCTGGAATCATCCTAGCCGTGGCTGCGGGCTCGCTGATTACCGAGGCGGAGACCGACCAGGCCCATGGCACCGTCATAGACTACGGCGACCGCGACACCCTCTGGGTCGAGACGGACATCTCCGGCTTCCCCACGACGGGCGATCTCCTGGAGTTCGCCTGCGAATCGAACGGCCTGTCCCTCGTCCGCGACGACGACGGCGCCATCCGCGAACTGGGCGGCATCGATAGCACGGAATCGGCCGAATGGGGCCTCTGGGTCATCTACCCGGGCTCCACAGAGTGGGTGCATCTCGACGCCCCGTACACGCAGGACCCGACCGAGTTCACGATAACGTCATGGTCCTACGTCGGGGAGGGCGATGAGCCCACCGTCGCGGTGGACTACTCTGGCAACCCCATATACGGCTACCAGCAGAAGCTGAGGGTGGTCTCGCTCTCTCCGTCAATCACCGAGATCCTGGCCTCCGTCAAGGCCGAGAACATCATCGTCGGCGTGGACTCCTACTCCGACCATCCCCAGTCCGTGGTGGACGCCGCCGCCTCCGGGAGTATAGCCGTGGTGGGGACATACACCAGCCCCAGCTTCGAGCTCATCATGGGCACCAACCCCGACGTGGTCTTCGCGGACTCGTCCCAGAGGTCCCACGCCGTCATGATGGAGCAGCTGAGGGACTCCGGCGTCGACTCCGTCCTGCTCTACCCGGGGGAGGACCTGGAGAGCATAATGGACAACATATTCATCGTCGGCACGGTGATCAACTACGAGCTGGCCGCGGGGGAGGTCATAGGCGACACCTACGAGGTCATCAACACCCTGGCCGAGCACGTCTTCACGCCCGATGCTGGCGGAAACGTGGACGTCATGATCTCCCTGGAGCCGGACATAAGCCCCTGGGTGTCCGGAGCCGACACATACATAAGCAGCATCTCGGAGCTCTTCAACTCCACCAACGTCTTCTCCGAATGGGGAGGATGGGTCCACGTGACGTCCGACAGGATCCCGTACGCGGACCCGGACAAGATAATCATAGTCACTTCGGAGTACTCCGCCACCCAGGAGGAGTACGATCACCTTTACAGCAACCTCCCCGCCCAGTGGAAGGACACACAGGCATGGAAGGACGGGGAGGTCTACGTCATCTGCGAAGGCGCCGCGGACCTGGTCCAGCGCTTCGGTCCCAGGACCGCGCAGGTGGCGGAACTGGTCGCCATGATCCTGCATCCGGACGCGTTCGACACGGATGTCCCGAAGATCATAGGCGACGACTACGAGCAGTACCTGAGCTACAGCGGCTACATGGGCTACGACTGAGGTCGGAAGATGAACGGAAAGATACTGGCAACCCTGGCGGCTGTGGCCGTCCTCCTCGTCACGGCGGTGGCCGTGCCGATGCCCGCTGAGGCGTCCGGCGACACCGACGTGCTCTACGACGGAGGGAACGGGGACACCGCGTGGGTGCGGGCGGAAGGGGCCACGGTCGGGGATGTGATCTCCGACGCGCTGGTTGGTCTCGGCATGGAGTTCACCGTCGAGGCCGGAACGATACACGTCGACGGGGTCTCGTCGAAGACCGTGGGGTCCGGGGACACCGGCGGCTCGCTGACAGGGTCCGGATCCACCGGGGCGACCGTGACCTCTGAATGGCACGTGTTCTCCTGGAACGGGTCGTCCTGGGAGGAGGTCGCCGATACCGGCGCCGCATCTGACGGGTCGCCGCTCGCCATCGCCTTCTACCCCGAGGGCATCAGGCCGGTGGTCACACCGGACGAGCCCTACGCCATGACCATGTCCAGGGGCGACTCCGCCAACACCGCCTCCTTCGAGGCGTTGTACTCGTCGGACGCCGACTACGAGGTCACATGGACCGACTCGGGCACCGCCCACGCCACCACCCTGTACGCGGGAGGCTACATCTTCCAGAAGTACGGCATCGACTCAGAGGGAAACGCCAGGCTGGTCTGCATAGACGCCGACGCCGGTCCCGATGCCGGGTACGTATGGGAGTTCGAGTTTATGAGCGGCTCCAACTACGAGTCCTCCACGCCGCTGATCGTGGGCGACCACATCTACGTGGCCACGATGACCGGGTACATCTACAGGATCCCGCTGTACGAGGGCCCCGGCGAGGACTACGGGAACGTCACATCCATAGGCGGAGCCTCCTACGCGGACGCCCGTCCCGTGGAGTCCTTCCTGACCAGCTTCGAGGTCGGGACCACCTACGACGCCGGGTTCTCCTCCATGGTCTTCGACTCCGGCGCCATCTACGTCACCCATTCCAACGGCATGGTGTACTGCTTCGACACCGACCTGGGCCTGATATGGTCCCAGATGCTCGGCGGCAGCACCTACCTGGTGTCCCCGACGGTCGTCGACGGCTACGGCTTCGTCGGCGCCCTGGATGGGCACCTGTACGTCCTGGACGCGGCCTCCGGCGACATGCTGGCGGACCAGATGATCGCCCAGTACAGGTACCAGGCCAAGCTCTACGGGGGTGTCGGCCAGGTCGCGGTGATCCCCAACGCGTCCGGCACCTACTCCCTGTTCTTCACGTTCTCCGACGGACTGGGGATGAGCCAGCTCAACTGCGGGATCGCCGTGTACGAGTTCAGCCCGGAGGGAAACGTCCTGATCGAGAGGTACAGGAACGAGGACATCGGCGACCTCGGGAGGTACGTGATCCCGGTGAGCGTCGGGTCGTTCAGCGGGATCTACTTCGTGGCATCGCCGGACTCGGGCACCAACCTCTACCGCCTGGACGCGTCCGGCAACCTGGAGGTCATGACAGAGGGCCTGGCGGAGATCCACGCCGCGCCTGTCCTGGTGAACGGCGCGTACCTCTACCTTGTGAGCTACTCCTCCGCGGAGCCGATCTACCAGATCGACCTGGAGGGCGGCATCGTCGGGACGGCGTCCTGTCCGTCCGGCATACGCAACTTCAACATGATCCCTGTGCTGGTCCTCGGGGACACCGTCTTCGGAGGAACGGATTCCGGCATATACAGGTTCGACGGGGCGTTCCCGGCCTACGTGGCGCCCACGTTCGAGCAGGGGCAGCCGCTGATCCTCATCATAGCGGAGATGCTGGCCGCCGTCCTGGTCGCGCTGGCCGCCGTCTACGCAATCCTGAGGTACAGGGGCCACGAGAAGCCGTTCGCCTACCTCAGGTCGGCCTTCATCCACTACCTCTACGGGGAGGACCAGTCCCACAACACCAGGAACAGGCACAGGCTCAAGTTCGTCGTCATCGTCGGCGCGGTGCTGACCGTCCTGGCGTTCACACTCTGCCTGTGCATAGGTTCCACCTCGGTCCTCAACCCGGTGGAGGCGTACTCCGCCCTGTTCTCGGCGATATCCAAGGGCGGGGTCGGGCTGGACTCCCTGGAGACCACGGTGTACGTGTCCAGGCTGCCGCGCACCATCGCGGCGCTGGCCGTGGGCATAGGCCTCTCGGTGGCGGGATGCGTCTACCAGGCGATCATCCGCAACCCCCTGGTGGACCCGTACATCATGGGCGTGTCTTCTGGTGCGGGGGTGGCCGCCATCGCGGTCATCGCGTTCGACTTCACGTTCTTCGGGATGTTCTCATCCCATTCCATATTCCTGACAGCCATCACCGCCTGCATAGGCGGCCTGATAGCCTTCGGGTGCACCATGCTCCTGGCCGAGAAGGCCGGGGGATCCGCGATCAACTACGTCCTGTCCGGAGTGGTGGTGGGTCTGGCGTTCTCCGCCGTGCAGACCATAATGCTGACCATGGCGGGCAACAAGCTCAGCAACGCCCTCTCCTGGCTCTACGGCTCCTTCGCCGAGGTGACCTGGTCCCAGGTGGGCATCGTGGTGTTCCTGTCGGTGTTCCTGTCGCTGGTGCCGCTGATATGGGCCAAGGAGCTGAACCTCGTCCTCCTGGGGGAGGACCAGGCCCGCCAGATGGGCCTGGACGTCAGGAGGTTCAACAGGTGGATGCTCATCCTCGCCTCCGTCCTGACCTCGGTCTGCGTCGCCTTCTGCGGCGTCATCGGGTTCGTGGGCCTGGTCATCCCGCATCTGTGCAGGATGCTCCTGGGCAGCGACCACAGGATGGTGCTGCCGGCCTCCATCTGCTTCGGAGGCGTCATGCTCATGCTGGCGGACCTGCTGGCCAGGACCGGGTACTACGGGATGGAGCTGCCGGTGGGCGCGATCACCACGGTAATAGGCATACCCGTGTTCGCCTATCTTCTGATCAAGAGGGGGAGGATGTACGATGGATGAGGTTCCGCTCCTGGAGCTCCGCGACGTGGAGAAGACCTACGAGGACGGCTACAGGGCCGTGCGCGGAGTGTCCTACAAGCTGGGTCCGGGGCAGCTGGTCGGTCTCATAGGGCCGAACGGCTGCGGAAAGACCACGATGATGAAGTGCATCAACAGGATGCACGACCCCACATCGGGCGATGTGCTCATAGACGGCGAGTCCGTGCTGGGCAAGACCCCCGGCGAGATAGCCAGGAAGGTCGCCAACGTCCCCGCGGAGCTGAGGGGCAGCTTCGGGCTCACGGTGTTCGAGACCGTCATGCTGGGCAGGTACCCGTACCTCAAGAACGTCTGGTGGGAGCCGGAGGAGGACGAGGAGATGGTCATGGAGGCCCTGGAGAAGTTCGGGGTCGCCCATCTCAAGGACCGCGCCGTCGGCGCGCTGTCCTCGGGGGAGAGGCAGAGGGTGCTGATCGCCAAGGCCTACGTCCAGCAGCCCAGGCTGATGCTGGTTGACGAGCCCACGTCCCATCTTGACATGAAGTACAAGCTGGACGTCATGGAGTACCTGAACGCCATGGTGAAGAAGGACATGACCGTCCTGGTGGCGGAGCACGACATCTCCCTGATGGCCAGGTACTGCGACACCTGCATCATCATGAAGAAGGGCGAGATCGTCGGCATGGGGAAGCCCAAGGACGTTATCACGTCGGAACTCATCGAGGACGTGTACGAGGTGAGCGCGTCGGTGGGATTCGACAGGGACGGGGAGCTGTACGTCCTGCCCAAGAGGTACAGGCGCGAGCACGGCACCCTTTAAGAACGGAAGCGGGATTGGGTCCTCCCATGGTCAGATGCATCCGTGTGCCCAAACGCGAGGGGGAGCAGGTGCGTTCCGCACTGTTCTCAGAGGGACTGCTGGAGTTGGGCGCCAGGATCCGCGCGGACGGCGACTGCCTGCTGATCCCGGTGAACTGCGACTCGTACCAGGGGTACGAGGTCGTGGACGCGGAGATGCAGGTGCAGGAGCAGAGGCCCACGGACTACCGCGACGTGGCCGATGTGCCCGAGGACCTCAGGGAGCACCTCCCGTCGTCGTTCGACGTCGTGGGGGACGTGGCCATGATCAAGCTGCCGGACGAGCTGAAGCCCTATGCGTCGCGGATCGGCGAGGCCCTCCTGAAGGTCAACCGCAGCATCCGCATCGTCTTCGAGGACCACGGGGTCAAGGGGGACTTCAGGATCCGCGACCTGGAGAGGATCGCCGGCACCGGCACGTCGGAGACCGTGCACAAGGAGTTCGGGGTCAGGCTGTACACGGACCCCGCCAGGGTCTATTTCAACCCCCGCCTGAGCAGCGAGAGGTCCAGGATAGCCGGACTGGTGGCCGACGGGGAGACGGTGATCGACATGTTCGGCGGTGTCGCACCCTTCGGGACGGTGATGTGCCGTCTGGCGAATCCGAAGGTCGTCTACTCCATCGACCTGAACCCGGAGGCGGAGCACTTCGCCAGAATGAACGCCGACAGGAACCATGTGGACAACCTGCACCCGATGACCGGGGACTCGTCCGTCCTGGTGTACGACCTGCCGACGGCCGACCGCATCATCATGAACCTCCCGCAGATTGCCGACAGGTTCCTGCCCGTCGCGCTGGACAGGCTGAACGCCGGCGGCACGGTGCACATGTACAAGATCATCGAGAGGGAGGACTTCCTGCCGTTCCTGGACGGGCTCGTGGCCGATGCCGCGGCGAGGGGCCACACAATATCCGTGGAGCATTCGGAGCTCAAAACATACTCTCCGACGATGAGCGTCTACTCGCTTGACATCCACAAGGGATGAATCGGTTTGCGGCCGGCACCATGCGGCACCGGCCGTGGGTTCATTCCAGGACCTCGAGGCCCCTCAGGCCAAAGACCTCGGGGCGGAGCATCTTCGTCCGCAGTTCGCACTCCCTGCGGAGCTGCTTGAAGTCCACGGTGGGGGACTTGTAGCGTTTCACCGCGTCCCACATGCACTCCGTCACCACGCAGTGCCACACCGTCCCGAGCAGCTGTCCCGGCACAACCTTCCTCGTCTCCGCGTTCTCCATGATCCTGGCGTACTCCTTGTCCACCAGGTCCTGCGTGACGTACCTCAGGGCCATCTCGTGCTCCGTCGAGGTGCCGTCGCGCCTCTCCTCGCTCCTGTTACCGCGTGACACGACCTTGAACACGCAGAAGCTCCTGTTGAGCACCTTGGCCCAGTTGGTCCTCCCGAACTTGTTGACGAAGCCGTACCTCTTGACCACGACTCCCTCGCCGCATCCCGCGCCGTCGGCGACCATCCAGGTGTTCTCCGTGTCCGCGATGCGCTCCAGCTCCTTCAGGTCCGGGTGGTCCAGGATTGCGAGCGGAGGGATGTACTCGATCCCGTAGGCGTCGAGCACCGGCGCGTACTCCTCGTAGGGGATGTAGAAGCGCCCTCCGCATCTCAGCTCGTTGCCGTCGCCCCATGCGTACACGGCGTCCGGGTCCTCGGCGGTGACGTCGAACACGAACCAGCGGTTCCAGACGTCGGGACGGTAGGACCTCACGGTGTGGGGCACCATCCACTCACCGTAGAGGCGAAGCCCGGGGAAGTCGGTGAGGAAGCGTCTCACGTTCTCGTTCCCCTCGATGAACACCGCGAAGGGCTCCGGGGGCTGGATCTCCTTGTTCCTGCTCATCGTGCACACCTTCCCGTCCTCGGTGTAGGCGCACATGTTGGAGCCGTCCATCTTCGGGAAGATGTGGCAGACTCCGTCGAGGAGTCCCTCCGCCTCGTCGGCGTCGATGCGTTCTACATGCTGGTATCTGATGAAGACCATCTCTCTTTCACTCCTCGGCCTCATCGGCCGCGGAGGGGGTTCGTGCACACCCAGTATAAAAGCGATTCTGTATTCGAAGGCTGTTTTAGTCGGAATCGTTGCGAACGAGCATGTTCTGGTAACTACAAAATGTCCGAAAGCAATATATAGGTCATCGATGACGTAGATGCATGACATACATCGTCCACATCATGAAGGGGAGGTACGAGTACCTGTACGAATGCCGCAGCAGGAGGGTGCCCGGCAAATCCAATCCCGTATCCGAACGCGTGTTCATAGGCCGCGTGGATGTGGAGACGAGGGAGTTCATCCCGAAGAACTACGTGGTGAGGGGAGAGCTCTCCATCGAGACGATGGATGTTAAGGGGAGACGGGACCTCCCGAAGGTCCCGTCGTGTTACATGCCCATGAGGGACAGGGTCACTTCTTGAGCGGGTCCAGCGTGACGCCGGTCTGCCCCTGGTAGTTGCCGCTGCGCTGGGCGTAGTCCTTGATCGTCTCGGAGTTGAGGGTCTCCATGACCATCTGGCAGAACCTCTCGCCGATGGGGATCTCCACGGGGTCGTCGGTGGCGTTGTAGGCGCCGAGGGTGAGCGTGCCCTCGAATCCCGCATCGATCTTCCCGAAGGCGCCGATCACGCCCTTCCTGATCCATGTGGTCCTCAGCCAGAGCTGGGCGCAGATGTCGCTGGCCATCCTCACCCTCTCGATGGTGGAGACGTAGAACATGGTGCGCGGGGGGATCGTCACTGTCCCCTCCCTCTTGATCTCGGGGTCCCCGCGGACCGAGATCTCCGCGATGCGGAGGTCGTAGCCGTTGGGGGTCAGTCCCCTCTCGCTGAAGTCGCTGATGCCGATGTAGCCGGTCATCAGGCTCTCCATGATGTCTCTGTCGGATAGGATTCCCATGCGGCCGTCATGTGCGACATTGTTTATATGCTCCGCCCAGGATTCCCACGGCATGATAGTGCCCCGCTTCATCAGGCCAGGAGACAAGCTCGGAGTGACCGCCCCCTCGTTCGGAGTGGACGATCCCCTGGACGCCAACCGCTTCTCCAGCGCCAGGGCCAAGCTGGCCGCCAGGGGGTACGGCGTGGTGGAGACACCCAACGTGTACACCACGATCGACGAGGAGGGCCGCTCGTCTCCCGCCCCGCAGAGGGTGGCGGAGCTGACGTCCCTCCTTGAGGACCCCGAAGTCTCATGCATATTCTCTGCCAAGGGCGGCGACTACCAGTGGGAGATGCTCCCCCTGATGGACTGGGACGCGTACGAGGGGAACCCCAAGTGGTTCCAGGGCTACTCCGACAACACCACCCTGGCGTTCAAGATGACCGCGGAGCACGACGTCGCCACGGTCTACTGCGGCAACTTCGGCGATTTCGGAATGGAGCGGTGGCATCCCAGCCTGGAGCAGAACCTGGAGTTCCTGGAGGGAAACAGGTCGGAGCAGAGGTCCTTCCCGTTCCACGCCACTGATTTCGTGGACAGGGTTACCGGACTGGAGTCCTTCCAGGAGGACGAACCCACCGTCTGGGGGTCCTCGGTCGGGGACTGCAGGTTCTCCGGAAGGCTGATCGGCGGATGCATGGACGTGCTGGAGTGGTTCGTCTCCAAGGGGACGGCCGACCCCACGGGATTCGTGGGCAGGTACGGGGGAGACGGCATCGTCTGGTACATGGAGACCTTCGACATGACGGAGGACAGGATCGCGTCGATGCTCCGCCGCATGGAGGATGCCGGATGGTTCGAGGACTGCACCGGGTTCGTGTTCGGAAGGTCGCTGTTCTACACCGGCGACAGGGGGTACACCGAGCTGGTGACCGATGCGCTGGCACATCTGGAGGTGCCGGTCCTGACCGATGCCGACGTGGGCCACAAGGCCCCCCGCATGACGTTCATAAACGGCGCCATGTCGGAGTTCGACTTCTCGGACGGGTCATGCACCCTCAGGTACGACCTCGCCCGCAGCTGAGCCCCATCTCCATCTTTAAACCCGCAAGTCGATTCGCAGGTATGAACACGGCTCAGAAGGCCATGGCAGTGGCCGTAGTCGCGATACTCTGCGTCGGTGCGGTGTACATCGTCCTGGACGATGACGATCCCCCCACGCGCTTCAGGACGTCATGGGACCTGGTGACGGTCGACGAGATCGCCGACATGTCATCGTCGGAGGCTTTCGCGGAGTTGCAGACGGCATCCGACAGGTTCGTGGAGCAGGCGTCCAGTGGGACCCTGAGTCCCAAGGCCATGGGCGTCCTCATGGAGGACCTGAACGGCACCTTGAAGGAGACGGGATACGCGTACGGTCTCTTCAACTGGGAGTACTGCCGCGATCCGACCGGTCTCGCCGAGGAGTACGTCGGGTGGAGCATGTTCAACAGCCAGTGCATGGACATCTACGATTCGGCGCTCAGGGAGGCCCTGGACGGTCCAGGAGGGGACACGCTCAGGACGGTCATCGGGGACGAGGCCGCCGACCGTCTGCTCGCCGATGTGTCCATGTCCGAGGAGGAGCTGGCCCTTTTGGAGAGGGAGAGCGGCCTAATGGCGCGCTACTACGAGGCCACGGATCCAAAGGATTTGGCGGCGATCCTCCTGGAGCTGGTGGACGTGCGCAACGACCTGGCGGCTCTGCACGGATACGGCAGCTACGCGGACTACGCCTATGATGTAACATATCAGCGCTCGTTCGGACCGGACGAGACCGTGGTCTTCACAGATTTGGTCAGGGGTTCCGTCGGGGACCTGTTCACGCAGAACCTCGGGGCCTACGGGGAGTCATGGACGCGTCCGTCCTACACCTACGAGGGTCAGGACGAGCTGTTCGCCGACGTGGAGGTGTTCATCGACACGATGGGTCCGGAGATGACCGGGCTGTACGACTACATGACCGGGAACGGGCTGGTGGACTTCGAGGATCTGGACACGAAGCAGTCGGGCGCATTCACCACCCTGGTGAACGTCGTCGGGGACGAGATGCTCCTGTACATATACAGCGATCCCTACCTCAACTTCTACGACACGACGACCCTAGTCCACGAGTTCGGACACTCCTCCGCGTACGCCCTGGCATGGAGCGCGTCGCATGACCTGGAGGTGTCGGAGATCCAGTCCCAGGGGCTGGAGATGCTGTTCAGCCTGTGGTACGACGAGGGCACAGGGTCGTCCGACGCGTCGATGATGTCCGTGAGGACTATGCTGTACGCCATCCTCGAGGGATGCATCTACGACGAGTTCCAGCAGAGGGTTTACGACGGGGACGCGTCCACGGCCGAGGAGCTGGACGCGTTGTTCGAGGAGGTCTGCGCCGGCTACGGATACGATCCGGGCCGTCCCTGGTACGCGGTGTCGCACACATTCGGCCAGCCGTTCTACTACGTCAGCTATGCCGTGTCGGCCTTCAACGCCCTGGAGATATTCGTCGACGCCCTCGAGGATCCGGAAGCGGCCACAGAGGAGTACCTGGACGTCTTGGCGACGCCGTACGGCTACGACGACATGGTCGCGGATCTGGGGATGTGCGATGCGTTCGACGCCGAGGACTTCGCCCAGGTCATGGACGCCGTCTCCGCCTGGGCGGACGGGGTGCTCGGAGACACGAACGAAACGGGACAGGTCCCGGCATAGGCGGGACGGATATGAAACAGGGTGTCCGGGGATCCGGCACCCGACTTTGATTCTCGGGAGGATCCGGCGCAGAACCGATGAGGATGCGATGCCGCCGAAGACGATGGATTTGAAGAAGAGTGGTGCAAGGGACGAGATTTGAACTCGCGGATGCGATGCAATCAAACTCGTCGAAGTCCATCCCACAGCGAAGAGATGGCGCAACACTACAGATGCTTGCAGATGGAAACACAACAGTTTGTGTTCCCATCTTTCATTCCTCTTACGGTGTTTCCACCGCATCCGTGATATGTCGAAACGGAGTATTTAGTCGTTACAGTCGAAATCCAAAACGGAGACACTGCTAAAGTGTTGATTTCGCAGTGGAAGTGGTGGATTTAAGAGGTTTTGGAGTGGTTTTCCTCAGAGATCGGAGTCCCTGAAGAGGGACATCCCTTCCATCGTCTCCCGGAGCTCGTCGTCCGTGATACCGATGTATCTGAGGGTGGTCTGAGGGGAACTATGGCCGAGGATCCTGGCCAGTCTGCGAAGGGTCTCGTCGGTTTTGTTGTCCAGGTAGATCAGGCGGGCGAAGGTCCGTCTCAACGTATGATTCCCGAAGTCGATTCCACTCAGCTTCCTTATCGGAATCAGAACGGACTTGTCGAACCCCGTCGCCGCCTCGTTGTATCCGTGGGGCCTCTCCGTCTGCGTAAGGAACACATGCGGATCCTCGGTGTAGTCAAAGTTCCTGTCCTTGGCCTCGTACACCTGCCCCCGCCTCCAACGGAGGAACTCGTCGATCCTGAACTTCGCTCCAGAGGGATACGGTACGAACCTGTACTTCCCGATCCCGACCCCCTTCCCATGAACAATCAGTCCCTCCGGCTTGATGTCCTCCATCTGGAGACGGATGACCTCCACCCTGCGGAGGCCCATGCCCAGCATGAGCGTGAGGGCCATGCTCTGCATCGGAGTGAGACCATCCATTCCGAGCAGATATATGGCCTGATCCTTGGTGAGCCAATCGGCACTGTTGACCGCACTGTGGTGCCACTGGAGATTCATGTCATCTACGACAGTATTGCCGAAGAGCCTGAGATACTTCCCGAAGAGGCAGATGTACCACTTGACCGTGTCCGGGGCGAGATTGCGGAACTCGGTGTCACGGAGGTAGAGGACCTCCTCCCTGTCTATCAGAGCGGTCTCATAGCTCAGTCCCGCATCCATGAGTGCCTTGATGCATCTGCGAGCTGCACCGTAGTTGGCCTTCACCGAATGCCAGCCCAGCCCGCTGTCGATCAGCGACTCCCAGTAGATTTCGAGATCGCCCTCGACCGTGTCGGGCAGGGGGTACTTCTTCGGAAGGGTCCCGATACCTGGCCAGCCCCTCCTCTCGGCGATCTGCTCATTCCTCAGACGAATCTCGTTCTCGCGAATCTCTCTTTCGTAGTTCATGCTGAATGCATGGGCCATGTTGATATTTAAAATTTTCACATTTGTGAATAGAACTCTTTACAAATGTGAAAATTGATTTGAAATTATACACAATCGTGAACCAAATTCTTCACAACTGTGAAATATATAGAACGCATATTCCGTCCCATGGGATGCACGCACACCGTACAATGTCTGATCTCCGAAGACATCATGCAGGACTCCGAAGAACTGCTGAAGAACGGGGAGTTCAGCAGTTTTGCAGAACTGGCAAATCACGCAATCAGATGTTTCGCCGAAGCAATACAGTTCGGATTCACCACCGGACCTTATGTCAGAATGAAGGGCACCCAACCTAAGAATGTCCGCGTCGAGAAGTATCCGATGGATGTTTTGAAGGAGCGTTGCGGTCTGAAAAGCTATGAGATCGCCGATTACGCATTGGATTGGTACATCAATTCGTACAGGAACGGGAGAATGGAGCCCATCCCCCAGAAAAGGATGGGCTGAAAGGGTTTCTCAGGACTGTGAGAACTCACGGATCCTTTTGGCCAGAGTCCTTGAACCCTTGCCTCCGGTGGCTGTGATGCGTTTGGCCAGTGTCTCGGCACCCTGCCTGTCCATCAACTGACGTTCGATGGCTTCTACCGCCTTGTCCTCAGTTTTACCGAAGTCGGCCTTCAGTCCTTTTGGATCTACGAACCTCAGATGATCGTAGACCAACTGACTTAGGCTATGGAGATCAGCCTGCGCCTTGGGGCTCAGCGTCATCATCAACGATGCGACAGACAATCCGAGACCAGCGGCAGAGACGCCCAATGCGACACCATCTCTGAGGTCGCGTTTCTGAGTCTTGGTCAAAGGCTTCTTCTTCGGCTTGGACTTCCCATCCGTTTCAGATTCGGGCTTCTCCGAGTACATCCCGTTCTCGTAGAGCTCCTGAGCACGCATCTCCTCCCACATCTTCCTGTGGTATGCACGTGCGATCGACCTGTTGTCACGACCGTAGTCGTCATCGATCTCGTCGTATGCGCTGTCCTCCAGGTATGCCTTCATCTCGGACGTGTCCTCGACGTTCTCGATGGCCATCGCTTCGGCGGCCATACGCGATGCTCTTACGGGGTCGGTCTTCCATGGGAGTTTCTGATACCATGAAGCGGAATACTCCATGCCATTCTTCGATCCATTCCTCTTCTTGCGTCTGGTTCTCGTCCTTTTGATCTCCGGCACATCATCCGTTTTCGGAACATCGTCCACGACAGAAGCTTTCTGTTCAACTGTCGGAATCGAAGAATCGGGAGTGTCGATGCCTACGATGTCATACCTTCCCGGATTCTTCTTCCAGACTCCATACTCCTTGCTTGTCAGGTCCGTTCCGAATGTGGTCTTCGCCTGTCTCCTTCCATCCGATTCTCTCGCTCTGGCAGAGCGACCAGACTGGAACTTCCTTGCCCACTCGTACACTTTACTCATCAGCTCCTCCTGGAGCGGGATGTCGCTCCCGCTCCCCTATACGTATAGCCGATGACCCTGCCCCTGCCGTCCAGAATCGCACCCAGCTTGAGGTCCATGTATATCTGAGGGATGCGGAACCTCGATGCATGGATGTACGTGACATCCTTCTCACGTCCGTTCGGATGGTACAGCTCGCGTCTCTTCTTCCCATCCCTGTCGTAAGCACGTTTATTCGATGCCTCTACGGTGTGATTTGACACGCGATATGCCTTCCCACGGACGCGGAAATAGTACGAATTCATCGATTTGGAACACCGGATGCCGTTGGCATTGCAGAATGCGCGGATCTCCGAGAGCCGGCGTTCCTCCTCGGCGGGGCTCATGTAGGTCATCGCACCTTCCCCTCCGAGACCCACCTCTCCTTCCAGGGGAGGTCGTGAATCATCTGCTTCCAATCACGATCCGTGGAGATGATCCTCTCCTTTGTTCCTCCAATCGGCGATTCGATGACCAATCTCAGTTCATCGACAGTTCCCGTAACCTCCTTACCAGATTCGGTACGGACCTGAACCCACTGGAATCCGATTCCGTATGAGGTCACAACCCCGTCTTCGAGTGCCTTCCATTTGTCCTTGGGCTTGCTCCTTGACTTCGTGTAGATTCTGAATTCGATCTTAGTCTCCACTGGGATGCCATCATAGGTGTGGGATTTCTCCCAGCTTCCGTGTGAAACGTGTTGCTGGGAGAATCCCATGGAGGACAGACTGGACATCACCGATCTCGGAGAAGGACAGCTCTTGCGGACATACCTCGATAGAACCTCCTCATCCGTCGGGGGTCTTCTGGATGCTCTGCCCTTTGGCATGCCGTCGCCTCCTCTTCGTTTTCTTGATTGTCGTTCTCTCCTTCGATTTGGGACTTCTGGATTTAGTCGATTCTTCGGCTTTGGCCCTGAGAATCTTCTTCGCTGCTTCGAGGACGTATTTCGGAACGTCCCAATCCGTGCGGAATGAACCGTCCGAATACATCTGGATTGTACAGTACACCTCCCCGTCATCACTCGCTTGCACCAAGCTGCGATATGCAGCTTCATGTGGCATGCCGACTGATGGATCCGAAATGTGCCATTTTCCGTTGGGAGATACCCATACCAGGTCCGGTTCAATGCTTTTCACATCCACTGTAGCATTGCACCATTTCCCACCACGGGTCTGTGTATTGCAGATGTAGCGGGTCGTACTGCTGCCAATCTCGTAGATTGTTTCTCCAGGACCCCAATTGACCTTTCCGCACTTCGGACATACCGTCGTGCGGAATCCAAACTTGGAATCATCGACAGTGAGATCGGCCTTTTTCCTCGGTTTGGATGCGGGCATCAGTTCTTCCTCCTTCTGCCTTTTCCGCCGTTCCGGTTCGAAGTTCTGTTCTTGTTCGGAACAGTCGTCTTCTGTTTCTGTTTGGGGCTTTTGGACTTTGGAGATGCAGCTTTGTATGTTCCTGCCTCCAATGCCTCTTGGATGTCGTCGAATCTGGGGTCGGATTCTTTGACGATCAGATGGACGTTCTTGGGATTCACACCAACGAAATCGAGGAAATCCTCCCATGTGGTGAGCTCATTGTATCCGAACCAACCTCCATCTAACTCGCCATCCTCGTCATACGTGGTGTAGTACACGGCTCCGACCAGCGCGAAATCGTTGTCATCGAACTGTATCGAATCGAAGGCGACCATGTACTGGCCATTGATGTCGTAGATTCCCTGCCATTTCCCCGCCCATAGGGTTCCGGGCTTGGGATCCAAGTGCTGATACACCCGACTTGTGGCTCCAGAGGTGTCCTTGTACCTCCATCCAGCCAGACCATCCTCGTCACGGGTATGCCAAAGCGACCACATCTGCCCAGATGGGCCGATTAGCGTCGCTTCGTCGACTTCCTCGTTTCCGAGTGTACGAGTGATGAGCTTCCGGGCCTCGTCTGCGTCCTTTGCGATGAACTTCGACCTCTTGCCGAAGACATCGAGAGTGTACTCCGGCATCTCAGTTCACTCCTCTAGATCCTCTGAATCTGCCAGGGATGCGTGACGGTGCCACAAACGTTCTGACCTTCACATGCCCCTTGGCATGGGCCTTGATGTCCGCCGAGGACTGGTCCGGATAGGCACGCTTGTATGCCCCTGTGTTCGGATCGTAATCCTTGACCCACATCTTTTTCTTCAGACCCTTGAGACTGATGACGACGTCGAAGACGTCACGACCGAATCTCTCAGATTCCGCAGGGTCGTAGTAGATGGCCTGGATTCCCGTTTCCGTTGCTTCCGGAACGGCGGTTCCATTGGCCTTCCTGCTCGTTCCCACGCGAGAAAGGCCGCCTTTTACCTTTCCGCCAGCGGATGCCAGGGAGCCCTTCAGGGATTCGCTGGATGCAGAGGGCTTTTTAGGTTTCCTCTTGCCAGAGACGATCTGATTGTAGAGCTTCATGCCGTCGCGGAGCATGATGCTGTCATAGAGCTGGGCGGATTCGTATGCCTCATGATGCTTCCCATCGTCGACACCGATGCTTTTCAGGAATCTCGCCTTGTCCACATCGTAGATTTCAGGAGCGGCACCCTCAACCCACTGTTTCAAAGCATCCTGTGGAGTCCTTATCTGTCCGCCGATCATGCTGTTGATCTGATCCACGAACCTTTCCTCCGGCGTGAGGTCGTCATCGTACTCATCATCACCGAACTCGTTCAGGATGTGATCCTGGACGGCCTTGATGATGTCCTTGTTGTAGGATGTCTTCGGGGACTGAATCGATGCAACCGGTGAATTCTTGGACTCCTGTTTGATGGAGCTGTAGAGTTTCGAACCGGCATTGGCCACGGCATCCCTGTAGAGCTCCATGATCTTCGCGGCACTGCGTTTCTTTCCATCGATGATGCCGACGATCTTCAGGAACTCGGCCATGGAATCGGTGGACACGAGGAACCTGCCACCGTCACACATCATCTTGATGGCCTGCTGCGTGGTGCAGTGTCTCTGCTGTTTCAAGACATCTATCTCCGACGCGAATCTGTTCTTCGCATCCTGTCCGAAACGTTCCTCATACATTCCCAGGATGTGTTCCTGTATGGAGGCCACCTTCTGCTCAGGATAGACCGCCATATCAGCGACCTCCCTTGCAGGAGTTGGAACCTCCGGTGGATCCTGTGTTGTCCATCACCAGCTCCATGCCCTTGGCCATAGACCTGGCCTGGTTCCTGTTGACCTCCAGTTTTCCAGACCAGAATCCGCTGTTGGGATTGTATCCCGTAGCCCAGTAGGTCTTACCATCCTTCGATGCCAGAGCATACAGAACCCCGTCCTTGTCGGCGTACAGCTTCTCAATCGTGTGTCCCCAACGGGATTCGGCGAGATGCTTCCCTCCAGAAATGCTACCGAGTCTGAAAACGGCGATGTGATCGGACATGGATTTGTCCACCCCTGCCTTTTCCAGAACCTTGTTGGTCAGAGCCTCGTCTTTGACAAGCGTGGGGTTCTTGCCATTGTCTTTCTTAGGGGCCTTGTCCTTCGGATTCTTGTTGTTGCCACCTCTGCCTCTGCCCTTGTTGTTGCCGTTCTTTGTGGGTTTGGCATCCTTCGGGGCATCGACACCAGCGATGTCCGTGCGTCCAGGGTGTTTCATGTGCTGGATGTACTGCTCAGGTGTCGGATTCGCGGGATAGACCGTGCTGGCAGTGACCTTCCCATCGGCGGTCATGCTGCGTCTGGTCCTGACCTGCTTCTCATGCTCCCTGATCTGCTTGTTGGGAATGCGAACTCCGGACGTCTCGAAGCTGACGGGCTCGCCGGTCCTCGGATCTGTGAGAGTCACGACATTTCCATGAATGTCTATGGGCTGTCCCTTCTCGTTGTAGAGAACGACCGCTTTCGCCTTCCCATCGTTGATCCTCTTGAGCGCGAGCTCCTTCTTGGCATCCTTCTTGTTCTTCTTGGCATCCTTCTTCTTTCTCTCCGACTCCTCCACCGCTGCCTCGGCTTTGGCGATCTGGTCGTCGATGTTCTCCGGACTGGCCAGAATAGCTACGCCATGGCCCTTGCCCTGGCGCAGTTTGTCCGTCTGGCTGTTCAGTCTGGCGATCTGGATGGCATTCCTCCCGTTCTTCGTCTGTAGTCTGGCTAGTCTAGCGTATTTGACCGCCATATCCTTCGCGTCGGTTTCCACCATTCTGTTCACCTCTTGGTGTCACCGAGCTGTTCCACTCGACCGCGTCTCTCTCGGTTGTGCGGTCCTTCGCGTGCGTGGCGGACGATCCCTTCCGGCTTTTCGCCGACCCGGACGTGGGCATCACCCATGGCACCTGTCGCCTTGTCCGCGAGGCGATGGTGTGGCTCCATGGGCATATCAGTGTGAGGTTTGTAGGTTCAGCCGAATCTGCTGACGATCTCGCGACCTATGGGCGTGTCGTAGTTCTCCAGGATGTCGTCACGGTATGCTTCCACGAACGGTTTCATCGTGCCTGGATCCATGTCGGCGAACCCGCGAAGCGATGCAATTTCGCTGTCGTAGAGGTATTCGTCGGGAATGCGGAACTTGTGTCCCCACATCGCTGTCAGAATGCCCTCGCAGTAAACGGCGACGTCCATGCGTTTGTGTCCCTCGAACGCGACCATGGCCAGGAGTTCACGGGAGCCGTCCGTCAGTTTCACGTCGACTCCGGGGACGGTGGCGGGGTAACGCCTTCCGGGTCTGGAACTCCATTCTCCGACGTATTTCATGATCTTCGAAGGGTCGGTTCCTACCACGAAACCCTCCGGAACCGTTGCGCATGCACCGAACAGATCCTTCAGAGCAGACGTCTTCTCGGAGATGCTCTTGGCCGTGTTGAATGTCTTGAGCTCGTCATCCTCGAAGATGCCCGTCAGTTTGGATCCTGCCTTGTCCATGTCGCCGTAGGCGACATCCGATTCTCTGGAGTATCCGGGTATGTTGTCCTTCAGTGTCTTGCCGCTCCCGTCCAGGATAACGACGTTCCAATCTGCGATGAATCCGTACAGGTTGCCTTTCTCGGATTTCAGCCTTAACTTTGGTGTGCTCAGCATAGCTCACGCTCCTTGCGTGTGCCGGCTGTTTCCATCCCCGCGTTCATCTCCGGCGTGCGGGCTGAGCTGCGACCGACCTGTTCCATCGTTCCGACGGGTCCGGGCTTGGACATGCGCATCCCATGATGCACGGTCGCATCGCATGACGGGATAAGCTGCGCAACGTCTACGAATTGACTCGATCCGTAGATAATCGTTGAGGTTCTAGCGACCGTCATTTCTTCGGACCTCCCCTTGGATTCTTGTTGGATTTCGTTGGAGAATCCCTGGTTTTTGTTGGAGAACTCTTGGATTTGTTTGGATTGGTTCTCTTCTGTGGTCCTTTCGTCTTCTTCTCCGCATCCTCCTTCACTGCTGCCGTCAACGGCTTCTTTCCACCTTCGGACTGTGCATTGCGGACCTCCTTGACGGATTCCCCAGCGGGTTTGTTCGAGAGTATGATCGCCTTGGCGATGTTGAGTCCGTCGTACTCCTTCTCGACCACTTTGATCGCGGGGAGTCCCTTCAGCGTGCAATCCTTACCTTTGCAATGGGAGGACAGTGTCTTGCGGTCCGCCAGATACGCCTCGTGTCCTCCGGCTTTGTCCCAGTATCCGCTGGGGTGCGGATCCGTGTGGCTTCTCGCCGTGGCCTCAGCCGTCGTTGCGGACTCCTCCGCATCGCGAAGGGTCAGCTTCTCCTGCTCGGAGAGCTTGAGATAAGTCTTCATGTCGAACGAGCCGTCCGCCTTCTGCGGATACGCGCACGATGTGGTCCTCCCCTTGGGACGTGTGGTCCTGGCATGATGGACTGTCTCGTGGATCACCGAATCGGCACTCACACCCTCTTCGAGGGTGATGATAGGGACCTTGACACCGTCCCCGTTCATGAGGTAGTATCCGTAAGCCCTTCCTCCGTCAGCAACGGTGCGTATGACGAAGGACGGCCCACGGGTCATCTCTTCGAGCTCCTCGGCTGTGAACGCATTGGCGATGATCGTGCGGATGCGTCTCTGTTCCTCCTGGGACGGTGTGATAACGCCGATTCTGCTTTGGACCCTGCGCATCTCCCTTCCTTTGATTCCGGAGACGTCGTAGACCCTGGGATTCTTCGTGTCGATTCCATCGACGTCGCACGAGGACGGGTCGGCCCACCACTGGACGATGTCCATCGGGGTCGCGTTACGGGGATAGATGATCCTGGATGACGATCTGCTCTTGTCACGACTGCTGTTGCCCATCTCCTGATAGCGCATCACCATGGCGTCCATGGGGACATGGCCCTCAGCATCGACGGGTATCTCGTATGATCTCCCCATCCAACGGACCTTCTCCGTCCTCCATGTTCCGGGTACGTCCCCTTTGGCGGAATCGCCCCTCTTCCTCGACCTGAATCCGATCATTCCGCCCCACCCCCTTCGATGTTGCTGTCGCCTGTTTTAGGGGGGATTTGACTGCCAACCGTCCGAGGGGCCTCCCGCAACTCCGAGCACGAATCCGCCTCATCGACGGGGGGCCTAGGAATAGATATATACGGCGCGTGGGAAGGGGGGTTGAGTTGCTGCTGCGCAGAATGCTGGCTATCTTCATTTTGCGCAACACTCGGTTTCTTAGAATCACCCGAAAAACCGTCGTTTTCCAGGGTAATTTCGGGGTCATCAGAGGGTGTTTCAGGCATTCCTGAACCCGTGCGGGAGTCTCCTTTCGGAGACCTCCCGCGAACGGGCCGGACAGACCCTCCGCTGCCTGTCCGTGTGGGACTTCCGGTGCCATCGTGCTCACCGGATGCGGAGTTGGATCCATACTTCTTCAGCCAGAGGCGGCATGTGGATGCTGGTGTGCCGGTGATGTACTCGATCTGGTCGAACGTGAGGTTGAGCTCACGCATCCTGGCTATCCTTCCAGCCTCCTCCACCTTGGGGTCCGTCTGCTGTTGCTCCTCCAAGTCCTCGTCACGGGCTTTGCCATCCATGACGTCGAAGAAGTGTTGCATGACGCTGGTGATCTTGTATGAGGGAACATCTGAGCAGACCTCCAGAAAGCGGGTGAAATCGAACTGACGGTCCTGTTGCCTACTCTTACTCACGCGGAAATCCGCATTAGCCAGATGATCGTATCCGTACTCGCCGATCTCCAGTTCCTCCAGAGGACGGGTCCATGATGTGCTGCCCACTCTGAATTGGACTGGGACGGCGTTCTGTCCCATCTTCATGGTTGTGAACTCACGAGGATCCGCATCCGTGATGTGATGCTCGCGGATATATTCCATGGCAGCATGTTTGTTCTTACGCCACTGGCATGTGACATAGCCAGACGGGTCTCCGTCCAAGAAATTCCTTGCTCTAGGGGGCAAATTGTTGATGCTGGGCGTCAAGAGCCAGATGCACAGATTGAATTTGCGTGTCGTCCCGTACAACTTGATGAAATTGATGCTTGTATCCTGCTGATACTCATCGGCGAGCAGATAGTTCTGCGCCTCGTCCAGAATCAACAGAAACATCACATCGGTTCTACCATACTTCATGAAGAGTTTGGTGATGGTGCGAAACATCTCTTCCATGCTGGTTATGTGATGCACTCCCGGAGGGGTCTCCATCACGAACTGGTCGTCCAGCGGGCCAGTTTTGCTGACACGCTTGACGAAGATGATGTTGGTCAAAATCTCCACCCGGGGCATGCTGGGGAATGCTCCTTTGACCATCAGCTCCCCGTATGCCACTGATTGATGCGTCTTACCTCCGCCACGCATTCCGTCCGAGATGTGGTTGGCTCCCGGCCTGAATATGTCCGTCATGAGCAGATCCGTATTGACTTTCGTGTTGATCCACTTGGGAAGGTCGTCCCTCTGCGGTTCGTCTCTACTCTCAACCACGACATCATGATCTGGCACATCAGATTCCATCTGCTCTTCGGTGCTGTCGGAATCGATGAAGAGGTCCCCAATCACCTTGCGGAAGTTTAGTTTCGGTGTTTGCGTAGGCCAAATGTCGACGGCCCCCGACCCAATGAGGAATCCGTCGTTACCCATCTTTTCGTCCTCCTGCTTCTGTTGTCAATTGCCTTTTTTCAAGTAGTCTATCATCGGGTCCACAGTTGTACCATCGGATGCTGACTGCACACTCTCCTCCTCCCATCCTCCGATGATGTGGTGCTGTCTCATGATCTGCTCGAACACCATGATGTACAGCAGAAACCCTTCCGCACAGAGGTACTGGCTACTTGCATCCTCTGGCGGAAGCGGATACAGTTTGTCCACAGCAACAAACAATGGTTCCTCGATGAGGAGGTTCTTCTTCAGCATCGGAGACAATGTGAGCATAAACGCGCGGATATAGTGGGCATGAAAATCACGTCTACCATAGTATCCGCGAAGCTCCTCGAATGCGCGTGTGGCTGAATCCTGGACGGGAATGAAGAGATTACTCACCGTCATCACCCGCCTGAATCAGAACAATCCCGCCGTCGTCCTGTAGGTATGTTTTCCCCTTGTACTGCTTCCTGTCCAGGCTTCTGAACCACTGGGCGTAACTTCCATTGTCACAGAGGGGACGCTCCAAAGCTATGGCATCCATCAGATCCATAGTATCTTTCAGAGTGCTGCCTCCGGGACCGATTCTCAATCTCTCCGGCATGGTCGGAACCATCCTCACGGCCATCTCAGGACTGCTGCCTCCGGGACCTATGCGAGCCGTTTCCGATTCTTCAGGATGAGCAATTGCGTTGACGGCATCCTTCACCGAGGAACTCACGGGCTGGATCAGTTCTGCGCCTTCAGGTCTTTCCGAATCAGAACCTTCGATGCAAGTGTCATCCCCTTCGGTCTCCATGACCTCGGATTCGTCCATCTGAGAGACGTGCATCCATGGTGATGCCAGTACGGAGCTGTCAACTCTGGTGTGTCTTCCAGACGGCTCATCCGTTTGTGTTTCCTGGATGGATTTGCCCTCGGAATCTTCCGCCTGTCCGTTAATCCAGGAATTCTGCTCGTTCCATTCATCCTCGGTCGCCTCCGGATACTCGTTGACCATCCGGATGTGCTCATTCGTCTCCAGAATCATCTTGGACATCTCAGACATGCGCTTCGAGCGTTCAGCATCGCCTGTCAGAGAGCTGTTCAGAGTTCTTTGGACCGACTCATAGTTGTTCAGCATTCCAGTCGATGCACGATCCCGAATCACCATCCTGATGAGATCAGGATCAATCCCTTCGGTCATCATACGGTCCCCATATTCCTGAAGTCCGCACAGGGCTCCATGGAGCTCCACCTCCGCACGCATCTGCTTCAGCGTCTTCAGGGTGGATGCACGGCGGTAAATCGAATGAGCCGTCTGGAGGTTCATCATGTCCTCATAATTCCTGGATTTGGGACGGTTCTGCGACAGGATGAAGGGGCGGGTTCTGTAAATGTCCAACACCGCCTGGGCCTCGTCGCCATAGCATGATGCCACCGCCGAGACATAGCGTTTCTGAGCTTCCGCAATCATCATGTCAATGAGGTACAGCGCGGATTTCGTCTGCTTGTATTTCGAGCCGTATGTCGCGACCTCCACCGTGTTGGGATCCGGCTGTTCAGCGATGATGCGGTACTGCGGGGTTTCGGACATCTCATTCGCCATCGGAATCACCGCCCTCGGTCTGTCTCGCCTTGCCCTTCATTCTGAACAAAGATTCCTTGTCCTCGCCAGTCGCCTCCCTCGCCTCCTCTATGTCGTCGTCGGTCACGTTCCTGGCCTTGATGTCCTTGTTAATCATCTCCATGAGCTCCGCATCGGGAGTCATGCTGGCGAGAGCGGATACGAGGTCGACAGAGCCGATGATCTCAGCTTTGCGCATGCCGGCCAGTCCGTTGAGGTTGTTCAGCTTGAGCGTCTGGTAATTGCGGACATACTCATCCGCGATCGAACCGTTCAGGTAGAAATCATACTCATCATAGGTGTTCAGAGGTGATGGATCGAAATGGCATTCCAGCACCTTGTGTCTGAGAATCCATTTCTTCACGTACTTCGGTGTGATCGTCATCTTCGCGGTGTCGACGACGTAGGCGTTGAGCTTGACGTACTTCCCCTTGAAGATGACCTCTCTTCTGCGAGTGATGCTTCCAACGTCGAAATCCATAGGACAGTCGATGTTGAACAGGATACGCTTCATCACCCAGACGAAGCTCTGAGGTTGCCAGCAGAGCTGGTTCTGTGAGTTCCAGTAGTACGCGATAGGACGGATGTCCTGCTTCAGTCTCCAGACGTCGTGGGCTGAGACGTAGACGTAGAGCAACTCGCCTTTGGCGTATCCGTAGATGTACGTCACAGAGAATCCGATGATGCATGCTGCCTGATTGAGGTCATACGGGTCGATGTATGCGTATTCCGGACACACGCTCGGTGCTACGAATATGAACATGACCAGGATGAACAACGCCATCGACGTCGGATCGTTGAACGGCACTATCATCTGACTCTTCTTCTTGGCCCACCCTCCGACGAACAGGCCCAATATCGAGAACGCGACGATCAGGAATGGCCAGAGTCCCGTCAGGTCCATTCCATCACCCCCTTAGCAATGGTTGACACGATGGCATCACACTCCCATCCGTCCTACGGACGGATAGATGCACGCGATTCGACTTCCGGAGTTTTGATTGGTTCCTTTGCACTCAATCCATCAGCACAACAGTCGTGGAACACAAGGAATCGAAAGTCCTTTTATACTCCGATTGAGGACACCGAAAGCGATTAACCAGTATGCGAAGAATATGTCATGTGGACCGACCGGACCCCATCATGGAACGCGGGTGGGGACCTCCTTCAGGCGATACTCACATGTCAGTCATTTCCGGTTGGTCCGAATTCTCATAAAATGATGCTTGAAATGGTTTGGTAAGAGGTTTGGATTGTAGCTCAGACCTGGATTCCGGCTCTTCCGTCGAACTCAACGGTCAGTCTGTCATAGAATCCGCTCTCCGTCAGTCCATCCGGAAGAGGAACCAGGAACGTCTGCTCCCATGATCCAGCGGGAGCCGTCCACTCGGAGACATTCAGTACCGTGGACAGCTTCTCACCATCACACCAGAGTGTGACGGTCGCGGCCTCATCAAGGTCAGCGGAAACAGTGAACATCACAGTGTCCAGCATCTCCGAGGATGTGCCTGGATCGACGGTGTACTCAACACGGGATTCGTGATCCCATATCAGCACCCCGGCGACGGCTACGACTATGACCAGGATCACAACGATCAGCTTGTTCATCCCGTTACCTCCGGAGGCGGTTCCATTTCAGACAGAATAGCCACGCCCAGAACCACGAGCACCGCAGTGATGGCCAAGAACACAACGAAACACGATATGCAAATCCTGGCCGTATCCTGACGGCCAATGAGCAGACATGCGATGGCTCCCACAGCCAACAGCACCAGAGTGAGTGGCGGGAAGATCAGGAAGGATAGCACGGAACCCGATACAATCGCACGGTTGGCATTGCCCTGGTAAATCGACAGCAGCATAATCGCCAGTGGGATGACCAGGATTATCGCACCAAGTCCCAGCGTCGCATACAACGCAATCATATAGATCACCATCCGAGGACGATGGAGGTCGCAGCGATCCCCAGGCACAACAGCACATGGGGCAACCTGCGCTTCCATGCCGACCAGAATCCGACGGTCAGCGAGGATGCCAGGATGAACGCCGGGCCGACCTCCATGAACCTCTCCACCCCTGTCGAAGTCGATGACTCGAACAGGGGGGAGAGGGCGGTGTCAGTGAACACCGCCACCGCTATCGCCCCCACGATGCTGGCCACCATGTAGGCTGGCATGTGGCTCCACGCGAAGGAGTAGCTCATGAGGATGAGCACGACCAGCGCGATGGACGAGATAGCGATGTCCATTCATCCACCTCAGCCGAGGAACGTCCTGACCACAAGGATCGCTATGACTACGATCAGGAGGATGATCGCGATCAGCTTCCAGCCGAGGGGGTCCTTCTCGTCCTCCACGGGCTCGTCATCCACAGGAGTCTCGGTGACGGTGATGGTGAAATCGACCTGGTCGGTCTCCATTCCCGTTCCATCATCGAGTCCCACGGTCAGCAGAATCTCGTAGGTTCCAGCCTCGGTGGGAGTTCCTGAAATGACATGTCCGTTGAACGTCAGCCAGTCCGCTCCGGTGATGCCGGTGATGACGGCGTCGATGGGGTGAAGTCCGAGACTGATAGATTTGCTCTCTCCGACAGTCCACTTCATGTCGGGAACGAAATCGATGGAGAGAGGTTCATCGACCTTCTCCTGGACCTCGTTGCCCTCCACGGTTCCAGAGACCTCTCCGTTTCCGATGATGTAGACCGCTCCATCGTTCTGGACAGGCGCGGCAAGGGATCCGTAGACGTTCACCTTGCCCTCCACAACGACTGAGGATGTTCCACTTATGCTGGAGTTCCGGGGGATGTTCAGGACGGAATCCTTCGGGACGGTGAGCTCGGACTCTCCGAGATCGAGAGCTCCATCGACAGTTCCGGTTCCGGTTAGACGCATGCTTCCGCTGGCGACCGCACCGGACATCACGACGGATCCAAGACTGAGCTTCAGTCCGTCAGCACCAGCGACGACATCGTTCAGTTCCAGAGAGCTGCTTCCGTCGCTTCCGAAGAGAATGGTCCCCTCGATGCTGGAATCGGATGCGAGCTCGATGGAGCCGTTGACAGTCATGGTTGCATCATCGGGAATCAAGAGGTTCCCGCCAGAGATGACCGCCATGCGTCCGTTGACGATGAGATCGCCCGCGACCGTGAACTTCTTGTCGGATGCGCTGGCATCCCAGAGGACGATGTCGGAGACATCGGTCATGTTGATTCCCCCCTCGGAACCCATGGTCACATCCTCGACGGAGTTCAGAAGGACCTTGTTGGTCCTGGTGCAATCCCTGAACTCGATGTCGGAGATGGCCAGGTCGGTCTCGGCATACACGTCCGCGTTGATCGGGCATGCATCATTGCCGCTGAAGTCGAAGGTCACGTTGCCGATGACGACGGACCCTGTCTCGGACATCTGGTTGACGTATATTCCACGGTCTGCAACAGCGTCGGCGGCGTCGATGAGGACGGTCACTCCGTTGATGACTGCGGAGCCTGTGAGTCCAACCTGGATGTCGATGGCCCCTCCGTTGGAGGCGACGTCGGAAACGTCCAGGGTGACACCGGAGACGCATCCGGAGCCGATGATGTCGATGAGGTTCACGATGCCCTCGGCACCTGCGATGACACCGCTTCCGGCGACGGACCCTCCGATGATGTCGATGTTGGATGTCACGAGGGAACCCTCTCCCTCCGAATCGGCGATGTTCAGAGCACCGTTCACAGTGATGTCACCAAGGACGATGCGGTGTCCGTTCAGGTTGATGGTCATCCCCTCCCCCTCCGGGACGATCAGTGCGACATCACCCGTGTCGGTGAGGTCGTCGATGAGGATCAGGGTGTCTCCCTCGGCCACGGCGAAGTCCCCGGCGACATTGATGAGAGCGAGAGCGTCGGAGACGCTGGCGAAGGGGATGTCGGCGATGACGATCTGGGCATCCTCGACGTCATCTACGGAAACGAGGTACATGTCGGCGTAGTTGTACTTGGCGCATCCGTCGGTGACCAGAGAGTTCGCGAGCTGGGAGAACAGTCCTCCGGTGATGTCGTAGACGGCGTTGCCCTTGTTGCTGATGTCGAAGTATGTGGCGCAGAAACCACCGCTTCCGGCGATGAACACTCCGCCCGTGACGGTGATCTGTCCCTTGTCGATGGTGTCGTTGGACCATCCGTTCATGAGGACGGACTTCCCGGACTCGAAGTATCCTCCGCTGATCTCGGTGATGTTCCAGTTGAGGATGGTCGCCTGGGTGGTGTTGGTGAAGGTTCCGCCGGAGATGTAGAGCTCCCCTGCGTCGTCGTTCTTGACGGAGTTGATTCCTCCGTCAACGGTTCCGCTGAAGATATACAGCTTGGCGTTCACACCCGCGTAGGCGGTGAGGTCGTTGGCACCGGCGATCTCGGCGGAGCCGTCGTACCATCCGTTGTTGATGCAACTGGAGAAGGAACCGCTGTTCCTGATCTCGGCTCCGTCGATGGTCAGAGTCCCCTGGTTCTTGACGGTGTACCAGGAGTTGTCTCCAGAGACGTCGATGCTCTCTCCCGTCTCGGCGGACCTGTCGAAGATTCCTCCGTAGAGGTATGTGATCGCTCCGGGCCAGACCGCGAGGGCGGCCTTCCCGTTCACGGTGTTGTCGACCTCTCCGGATCCGACGGAGTCGATGACGGTGAGGTTCCCGCCCTCAAGGACGGCGATGGTGTGTGCGGAGGTCCCGTTGACGATCGTGTGGCCGTTGAGGTCGATCACGAGCTCATCGGAAATCTCCAGTGCGGTTGTCAATACAAAGTCGGATTCCAGTGTTATCCTGCCATCCTCGGTCAATGCCAGGAAGTCCACGGCATCGATCTGGACAGGTTCGACCGCATCATCGGCGTCAACCACTGGAATGGACATGACGGCGACCGTGCAGGTTATCACCAGCACTACGGCCACGATTTTGCCTATATTGGTCATTTCTTCCATCTCCGAATGACGCACATGGTTCGGAGATCGCCCATGCACGTCTTTCTCCCGCGACAAAGTGGCGGGTACGTGGTATTCGGATGGAACGCTTATGAACGGGCGAAAAGCTTGTAACACAAGGAATCGAAAGTGCTTAAATACTGATATTGAACAAAATGTCCAGTACCTATAAGATGAATCAAAGATGGGCTGAATGTCGCTTCATCGCACGATGAAAATCATGCATATCGCGTCGATGGCCATTGCTAAGATTAAAGCGATGTTGAAAGCTATGATGAACCTGCTTCCGACGAAGTGATTTAACCACCGGGATAATCTGATCTTACGCCTGACGTTCTTTGAGATGGGACGAAATGGCCGTGTGTTCTGGGTGTGTATTATGGCCATTATCATGTACATCAGGAACGCGAAGATGTTGAACAGGATAATTCCACATAGGAGTACAGTGAAAACAACTCTGAAGATGTCCGAATCTCCAGAAATCGAGATGGCTCCGCCCAGGATGTCTAAACCTCCGGAGAACGCCATCACAATGGCAGCAAATATTCCGAGAATCGCTACCATCTGCATCTGCAACTTCTCTGCCGCTCTATGAGTTTCATCAAGATCGTTTAAGCTAATGGATAGCTTTGAGTCCAAATCTTCGATTTTTTCATACAAAGCTACGACATTGTCATCGTTTTTAGACAACTCGTAGTACATGTCTTTCTTGTCACGATACCTGTGAATCTCGATGTCCACATGATCCGAAAGTTTTGCGATTCCGAAGAACGTTGATTCTCCATATTCCTCAATGTTTGTTCTGACAAATTCTTTGAGAGTTGCCAGATTTATACTCAGAACTTCCAGACAATCCTCATCCTCATCAGAATATCCTTCTGTATCATCGTCTCCATAGGCATCTATGTCGATCAGCATATCCAGGATCTCTGAATAACGCTGTCTGTATCCGTCCGAATAAATCTCCTGAAATTGTCTGGAGTAGTTCGCAAGACTCTTTTCATCACCGAACTCGGATGAACCCACACTCAGATTGTCCTGACTCAGTTCGAAGAGGATGCGACTAATCTCGTTGGAACGATTGGAGATGTCCGCCGGACTCAGATCGATGAGTGTGATGCCTCTTCCTCCATGTCCTTCATGGGAATTGGATTCTTGGCCCTGATCTCATAGTTATTAGCCCAGGGGTTTGTCTTGTGAGAAAGTTCGATCATGTAGCCAACGCTCTTGTTGTTGTACTTTCTAAGCATATCTAGAAGGAACTCCTGCGTCTTATCGTCTACAGTTTCCTCCGTGCGCTTTGGAACAAAAAGCGTGTTAGCTGCATTGCACCAGTAGTCGTAATAAACCGATGGAACCACAGGCCCATATTTCCAAGCCTGTATCTCATCATCGAAAAGATGCTCCCCATTCGTTCTCCTATAGTATTCCAACCAAGAGAAGTACAGAAGTTTCTGGAGTTTGAGGTTGGAGATCCAGAGCTTATGCTCGGTGGACAACTTTACCAAAGTGCTAGCGATGCTCTTCGCACTGTACGTCATGGTCCCGACCTCCCATCATGTTGTATGCATCATCCAATATTTGATAAGGTGCGGTCGCTCCGAGAATGTCTGGCTACCCTTCCGTTGGACATCTGGCTAGCGTATAGAAGAATCAATAGGGTTTAATACTTAGAAATTCGCGACGGGACACGTCATCGCATCTTTTCATCGATCGTGTCACACGCAATCTTCAGATGCTCCGCGACGATCCTGCCAGTCGGAGTCAGCGTGAACCACGTCCCACGAGTGCGGTCGACATCGATCGTGCGGACGACCCCAGAATCCTCCAGCTTCGCCAACAGCTTCTCGATGGTGTAGAAGTTCGATGTGACCTTCAGGAAGTCGGACATCTTGCAATTCGATTCTCCGAGCATGAGGATTACCTCCACCGCGTGTGCTGTGGACAGTAGCTCGGAGCCGTGCATACGTGTGTCATGTTGCATGTGTCAAAATGGATTTTCATCTCATGTGCAATGTGACGTTTGGCGAACGCCAAATTAGATGAATCGGAAAGCCGTACATGATGGCCGGAGGGTTCATTATGAACAACAAGAACATCGCGATCGGCGTCGTCGCTCTCGTCGTCATCGTCGCAGTGGCGGGTGTTGCCTACTGGATGATGAACGACGGGGATCAGGCGGATGCGACGTACACCGTGTCCCTGTCCTACGATTCAGAGACGGGGAACGCCACGGGGGAGGGCGTCTATGACGCCGGAGAGAAAGTCACCGTGACAGCCACACCAGCCAACGGATATGGCTTCAAGGGATGGTTCGTCGGGACCGAGATGGTCTCCGATGACGAGAGATACACATTCACTGCGGATTCTGATGTGGTCCTGACTCCTTCTTTCAGATTGTTGCTTTCCATATCAGTCGAGTATGATTCCAGATATGGGGATGTCACTGGTACTGGTCTGTATATGGAGGGTGACATGTGCACATTGACTGCTACGCCAAAAGAAGGTTGTGTTTTTGCAGGATGGTTTCCAAGTTGGGATACCAGCGATGGTTATAATCCATTCTGGGAAGAGCGTAGCTATACATTTGTTGTGACTTACAGTGAAACCTACGTGGCTGAATTTGGTGGCAGAGTGTCATTCGTCGCTAGTGCTGATAGTCCTGAAAAAGGGAGTGTAACACCTAGTGGTGGATACATGTACTATATGGAGGACGTCTCCATAGATGCCAAGGCCAATGATGGGTATGTGTTTGATCATTGGGTCATCAATGGAGAGCGTAGCGATTACATGTACAGCTCAATTACAATCACTTTGACAGAATATACCGAAGTTGTTGCTGTATTCTCTGTTGAACAATGTGATGTGGATGTCGAGTATGATTCTTCGATGGGATCACTGACAGGCATTATTTCAGGAGTGTTTGAGTACGGAGAAGACGTTCACATTCAAGCAGTAGCTAAACCTGGCTATTCTTTTGACCACTGGGAGATCAATGGGCAGTCATATCTGAGTTCAGAGATGACTTACACGATTCGCGGTGACACGACCATCAGGGCTGTGTTTGTGATGAATTAAATAAATGCCGTCTGGACCTATGGCCCGGACGGTTAAACCGTTTACTTTTCAGGTTTCTATGGTTTCGTTAGAACAGATTGCCCCAACTGAATGTTCCCAATGCTATCGATGCTATCGTGTCCGAGAATATCAGGCCAACAGCGATGGTTATGAGTGCTGCGACGAGTCCGATCACCGGCTGGTCGAAGTTCAGTCCCAGCAGGAATAGGATGATTCCGAGTTCGATGATGATTATCATGATGAGCATGGAACCATCGAGGACCTGAACCGGGTCCACAGGTCCAGACGGATCTGCGGGATCGGTCGTCTGTCTGAGGATCAGGGTGGGTGTCAGAGTGATGGTCTCGATCTCCTCTCCACCCTTCTCGATGACCTTCACATCGATGCTGTATGTGGAATCCAGATTGACCAACGCCTGTGTGTTGGTGTTGGTCTCTCCATTCCATGCGTAGAAGTTCTCCTCCTGCGCCCATACCATCGCGAATCCGGGACCTCCCCATTCACACTCCTCTCCGGTGGTGAGGGTCTGCGACTGAGATACCGTCATGTACGGAGTGAAGACGGCGTTCTCCATCCACAACTGGCCGTTGTAGTAGATGTCGCCGTAGACGATGAGATCGACGGATTCCGTGTTGCGGATGAACTCATAGCTGGTGAGCTCGCCTTCATTGTTGTTCCAATAGTCGGCGAGCTTCATCATGCCCTGGATTGTAATCGCCTGTTCCTCCTCTGCGGACAGGTTCATCCCCTGGATGCTCTGAGTCAGAGACGACGGAGAAATGAAGGCTGAAGACTCCTGGGCAACATCGAATATTCCCCAGATCGTCTCTCCAGCGGTGGCGGCTCCGTCTATGACATCGTTGATCTGCTGGATCATGTCATCCCATGTTTTAACGACGTTGTAATCAGATCCATCGCATAGCACAGAGTACGTATCAGTATGGTCTCTTCCGTCGAAGTGCATGTGGAAACGAAGTGTGGATGACGACCATGAGCTGCCACTAGACGAGAGGACATTCACATTCATTCCATTGGGGGTGCAGAGATACAGGTCCCCATCGTCATTGAACACGATTGCCCCTCCAACATCTGCGGCATGGTATGTGTCATCTTCGGCGGCCTTGGTCAGTGGTCCTGCGAATGTCGCTGTGGAACTGTCTATCCTGTACAGTCCAGATGGGCTGTTGGTCACAACAACACTTGATTTGGCAGGAACCGTGATGACACTGCCTCCAGGATCATCGCTGGCAAGAGAAATCTTTGTCAGTTTCAGTTCGACATTGGCGAAGTTATACAGGGTTCCGGACGTCTGGGCGTTGTATGCACTGGTTCCGTCGGTGGCATCGGTGTCGATGTAGACATACTGTCCACGAGTGGCATTCGAAACATACTGACACATGTCCATGTAGAACTGATCTGATGCGCTGGTGGGTGCAGTGATGCTCACTCCATTGCCCATATCGACGGACATCGTCATGTTTCCGTAGCAATCTCCTGTGAGGTGCTGCCTCATTCCGACGATGTTGTTGTACGCCCTGTCGACAGTCGCCTGCCAGTCGTAGATGTAGTTGTTGACGTTGTTCCTCATCAGGGACCATTCGAGTGTGGCATTGGGGTCGTAGTCGTCCCCCTCCTTCCACTGTTCGGCGACGACGAGCTCCGCCGCTCTGTCCCAATAGGCAGAGGTGAATGCCCAGAGGGTAGTGTCTGCGGGCATGATGGATGTGATGTAGCTGAGTGACACATCCATATTGTTCATCCATTCCTCGCCGTAGATGTCTCTGAGTTGCTTGTATATGTCCTGCTGATCTCCTGCTGGAGAGTCAGGTGCACTGGCTTCTGTGATGGCCCATATCGTAGATACGAGCACGATCCCCAGAATGAACGGGATCCATGCGAATCCGTATTCCGGGTCATCGGAGTACGTCGTGTAGTCATAAGGTTCCGGGTTCTCGGCCATCACCGGCGATGCCACGGCGATCGTGAGCATCAGGGCGACGGTCAGGAACGCGAAGACCTTCATTCCAGGTCTATCCATTCAGATCACCCCTTTGTAATGGAGCACGGCGACAGCCATGATCGCAACGATCGCGATTATCGCCACATAAATCCAGATTGAAGGTCCACTGTCCTCCACTGTGATGTAGACCTTCTTCACATCCTGCTGTCCACCGTTGGTGACGGTCAACGACACCAGATAGGTTCCAGCACCGGGGAATGTGTGCTCGAAAGATTTGAGTCCGACCTTCGTTCCGTCTCCGAGATCCCAAAACCATGTGAGGGCGTTGGGAGCCATAGAGGCATCGAACGATACGGTCAGTCCGTCGACAGTGTACTCGAAGGTGGCCTCCGGGAACGTCGCGGAAGTGGAGGACCAGACGGCATAGAGAACCACATTCATGGCTTCGGTGGAGTACGATCCTCCCTCGATTACCTTGCCACCCTCTGTTTCCGACCATCCGACGAATTTGTATCCGACACGGGAAACAAAGTCCTCATCGTCCTCGGTCATCAGCGTGTGCACAGCACTGTTTCCATTGCTGGCCACCAGCTTCGTAACAGGGTCGGCACCCTCGTATGGCTGGTAGAACACGGTGAAGTTCTTGGATGTCCCATCGTCTGCAACCCAGACCGCATACAGCGTCACATCCTGGGAGCTGGCGACATAGGTCCCGCCGACGTATGCAACTATTCCTCCGGTGGGAGAATCAGACCAGCCAGCGAATATCTGGCCATCCATATTCGGATACTGAAGTGGAATAGTGAACCTATGCGATCCGACATCCTGTCCAGATATTGATGCAGGGGCATCAGATCCCCCATTTGCGTCGAATGATAACGTGAACGAATCTTCGTTGCCTTCTGCCCAAATTGCATACAGAACTGTATCCTGTTTTGTAGCAGTGTACGGTCTGTCGGAGTCTGTCACAGGAATAGAGGGGCGGTTGACATCAGGATCCTCATCCCATCCGAGGAATGTACATCCTGATTTTGTTGGTCTAGGCTCTGCGGGTATTGTGAATTCATGAGTTTCGTCTTCAACGGTCGCATACTGGGTTGGTGGAGTGCCAATCCCGCCGTTCGGGTGAAAACTCAGGGACCATGTATCTACTCCTTTCTCCCATACGGGATAGAAGTAGTTGACACGATAGGTGAAAGAATACGTCTCACCAGCAAACCAAGCTGCTGAGTCCGAGTTCTCTACATTACTCCATCCAAGGAATGTCAATCCATCTAGTTTTAGGATGTTATCAGGAATCTGGAAGTTTACACCATTCTCGTCACCTTTGACTGTCACATCTTCAGGTGCGTTTTCAACGCCTTCTCCGACGATAAAGTGGAACTCATAGTCGATTTCCTCTGGTTCTTCATCATCTCCACCCGACTGACTGTCTTTTGACCAGACTGCATACAAAATTATGTTCTGGTCTATGGTAATGATTTTTCCTTTGGCATAGTTTGAATCAACAGGGCCATTCGGATCGGTCGACCATCCAAGGAAGGTGTATCCATCACGAATGGGGTCTGGGCCTGTCGGAATCATTACCTGAGCTGCTCCAGAGCCAGACGCCACAACAACATCTGGCCCACCGGTTCCATTGTTTGCATTGAATGTTATTGTGAAATTGGTCTGAGACCAGATGGCATACAATGTTGTAGTTCCTGGATAGACCAGTATCGATCCATTGGAAGGATAGTAGTCATCACCCTCATTCCAATATGGGTTGAGCGACCACCCCATAAATGTATAGCCTGGACGTGTTGGGGTGTTTGGGGATATTGTGAGTATCTTCGTATTTTCGTTACTGTATTCGGGCTGACTGTCGCTGGGAGCTCCAGTACCACGATTAGCATCGTAGTGAAGGATGAATACATTCTGTTCTGAAACATCGTTCCAGATGGCATACAGGATTGTGTTCTGTGTCGTTGTATAGAATGTACCTCCAGGATATACAGCCACGATTGGTGAGTTAGGTTTTTCAGACCATCCCCCGAACTCCTTCGAGGCATCTGGGGGATCTGGATTGTACTGAGCACCAGGGACCCTAAATATGTGGCTCTGCCCCGTTTCATATTCAGAAATCTGTGGTGGACCGCCAGTTCCTCCGTTAGGATCGAAGGACAATGTCCACATTGTTTCGATTTTTTCCCATACTGCATATAGGTATGTTGTTCCAGGAGGCAGGCTGATCTGGTCCCCAGGCTGTAGATCAACATGAGGTGTACTGCTATAGTACGACCATCCGAGGAATGCATATCCATCGGATTTGGGCTCCATTGCTGCAACCTGTGTGACATAATACGGTTCAGTGGATCTGTCACTGAACGAAGGTGGCATTCCCGTAACATTGTCATTTACTGGATCGTAGATCAGCGTGAAGCTATTCATCTCAACAGATGACGATTCTGTGACCGAGATCGTGAATGTGTCCTGTACCCTTTGATCCCCAGATACGCCAGCGTCGGCCATTGCTCTGATGACCGCAGTACCAACAGCCTGTCCTGAGACGGTAATCGTGCCACCAGTCTCAGTGTCTACCGGAACGCCAATTCTGACGTACTGTTCGCCACTGATGATGTCCCATACGACACGACGATTGCCGTCCTCATCGTTGTGAAGCAATTTCGATTCTGCTCTCAGAGTTGTCTGTTCTCCAACTCCTATGTTGCTAGAACCGCTGATGGTGATGTCTACAACAGGGTTGACCAACTCAGAATAGTGCGGATAAAGATCCAGGTCTCCATTCGGCGTATAGATGTCGAATGGGTGATCTCCTGCATCGCCTACAAAGGCTCCGCCAGACAAATCGGTATACCATCCATCAAACTGCCTTCCCTCAGACGCTATGAGGTCCGGGAGCTCAATGCTCTGATCCAGAGAATAGTACCTATCGGGGATGGGTTGACTGTTTACACTCTGAAGGGTTCCACCGTCAGGATGGAATGTGATGGTATAGTAGAACTCCACATGACCCGTCAGATAGACGTAGTGGATGTAGTGCGACTCGACGTCCATCTGGATGAGAGACACCCTGTAGTCGAACGACATTATCTCGCGGACTGTTCCGGTAACGGTGAGATAGTACGTAGAGGTCCAGCCGTTAGACTCGCTGTCCACATCGAACGATATTCCGGCCTGGTTGAACTCGTATTCCTGGTCGGTGGAGATTGTGTAGTCGTAGTTGTACTTGAACGTGATCTCGAAGCGTTCGTTGACGCTGTCCCCGACATGTCTCACCATGTCCAGTTCATAGTCCTCGCGGTAGCTCGCCTGATAGGTCGGATAATCGGAGACATCCGTACCATACGCGGGCGAGACGGCCACGATGTTCAGGCGTTTGCCGTCGACGTTGAGAGTGCAGCTATTCGTTATCGTTCCGGTCGCTTCTCCCTTCTCGGCATCGAATGACAGTCCCGCGCCGATCAGCTCGCTCTCGATGAAATCACTCTCATCGAGATCGAATCCGATCCACAGCGTCCCGCCTTTGACGATGTAGAACGTCGAATTGTCCGAAACCTCTGAAGGGATGATGTTGACATAGCCATACGGCTCTGGTTCAGAGCCATACGTGGAACCGTCGGATTCATCCAATCCGACAGCCACCACAGCCATGGATACGACCGCAATCACGGCCAGCATCGCCATAAGGCCATGCCAACGCACCCTTCCGGTTGCGTTTTTCTCAAGGTTCATTCGTATCACTCCAAAACAGGGCTTCCGTCGCGGTCTTGGAGATTTGTTCACGACGGAACCCGTCTCAGGTCCGGCGCGTGGCCAGACGATGAACCGAGCGATGGCTGTCCATTTAGCCGAGGACAAAGCTTCTGGGCTTGGAACACAAGGAATCGAAAGTGCTTATATACTGACTGATGCGAACAGACATCCTCCCTGAGAACAGGCATCAGAACGAAGGGTTGAGGGGACGAATCCCCTCGAAGATGTTTACAGAAGGTACAGTCCGACGGTGGCGACCGCCGACACGACGGCGAGGACCGCGACAATCGGGTTCTTCGTGCAGACAGCGGCGACCGCGAGGACTGCGGTGAGAACGCCGACGATCATCCACGCGGACACCGTCATGCCCTCTCCATCGCCATCCCCGTCGCCGTCGGCTCCGGAAGAACCGTCGGAGACCCATGCCGCCCTGAGCGTCATGTCCGCTCCGACAGCCTGGGTGAAGTCGTACTTCGCTCCGTCCTGGGTGTACCATCCGACGAACCTGAAGCCGTCCCTGACGGGATCGGCGGGTGCGGTGGCGGTCCCACCGGACTGGATCCACTGGTCCTCGACCTCGGAGCCTCCCGACGTGACGAACTCGACACGGTACTCCATGTCCGACTCCATCACACGGATGGTGAACGTCTCGGAGGAGGGCTTGTAATCCTCCCCGTCGGTGACGGTGACGACCAGCGTGTACGTTCCGGGGATCAGAGGCGTGCCACGAATGGTGTGACCGTTCACGCTGAGCCAGTCGGCGGCTGTTCCGCCGATGGCGACGGTGAACGGGACGTCCGCATCGATCGTGACCTCGTAGGTGAACTGCGAGTTCACATCGGTCCTGTCGGCGGGGGCGTTGGATATGTGGATCGCGCCGTCGTTCACGAGCTTCCAGACCGCATACAGGGTGGCGTCCCTCACACCGGACACGTAGATGTCTCCGGGCTGGTAGTCCGCCGAACCGCCGTATGTGGCGGACCATCCCATGAACCTGTAGCCGTCCAGGGACGGCTCGTCGGACGGGATGGTGAACGTGTGCACGGACCCGGTGCTCATGGAGGTCAGCGTCGCGGGAGCTCCGCTGGCTCCGTCTCCAGCATCGAATGACAGGGTGAACACTATGCTCTCAGGCTGCCACACGGCGTACAGGGTGAATGTCGCGGTGGAGACGGTGATCCTGTCTCCGGGAGCGTAGACGACCTCGGACGGGTTGGACGGCACGGCCCAGCCCATGAAGACGAACCCGCTCCTGGTGGGGGAATCGGACGGGATGACGAACGTGTGGGTGCTGTCGACACCGCTGGCGGTCATCGGCTCGAAGTCCCCGACGCCATCCCCGATGCTGAATCTCAGGGTGAACGTGTTGAGCTGCGACTCATCGATCCAGACCGCATGGAGGGTCGTGGCGGGGGTGGACACGGTGATCCTGTCTCCAGGCTGATAGTCCACGTCCCCTCCGACGCTCAGGGACCATCCGAGGAACCCGTGGCCGTCCAGAGTGGGGACGGCGGACGGGATGGTGAACTCGTGGCTGAGCTCGGACGTCGTGGCGCGGATGGTCGAAGGCCCTCCGGAACCCTCTCCGACATCGAAGCTGAGCGTGAACTCCACGAACTCCGGCCTCTCGATCCACACCGCATGGACGGTTGTGCTCTGGCTGGTCACGGTGATGGTCTGTCCGGGCTGGCAGTCGACGGCTCCGCCCTCGACCGTGGCCCATCCCTGGAACAGGTATCCGTCCAGAGTCGGGATGGTGCTGGGGATCACGAACCTGCACGAATCCAGGGAGTAGACGGTCAGGCTCTCCACGGGAGAACCGTCGCCGACATCGAAGTGGAGGGTGAACAGGTCCAGCTCCTCCCACACGGCGTACAGGGTGGTGTTCTGCTCGGTGGCGATGAAGGCATTTCCGGGCTGATACTCGGCGGAACCCCCGTCGGTGACGGCCCAACCACGGAACCCGAATCCGTCCAGGGTGGGGACGACATCGGGGATGGTGAAGGTGAACGTCTCCTCTGCGGAGGTCCCCATCTGGTCGACGGAACCCCATGAGCCTCCTCCGAGCTCGAAGTGGAGCGTCCAGGGCATCGGGAGCCTCTGCCAGACGGCGTACAGAGTGGTGTCGGACTCGCTCAGGGTGATCTGGGCTCCCGGCTGGTATGTGACGGTGTCCGAATCGGCTTCGACCGCCCATCCGAGGAACAGGCGGTACTCGTCCCAGGTCGGGACGTCAGCGGGGATGGAGACGGTCGTCTCGTCACGGACGGTGACGGACACGACGTCCTCCGGCCCGACGAGACCGCCCTGGAGGTCGAAGTGGAGCGTGAACACGTTGCCCTCGATCTCCTCCCATACCGCGTACAGGGTCGTCGTCCCCGTCTGGGTCAGGGTGTAGCTGGAGCCGGAGAGGATGTCCGCGGTCGTGGCTTCGGGGTTTGTCGACCATCCCAGGAACCTGTGGAACTCGTCCCATGTCGGCTTGACGCTGGACACGATGATCTGGATGCTGTCCCCAGTGGTCTCCCAGGTGTCGGGTGTCGGAGTGGGAGCTCCCGTGCCTCCGTTCGCATCGTAGGCGATCTTGAAGACGTGGATCTCCTGCCAGACGGCGTACAGGGTCTTGGTCCCGATGGGGACTGTGATGGTATCTCCAGCCTCGTACTCCACACCGCCCGTGGACGTGGTGGACCATCCGAGGAACCTGTGGCTCTCGCGGGTGGGTTCGGAGGAGGTCACGACGAACGTGTACTCGTTCTCGGTGCCGTAGTTGGTCCCGTTCTGGGTCGTCGGAGGGTTGATTCCCCCGTTGGCGTCGTAGGCCAGGTGGTACTCGTTCTCGGTGATCGTCCAGACGTCGTAGAGGTCGTAGGTCTCCCCGCCTTCGATCTCGAACCTGCTTCCGGGCTCGTACTTGGCGGTGGAGGCGTTGGAGCTGTCGGACCATCCGAGGAAGGTGTATCCGGGACGGGTCGGGATGTCGCCGTCGCCGTTGGGGATGTAGAACCAGTCGGTCTCGCCATCCATGACGATGACGGTCTCGTTGGACGGACCTCCCGTTCCGTACAGGACGTTGAAGGTGATCTTGGTCTCGTGGCCCCATATCGCGTAGTACGTGGTGCCGTCCCTCAGCGAGGCGTATCCTCCTGCGTTGTAGATCATCCCGCTTCCGTCCTTGTCCGTGCACCAGCCCATGAAGGCATAACCGGACCTGATGGGTTCCTTGTCGGGAAGGTAGCCCATCATGTTGTTCGTGCTGCTTATCCTGTAGACGTCGGAGGGGGCGTTGGAGCCTCCGTTGGCATCGAAGGACGCGCATCCGACGTAGAATGTGCGGTCCTTGTAGACCCCCGAACCGTCGGCGGCGGTCGCGCGGAGCGTGACCTCCCCTCCGCCGGAGTGGGTGGGGGACATCCTGATCTCGCCGTCGGATGTGTACTCGGAGCTGGACGACAGAGTGACCAGGCTGCTGCCCTTGACCACGGACCATGTGATGTTCGTGTTGTACGCACTAGAAGGTGACGCATCGGCTGTAACGATCAGGTCCTCGCCGTCGGCGAATCCCTGATAGACCGCGATGGACGTGACCAACCTGGCGGTCACGGTGACGACGAAGGTCTCGGAGGCGTATCCGTCCTCGGATTCGCAGAGCACCACGATCCTTCCGGGCTCACTGCCCTTGACGACACACGTACCACCTGTAGAGGTATCTCTGGTGCTGGTGATCTCACCGTACTGAGAACCGGAACTGATGCTCCAGCTCACATGGCGGTTGTCCGCCGTCGAAGGGGATGTGGTGGCGGTAAGGGTAATCGAACCGCCGGTGGAGATCGATCCGCTGGAGATGGATCCCGTTATCTTGATGGACTGGACACCGCTATCATCGGGTTCGACGGCGTGGATGACGAACGATCTGGTCTCATCCTTCGGGTATGTACCGCCCTGAACGTAATGGTAGGAGACGGTTATGTTCCCCGCCTTGCTGATCGTTCCGGAAACGGAGGTGTCTCCGGATGTGCTGACCGACAGCCCGTACCCGGACGTGACGCTGGTGAAGTTGTAGGTATAGTTCGAGCTGCCGTGGGACCAACTGTCCGTGCATCCGGTGATGCTGACGCTGGCTCCGACGGCGACATAGACATCGCTCAGAACAGGCACATTCGTACCCGATATGTCGATGTCGACCGAATCGTAAGGATTGGCGGCGGAACTCCCGCTTGGGTTCCCCCCATCCCATGTCCCTGCGGCGTCCGCATCGTCGATCAGGACGATGCCGACCGACAACGCGGAGACCAGGAACGCGAGGACGGCGAGAGCCGAGAGGAGCATCCTGCGATGCTCATCCATGGCGAACGCCCCCTTTCATCCCGACGATGCGGAATGTGTGTTCTCTCTCATTCTCGTGCATAATTACTCTCCTGCGCAGAAGCCGTCCGAAGGAGGTCCGGACGGTATGCGAACAATCGAGAGCGTCGAAGGTTATGAGCTGGCGAAAGGCTTGTAACACAAGGAATCGAAAGTCCTTATATACCGAATGACGAAGATTCGAGATGTCCCCACGATACAAAGAAAATAATTTCGATGAAAGTCTAATCCATGAGAAATTTTCACAAAACTTTATCTTTAACGAGAATTATTCTCAACCATAATCGGAGGAATGCACGTGATAATAGATTACACGCTGGGGAACTTCGGTCCGTTCAGAGACGACGTGACCCTGAGCCTGGAGGCGACGAAGCTCTCCGAGCATCCGGAGAACGTCATCCGCTCGGACGACGGGAGGGACGACCTCCTGTCATCCGCCATCATCTTCGGTCCGAACGCGGCAGGCAAGTCGTTCCTGGTCGACGGCCTTCTGGCCCTCAACAGGGTCGTGTCGTCCAGAGGCGGTGACGACACCCTGGACCGCGCATACGTCCCATACAAGGTATCGAATGAGTGCCGTGATGCCCCCGTCCGTCTGGGCATACGTCTGCTCATCGACGGGATCCGCTACGACTACCGCGTAGAGTACACGGACAGGGAGATCGTGGCGGAATCCCTCCACTACTATCCGAACAGCCGTCGCGCCAAGATATTCGAGAGGGACGGTCCCGCCTCGTTCCCGAAGGCCAAGAAGAAGGTCGCGGACCTGACCGCCTCCGACACGACGTATCTGACGATGGCATCCATCGGCAAGGATCAGGACTGCTCCAGGGTCCGCGACGCCATCACGGGCATGGTGTTCGCCGCCTCGGATTCGGACGTTCTCATTGAGGACACGTGCCGTATGTGCGACGAGGACCCTGAGATGAGGGCGATGCTGATACGCGCCCTCCAGACCGCCGACCTGGGTATCGACGACTTCTCCTACAAGGAGAGGCAGATCGCGCTGGCAGACGTGAAGAACGTCCTGCCTCCGAACGTCTACGAGGATCTCAGGATGGGCTCCGACTCCATCTCCGCGATGGACGTCTACGTGAAGCACGGGTTCAAGGATGCGGACGACGAGGGCAGGACGATACAGATAGACTCCGAGTCGTCCGGGACCAGGTGCATGTTCGGTCTGATGGGCATGCTGATCCCAGTCATCAGGAACGGCGGCGTCCTGGTCATCGACGAGCTGGGCGGCCATCTCCACTCCCGCCTCACCCGCTGGGTGGTGCAGATGTTCGCATCCTACAACAACGGGAGCGGTGCGCAGCTCATAGCGAACACCCACGACCTCGGCCTGATGGACATCGACGAGCTCCTCCGCAGGGATCAGATATGGTTCGTGAACAAGAACCGCGACAACGGCTCGTCCGAGCTGTACTGCCTGTCCGACTTCGAGGGCGTGAGGAAGGACACCGACGTACTCAAGGCGTATCTGAACGGCAGGTACGACGCGATGCCCGTCGTCCTCCATCGCGGGGTTCTGCCATGACCCGCAACAGGGGCAAAGCCGTCCCGAACAAACACGGAGTTGTCCTGATGGTGGGCGACGGGGAATCCGAGGGAGCGTACTTCGACCGTCTGTCCTACCTGTGCAAGTCTGCGGGGATACGCACGTGGTCCATGGGCAAGAACGGGCCGAGCGTCATCATCCGCAAGGTGTCCGAGTACGCCAAGAGAGAGGGAGTCGACCCGCGCAAGGGCGATCTGGTCGCGATAGTCATGGACCTGGACGGCAGGTTCACCCTGGACGAGGTCGTTCGCATGGACGCGGAGTGCAAGAAGAGGGGATACAGCCTGTTTCTGTCCAACCCGTCGTTCGAGGTCTGGTTGCTCTCGCACTACCAGCTCCCGTCCCACCCCTACACGCCGGCTGAGCTCGTTGACGACATGAAGCACAAGCTCGGAGGCAGGTACGACAAGGCCAGGGGGTTCGATTTCGACGATGCCATGGTCGACAAGGCCGTGAAGAACGCCAGGAAACTGCTTCCGGACGACGAATGCAACGTCGAAGGGTGCTACAAACACAATCCCAGCACGATGGTTCACTCGCTGGTGGAGACCATCAGGAAAAGGATGTCGAGGTGAACCCCACCCCGACATCCCGAAACCGTTTGCCATTCAGGTTCTCAGATCCGTTTCATCCGTAGATCATCGGAGCCCCGGTGACGGTCCCCGTGCCGATCGGTACGGTGCTGTCCCCGATGTACTCCCCAGATTCGGAATCATACGTCACGCGCGTCCAGTTGCCGTCGGTTATGCGGTACGCGGACGAGAGCTGCCCGACATCGCTGTGGGCGTTGTCGATGGCCGTCTCCACGTAGGCGTAGCGGACCCCGTCGACCTCGAAGACGGCGTTGCCGTGAGCGGTCTCCCCGTCATCCAGGGCGACCGCCGCAGACATGTGTCCCATCCTCGCGTCCTCGAAGGCCACGAACCCAACATCCAGACCCATGCGGGCTCCGATGTTGACGTAGAGCGTGGCGGTGTCCTCGCAGTCCCCGTGCCCGGTGTAGAGCGTCTCGTCGGGAGTCGCCCAGAACTCGGTCACTCCATATTGGGACGAGTCGGACTCGTAGTCGATGACGTCCTGCACGAAGTAGGCCAGAACCGTCGCCTTCTGGAGGTTCGTCATTCCATCGACGAGAGGTTCCAGGTACTCCACGACCTGATCGACTGCATCGCTGTCGGAGAGCATGAACACGGGCATCGGATCCGCATAGGTGGCATGCCTGAGCCTTCCATCGTCCTGGACGGTGGACCAGTAGTCCCCGCTCCACAGGCTGATGGAGACGACCTCATGCCTGGTCATGCCGGACAGGGAGCCGTCGGAGGCGAACATGGGTATCTCCCATGCGTACTCGACGGATTTCGTGAAACCCTCGTTGAAGACGGCCTGGACGCCGTCCACCGCTCCTATGTCGAACGTCTCGAACATGCGGTCCGAGACCATCGCATCACCGGAGAACCATCCGTAGAACGACGCACCGTCGGCGGGGACGGCCCTCACAACGATCTCGCTGCCGTACTCGGCGACCACCTCGACGTGTCCCAGGACGGGGTCGCTGGACTCAGGCGGCGTGGTGTCCGTGCCGGACACCCCTGAGCCCGCTCCCTCCCCGTCCCCCAGATTGGACACGACGCCGTACCCTCCGATGACGGCGAGGACCGCGACGGCGACGGCGATCAGAATCCTGTTCATCCTTCTATCACCTCACATCAGGAAATAGGACGCCACCGCTGCCAGGGCGCATATCGCGGCGAGAGCCACGAGAGCGTAGTTTCCGGGCCTCACGGCGAACGCGACAGCGAAGACGACCGCCAGCACCCCGAAGAGGATTGGGAGCCACCAGAGGTCGTATCCCTCGTCGCCAGAGGGTCCCTCCGGCTGTCCGGGCGTCGGCGGGTCGGTCTCATAGGACTGCCCCGTGGTCGTGTCGTACATGATGTAGACGACGTTCTCCCCGCTGGAGTTGTATGCGCTGACCGTTATCAGGTAGTCGTTCTCCAGCTCGTAGTCGTGGGATGCGCTGTACCTAGCGGTGGTGTCGTCCCTGGTCTTCTGGTCGGAGACGTCGGAACCGTCGCCCCAGTCGAAGGAGATGCCGTCGGCCCCGCCGATCAGGGCGGAGACGGTGACGCTCAGCTTGTTCCCCTCATCGGGCTGGACGATGACATCCTCCATGCTGGGCATGGTGATGTAGTTCAGTCCCGCCCATACGCGGAGGGTGACGATCTTCGAGTCCTGGACCTCGGTCCCGTCGGCGGATGTTCCGGAAACGGTGACGCTGAATGAGTAGTCCTGGTAGTAGGGCCTCACGGGTCTGTCGGGGAACTCGACCGCGTCGGGGTCGAACGTCACCGTCCCGTCGCCCTTGGAGGCGACGAGTCCCGCAACGGAGGGGACGACCTGTCCGATCTGGATGCCCGTGACGGACACGAACTTGGCATCATCGTAGTTGGTCTGGACGACGTATGTGTTTCTGCCCGCGTCGTCGCATCCGACGTAGGTCTCGATGATGTCGGGGGACGTGATGGTGAGGTCCTGCCCGAATCCGACGGTCACATGCACGGTGGCGGTCTCATCTGCCAGGGAGCTGCCCTCGGAGAGGGAGCTGTTGGTGGCGACGATGTCGAAGGAGACGGAGAACGCATCGACGTCCTCCGGAATGTCCTCGACGATCACGACGCGCCTGTTCTCGGCGTCCCATCCGATGTAGTCGTTCTCAGGGATGTCGCATGTCACGACGGTCTCGGTCCCGGACGTGGCCTGAGAGATGGTCGGGGAATAGACGACCGTTCCAGCCGTCTGTCCGCCGATGACCCCTTTGGACACGCTGCTCTCGTAGTATCCGTCGATGGTCACATGGCCGTAGATTTTGAAGATGATCGTCTGCTCGGCGGACTGGGTGACGGTCGGGTCCACGGTGGACGTCCACACAGCCTTGACGACAGCGTTTAGGTCGCCCGATGTGTCGATGGAGCCGAACGTCGCATTCATGGTCCCCTTCTCAGCGTCCCATGTGACCCCTTCGGATCCCGTGACGGTGATCTCGGAGTCCAGGTTGGTGGTCGGCACGTAGATGCACGTCTGCCCGGTCCTCATCTCCAGGGTGTAGACCTCCCCCTCGGAGTCGACCGCGTCGGCATCGGGGGAGAAGACGATCGCTCCGGAGCAGAGCACCAGCGCGACGACTGCCATCACGGAGACCATCCTGCTTGCATTTCCGTTCATTTTCACCTCCCGTCCCGGTTGATGGGGTCCCTCGCGGGACCCCGTTTCGGGACGTCAGAGGAAGCGTCTTACGACGATTCCTCCGACCGCGATGATGATCGCGATGGCGACGTAGAGCAGGATGTCCCTGTTCCCGTCGTCCCCATCGTCCTCTGCGGGTTCTGTGGTGTCAACGGTGTAGGTCTGCACGGCGTAGACCCCGTCGGCGTTGGTGACGGTCAGCGTGACGGTGTAGACTCCGGGCTCGCTGTACGAGTTGTAGGCCAGGACATCGTCGCTGGTATTGCCATCTCCGAAATCCCAGTGCACGCTGTACTTTCCGGTGCTGTCGGTGGCGTCGAAGTAGTACAGGTCGGCGATGCCGTTGACCGCAGTGATGCTGGCGTTGGCCGTAGGCACGGAGGTGAACTCCAGGGGCGGGACGCCCTTGGCGTACAGGGTCGTGTTGGAGTCCAACGCCTGAGTCGCATCGTACTTGGTGTCGAAGCCGGGATCGTAGAACCATCCCTCGAACGCGCCGTCGACCATGACAGGCGTGAACACGATTCCGCTGGATCCTCCAGGGACCTTCAGCGTGGCGTAGGTCTCGCCCTCGACAACGAACGTCATGGTTATCATCGGCTGCTGCCAGACGGAGTAGGCGGTCACGTTGCCGGATGGGGTGTACTGAGCACCGACAGCGTAGAACACACCGTCGATGTACCATCCAGAGTGTGTGTAACCGCCGATCACACCCATGCTGGGCAGGGTGTACGGGGTTCCGTCAGGCTGTGCGCCGGAGCTGGTCGCCAGTCCGCTGGCAGACTGGTGGTAGTCCTCAAGTGCACTGTGGTCGAAGGTGATGGTTGAGTTGTGACGCCACAACGATTTGACCGTCATGTTATCGGTCGGCGTTATGGTGTAGTTAACGGGCTGGGTGACTCCGTTGACCTCCCATCCGATGTGAGTGAACTCTCCCACGGTTCCCAGGTTGGGGAGCTGGTAGGACTCGTCGATGGGGACGAGCACGCTCGCGGCAAGGCCGCTCGCGTTACCACCTGCGCTGGTAAGGGCACTGTGGTCATAGGTCACGGTGTTGCCCGACGCCGGATCGGCGTCGAAAACAAAGGCCAGGCGACCCCCTATGTACGAGTGCGAGTACGACAAAGCGTAGTAGCAATTAGCAAAGGACAACCCATAGTACGGAGCGACCGAAGAAGTCGAGTACGAGCGGCCACCGACAACGACGACGTAATTGCTTCCACTATCGGAATAGACATAGTCGTAAAGCCCAGACGAAGCTGAGCCACCTGTTGCGGTCGGCATTCCCCATATCGCTGCCTCCGTCGATGGATTGGATCCATATCCGCTGCTTCCTGGTAGTGTTCCGCTGGGATTGGTGATGTATGTTCCCGATGTCTTATCGGTGGGTACAGCCGACTGGTCGATGTAGTATTCCTTCGCACTGACAACAACTCCATCCACGAAGTCGTAGGCTCCGCCCCAGGCACTCTCTATGAAGACCTTAACAGGGTCCTTGTAGTATGTGGTACTGCTTCCCTTGGTTCCGGCATACGGTCCGGACTTGTCATGATCTCCAGTTGTGTGGGTGTAGTCTCCGCCGTAGACGTTTCCGTTACCTGCAACCGCCTGGGAGTTCCAGGAACCCATGACCGCGAGGGCGCAATACTTGTAGAGCTCCCACTGGTAGAAGTTCCAGAGCATCGCATAGCCGTTGTTGCCGTTGCCGTCGGTGTTGACGAGTTGGTTGTTGGCCTGGTCACGGAACGTGGCTCTGGTCTGGTTGACGGTGGGCGTGGAATCGGTGAAGGATGTGAGGATCGTCTGCCCGCCGATCGTCTGCTTCGAAGCCTCGTAGACTCCGATTCCGATGTAGCTGTAGACGTGTCCGTTGATGGTGTGCGCGTAGGCGGTTCCGCCTGCGTTCGGGTCGTTGGTGAGAACGAGACTCGTACCGCTGGTCTTCCAGTAGACCGTCGGAAGGCACCACATGATATTGTAGTCCTGTCCGGCGATGCTGGTCCCATCCACCAGCTTGGTCAGGTCATCCGGATCCAGATGGCCTATCATCTTGTTGTTCTGTGCGGGATCGAATGCCGCGTAGAACGAGTTGAACGGGCCATAGCCCTCATCGTTGAAGGCCCACGAACCGCTGTTCGTGCCGTTCACACTCGTATAGCTCCCACTCGACGACGAAGTGCCGATGGGGTTGTAGCCGGAGATGGTGCCGTTGGATGAGATCGTGTAGGTGTAGGTCTCACCATAGGCGGCGTCAGCCTCCTCGTCGACCATCGCCATCGGAGCGAAGAGCACGGCGAGGGACAGGAACACCGCGAACGCGGCCATCATCTTGCGACGGCTGTTCATTTTGTTCATAAGTACACCTCAGAATTGAGATTCACGAACGCGCGGTATGCCCTGGCACCGTCGAGCCAGCGGTCGTAATCGTCCAGCATCCGCTTGACAGGCCAGATGTAGCGACGGAACAGGTTGTAGCCGTTGCACCACTTCAGGACCCCGAAATAGGAACCCAATACCCCACGGTCGTGATCGTCGGGGAACTGCCCCGACTCCAGCTTCTTCCTAATCTCATTCATCGCTCTTCTGAGTCTGATTTTGGTTCTCCTTCTCAGAAGGATGTGGGTCTTGAACATCCTGTATCCGAGGAAATCCACACCTTCAGTTCTGAGGTCCGCAATCACCCAGTTCGGTTTGATCGTGTAGCCGATGGCGTTAAACTGGGCTTCGAGTTCAACCTCAATCTTCTTCAGCCATTGTTTCGAATTGCCGAAAACAAATCTGTTGTCGGCATAGCCGATATAGCAGTGGCAGTGAAGCGTCTCCTTGGCGTAATGATCCGGAGGTGTCAGCATCAGATTGCAAAACAGCGGTGAGAGTCTGTCACCGATGGAAATCCCTGGACGGGGATATTCGTCGATGATGTGGTCTAGCATGAGGAGGAGCCAATCATCCTTCAAGTAATGTCTGAGCGTCCTCTTCAGAACCTCTTTGTCTGTAGATTCATAACATTTCTTGATGTCCAGAGACAGACAATATTTGATTTTCTCGTGCTGAACATAGTTCCATGCAAGCACGACCGCCTTCTGAGTTCCGTGATCCACACGAGATGCGAACGACTGATAGATCATCCTGGAATCCAGGAGTGGTTCCAGGACCTGTGCCAATGCCTGATGCCATATCCTGTGCGGATACAATGGAAGATCGGCAATGTCGCGAACCTTTCCACGTTCTACCCTTGTGAAGAACCTGTACTCTGGAACCGGAATGGTTCCACTGCGGGCCTGTTTCTGGAGCAGTTCTAACTTATTCTTACGGTCGGCCTCGAACCTGGCTACTTCCAGCTTGTCTTTACGAGATTTGCATGCTATGTCAGCAGCAGATTCGAGGTTATCCATCGAAGTTATCTTTGCTTTGAGTTCACCGATACGATTGGGCATAGAACCATAGCCTTTGTTCTCTACCCGGACGGTCACTAACAACGCTACTAGCCCAGGTTTGGATTTTTCTTGTATTTCGCATTCACGCGGGGCCCGAATCACTGTGATAGATGTGAGACCGGGACGGTCTTCGAGAACAATCGCCAGGCGACCCCCTATGTTCGAGTTCGAGTTCGACAAATCGTTGTTGCAATTAGCATAGGACAATCCATAGTTCGGAGCGTTCGAAGAATTCGAGTTCGAGTTGCCACCGACATAGACGACGCCAACGATCCTATAGGGGAGCGAAATGTGAATGGGCCCATCCTTGAACCCATCTTCGGGTTCTTGGACAGTGATGTAGCGACGTGCACCGCTCGCGCTGCCAATGACGCATGGATGAACAGGATACACGTCGCAGAGGATCATCAGATGACCCTCCAGGCTATGATGATGAGAGCGACAGTAACCAGTCCGAGGACGATGTAGAGCATCGTGTCGTCCTGTTCTCCGTCGCCGATCTCCGTATCAGTGTCTTCAGGTGCGGTGGATTCCACGTTCCAGACGCCGTCTCCGTAGATCAGATGGTGGTCGGAGCTCCCGACACCGTCGGAAGCCTCCACAATCAGAGTGACGGTCTGGACAGCGGTCTGGACGGGACCCTCAGTGGACGTCGCCGTGATGAGGACGGTGAACGTTCCCACGTCGGAGGCGATGCCACTCAGGGTCCCAGTCTCGGAATCCCATGCCAGGAACCCTCCGTTCCCGACGAGTCCATCGCCGGAGACGACGAAATCAGCGGGAAGGGTGGTTCCAGGCGTGTAGCTGAACCCATCCCCAACCCTGATGTGGATCGCGGGAGGGTTGGTGAAGTCGGTTCCGTAGATGACGTGTCCCGTGGGCCTGTCGCCGTTCCCGATGGAGAGCGTGGACTCTGCGGTGAACACTCCGTCGGAGTAGACCACATGGGTCCAGGTCCCATCGGTGATGGCATAGGAGCTCCCCAGGACACCGAACATCGGGTGGACGTTGTCGATTGTCACAGGGTCCACTGCGGTCTCGCCGTAGGCGTATGTGATGCCGTCAACGACGAACGTGGCGACGTTCCCGCCGGTGATGTCCTCGCCGTCATTCAGGGCGATGGCGATGGACATGTGTCCGGAGCCCTCGGTTCCGGCACGATCGGACGCGAACGTGACGAACCCACAGTCGATTCCCATCGCGGATGCGATGGACACGAACAGTATCGCCCCGTCCTCGCAGTCGCCGTATCCGAGGAACAGCGACTCCATGGGCGTGGCCCAGAACTCCTCCTGGTTGTAGAGGTTCTTGTCCGTCTCGTAGTCGATGGCATCCTGGACGAACGCCAGGACGACCATGGCCTTCTGGAGGTTGGTCAGTCCGACGGTGTACCTGTCCAGCTCACTCACGATGTCGGCGATGACGCCATCATCGGTCAGCAGAGCTGCGGGGGACGGGGACCTCACGGTGGACATCCTCTGGATGGCCCCATCCTCGATGGATGCGCACCAGTCGAAGGATGAGATCGAGATATTCATCATCTCAGGTTCATCCCCGAACGTCACGCCGTTCTCTCCGAACACCGGGACGTACCACAGAATCTCCACGGACCTGGTTCCGCCCTCGATGAACACGGCAACCGAATCCCTGTCCCTGTCGGCAGGGAAGGTCATCGACGGGTTGTCGGTGATGTAGTTGCCCTCGGAATCCGTCCAGCAGAGGAACTGGAATCCCTGTTTGGCAACCGCACGGTATGTTATGGTCGGGTTGTCCGGATCGGAGATGTCGTATGATCCGGACACGGGTTCGAGAGAACCCATGTCGATGTTGTTGACGAACGGACCCACGGAGATCGTTCCCATGGTGTCCGTGGTCTCACCGGGCGTGTCTGTCTCGCCGTTGTCGGAGCCCAGCCCGCTAATGGCGAGCACGGCGATAACAGCGACGGCGATAACAGCGATGACGACCGCCAATGGCTTGTTCATATCATCACCTCAGAGTGACTTGAGAAACCCGATGCACTCCCGGAAAGGGAGGGTCGGTTGACCCGACCCAGTTTATCCGGTAGCTCTCGGCGATCACTCCTCGCTGTTGAACAGGTCTCCGATGGCATCAGCGATTCCGCCGAAGTCGACGTAGACGAACGTCAGGACGGCGAGGATCGCACAGATGACGGCTGCGATGATGACGAGGGGGTGCTGGATGTGGAAGGGTCCGACGTAAGCGAACACGCACACAGCAGCGAGTACGATGAAGACGATGAACAGGTATCCGTGCTCGTCGAAGAAGGACTGCTCTCCCTCTCCGTCTCCCTCGGCAGGCTGCTCAGGCTCATCGGTTCCGGTTCCTGCATCCTCTCCGACGCTGTACATGACCTTGGAGGTCGTGGTTCCCTGGTCGTTGGTGGCGTAGATGGTGACGAGGTAGGTTCCGGGTGCGGCGTAGGTGTGGCTGGAGGTGTAGTTGGCGGACACCTCAGCGTTGGTCATAGGTGTGGTCTGGTATCCGTCTCCCCACTCGAACACGACGCTGTTGGCTCCGGAGATGTAGGAGGACAGGAGGACGGTGTTGGAGTTGGTTCCGACATTGGTAACGGTGATGTCGGTAACGGCGGGAGCGGAGGTGAACTGGAAGGACTTGTAGACGGTAACGACGAAGTCGACGCTGGCGGTGCTGGTGGTGGGTCCGGTTCCTCCGGTGCTGGAGGGGATGGATCCGTTCACGGTGACGCTGGCGGTGTAGTCCTTGCTGTTCTGTCCGTCGGTCAGGTCCCCGGCGTCGGTGAATCCGTTGGTGACGTTGACGGTCAGGTGGTTGTTGGCGTCAAGGTCTCCAGAGATGACGTTGCCAGAGTTGGGGGAGAAGACTACGGTCTTGTCGGTGACGGTGGTATCGTCGGAGTTGTCGGTCCCGTAGTTGATGGAGACGTCGATTCCGTTGACGATGATAGAGGATGCGACATCGCCCTCGTAGGTGTAGAAGTGGGTCTGAGGGTTGGTAATGCCGATCTTATCGAACACGTAGATGAGGACCTCGACGCTGTCCTGGTCCTGGGTGTCCTGGTTGGCCACGGTCAGGTTGAGCTCGTAGGGGCTGCTCTGGACATGAGTGGATGTGAGGGTATCGGTGGGCTTGATGGTGATGGTGTTACCGCTGAGGGTGGCAGCGAAAGGTACGCCACTCTGGGTGCCACCAGTCATCTGGATGTTGTTGCCTCCACCGGTGAAGGTGATGGTCATCGTGGTGTCATCGGAATCAGATCCGACCTGGGCGTACCCAGTGACGGAAGTGGCGATCTCGATGGCAGAGGTGACGTTGAAGTTGATGGTCTGGGTCGCCTTCTGGGTGACTCCGGTGCTGTCGGGGGATGTCCAGGTCGCAGTGAGGACTCCAGTCTTGTTTCCAGCAGAGGTGAAGGTTCCGGAGAGGGTCTTCGCGCGCTCGTCCCATTTGATTCCGTTGGTGCCGGTCTCATCGGCGGCAGTTCCGGTCCAGGTGTAGGAGATGGATCCGTATCCGTCGAGATTGGTTGCGATGTTCTGATACTCAAACTGCTGTCCGGTGGAAATGTCCAGTGTGTATACCTGGTCCACATCCGTGCCGGACTGCTGGAGACTGCTGTAATCGGCAGCCTCCGACTCCGTCGCGAAGATCGCGGCGAAGGAACAGAGCATGAGTGCCATCACTGCGATGATGGCGAATGCCCTGTTTACGGCCGTTTTTGTTGCGTTCATAAAATCAGTCCCGCCGTGCCGCGATTTGTGCGAAACACGGGTGGATGAGATTCTGCGATGCGAAATTTAACCGATAGAAAATCACGCATACGAGTACACGAGGTTCCGTGAAACACAAGGAATCGAAAGTCCTTATATACTGCACTTGAACGGATTGATGTGGTGTCGGATTTCGGAAACGGACTGTAAAACGAAGAACGCAATGAAAGGCAGTCCAGTACCAGTCGCTTTCAGAATCGTGTGAAAAAGCGGTTGCCAATATGACGGATTGTGGAAAATGTATTCTGTCGTCTAGCGGTCTCCGACCCTCGGACCGTCAGATCGATGCCGTCGCCCAGGGGCAACGGTCACGAATGGCGAAGAAGTCGGCGACGGGCGCATCGCCGAGATCCACGGAGCCGTCACGGAACGTCACCGAGATGCCCGATGCCGTGGATACGATGGCCACAATATCGGCCACTGGACGCCTCCTGTCTCCTATGGCTATTTCCGTTCCTTCGATGACGATGTCCTTCGATGCCATGTCTCAAAATCTGGCATCTGGATTTATATATTGTTCGTTAAAATCGTTCTCAAACGGTAATATCACGGTAATATCACCATACTGTCACAGCCAATATCACCAAACATCACGTGATAATTGCATGCGACTCAGTTTTGTTTGGATTCCAAGGGCTGTCCACAGCAAGGACAGAGCGCGAATGGACAGAACTCAGGGACATCGCCCCCGCAGAACGGACACGTCATGGGGGACAGATACATGGATCGGTGTGATAAACCTCACCCGACAGGTAATGACCAGTCGGAGACACGATGTTCGATGTGGTTACAGAATGGAGAATCCCCTCGGCCCGGGGAGGGTGTCGCTGTTGTACCGAGAGGAATACGGTACGCCGGGCCATTATCTAGGTAATTGTCCGAACTTGACTTAACTGTACAACATGCTGGCACTGGCGGGACTGCCAATCCCGCCAGGCTGGAGCAGATGTATCCACTACAGAAATGTCAGAACATGCCATAACTGTACCACATTATAGTGGTGTAAGCCACAGGGCTTCCGCCCCGTGGCGGTCTCTTTGGGTCGGGGACCACAATAGAGAATGCAGGAACTCGTCTTAACTGTACGATGTTGGGGTTTGCGGAGCGGTCACGAGGCTGATGACCGCTCCTGAGATTGATCGATAGCAGTGATGTCCCGATATGTAATGTACGCATCGGATGTCATCACAGCTTGATCCGCGTTCTATCCTGGGGCGGCATGTTCTCCCTCGCATGTCTGGTGTTCTCTCTGCTCAACCTCCTCAATTTCGTCTTCTCGGCCATTCTTGACAGGAACGACGTCCCCTCGTATGCATCCATCGGGGGGTCGTCACAATCCTCCTCGTTCGGGCCCTGGTCAGGAGGTTCCATGCCCTCCAATTTCATCGCCGGACGTGCGACAGCGTCGATCACGATGTGCTCGCCATAATCGATCTCGATACCCAGACGCTCTTGGCCAGCCTCGTCGTTGAAGAAGGCATCCTTGATCGGGAACCTGTTCTGTAGGTGCTGGAGCTCATCCCTCATCTGCTTCACTTCGAGCAGGAAGACACACCTGGATTCGGGGTCGTCCGACTTGGCAATGATGGAGTAGACGTTGCGAGTGGTCCCCTTGACGGACAGAGGGAGGATGGAGCCCTGGGTTCCGTCATCGAACTTCACGAATTCAGGCCATCCGGTGAAGTCTCCCGTGTTGAATGCGTTCATGAAGAGCTGGGAGGACATGATGGACACGGGCATCAGAACCCCTCCATGAGTCTTTCAAGTCTGGCCTCGATGTCGCTGAGCTCATCGGTGACTGAAGGATCCACCCCTCCGCACCTGTCTCCCAGCGACCTGGTCAGACCGACCAGACTGCTGGCCGTCATCCTGCATTCCATCCGCATCTCCTCGATGCGCATCATCTCCGTTCCGATTCCCATCATGATTGCTCCTCCTCTTCGATCAAGCGGTTTCCAAGTTGTTTCCGTTCACCCGTGGCTGCCATGACGATTCCACACATCGTGTGAAACGGGAGGGCAATGATTCCTCCGATCAGCCAGCCGGCCATCTGAGCCATCATAATACCGACCTCCAATCAACCTCCTCGGCCCAAACCACGGACTCGTCCGTGAGCATCCTGCCGATTCCATCACGGATGCTCTCTGCTTCCTTCCGGCTAAGAACGGCCCTGACCAGTCCAGGAAGGACGATCATTGGCAGTCCGCCATTCGGAGTGATCTCGGTTGTCACACAGATGGGGCCACATTTCACAGGCTTCACAGGTTCCGACGTCTTCCTGCCGGCGAGTGGCATCATCATTTCTGCCACCCCTGTTTCCTGCCGTGTCCCAGTCTGAACGATTCGATGTAGGACTCCACCTCTTTTCTGATGTTTTCGAAGATGTGGCCTTCAAGTTGTTCAGATGAGATGTTCAGCCATTTGGAGCGATACTCCGTCCATGCACTCTCGACGGATTCCTCGTCGCCGTCTCCAGACATGTACTCGTCATACACGTGCAGGAGGTTGTACAGGTCATGCATCTGTTCGGCCAGCAGAGGATTCTCCCCATCGATCTTCTTAGCCCAGTCATCCAGACGGAAAAGGTCGTACTCCATGTCCGTCAGAGCACCTCCGCTCATGGTTTCATCCCCACAGGCATGCACCCGATCGCCTTGAGCTGCTCCACCGTCATGTACTCGGAGCGGTTCCCGCACCCAGCACATTGGATCCTGTAGAGTTCCTCTCTTCCATATTTACGGATCAGCACGGTCGTTCCACCACATGTTCCGCATCTCCCCGCTCCATGTTGGGCCTGAGACACTGCGACAATCATCCGATGGACCAAATCCATGGCAGTCGACGGGTCCAGGTCGTAATCCATCCCAGGGGCATGGATGACGATCTTCTCGCCGAGCTCACTACGTTGGGTTTCGACCCCCCATGTCATTCGGCCACCTCCTCCGATGGCAGGGATGTTTGCTCACGGTATGCACGGATGTACTTCGGGAGAGCATCCTTACGCTGGACCCATGTCGTCGAATCGATGGAATCGGCTCCGCTGTACTCAGCCAACAACATACGGCTGACCGGTCCGACACGTCCCACATGACACTGGAGACCGAGGCGGTGGGCCAATTTCGCCCACTGTCCCATGGTTCTGAGCTTCCAGTCCATAGATCCGCCGACGAAGATCCCTGAGATTCCGTTGGCCTCGATGAACTGTCTGACCGATTCCTCGGTCATCCCATCCTGAACCGCCAGATAATAAGGGAACCAGGGGTACGTCGTCTTCAGAGCGTGGATCCATGCCTCGGAGAATCCCAGGCTGGTGGGATCGGACACCCTGTCTGGAATCACGACGAAGTCTGGAATGCGGGATTCACGGCTCAGTCTGGCCAGGATTCCGAGGAACGATTTGGGGTCCCACTCCTCCTGTCTGGAATGGGCTGCATAGCATCCGTTGTCCACGGCGAAGAACGGCCATTGGTCGGGGTTGCGCCATTTATCGACCATCAGGAGCCCGACACCATACTCGTTGCATTGGTCACGGACCTTGACAGTCCCAGTTGAGGTGTAGAGCCTCATCGCTCTTCCTCCGACCAAATCTCACCGGAGACCGCTCTGAAGATGATTCCAATGCAGTAGGGTGTGTCATCATCCTCATCCTCTTCGTCGAAGATGCGGAATGTCCTGTGGCGGATGTCCGTTCTGTATGTCCAGGATGTTTTGCCATCCTCACACCAGACAGCATCGATGACCCTTCCCTTGGAGCTGACATACCTGCGAGAATCACCATCCTTCGGAATCCACGCTCCGAGTTCATCGAAGAATGCGCCGTCGAACTCGATGAGATCATCACTGCATCCATAGACAATCTGGATGTTGTTGTCCTTCGCCTTCTTCCGGATGTCGTCGGAGATGTATGGGGGGTATGTCATCCCATCCAGCTCATCAGCGATCTCATCGAGGATGTCGTCCACAATCTCCCTTATTCCGAGTTTCTCGGTCAGCAATTCGATGTCGCCTTCGATGCTCTCGAATATCCTGAGTTCCTCCTGCGGAAGCTCATCGAGGTGTGCGAATCTCCGCCCTACAATCGCCTGATCCAGAGACAGTCTCATGATCTTGGCAATCCTCATACGGGTAATCTCCTCGACCATGCGCTTCGCCTTCGCGAGCTTGAGTTCAGAGTCCAACACGGATTCGAGCTGATTATGTTCCGCTTCAACGAACTCGGATTGCAGCCTTTCACAGAGGATCCTCATGTCATCGTAGAGTGTGGGTTCCACAGGCGATGGAATCCGCTGATTTCTGAACTCCCTCTCCCAGATTTCTCTGAGTTCTTCGAAGGTCATCGTCATGGGGACACCTCCTTTTTCGAGGCCAGATCAGCCATCGCGTCTGCTTTCGTCCGACCGTGGCCGTATCTGCCACAGACATTGCACTGTACGGTCACATCTTCGGGTCCGTCCTCGAACGTGTACAAATCCCTGAAATTGCAACACGGGCATGTATTCAGGTCGGTGTTGTTCTGAGGATTCCAATCGCCGATGGAATCCAAAACCGTGGCTTTGACCGTCGGTGGGAGATTCGGCATTGTCGGCATCTTCACGGACCCCGGCTCTGGTTTCAATCTGGGGATGAGCTTCGTGGTCAAGTCCATGAACATGTTGATGAACAGTCCCGACGGGATGTTCATCCCCATGTCCCCGACAGACAAGGACACATACTTCCCGTCTCCAGATGGAGTGATGGAGAATGATGGGACCTTTCCGACGGTCCTCTGTCTGACCTGTCCTCCGAGCAGTGTGACCGTTCCCATGCACCTGTCCGAGTTGCAGACACATACGGGTCTTGGACCGTTTTTATCGATGAAGATTGCAACGGCACCGTGCTCGTCGAAGTCGCCAAATATGTGCTCCTCCCCGCAGATCAGGCACTTGCACTTGGTCTCAGGAGTCATCTTCAGCTCAAACGGGGTCATGGGCATGCCGTCCACCTCCTGTCGGTGGATCCGAATCCCCCTTCACGTCTCGAAGTCGGAGCAATCTCGCCACAGAGCGTTCCGAACGGGACGAGAATGCCCTGCATGAACGCCTCGCCCACATCGATGATGCATTCGACGTCACTGGTGATCTTCGCGCGGATGCTCTGGCGATAGTCCATGTCGATGATTCCGACGGTGTTGGATAGCTTCACACCATAGCGGAATCCCAGTCCGCTCCGGGGCACCAGCATCATGAACCAATGTCCCGCAGGAAAGTCCTCATCCGTCAGGCAGACGCCTGTATCGATCTCGACCCACCGTCCCGGAATCAGGTGGATCGTTTTCGGAGCGAGGAAATCATACCCTGCCGAGCCTACGGTGGCACGTCTGGGCATGAGTCCATCAGGAGCGATCATGAGGACTCCTCCTGGACTTTGTGTTCTATCGCACGGCAAGGCTCCTTTCTCATCTCATCCGATGTCATATCCGAACACCTCCGACCCTTTGTGGATCTGTAGAAATCAAGGGGTTTGGCGGCAGTGCGAGGGTTCTTCGACTGCCTGTCAGGTTTGTTCTGGCCCAGTTCAGGGGCAATCTGTTCTTGGCCCATCCTCTGCTGGTGGGCAATCGCCATACAGCAGTACAGAGTGGCCTTCGCATCCTCCAGGGCATCATGCGGGACGAATCTGTATCCGAAGAACGTCGCACATGTGGTGAGCTTCTGCCACCTTCCTCCGGTGTGGTTGATGCTGTCGTATATCGGTACGAAATCATCCATGACGTCGCACCAGTCGGTATCGGGGACCTCGAACCCTGCGGCTCTCAGGAAATCGAGATCGAAGCTGACGTTGTATCCGATGAACAGCCTGGCATGGGAGAGGATGCCGTTCACCCTGTCACGAATCTCATACACCGAGGGGGCATCGCGCACCATCCTCGTTGTGATATGATTGATCTTCTCTGCCTCTGGCCAGTTCTTCCGTCCGTATGGGTGGATCAGACTATGGAACAAGGTGCGGCCAACGCCATCGATGATGGCGATGGACAGCAGCTTGTCCCTGCTAGAGTCCAGCCCGGTGGTCTCCGTGTCGATGACAAGGACATCGCACGGGTCGGCGTATGCCATTCTGCGGGCATCCATGCATGACACCTGTGGCATCATACAACCTCCCTCAGATAGTGTGATTCGACCGGATGCGGTCCGTCCGTCACGACATCCCCATCCTCCCTGAGACGGAACAGCACGTCCATCAGTCCGATTGCGTCTGCATGGCGGAAGTGGTTGCAGATCGCGTTGAATCCGCAACCCGGATGCTCACCGATGAATGCCAGGATGTCATCACGCAGAGAAACCTCCAGAGGGAACCTGCGTGCCAGGCCGTCCCAACCCTCGACGGAGATCATGAGTGCACCCCCACCATCCCCCAGATGCGAGCTGCGACCCAGGCGTGCTCCGATCTCACCTCATGACCACACCTCATGCAGATGATCCTGCTGTCGTCCACACCGTCCTTGTGCGTGGACAGCATGATGATGTCATGCGAATGGCAATCGGAGCAACCGCGCAGACGTCTGCCGATTGTACGCAGGTCGGTCATCGGTGCTCCTCCTGGCAGTAGGGGCAGTGTTCGGGGATGTCCTCGTAGTCGTATCTCCACCCATACGGATGTACACATCCGGAGATGGAGCTCTGATGCACGCAGTCGCGGCATTCGTCCCTCATTCGACCGCCCCCGCTCCACGCCATTCGATGTCCACGATGCCGTCCTGCGAGACGAATTCGGCCAGATTGCATCCGAGGGAGACGTACTGAGCCTTCGATACGTTCCATGCCACGATGCAATTCCCCCCGTAGAGGATGCTCATCGGTGCATCGATGCGAGACGATACCAGATTCAGAGCCCTGAATCTGATACGCAACGGGGTCTGTGGCGAGAAACGTATGATGATGTAGTTGCACATCCCGTCGGGATCCACGTCCTGCATCCTCATCGAGCCGACAGACTCCATCATGGTCTGGATGTCCGAGAGGGTCGGGACCCTGCACGCATCGGCGGTCATTCGTTCGACCTCCTCGATACTTTCAATCTCGGCATCTTCGAGGAAGCACTCGTCCCAGGCCAATCTCTTGGCTTCACGGATGCTTTCGGCTTCGACCTCGACGGTCTGATAGGCTACAAACGTCACCCTGAACGTCTGGGTCTCAGGCTCATCGTCATCCAGGTCCTCATCGCATGCACGGAGCATGTTCGGGAAGTGAATCTCCATGCCACTGCTCCTGTCGCATTCGTTGATGCATATCGTTCTCAGGATGCCGTCGACAATGCCCGACTTCTCATAACGAGAGAACTCCAGACACTCCGTGCATCTACGATCTCCTGGGAATCTGAACATATCCCCCGTTTCTCTCGCGTCGATGAACTCGCTACAGGCGATGTGATCTCCGGGATCCTCGATACCCTTCTGCCTCTTCCTGCACCAGTATGTCTCAGGTCTGTATCCGCTGGGAGCCGGATTGTGGCTGTTGGACGCGACGATGCACGCACACTCACAGCAATGCCTCAGCTTCACGTCCCTCTTGACGACGAAGGTAACGCTCACTGCACTCCCTCCGTGGGTTCCAGGAGAACGACGCGGACGTGCTTGCGGAGGCAACAGCGTCCGAACACATCGATGCGTCCATTCCACTCATCTCTGAACACATACCCTCTGCTGACGTGCCTCTTGCACGCCGAGCAGCGACAGTCCAGGCCATCTGACCATCCTTCATACACCGCTCTCTCCATGAGCGTGAACGGCCCTTCGTAGACGGGAATCAGGTGCTTGTTGCGAATGATGAAGTGCGTCCTGACCTCCGATCTAAGACGATAGACTCCGCCCTTCGTCGGAAGCATCAGGCATCCCTCCTGTAGTCATCCGCCTTGAGCTCGAATCCTCTGACCTTGGCCTCCAACTGACCGGACAATCTAGCCTTGGCATCCTCCAGGGTTATCTCCCTGACCTTCAGCGGAGACACCCATACGACGACGGGTGTGAAAGGGGTGGAGATTCCGATGAAGGAATCCGCCTTGCGGGTCTGCGTGGCCATGCCCACAACCCCGTCGCCTTCTACCCATCTTCCAATCAGATGGGGGATCCGGAACCTGTTCTCGCGACAGATCACCTCGTGCTCGGTGGCATCATGGAGGGTCTGGAACACCTGGGAGCAGTGCTCGCATCTGAATCTGGGGATGGTGAATCTCTCGACCATCATCACTCCTCCATGATCCAGATGTGGACCGGGAATGCTCCCGGTCCGTTCTCGCACAGCTCATATTCCTGGGAAACCACGTTGAAGCGGCAGAATCCGCGTTCGTAGTTATCGACGAGATCGGCTGCCGGACGGACCTGACTGTACATCCTGGCAGCCTTCTCAGGTGTGGTGTCGGCAGATACGACGAAGTACGCGACCCCGTCGCACATTATAACGCGGTAGTCGAACGCCTTCTTCTTCGGGTGCTTGATCTGATGCTTGATGCTCTTCTGGGGTGGGTCGACCGCGATGGGGTCGACCCTGCCCTCGCCCTTCATGTCCAGGCGTCTCCTGAGCATGCGTCCGCCCTTCATTCGCCCGCCTCCTTCGAATCGGGGGCGTCGCCACCTTCGTCGTGGATGCCCATCAGCCCGATGATGATCTCCTTCGCATCGGCATCGTCATCGATGCAGTCCAGGAATGCATCCAGGTGCGTCTGGGACCTGCGGTCCGGAACCAGGTTGGAGATGATCTCGTCATATCCCATCTGTCTGAGGTCGCAGTGGATGGATTCGAACGCCTCCTTCACGGTGAGGCCCTTCTCCGACCGACGCTTGCTGATTTCCAGTCCCAGAAGGAAGATGGCGGTGTTGATGACCTCCGTCTTGCAGTAGCCGGGGAGCATGATGGCGGTGTTGTCCATCACCGCCTTCGCCCTGGCCGTCAGGAGGTAGGTCCTGTTGGTGATGAGGTCGTCACTGGACATCATCAATCACCTCCTCCAGCTCGGAGTTCTCGCTCAGACGCGCCCTGAACCTGTGTCCGCATGTGTAGCAATAGTAGCCGAACATGCCCTCTCCCTCGCGGGAGACCTCCAGCTTCGTGGACATGCAGTTGGGGCATGTCGCCGAGCTCATGGCATATCCGTTGCGACCGGATGCGGTCTTCCCCTTGCCCGTGATCCATAGCAGTCCGTTGACCTTCAGCTCGCGTGTCCTCGGTGTCACGGACTGGATTTTCATGTTCAGGGCGGCGGCGATGTCCTCATTCGTCGAACCGGGATTCGCTTCGACGTACTGACGGACCTCCAAGCACTTCTGAGCCGAGCACTTCTTGATGCTGTAGTATGCTTCGATGGAGGTGACGGTCATGGACATGCTACCGCCTCCTCTGTCGCACGGATGTGCATCTTCTGGCAGATGACATTGTAGCTCCGCGAGTAGTCAGTTATCGTCTCGTTCTTGGTGTCCTTGATAATGTACACCCAAACGAGCTCGGAGTTCCGGCGTCCGACCGTGCGCATGACCTCGAAGCTGCCCTCCCTGCGAAGGACTACGCAATGGAACCCTTCAGGAGGTGTCAGGGTGGTAATCTCCTCCTGGAGCTCGATCAGTCTTCCGAGGGCCTCGTTATAGACCTTCGATTCGAATGCGGGCTTCTTCGAGGTCTTGGCGAATCTCTTGTAGACTCTGAAGACCTCTCCTTCGCTGGTCTCCTCGGAAACCAGGTAGAAGTTGCTGTAACCGCGCAGAAGGATGACCTTCATGCTCTCCCCCCGCAAAGTCTGGACAGTCTGTCCGCATCCGAGATCATCGAGTCCACGGCTCTGATGGCTCCCATGAACGCCTCCTTCGTCTCCGGAGGGAGTTTCGGGATGGCGGAGATCAGGGTCTCCCTGGGTCCGCTGTGATATTCCTGGGATGAGACGACGGGAATCGTTCTCCCGTTGCGGGCCTCCTGGGACCTCACATAGAACTCGGCCAGGCGGTTCTCGGATGTCAGACGGTCCGTGGCGGTAGTTCTGGAGCATCCTACCTTGACGCATGCCGCGTTCAGGGACATTCCCTGGTCGGCCAGAGCCATGAGCGCATCCAGATCGATTTTCGATGCCTCGGATGCGCGATAGGATGCGACGACGGCCTTGTACTCCTGGAGACGTCCCGCCTTCGACGCGCGGTTCCTGAACGTCCTCTCAGACACCCCGATCTCGGAGGCGAGCTCCTTCGGATCCGTGCCGGAGCGGATGCGATCCAGCACCTCATCGAGGGTAATCATGCTCATGCACCTCCGATGTCGTCTCTCTCCACTCTAGGAGCCAGCAGATACGTGGAGGGAAACGGGTCGTTGCTGAACATCTTCAGCGGGTAATCATTGTCGATCTCCAGGATGACAGGACCCTTGAATCCCGACAATGCCCTCACGAAGTAGTCCAGCGGGAACATCGAGGTGTAGGTCTCTCCATCAGGCGATCTGACCTCTTCATCGTCGTTCTCATAGGAGACGTTGTCAACCTCGGAGGAAAGTGTGATCGACAGCCCGTTCGGACCACATGAGATGGTCAGATGATCGGTGATGCCACCGCTCTTGGAGATCATCTTGTAGATTTCGGTGGTGTCCAGAGGGATGCTGCACCTCAGATTCACCTCCGGAATCTTCATCCTAGGTTCCCCTTCAACCCTGACCTCATTCCTGATGGCACGATGCATCCTTCCGCAGTCGAGTCTCACGACACCGTCTGAGAACGTGATTTCAACAGGCTGACCGTCCGGGAAGATGGACAGAGCACTGGCGAGTTTTTCGAGATCGAATATGATCTCCCTCTCATCCTCGTTCGCTACCTGAACCTCGTAGCTGTCCATGGCGTTAGTCCACACCATGATGTTCATCATGGCGACTTTCGCCGGGTCTGTGATCGAAATCTTCCAGCCATCGTCCAGACATGTCATGTTCAGCTTATCTGTGACGATGCCGGTGTGGGTTACAACGCGCTGAAGGATCGATTTGGAGATGATGGCATGCATCATTCCCAATCACCCCCGTCGATGCTGTCGGCCTCTCCGAGGACGATCTCAGACAGCTCCGACATCAGGCTCTCGGCCTTCGCATGCCACTCCAGGAGTGACTCTCCGAACTCGGAGTCCATCTCCTCTGCCACGTGCTTGAGCTCACCCAGACTCGCATACATCGAGATGGCTATGCCGGAAACCAGGTTGGTCTCGGCAATGACGTCGTCGGCGCACGTCACGCCCGCGTCCCTGTACATCCGGGGCAGATTCTCCAGTCCGCACTCGTCGGAGGTCCTACTCTCGACGAGCTCTTCGATCACATTTCCAGTCGATTCATCAATCGTTTTCATTGAGTATCCTCCTTTGAAGTTTGAGAGTTGTTTGTGCTGCCGAGAGCATCCGCTGAAAGCTCGAACAGTGAGGTCTGTGTAGAATGAGCGTGTGGATTCGCGGAAGCAATGCGTTGGTTTGCTACGGCCACATATTTTGGCTCGATTTCGAATCCAACATAGTGCATTCCGAGTTCTACGGCTGCTACGGCAGTTGTTCCTGTTCCGATGAAGGGATCAAGAATCACTGTCTCCCCCCCCCCTCGGCGCAGAATTGCCAACTATGTTGCGAATAATCTCCAATGGCTTGACTGTCGGGTGGCCGAATCTCTCCTTATCGGCTTTGTTGTAAGAAGAGACATACCACTTCCGCTTGGTGCTGTAGGATCCGTACAACTTCACTCCAGGCTCACGGAAGAACAGAAGATACTCCGTGTCGCTCAGATACTTGTTATTGCACGTGGGAACAGGGTTGGTCTTATGCCATGTGATACACTCGGTTGTACAACCTCTGTCCTCGAAATAGTCGATGTACTGCCTAAGCTGACGCTTGTTGCACCAGACATAGATGTTGATGGCAGAGAGCTTACGGCAGATGATGTCCAGAACAGACTTTTCTATCCCATCAGAGAGTGGTTCCAACTCGGCGTGATAGCTACGGTTGGCTGGACCAAATGCCCCGCCTCCCACAGTTTCGATGCGATAGGGCGGATCCATCACCACCAATCCGATACTTCCATCCGGGATGCGTCCCATCCCTGTGCGACAATCCTCGCAGTAGATCGTATCGATCCAATCAGAGGTCATCGCACATCCTCCAGTAATCTAGAAGTGCTCTTGCGACCACCCGCTCTTTGAACTCGGCAAAATACGGGCTGCGACGTCCTTCGCGTTCCAGACGCTTGTCCTGGATTTCGATGAACTCGTTGAACTCCGCTCTCTTGTGGTGAAATACGAAGATGATCTTCTCCAATTCAGAACCACATTCGATGAGGGGACAACCGCACATCGCGTCCATCTCGCAGAAACATTCGTCCTCCGGGCAGTTGTCGTTGGTATAGGGGTGGATGCAGATGTCGTCCCAATCTTCACTGATTCCGAGATGAGGACACTTGAATCCCAATTGGCATAGCTGGGGAAATGAACTCATTCAGTTCCCCTCCAGAATGTATTCGGAACCGTCCAACTCATCTCTGTATTCGTTCAGACGGGTGACTTCTGTTTCAACGGTGTCGGAGTCAAGAGAATTGAATCCAAATCCCTCGATGGCCTCTTGGATTGCACTGATGGCCTCTTCGGGAGTATCACCGTCTACCAGGAATCCTCCTATGTGAATGGTGACATCAGCTAGGTAGATGGTCATTCCAACCCCTCCCTGCCCTTCGATGTCAGAGCCCACAGCTTGCTGGAGTCCTTCTTGCCTACGATCTCGACCAGTTCCCACTTCCTGAGAGAGCGAAGCTTCTCCTGGACGCTCTGAAGTCTTCCCTTGTGCTGAGATGTGGTGGTCTCAGGCTCCAGTATGTCCAGAATCTCGGACGCGGTCTTGGGTCCACCGCTGAGGACCGCGAGAACATCGATCTGGTTCAGAACGATCCCCCCTTCCTGATTCCCAGGGATTTCCTCCACGCGCTGATGTGCATCAACGCCATGTTGGGGATCGTGGAATCCACGTCGATGAGCAGAGCTCCCGTCACGAGAACCACTCCCCCAACGATGTGAACCTGTACGCATCCTCTGGGGTCGATTCCGGAACTGCTGTCTGGACGGAGTCTTCGACAGGGCAGCATTCCTCCTCGTCCTCATCCACAGCGTCAACGGGTACAGGTTCAGCGTCGACGATGCGAATCGCCACGCATCCCTGGTTGTAGTGCCTGTTGTCACCGTTGTAAAGGAAAAGGTAGCCGTATTCGTCCACGATCTCGGCGTGGTCCACAACACATTCCATGCGATAGGGCCAAGCGTTCTTGCCAACCCTCGTCTGTTCCAGACGGACGGTGAAAACGCCCTTCTTGCTCCGAACGATGTTGAAGCGATGGCAACCGCCACACGATCCGATGGAATAGAGGTGCATGCACGTGTCCACGTCCCAGAACGAAAGGTCATGGTCGTTGATTCCACGACAGATGAGCTCCGCGAACCTCTTGGTCACGACCGCAATCTCGTCGTTGTTGATCGGCACGCGATTCCCGTCGTTCGGTCCGTCCCTCACATAATACGGGCATTCCCCGCTGTCGGCGTTCAGAGGTCTGGCGTTGTAGTGCTGACATGATGGGGGTATGAGAGCGGGATTCTCCCTGTCGTAGTAACATCCCCTGCATGTCTTCCTGTAGTATGGGAACTTTCCATACCGGTGTCCGGGGAAGCGATCGCGGTCACACTGGGGACACCACTCAGGACATACGGTCGGGTCATCCACATGGATGACCTCGTCCGGTCTACGGTAGCAATCGGATGTGGGAGCATAGTAGCACGGACATTCCACGCACGGCATCCAGGAGCTCATTCGAACCCCTCCTGTCCGAACATCTCGTAGTCGATGAACGCGGCCAGACGGATGGCAGACTCCTGATCCAGAATCAAGAGGATGCCACCGTCCGATGAACTGGTGTCGATCACCAGGGTCGCGTCTTCGGATTGGGTGTGGTAGACCGTCAGCTCAACATCACCGAATCTCATCTGGTGCCTCGTATCCGGGATGCGGATGTGACGGGTCGGCTTGCACTCGCGTTCCGCACACGAAGCACAGTAGCATTCGAGGTGCTTCGGAGGATTGTCGTCAAGATTGCAAACCTTCCGGACATCCCCGCAAACGGCACATCTGTAGAGGTACTCAGACATCCGCGACACCTCCGAAGAAGCTGTCCAGCGTGGGTCTCCTGCACCATGTCTGCGCGATGTACATACCGTAGAAGATCGCCATCAGCACGGTCACGACGATGGCGTTCCCCGCCTGGCGGTAGAGCTGCGTCCTGGAGACTCCGGCACCGCTCGCACGGTCGAAGGCCCAGTCAGGCTGTCCCATGAGCCTCCAGCACTCCCTCTCGGTGAGGTAGCGGATGCGGATGCCCTGTCCATCAATTTCAATGGACATGCTTACACCTCCTGGTGTCCAGGACGAGAGGCGGATCCCCGCCGACCCTGAGAGCAGGACAAACACCGCGAATGCTGTGAACATCCCCGTCCTGTTTGCGACCGCTGGGAATCCTTCCGGCGATGTCCAGGCGACGAGGAGGTAGACTCCCCCCCCCCCAATGCCAATCACGTGAACTCTGGGAACGGTTCCTCCACCCGAAAGGGCGGTCAAGGTCGGTGACAAGCCCAGCGGGGAATAGACGCGATTCCATATCTCCAGGTTCTTCGGGTCGTTCAGGTCGCCGTCTATGACGATTCCCCTGGAATCGGCCTTGGCGGGCAATGGCGTGAATCCCGCGACCTTCTCATCCGAGAGGAAATAGGATTCGGGGACATCGCAATCCATCATGTCGCCGAGGCAGAGGTCGGTCGGCTCCCCGATCGGGAACTCGAACGACATCTGGTTCCTGGCGGACACCATGAAGCACCTGCGTCTGTGCTGTGGGATGACGAAGTCACATGCGTTCAGGACCTTGTAGCTGGATGTGTATCCGAGATCAGCCAACCTGGAGATCCAGCGATTGAGGACAGGCATGAACGTGTTGTTCGTGACCGCATCGACGTTCTCCATCAGCAGTGCGAACGGAGGGATGTCACGGTCGACCATGTCGGCCAGCAGCCTTCCGACCTCCCACAGAAGGGAGGAACGTGTACCGCTTCCCTCTGTCATGCCCTCCTGCCTTCCGGCGATAGAGATGTCCGTGCACGGGAAACTGTATGTCAGCAGATCGCACGCGGGCAGATGCTCGATGTCGCGGACGTCGCCCAGGTTGAGTGTCGGTCCGTGAATCGCCTCATAGGATTCGATGGCCTTGGGGTTGATCTCCGAGATGGCCACGACCTCATGGGGGATTCCCAACAGACGCAGGGCCATCCTCTGAGAGCCGATACCGGCGAAGAGCTCGACCACCTTCAGTGGTTCAAGTTCGGTGGGCATCTTCACGCTGCCACCTTCTTCAACTTGTAATCGAACCACCAGACGGGGAATGAGCCCTGAACCTTCTTCCCGTATGCATAGTAGCAGAAGTCCGAGTCGAACTCGTTCGGACCGACCGTAGGCTTGACCCACCTAACACATCTGGACTCCCTGTCGACATCACACCAGTCGAACTCTTCGTCCAGGATCTTCCTGATGTTGTCCTCCTCGAAGAGCTCCTTGTCGATGACTATGCCATCGTCCCAGGCGTCACAGGCCATCGCATGCGTCAGCTTCTTCCACTCGATCGGGGGGTCAGTGGGCGTCGGGACGGCCTTGGAGAATGACTTGTAGGAGATGTCGATCACCCACAGAGCTCTCATGCCATTCTTCCGGCTCACGCTCTGAGACCAGACGGTTCCCTGCAAGATTTCCTCGCGGAACAAGATGTTGAATGCCTCGATCCTGATCTCGCGTGCCAATCTGCTTGAGAGCTGCCATTCCCTGTCATCCGCTCTGAGAATGTAGGTGGTCATTCGACCGCCCCCTTGGTGGAGAACATCACGCCGAGGCGGATGTAGTAGCGAACCGCCTCGTTCTTGTCGGAGAACAGCCCCAGATCCACCTCCCTGTCGATACGACTGGAGATGTCCTGCGGAAGATCGAACCATGCTCCGCTCCTGTATCCCGTCTCCTTCTCGATCGCTCTACGAATGAGTTCCGAGGTCGTGATGTCTGCGAAGACCGCCGTCTGCTCAACCGCATTCTTCAGCTCTTGATCCAGCCTTATGGTGATCTTCGAGTCCGAGCGACCCTCGTTGTAGTCGCAGATGACGGAGGTCTGAGACTCACTCATCAGAGATCACCTCCGTTCGGTTCGAGTTCGGAACTCGGTTCGAGTTTCGGTTCGACTCTAACAGGGTCGTCCGGACTTCTGATGATGTACTCATGGAGAGCCTTGGTGAAGACCATGCTCACAGAGCGGCCTTCGTTCTCCGCACGCTCCCTGATCGCATCCGCGACCTCTACATCGAACTCCTGAGAGAGCTTGACAGTCTTCTCATGATACAGTGGGAGTGGGATGTACGGTCTAGTGTCATCCTCCCCACCTTCGAGGTAGTCCTCGATGCACTTGGTGATGACTACCTTGAGGTTGCGCCTTTCCGCCTTAGAGATGGCACGAATGCGCATGTTGATGGATTCTGGAATCGTCGCGGTGATTTTCCGAGCCTTTGGAGCGTTCGGAACATCCAATGTGGGTCCCCTTTGTTCAACAAAGGGTGTATCATAGTTCAACAACCGTTCGTCTGTTGAACTCATTCGCCCACCCCCTTTGTTGAACTGTTTTCGGGGGTGCTAGCACCCTTTGTTGCTCCACCCCTTTGTTGAACGCCCGAACGAGCCTTCTCGCACAGGGAAACGAACTCCTCCAACCTTCCCTCTTCCATCAACGCCTTACGGAGTGTGTTCGGCGCGACATGGGCGAACTTCTTGGCAACACCAGCAACGGAATACCCCTGTCTTGCGAACTCCATGACATCTTCGATGGACATGATGACAGTGGGCTTCTTCGCGTCCACCACAATCATCTTCTCGCATTCCTTGACGCGGTGCGTGAAGCAGAAGGCGAGCATCCTTCCACAATGCTTCCCCTTCAACCTCGCTGATTCCAAACCCTGCTTCGTGTTGAGGGAGAGTTTCTTCCTCTCTTCCTCCGCCTGCCAGGTGTTGAGGAAGTTCATCACCTTCCCCGTGCCTTCCTCCGGGTTGATTCCATCGGCTGAAACGTAGCGGATGCGAACACGGTTGGTCTTGCAGATCGCCACAATCTTCGCCATATCGTCGGTGTCACGGGAGAGGCGGGACTCAGACCATGCGAGCAGGATCCCGACCTTGTTCAAGGTCAGGTATCCGAGAGCCGCCTGAAGTCCTGGGCGGTTGGTGTCCTTTGCGGACCTCTCCTCCACGAACGTCTCCAGAATCTCCACACCGTTGGCTTCGCACCACTTCGTCATGTTGCGAACCTGCGTCTGCGGGTCCTGGTCATGGTCGTCGGTGGACACACGCGCATAGAGGATGGCAGTGTCTCCATCATAGGGGGAGTCGGTCATACTGTCGCCCCCTTGTTCAGGATGCGGTTCACCTTGACAGCGTCCCCCTTCTTGGCGGCGTTGACAAGCTTGCGCATCTCGTTCAGAATCTCATAGGCCGCCTTCGCCTTCTTCAGATCAGAGAGCTCCTGCGGTGTGATCTCAGAGGATTTGATGCGAGAGCAGACGTACCTGTATCCCTCCTCGTTGAACACGCCGTCGATGCGCATCACATCCGGCATGTCGTCCTCCCACAGAACCAGGCGGAGCGTGTCGAAGTTCGAGATGCCCTCCACAGCACGGACGAACCTCTGTTCGAGCCGGTTGTAGTAGAGGATGATTACATGCGAGGGGGCATACGGTCCTGCGACCTTGAGAAGCATATCGCATACACGGTTGCGCGTCTCGTACGATCTCCTGGAGGTCATGAGAGCATCACCCCGTCCTGAACGATCGGGTAGACCAGGCTGGAACCGTCGTCGACATCGATGACGAGGAAGCGGTGTCCCTCGACCACGTGTATGCCCTTAACCGAACCGAAGGTCCAGTCGTCGACCCAGACCTCCATATCCACGTCCTCACCATTCGGACACGCCTGGAGAGAGACCGTATCGGTGATCTCCAGGATCAGCCAGCCATCAGGATCCATCCTCCATCCGAGGTCTTCGAGCTGCGAGAGCGGAATCTCCCTGTCGAAGGATACGAAGACGGACATTATCGAATCCGTCAGCTCCGTCGTGATGAACGGTCTCACTGGGAGCACCTCCCGATGTTCCGTCTCAGAAGCATCAGATCGTGCTTCGCTTCGAGCGCATCCCTGAGAATCATGTTGAGTGTGCTCTCGTATGCGTCCAGCTCATCGGTGTAGAGGTCCTTCGCGTGGCGAGAGATGGATTCGACTGAGTCGAACTGCTTCGCCAGGACGACGCCCTTGTTGCCAATGAGTGCGGACATGGTCTTCATCCTGTCCAACGGGTCCTCCTTTCCGGAGGGACCCACTTCGCCGAGTCTCGACTCGGCATCCTTGATAATCTCTTTCAAAACCTGATTAGAAACAACCATCTGTTCACCCCTTTCGGGGGTTCCGACGGAAGGGACGCATCCGACGGCCAGAACGCCGTCGACGATGTAAATCACTGGTATCCCTCCATCGGGAAATTCGGCTTCCTGTCATCAGAGGGATCCTCCGGCGACAGGATGCTGTCCAGAGTGGTCTGGCTGCGAGACAGGACCTTCATCGTGTTGGTCTCTGTCCTGACGATGTTGACGCTGATCTCGTAGAGACGCCTGGAGATGTCCAGGAGCTCGTCCATCTCAGCAGACAGGCGTGCGATGTCCTCCTTGACCCTGGGCATGTCCGCCCAGACGGAGTTCGCCTTGCGCTTGGTGTCCACCATGTCGATGACGGCCTCGACGTAATCGATCGAGTTGGTCTCCATCTCGGTGAATCCTGGGGAGCAGTCGGCCCACACCTCGCCGTTCCCGACAAACGCACCGTCCGTGACGTCGGTGAAGACGTCGTTGAGCTCCCCGCGAAGCGCACGGTGGACGCGGGTGACGTCGATCTTCGTCAGGAGATCGTACATCCCCATCTCGTCCGTCGTGAAGATCCATCCCGCGTACTTCTGAAGCCAGTGCAGGAGCGGGGAGCACTTCGTGACGAAGGCCCTGCGGAGCTTATCGGCATCAGAGGCGGTCTCGGTATCGACGATGATCTCGAACTCAGGGCTGACGTAGAACCACTTGCCGGACGCTGTCTTCTGATAACGCATCGTGAAACGGTTCTCTCCGGGGTAGCCATCGAGAACGAACGATGTGGACCAGTTCAGCGACCCGTTGAGCTCATACGACTTGGTGCCGAAGATCGTGTACCACACGGTCCTCTCCCTACCCGTCTCGGCATCGACGACACGCACCCCCGTGCGGTCGATGCTCCCCTCACGGTCAACACCGAACCTGAGCTGGTCTCCGGGGAGGTGTACCTCCCATCCGACCTCAACAGGGCGGGACTGTCCGTCCGAGGAACCCGAACGGTCCGGCGTGGTGATAGGGGGGCTATCAATCCGGACCGAGCGGAGATTGCGCATCTTCTCGCGGATCTCGTCGGAAATCTGGGATTCGAGCAGGGTCCACTTGGGGCCTCTGGCGTAGAGCTTGTCCCTGCGGACCTTGCCCGATTCCCTGATGTATTCGCCGTTCAACAAGTCACGGACGCATTCGGACACCGTCGACTTGGGGTATCCGAGGTCGGCGGCGACCTCGTTCTGCGTCCTGCGACGTCCGCCCTCGTCCAATCCGATGATGGAGATGGCGACGAGGATGCGGTTCTCGCGGAGGCCCTTGGGACGGCGGTGAGACATGGATAACACCTGTCACAGTTCGGCCCGGTTCGAGTGCTCGAACTCGAACTCAGACCCACAGAATTGAGTGCAGCCAGACGTCCGGACCAACCCGGAATATGGTAGGTTTTCCGGGGTGCGGGGTATATAAACACCGCAACCGAAAGCCCTTATATTCAGTTCGGGAAAAAGTCCGGACAGAGCATACGCTGATACGAGGATTTCGAACGCTGCGAGGGCGCGTCCGATCAGCTCAGAGCCCCCTTCGTAGAAACTGCGTTCGCGCGTGCACGGGCGACGACCGCGTATGCGTCGCCGTCCATGAAAATCTCGTAGCCGGGGAGGGCGAACGCGAACAGGCGAACGGCCTCCATGACCTGCGACAACGTCAGGTCACATGTGCGGATGTCGATCAGCGTGATCTGCCCGGAATCCGAAGAGCGTACCCTGCGGATGCCGTCAACGACCGCCGATGCGGGCAGGGGCCTCCTAGGTGAAGCCCGTATCCCAGTGTTCCCATCTGCGGAAGAAAATGAAGTGGTGCAAGGGACGAGATTTGAACTCGCGGACCACTAAGGACTAGCCCCTCAAGCTAGCGTCGTTGGCCATGCTTGACTACCCTTGCAGTAAAGGTGGGGATGGATGTCCCCTTAATAAGCTTTACGCCCTTGTCCAGTACTCCCTTCCGGCCCTTCCCATGGCGATGACGTTCTCGTCGGGGCTGGAGATGGGGGTCTCGCATCCGGGCGCCAGGATGAACCCGCCGTCCTGTCCGATGGCGTCGATCAGCTTGTAGGACTCGGCGGTAACCTGCTCCGGGGTCCCGCTCATCAGGAGCTGCACCGGGTCCAGGTTGCCCATGAGGGCGATGTCCCTGCCGGCGGCGGCCCTGGCCTTCTCGGGGTCGACGGCATGGTCGAAGCTGAGGCAGTCGGCTCCGGTGTGCTTGATGTGGCTCATGATGCCCAGGGTGTCGCCGCAGATGTGCACGAAGGTGGGGACGTCGCTCATGCCGTGGACGTCGTCTATGACCTTCTTGATGTGGATGCCGGAGAAGTCGTCGAACATGTTGGGCGATATCAGGTCGCCGGAGGACGTCGGGTCGGCCATCCACATGACGGTGGCGCCGGCGTCGATCTGGCGGGTCACCATGCCGGAGACGAGGGGCGTGATCTTGTCGATGAGCTTCTTGACCATGTCCGGGTCGAACAGCATGGCGAACATCATGTTCTCCGTTCCCATGGTGTACCCGGCGGTGGTGATCGGTCCCCAGGACAGCCCGCAGATGTGCAGGTCCTCGGGGATGGCCTCGGATGTGGCGGCGACGGCCTGGACCATCTTGTCGAAGGTGGGGCACTCCTCGGCCGCGTAGGGGTCGAAGACGGCGAGCTTGTCCACGTCCTCGGCGGTCTCCACGATGTGGCCGGGGATCATCCCGTAGTCGTCCTCGGGGAACCTGACCTCCATGCCCATGTCCTTGAAAGGGGTCTGGGAGTCCAGGATGGGCTTGACGAAGTCGGACTCCGTCTTCAGCGCGTAGTCGATGGCGACCTTCGCGGAAAGCTGGGGGTTCCACCTGGCCTCGTCGACCTTGTAACCGGCGCTGCGGGCGGATGTGACCACTGCGAAGTTGTTGACGGGCGTTCTGTCCGTCTTCTCGAATTTGAGCGCGGCTTCGACACACGCTCTGTGACCGGCGTCCTTCATATGAACACTTCCTGAGACTGGATGCATCCCAGGCGTTAAAAAGGATGTGAGGGGCGGGGCTCAGAGACGGGACACGACCCTGTCCGTGAACTCCGCCGTGGACAGCGTCCCGCCCACGTCCGGGGTCCTCTCCCCGGCGGCGTAGGTCTGCCTGAGGGCCTCGATGATCGACAGGGCCTGCTCGCTGTGGCCCATGTCGAACAGGGCCATGGCGGCGCAGGTTATCGCCGAGGTGGGGTTGGCGTAGCCCCGGGGGACGTCCTCGAACGTCTTGTATAGTCCGGGGACGAAGAGGTTGCAGTTCTCGCCCACGTACGCTATGGGGGCGAGGCGGTTGCCGCCCGACAGGCCGGCCAGCATGCCGCCGGCGACGTTGCTGTACAGGTCCGCGCAGACGATGTAGTCGAACTCCAGGGGGTTCCTGACGAGCTTGGAGGCCCAGTAACCGACGTCCCTGTGCTCGACGTGGAACACCTGGGGGTCGAACAGCGAGTCGAAGGCCTCGGAGAACATGGCGCTGGAGTCGGGGAAGATGGTGTCCTGCGTGACGCAGACCACCCTCCTCTTCCCGCTGAGCTCCATATCGGTCAGGGCGCGGGCCATCATCCTGCTGTAGGACGACGAGCGGATGTACTTGCTGATGGTTATGCCGTCGATGTCCCTGCTCTCCACCACGTCGCTTCCGATCGTCATGTTGCTGGCCCACAGGGTGATGTCCATGCCGGGGACCCCGAGGTCGTCGGCCAGGGTGCGGAAGCACCTGATGATGGCGTACAGGTCCAGGTCGGCTTTCAGCGCCTCCAGGGGGTTGAAGGCCTTCCCGGACTCGTCCCTGCAGTCCTTGACCGGTCCGCAGATGACGTCGCCGCACTCCATGGCCAGCTCCTTGGTCTCATAGGGGAGGAACTCCCCCGTGCGCTCGTAGGCGGCGAAGCCGATGTCCCCTCTGACGATCTCGATGTCGTCCGCCACCATCGAGAGCGTCCTCTCGGCGGCCTCGATGATGGATGGGCCGTAGCCGTCACCCGGGAGCAGGGCTATCTTCGGCATTCAGAGCAGCCTCTCGGCCAGTCCGGCGTAGATGATGGGGAGGCTGATGGTGGCGTCGCCCTCGACGGTCATCTTCTTGGCGTCCTCCTTCACCTTGCCCCAGGACACGGCCTCCCTGATGCGGGCGCCGGACAGGGATCCGTCGTACTCCTCGGCGGTGGTGAGGTAGATGCAGTAGTCGAGACCGCCGCGGAACTGGTTCCACCAGATGACGTGGTGCTTGGAGATGCCCCCTCCGATGATGATGGCGCCGGTGTACTCGGCGTCGTTGGTCATCTCGGACAGCATCTGTTCGTCGCCGAACAGGTCGATCCTCAGCTTCCTGTGCATCTGGTAGTACATCCAGAGCTGGCAGCCGAAGGACCCGTCGGTGATTCCGGGGACCACGATCGGCACGTTGTGCTTGTGGCACTGGTACAGGAGGGAGTCCTCGTTGTCCAGTCTGGCTCCCACCTGGTCGATGATCTCGTGGGTGGTGAGGGACTGGGTCTCGGCGAAGATCTCGTCGAACATGGGCAGGAGGTTGTCCTCCAGGACGACTCCGTAGCAGGAGTCGGGCACCAGGACGTTCCCGAGCCTGCTGATCTCGTACTCGTCCCTGAGCATGGCGTCGTCCATCATGAAGTCGCCCTTGTAGTACTGGGCGAAGGTCCTGGACAGGTCGTGGTCCAGGGTTCCGCAGGTGGTGATGATCAGGTCCACCATGTTGTTCCTGACCATGTCGACGATGACTCCGCGGGTTCCGGTGGCCATGATGCAGGCGGGGAAGGACAGGATCCTGAGGCAGCCCTCCTTCTTGACCATGGCCTCGGCGATGTCGGTGGCGTCGGCCAGCTTCTGGGCGGTGAATCCGCCCGCGCGGCCCATGGCCCTCAGCATCTGGTCCACGGTCATCCCTTTGGTCACTTTGATGTCCTCGACGGGTATGAGTTCGAGTTTCTCGGTCATGTTAGTCACTGAGGCGGGCTAGTGGGCACTCATTCATATAAGTTAGGGGGACAGCCGCGGGACCGCGACCCCATCCTACACAGGGTTGGGAAATGTGGGCCGCATGTTTTAAGCCCAGCCCCGCAATATAGTATCACAGTGATACCATGACTGTTGTCTCAATAGTCTCCAGCCCCAGGAAGGGCGGTTTCGGCGACAGGATCGCCGCCGAGATCGAGGAGGGCGCCAGGTCCGCCGGGAAGGACGTCGTGAGGTTCGACCTCAACGACCTGCGCTCGATCAGGCAGTGCCAGAACTGCGAGGCCTGCAAGCACAACGGCGGCACATGCGTCCTGAAGGACGACATCGCGCCGGTCATCGACGCGATCCGCGACGCGGAGGGCATCATCCTGGACACCTCCATCCAGTTCAACGAGATGAACGGGCTGTTCAAGGTCGTCTTCGACCGCCTGTACTGCTTCCTCGACATGAACGCCACGACGATCATGGAGAAGGGCAAGAAGGTGGCGGTCGTCGTCACAGCCAGCGCGGACGCGGACAGCGCCGAGAGGGTGTCCAAGAACCTGGATAACGTCATGGTCCAGCACTTCTTCTGCGAACCCGTCGGCAGGATCGCGTACTGCACATGGATGATGCCGAAGGACATGCCGGTGGACCAGACGGTCCTGGACGAGGCCCGCGCCATAGGTGCCAGGTTCCGATCATGACAGGCCGAGGGCGACCAGAGCCCCCTCCAGGACCTCCTCCGGGGTGCCGCCCGCATCGACAATGATGAGGGGCTCGCCGGAGGCCAGCATCCTGGACCTGACCTCCTCCATCGACTCGAGGTTCTCGAACATCTCCTCCTCGCCGCCCCTGGATCCCACCCGTTCGAGAGCGGTCGCCGGGTCGACGTCCATGAGGATGGTGGCGTCCGGCTCCGGAAGGAACGCGACGAGCAGCCTGTGGACCGTCCTGCCGGACCATCCGTCGAGGTAGAACGCAGACAGGGTCCATCTGACGGCGACGACGTCGCCTCCCCTGCGGACGGCCATCCCAGTGACGAATAAGTCCATGAACATGAACAGGGCCGAGAGCATCTTGGCCGGGGCGCCCCTGCCCAGGAGGAACCTCCTGGCAAGCCTGCCCCACCTGCCGTCGCCGGGGTGCTCCCTGACGGTGACGCTGATCCCGTCCGACGTCAGGGCCTCGGCTATCCCGGCCGCGACGGTGCTCTTCCCGCTGCCGTCGAGGCCGTCCACGGCTATGAACATGGGAGGTGCCACTCGGACCCTTTTTAAGAATGTTGCGTCCTTCCCGGAACCATGACTGTCATGGCCAGGGACCGGGATTACCAAGCGCTTCTGGGGGATGTACGCGGGAGGAGGGTCCTCGTCTGGACCTGCAACACGTGTGCCAGGATGTGCAACATCGGCGGCAGGGACGCCGGCGAGAGGCTCGCCGCAAAACTCGCCGAGGACGGCGTGGAGGTGGTGGGATGCGTCTCCAGCTCGGCCCCGTGCTACATGGTCAAGGCCGACAGGATGGCTTCCGAGGCCCAGGAGGAGTACGACCTGGTCGTCGCCCTGTGCTGCGACATGGGCGCCAGGAACGCCTCGGAGGCCACGGGGACCGAGGTCCTCAACCCGGTCGTCACCTTCGGCACGGGGTACCTGGACCGCAACGGCAGGAACCGTCTGGCCACCATCGTCTGCGGGAAGACCGTGTACGACGAGGACGCCGAGGAGGTCGCCGCCCGCAACGGGCTGTGGATGTCCCCGTTCGTGTGAACCGAATCAGTTATCTCGACATCCGTCCGTTCGCACGTCATGGCGATATGCTTCAGGTACGCCTTCTGCACCGGCAGGGGTGAAATCACAGAGAACGTGTTCGCATCCCCCAACGACGCGGAGATGTGGGCCTCGCGCCTCTCCGAGGACAACCCCGGGACGCTGTACATCTATGACGAGGACTGCTGGGTGCCGGACATGGTGTTCGGCCTCCCCGACGACGACCTCTCCGTGGTCGCCCGCGGCATGGCCTTCATCAGCGCGGTGAAGGGCGGGGACTACGCCCAGGCCCTCAGGGACTACGTCGGCGTGGAGGAGATGCCCGCCGAGGTCAGGGAGTCCCTCCTCAGGGAAGTCGAATGAAGACAGGCCCCGGATGAACAGAAAGACGAGAAAACGAGATTAAGGTGGGATGGGGGCGGACCCCATCCCGTTTTTCACATCGCGATCAGGCGATGAAGAGAACCGCTGTGACCAGACAGATGGTGGACAGCAGCTTCACGAGGACGTGGATCGAAGGTCCGGCGGTGTCCTTGAAGGGGTCTCCGACGGTGTCTCCGACGACGGCAGCGGCGTGAGCGGGGGATCCCTTTCCGCCGTGGTTGCCCTCCTCGATGTACTTCTTGGCGTTGTCCCAGGCTCCTCCTCCGTTGTTGAGGAAGTTGGCCATCAGGATTCCCACGATGGTTCCGACCATGATCAGGGCGCCGACGGCCTCGTAGGCCTGGACGTAGTCTGTCAGGGCGTACCTGTACACGAGTCCGAACACGATGGGGACGAGGATGGGGAGCAGGGCGGGGACGACCATGGCCTTCAGGGCACCGCGGGTGGCGATGTCGACGCACTTGGCGGTGTCGGGCTTGGATGTTCCGGCCATGATTCCGGGGTCCTCGCGGAACTGCCTGCGGACCTCCTCGATCATCTCTCCGGCGGCCTTGCTGACAGCGCGGATGGCCAGGGAGGCGAAGAAGAACACGAGCACGGCTCCGACGAGACCGCCGACGAAGATCAGCGGGTCTCCGAGGTCGACGTGCATGACGTTGACGATGGTGTCTCCCTTGACCTCGGCCACAATCTCGAAGAAGGCGGCGAAGAGTAGGAAGGCGGCCAGGGCGGCGGAGGCCATGGCGTATCCCTTGGTCAGGGCCTTGGTGGTGTTACCGGCGGAGTCCAGCTTGTCGGTCCTGTCGCGGACCTCGGAGGGCTGGTTGCTCATCTCGGCGATTCCGCCTCCGTTGTCGGTGATGGGTCCGAAGGTGTCCATGGCGAGGATGAACGCGGAGGATCCCAGCATGGCGATGGTTCCGATGGCGGTTCCGTAGAGTCCGAAGGTGGCTGCGTCGTAGCCCTCGGGGGCCGCGGCGTATCCGAGCAGGTACGTGGCGATGATGGCCACGACGATGCACACGACGGGCAGGACGGTGGACTCCATTCCGATGGAGATTCCCTGGATGACGTTGGTGGCGGGGCCGGTCTCGGAGGACTCGGCGATGGACTTCACGGGCTTGTGGTCTCCCGTGTAGTACTGGGTGATGAACACGATGGCGAGACCGAGGATGATTCCCACGAGTCCGGCACCGGCGAACATGTACCAGTTGTCGATACCCTCGGTCTGGCCGAGGATGAGGTACGTCGACACGAACAGGAATATTACGACCAGGACGATGGTCAGGTAGTATCCGAAGTTCATGGCCTTGATGACGTCACCGTTCTCGTCCTTGAGGCGGACGACGAAGATTCCGATGAGGGAGGCGATGAGTCCGAAGGCGATGAGAACGAGGGGCAGGTAGATCCAGTTGTAGGCCTGCTCTCCGAGAGCGTTCACAACGGCGAGTCCGATGACCATCGATCCGATGATCTCGGCGGCGGTCGACTCGAAGATGTCAGCGCCACGTCCGGCGCAGTCTCCGACGTTGTCACCGACCAGGTCGGCGATTACTGCAGGGTTCCTGGGGTCGTCCTCGGGGATACCGGCCTCGACCTTTCCGACGAGATCGGCACCGACATCGGCGGCCTTGGTGTAGATTCCACCGCCGAGCTGAGCGAACAGAGCGGCGAAGGAGGCTCCGAAGGCGTATCCGACGACGGAGTGGAGGGTCATGGTCATGTCCTCTCCGCACCAGTAGTAGTAGGCGAGGAAGACGACGAACAGACCGACGAGACTGAGGGTGGAGACGACGATACCGGAGATGGCACCGCCGCGGAAGGAGACCTTGAAGGCCTCGTTGAGGGATGTGCGGGCCGCGCTGGCGGTCCTGATGTTGGAGTTGACGGACACCTTCATTCCGATGAATCCGGAGAGGATCGAGAAGCCGGCTCCGATGAGGAAGGCGATGGCGACCCTGTAGTTGAGGTAGTCCGAGAAGCTGTCGGCGAGGCCGACGAGCGCTATGATGATCGCTACGATCACACTGATGATTCCGATCGTCTTGTACTGGCGTTTCAGGTACGCCATGGCACCGGTCTCGATCGCATCGGAGATCTCCTGCATCTCAGGGGTCCCTTTGTCCTTCGACCAGACGTACTTGAAGAAGTACGCGGCGAAGATCACTGCGATGACCGCGGCGACGGGAATCATGAACAATAGAGTATCAGTTCCGAAATCTATCATTTCTATCGATTCCTTTAGCGTTTAAGCGGGACGTGTATCGGTTCTTCTAAATAAATTGAATCGTCGATTTTCGGAGGATGTGGAAGGCCGGGACGGTGCCTGGGGGTCAGTTTCCGGATGTCTGGCACTGTCGGATCCCGTGGACGGAGGGCCCGGGAACGGCCGGCCGCCGTCGCGGGGGATACGTTCGTCGCGGGTCCAGTCCCCTTATAATATTATAATAACCGCACCAAGTCACGTTTAAATACAAGATGGCTATAGACGGTCACATTCGAGAGGACCCACCATGTATATGCTAACCGAGGTCGAGAAGGTCGTACGCATTCCGCCGAAGGACCTGAAGGATGACATAGACAGCGTCATCGACAGCCTCACCTGGGAGACCTACGAGGGCCGCCTTGGAGAGGACAAGAACTTCACCGTGCTGATCAAGAACGTCAGGACCGTCGGTCCCGGACGTATCGTCCACGGAGACGGAGCGGTCTACCAGACCGTCAAGTTCGATCAGGTGGTATTCAAGCCCAGGGATAACGAGATCATCATCGGCAAGGTTGTCGAGATCCTCAAGTTCGGTGCGTTCGTCAGGTTCGGTCCGCTCGACGGCCTCCTGCACATCAGCCAGGTCATGGACGACCGCGTCGACATCGACGAGACCAACCAGAGGCTCGTCGGTAAGGACACCGGAAGGTACCTCGCCGTCGGCGACATCGTCAAGGCCAGGGTCGTGAGCATAGACCTCAACGAGAAGAACCCCCAGGAGAGCAAGATCGGTCTGACCATGCGCCAGCCCGGTCTCGGCAAGCTCCAGTGGCTCGAGGAGGACCACAACAAGAAGTCCGAGAGGCAGCAGGGAGGCGATGAGTGATGGTCGGACCCGTTCTCAAAGCCTGCAAGCAGTGCAGCTTCATCACGGAGGACGACACCTGCCCCCGCTGCGGCGGACAGACCTCGAAAGAGTGGCAGGGCTACCTGGCGGTCATCGACTTCGAGAAGTCCGAGATCGCCAAGAAGATGGGCATCTCAGCCAACGGCAGATACGCCCTCAAGGTCCGCTGAGACCATGTTCGAGAGGGATCTCGTCCTTCCCGAGTCCCAGAGGGCGGCCTTCAAGGAGCCCCTCGGGAGGGAGATGGACGAGTCCGAGCTCGACATCGATAACGCTCAAACCCGTTACATCACCGTCGGGGACGTGGTATCCCTGACATTCAGAAGGCACGGCGTGAGGCCGCTGCTGTCCATATACGACGGCAGCACGGAGCGCAGGGAGATGACCGACTTTGCCAGGCTCGTGGAGGGCGAGGCGAAGGAGGTGGTCTCGAACCCCGCGGGGAGGATAACCGCCGGAATGGCGGATGCCGTCCGCAGGGGCATCGGAGGGGAGGTCGACCTGATACGTGTCGACGGCGAGGAGGACCTGGCGCTGCTGCCCTGTCTCCTGTACGCCGAGGACGGCACGGTCGTGGTCTACGGCATGCCCGGAAGATGCATGATGGCAGTCACCACGGACGGAGCCGTCAGGAAGAGGGTCGCGGAACTCGCGGCCACAATGGAGGAACTGGAATGAAGATGGAGATAACCCAGAAGAAAGAGAACCCTCTGTACAAAAGGGTCGAGGTCTACTTCACCATCGACCACAACGGAGAGTCCACCCCCGGCAGGAACGCCGTCGCCGAGGAGATCGCGAAGCAGACCGATTCCAAGAGGGCCTGTGTCGTCGTCGACAACATCGAGTCCGTCTACGGAAAGGGCATGTCCAAGGGATACGCCAAGGTCTACGAGAGCATGGAGGCCGCGCTCGAGCTCGAGAGGGACTACCTGCTGAAGAGGAACGGAATCGAGGCCCCCAAGCCCGAGGAGCCCGCCGCCGAGGACGCACCCCAGGAGTGATTTGAATGGCAAAAGCAGCCGCACCCAAGAAATCTGTCGCGAAGAAGGACGCCTACCAGGTCGACGGTGACAAGCTCACCAGGACCAAGCCCGTCTGCCCCAAGTGCGGACCCGGTGTCTTCATGGCCACCCACAAGGACCGCGTGTCCTGCGGAAACTGCGGATACACCGAGTTCAAGAAGAACTGAGAAGAGAGTATCATCTTCAATCCGCCTCCACCCTCTCACCAGGAGGCTCAGGATCGCCGGGGCGAAACCCGCCCCGGCACAATCACTTCTTCTCAAACCTCAGATTCCCAACGGGCCCGTAGTATAGCTTGGATAGCATGGGGGCCTCCGGAGCCTCAGACTCGGGTTCGAATCCCGACGGGCCCGCTCATGCTCCTATTTTTTCGTATGGATTGTGACTGATTCCAACGGGCAGATGTAACCGCCATCTGCACCGAGGCTGTTGATTGTTATTTAAAGAGCCAGACTGTCAAAATATTGATGGATGGAACCATCAGCCCACAGCATTTATACTACCAGACCGATGCCATCGGGCGATGACGAAGGGGCGCATTTCACCTAGAGCGGAGCTGGCGCAGCTCCCCCGCACAGTCCACGGGGGGCAGGCCTGGAAGCTCCACGACGTCGAGGACTACAGCCACAATCTCAACCCCTTCGGACCTCCGGAGGACCTCGACGAGATCGTCATGTCCGCCATAGGGGACGTCGGGCACTATCCCGACGACGCCTGCACGGAGCTCAAGGAGGTCATATCCAAGACTTTCAACGTCGGTTTCGACTGCATCTCGGTGGGTGCGGGGTCGTCCGACATCATCAGGAACGTTCCGAACACGTTCTACGAGAGGGGTTCGAAGGTCGTCATACCCAACCCCTCCTTCGCCGAGTACACCCAGCAGTGCAGGATCGTCGGCGCCGACATCCACCCGTTCATGCTGGAGCCCGAGGAGGACTTCAGGATCGACGCGGACCGTCTCCTGCAGGAGGCGGAGGGCGCCAGGGCGGTCTACATCTGCAACCCCAACAACCCGACGGGGAGGGTGGAGCCCAGGGACAAGCTCATGCGCATAGCCAGGGAGCTGGAGGACCAGGGGACGCTCCTGTTCCTCGACGAGACCCTCCTGGAGCTGGTCCCAGGATACGCGGACATCACCCTCTCGGGGATGGTCAGCCGCTTCTCCAACCTCATCGTCGCCTCATCGCTCACCAAGTCCTTCGCCATACCCGGCATAAGGATCGGGTTCGGTTTCTCCAACCCGGACGTCATCGCCGAGATGGACAAGGTCAGGATGACATGGAACGTGGGCGAGATCGAGCAGAGGGTCGCCACCGTCCTGCTGAGGGACAAGATGGACTACGTGGACCACGCGGCGGCCGTCATGGCCGAGGAGTCTGAGATCATGAACTCCGCTCTCGCCCAGATCGGATTCCCCACCGGAGCCGATTCGGACTCGTTCTTCTACTTCAACTCGATCGAGTCCCTGGGGATGACCGGCGCCGAGTTCAACAAGAGGATGATCACCCACGGCATCTCCGTCCGCGACTGCGCCTCGTTCGGCGACCGCTTCACCAACTACATCCGCTACAGCGTGAAGGACCGCGAGCGCAACTGCAGGTTCATAGCCGCCGCTGACGCGGTCATCAACGGGTGATCCCCATGGTGCTCTGGCTGGATGCGATCCTGGTCGTGGTTCTCGCTCTGGCCATAGACAGGTACATCGGGGAGGTGCCCAACTCCGTCCACCCGCTCAGGTGGATGGGCAACATCCTGGCGGCCATAGACCGCCATGTGGCCTGCAGGGGGTCGAGGAAGGCCGTAGCCATCGGTTTCCTATCCTACCTGCTGGTATTCCTCATATTCACGGGGATCGGGCTGGCGCTGACGTCGCTGGTCCGCTACGGACTGACTTCCGCGGTGTCCCCGCTGGCCGGAGAGGTCGCGTGGATACTGGTCACTGCCGTGCTGTTCAAGATCTCCTTCGCCATCTTCTCGTTCAGGAAGCACTGCGACCCCATATGCGAGGACCTGGACGCGGGAAGGGTGGAGGACGCGGCGTCCAAGGTGCAGATGATCGTCAGCCGCAACACCAAAGGGATGGATGCGGAGCACATCGCGTCCTCCTGCTGCGAGACGGTCACCGAGAACCTGGTGGACAGCGTCTACTCCCCGGTCCTGTACTTCGGGATCCTGGGCCTCCCGGGAGCGGTCATGTTCCGCTGCGCCAACCTGATGGACGCCATGTGGGGCTACCTCAACGACAGGTACGCCCTCCTGGGCCGCTTCCCGGCGAAGTTCGACGACGTCCTGGGTTTCGTGACGTCGAGGGTGTCCCCGTACTTCATCGCCCTGGCGGGAATGATGCTGGGCATGGACTGGAGGAGGTCTGTCCCGGCGGCCAAGGCCGAGCACACCAAGACCCCCAGTCCCAACAGCGGGTGGTCCATGACCGCGGCGGCCGCGGTGCTGGGCATAAGCATGGAGAAGAAGGGGGTTTACGTCATGGGCGACGGCCCCATGCCCACCACGGACGACGTCCGCAGGTGCTGCCGCCTCATCGAGCTGTCCGCCATGATCTTCCTCCTGCTGGTGGGGATCATCCTGTTCGGACTCATCGGCATTCAGATTCAGCTCCTGATCGAGGACACGGTGTTCGGGTTCTGGGGGTCGGTGCTGTGAGCTTCGTGGAATCATCGTACATCCGCGAGGTCGACGGCATGGGCGTCGGCGTGGTTGTGTTCAGGGAGCCCATGGAGGTCCTGAGCTGCGCCATCCTCAACGGAGGCAGCAGGGTGTCCAGGGCGTTCTTCGTCATGCAGGTCTCCCGCGACTACGACAACGACGACCCCGCATCGGACGCCGCCCGCGTCAGGGACGTCCTGGGCCTGCCGGAGGACTCGGTGGGCATGATGACCGCCGCGGAGGTGTCCCACGTGTTCAGTCTCAACGAGTCCGGGTTCAACGGCACGGTCGTGGAGGCCGTCGCCACGGCTGGGCTCAGTAACCAGGTCGTCGCCGGCGACGTCCTGGACAACTACCCGGAGCGCAGGGTCGTGTCCGACCGCAGGGCGGCCCATCTCGCCGGGACGATAAACATAGCGGTGATCTCGCCCCTGCCGCTCACAGAGGAGGGCAGGGTCAACATGCTCATCCCCCTGGTGGAGGCCAAGTCTGCCGCACTGGCGGATCGCGGATACAGGGAGACCGGGACCACCTCGGACTCCATGGCGGTGTTCTCGCCGGTGGGCGGCGACCGGGTCTCGTACACCGGGACCGGTTCCGATATAGGCATAGCCGCCGCGAGGGCCGTGAGGGGCGCCGTCGGCCAGGCCTTGAAGGCGAGGGGCGAGCATCCGGTGATAGAGGAGCCTCTCAGGATCCTCCGCAACCTCGGGTACGATGTACGTCGCATGATGGCGATGTCCGGAGCGGAGATGCCGGAGGACCTGTTCCGCAGGCGTCTGGAGGAGGTGCTGTCCGATCCGGAGACGCGTGCGGTGCTGGACCTGGTGGTCTTCGCGTCGGACCGCGCGGACTCCATGGCCGAGGACGGCTGCCCGGAGCTCAGGAGGCTCCTGATGAGGGCGGTGGGGGACACCGTCGGGGAGCCGGAAACATGTTCGGATTCGATAGAGGCGGCGGTGGCCGCCATAGCAAGGAAAGCGGTGATCGGCAATGAGTGACGACAACATCGATACGGGTGCGCCGGAGAACGGTCGCACGGAGGGATCCGCCCTCAAGGCGCTGGTCTCGTTCTTCACCATATGGCACATGGACATCGACCAGGGCGACATGGACGCCATGGAGAGGAACTTCGGGCTGGTCCCGATCGTCGGTCTCCTCTTCGGCGCGGTCATAATCGTGGTGATGACCATCATGGACTACATCAACATCAGCCAGGGCTACGGCTCCGGGATCCTCTTCGCTGTCGTGGTGCTGGCCATAGTGTACGCCGGCAGCAAGTTCATCCACTTCGACGGTCTGACCGACTTCGGGGACGGGATGATCGTGTCCGGCACCAGGGAGGACCACGTCCGCGCCCTGAAGGACACGCTCGTCGGTGCCGGCGGCATCGGCGTGGCCCTTGTCGTCGTCCTCCTGTCCGTCGCCGTCTACGGGACCGCGGGCCTGATGCTCCTGGTGTTCGCGCCCGTCGCGGAGATCCTGGTGAAGAACGCCATGGTGGCCGCGGCGGCCTACGGCGAGCCCGGTCACGGCATGGCAGGGAGGCAGGTGTCGATGACCACCACCAACTCGCTGGTCGTGTCCACGGTCATAAGCCTGGCGCTCAGCCTCGTCGTCGTCCTCGTCGCATCGATGATCTACAACGCCATCATGCCCGTGGGCAGCGTGGAGCTCGACTCCGTGCTGTTCTGCATCGTCTTCGGAACGGTGGTGTCCGTGATCGCGGGATACCTCATGGCGAGGAAGGCCAACTCGGTGTTCGGGATGGTCAACGGGGACATCCTGGGCGCGACTAACGAGCTCTCCAGGCCGTTCATCATGCTCGTCATGATCCTCCCATACGTATGCTGGCTCGGGTGATCGTCTGCAGGCTCTGGTGAACGCTGGTGGGAAGGGCTCCCGCATGGGGAAGTGCGGCGTGGAGAAGCCGATGCAGGTCATAGGGGACAAGCCCACCGTCCAGAGGGTGGTGGAGGCCATATCCGCGTCCCCGAACATCGACCGTCTCCTGGTGTCCGTGAGCGACAACACGCCGGAGACCGAGAGGTTCCTTAACAGCCTCGGGGTCGAGACCATCAGGACCTCCGGGGAGAGCTTCATGGACGACCTCCACGATGCCTTCAGGGTCCTGGATGGGGACTACGTCCTCACCTGCCCTTCCGACCTGCCCCTCCTGACCACCGACGTGGTGGACCTGTTCATCGAGTACTTCCAGCCAGGGGTGATGGAGTCCGCCATAGCCGTGGTCGACGAGGAGACCGTGGTGAGGACGGGCATCACGCCATCCTACACCAGGGAGCACAACGGCAGGGAGTGGGTCCTGTCGGGGCTGTGCATAATGAACCGCCCCAAGACCCTGGCCGGGGACTACCTCCAGGAGTACCTGTTCGAGACCGACTGGGTGGAGCTGTCGGTCAACGTGAACACCCTGGACGAGCTGGAGCTCGCCCGGAGCTACTTCAGGAAGTGACGAAGAACGATGGGATGAATGCGTCAATCATTCCTCAAAAGGTGAATCGCTCCTTATTTTCTCTACAAAATTGACTATACTTAAGACATCCATCTCCGAATTTATGGCAAGCGGGCGTAAGGACACGGTGTCCGAGATGGAACTCGTGAGGCGCATCCTTAACGAGATCGGCGACAAGGGGGAGGTCATAGAGTCTGACCTCTATCCGTTGTCCGGGTCCAAAGCCCGCATCCGCCCCATTCTCGACAGGTACACCGCTCGCGGGATACTGAAGTTCCGCCTCAGGGAGTACGGCCAGAGGGTCCCCATGTACTCGTTCACGGAGAAGGGCGAGCTCTTCCACCTCATCACCATGGCCGCCCACGACATCATGTACGCCAACCATCCCTTCGAGGAGGGGGACACGGTCACCGGGGACGATGCGACGGAGGTCTTCAGGGCCCTCAGGAACCTGTACCGTCTGGAAGAGTAGATGTTATGAGAAGGTGATGGTACGGGGCGTGCGCCCCGCGGTTTTCCGGGATTCAGAATCCCATGATCCCCTTGTAGATTTCGTGCACCTTGGCCTCGAGGTCCTCGTGGGTTATCCTCCCAGCGGACTCGATGATGGCTCCCACGGAGGCTCCGCCGCAGCCGACGCCCTCCTTGATGAACCCCCACTCGTAGGCCTGCAGTCCCTCGTAGGGGCTGCTGCCGTAGTCCACGTTGACGTAGACGATGGGGATGCTGTCCGAGATGCAGTCCATGATCCTGCTCATGCTGGAGTTGGGGTCGTTCATGAGCCATCTGGTGGTGCCCTGGAAGAAGTTGCCCACGAGTTCGGGATGTAGGGCCACGGCGCCGGCCATGACTGCTGCCATCTGCGTTCCCCCGCCCACGATGACGGGTACGGACTTGGCTGCTCCGCACAGGATGCCAATGTTGGCGGGCATCATGGGGTCGCCGACGCACTCGATCGCCCTCAGGGGGTCGTCCTTCAGCTCGCCGGGCTCTATGCCAGCGGCCTTGAGGGCCTCCGAGACCAGCTTGGACTTCAGCTCCTTCGGGTTGTTGGGGGAGCTGCTGCTGACCAGGTTCTCCTTCAGGACGCCCATGGCCATGAGCACCGCCAGGGCGGTGGTGGTCCCGCCGGCCACGCTCTCGCTGATGACCACGAAGTCGTAGGCCCTGGCGAGCATCTCGCCGAGCATGTAGCCCTTCTCGTACTCGGTCCTGACGTTTTTCACTGACTTCCCGGTGATGATCTTCTCGCCGCATTCGCCGCCCATGTCGAAGTAGGGGACGTAGGGGATCACCTCGCATCCGCCGTTGACGATGTAGTAGGGCATGCTGGAGAGCTCCAGGGCGGCCTTCGTCAGGGTGGCGGGCGTGGGGATGCCTCCGGGGTTGATCGGGATCCCCTTCATGCAGCTGACCTTGCCGCTGATGAGGATCTCCGCATCCGCGGCGGGGGTGAACATGGTCAGCTCCGGTGTGTCGCCGGCGTCCGAGACGCCGGGTATGGTGGAGGTGCGGGTGTTGGCCACCGTGCAGGTGAACACGCCGCGCTTGCCCCATATCCTGGAGAGGATGTCTTTCGCGATCTTCTCGTTGCCGTATACGCCCAGGGAGGGCGGGAGTTCGAGTTCCATCTGATTCACCGTTTGTGCTGGGAAAGGGTTTGGATCACTTTCTTGAGCTCGATCATGGAGCCGTCCGGGAGACCGGTGTCGATGCTGGTCCAGATGGGGACGTCCATCAGGATGTGCTCCCCGGTCACGCAGGACGTGCCGTGGTCCACGAAGTAGACTATGTTCTCCACGTCGGGGAAGTACTTCTCCATGAGGCGGTCGGCCTCCTCCAGGACCGCCTTCTTCTTGAACGGGTCCTTCTGGTGGCTGTACTCGTCCACCTCGTCGATGTGCAGGAACACGTTCCCCCGCTCCAGGGCCTCCTGGGCTATGGGGAACCTCTCCTCCAGGTCGTCTATCACATGGGTCTCCATCCCCAGGGACGCGCAGATCCCCATGGATGTGGGGCTGTCGGAGACCGCGGTCATCGGGCAGAGCTCCGGGAACGGGTCGTACTGCTTGCCGAACTTGCCGCATCCCCAGGGGTAGCCGGTCACGCCGTCCATCTCGGACGCCACCGTCATCACCAGCCTGCCCAGGTCCCCGGGGACCTCCTTGAACGGGGCGTCCACGGGCGGGGCCGGGAGGTCGGGGACGTCGTCGCTCTCCATGGTCAGCACCGCGCGCCCCTCGATGAAGAACTTGATCGATGGGTTGTAGGCGGCGAGCATGTCCATGTGGGACATCACCCTCTCCTCCAGCTCGTCCTTTATGGGGTCGGTGTCGTAGCACCAGCGGACCATGCCGTCTCCGACCCTGGCGGGGCTGAGGCGGTACGCGGTGCGCTTCGGGTCCTGGATGGGCAGCCCCAGTCCAAGGGCCTCCAGGGCCGCGCGGGGGATCTCCGGCGGGTGGCCGGTGAAGAACTCGTTCAGGAACAGCTGGGTGTACCCGCGCCCCGTGGTCTTGAGTCTGTGGGGGGCCCTGCTCTCGAGATAGGGCATCTCCGCCACCTCTATCGGTTTCTTGCCGTCCATGAGCGGGTTGGGGTCGTCCTCGGCCCCGTCCAGCAGAACGTACAGAATGTTGCTCATTGTATCCTCCTCAGGGCGATCGCGGCCTGTCCGACCGAGATGCCCCCGTCCCCGTTGGGGACGTCCTTATGCATCGCAGTTAGATGGAGGGATGATATAACCATATCCTTGAACATCCTGGAAATGGCGGTGTTGACGGACACCCCGCCCGTTATGCCGATGTGCTCCACCCCCATCTCGTCGGCGGCGGCCACGGCGGAGTCCACCAGCTCGTGCATCACATTATATACGATGGAATATGCGGCGTCCTCCGGCCTGACGCTGCCGTCGATCCTGTCGAACAGGTGGGCTGTTCTGACCACCCCTCCCACGGTCTCCGTCTCGAATCCATCCACCAGCCTGCCTCTTGAGAGCAGGGGCTCCAGCCTCATGGCCGGCTCGCCGTCGTAGGTGCGCTCCCTGCAGACCCCGAGGGAGTACGCGAGAGCGTCAAGCAGCCTCCCCATCGACGAGCTCCGGACGCTCCTGTCCATCAGCTTCGTCAGAACGGCGGCGTCCCTGTCGGTGAAGTCGTGGTTCTCGGTCCCGTTCATGGTGTCTATTGCGAACCTCAGCCTGCGGAGGTCGTAGAGCGCCCTCTCGGATCCCAGGAGGGGGATGTACTCTAGGTGCGCCACCCTACGGTAGCCGTCGTAGTCGGACGCCAGAACCTCCCCGCCCCAGGCCATCCCGTCGTCGCCGTGGCCGGTGCCGTCCAGGGTCAGCGCCACGCAACCGTCGATGCGGTTGTCGGCCATCAGGGACGCGGCGTGGGCCCAGTGGTGCTGGACCTCGACAAGCTCAGCCCCGTTCTCCTGCGCCAGGGTCTTGCCCAGCCTGCGGTTGGCGTACCCGGGGTGCAGGTCGATAGCGACCGCCGAGGGCTCGCATCCCACGAAGCGCATCTGGGTGCGGACCGCCTCCTCTAGGTACTCGGGCACGCCGATCTTCTCTCCGTTCCCGATGTACTGGGTGGGCCATATCCTGCCTCCGGAGGCGACGGACCCGGTGAGGTTCTCCTGCGCCCCGAGGGCGACGGCGTCGCCGCCCATGCCGATGTCCAGTCCGAAGGGGATGCTCCCCCTGGACCTGCGTATGAACTGGGTCCGGTCCCCGAACATCCTCAGCACCGTGTCGTCGGCGCGGTTAAGGATGGGCTGGTTGTGCAGGAGGTACGCGTCCGCGCCCAGCTCCTTGGCCCTGTCGTCGTCGGTGACCATGGGCTCCCCCGGGATGTTGGCGGACGTCATGACAAGTGCGTCGTGCTCCAGATGGGAGAACAGGAGGTGGTGCATCCCGGTGTAGGGCAGGAACATCCCGATGTTGTCGAGCCCGGGGGAGGCCAGCTCAGTCTCCTCCATGTCCCTCTTCCTGACCAGCACTATCGGCCGATGGGGGGACAGCAGCTCCCGCTCCTCCTCCGGCGTGGGGTCGGCGTACCTGCGCAGGGCGTCCATGTCCCTGGCCATCACGGCGAAGGGCTTGTACCGCCTCCCGTACCACTCCCTCATCTCCGGGATCACATCCAGGTTGCAGCAGATGTGCATCCCGCCCCAGCCCTTGACAACCGCGCGCCTTCCGTCGTCCAGCATGCGGGCCAGGTTCGCGATGGGGTCCCCGTCGACCAGCGTCCCGTCCTGCAGCTCCAGTCTGTAGCCCGGTCCGCATCTGGGGCAGCACACGGTCTGGTGGTGGAACCTCCTGTCCGACGGGTCCGAGAACTCCCTCGAGCACTCCGGGCAGAGGGGGAAGGTATCCATCGATGTGAGCGGACGGTCGTAGGGCATGCCCCTGAGAAGGGTGAAGCGGGGCCCGCAGTCGGTGCATGTGGTGAACGGGTACAGGTGCCTGCGACCGGGCGAGAAGATCTCCTCCACGCATCTGTCGCAGACGGCGCTGTCCGCGGGGATGGAGGCTCCGGACCCGTGGCCGGAGGATGGGACTATGGAGAACCCGCTCCCTCCGGTGTAATCGAGGTCCTCCCTCCTGACGGACCTGACCTCGGCCAGCGGCGGGAGGTCCGACATGAGCGCATCGAGGAGCTCGTCCCCGCGGTCGGTGTCGATGACCACGGAGGAGCCGTCGTTCCACACGGTGCCGGATGCCCCGACGCGCACGGCGGCACGGTACACGGAGGGTCTGAACCCGACCCCCTGGACGGTGCCGTCGATTATGATCCTCATGGGCCGGGGATATGCGCTCGCATCTGATAACCTGATGGGTCGCGCCCGCAGGGGCCGGCGGAAAGGGGTTCACTTCCTATTGGGGTTCCTGCTGCCGCAGGCGCAGGCGGGCATGATGTCGTTGCCCATCGCAGGCGGACCCTGCTTGTTGACGCTGAGCGTGCCGTCGGGCGCGTCCAGGAAGTCGGCCAGGTCCTGGTCGGAGGGGTACTCCCCGACGCTGATCGACACCCCCTGGTACATGCTGATCGGGAGGGCTCCGAGACCCTTCTCCCCGACGATGTCCGCGGCCTCGCCCTCGGAGACGTCGTCTATGGAAGAGCATACGACTCTGCCGACCTCGATCCCGGCGGCCTTCAGCGCCGCGTAGGACCTCTCGAACCTCTCGGTGTCGGCGGGGTTCCTCATCATGGATTCCTCAGACTCGTAGACGATCATGTCGTGTTCCATAAACGACGTTAACACTTCCAATTGTTAAAACCGACAGGTGGGATTGCACAGTTTGAATCTCTGTGAAGGATGCAGCCTGATGATGTGAGGGGGTGTCCGGATCAGTCAGAGAATGTCGCAGGGGTTCGCCCCGATTCTGCTAAGCAGGCTCTCATTCAGCAGATGGATGATGAAAACAGGGGGTGGAATCAGCAGATAGTAGATAACCTCAAATATGATTTGGCAGGCCGCAGATTCGGACCGGTTCATCTCAACTGAATGCGTGCCGATCGGAGCGCGAATCGAGAGAAGGTAAGGAGGTTGATGATGGCCCCTCCGGAGAGGGGCCGTCGGGACCTCAGCAGAAGCAGTCCTTGTAGTGGTCGATGGCGCCCTTGATGATGGCCTCGACCTTGTCGGACCCGATGATCTCGTCGACGGCCGTGGTCTTGTTCTCCAGCGCCTTGTAGACGGTGAAGAAGTGGGCCATCTCGTCGAAGAGGTGCTTGGGCAGCTCGGAGATGTCCTTGTAGCCGTTGTACGTGGGGTCGTCGTAGGGGATGGCGATGATCTTCTCGTCGTTGGCGCCGTTGTCGATCATCTTGATGGCCCCGATGGGGTAGCACCTGACGAGGGTCATGGGGATGATGGGCTCGGAGCACAGCACGAGGGCGTCCAGCGGGTCGCCGTCGTCGGCGTAGGTCCTGGGGATGAAGCCGTAGCTGGCGGGGTAGTGGGTGGAGGTGTACAGGATCCTGTCCAGTTTCAGGAGTCCGGTCTCCTTGTCGAGCTCGTACTTGTTCTTGCTTCCCTTGGAGATCTCGACGACGACCATGAAGTCGTTGGGGGAGATCCTCTTGGGGTTGATGTCGTGCCAGATGTTGCTCATATGAGGCCTCTGTTTCGGGTTTATGCGCCGTCGTTAATGAACCTTCCCGTCCGACCATCGGTCTCGTGGTCCTTCTGAGCAACGACCCGAACTTTTGATATCCATGATTGCGTTTCGCCCATCATGGAGCAGAAGACCAACCCCATGAGGCATCTGGACAAGGCCGGCGTGCCGTACACCGTCCACCACTACGAGGGTGGGGCCCTCAGCGGCATAGACGTGGCGACGGTGCAGGGTCAGGACCCCAGGGAGGTCTTCAAGACGCTGGTCACCGTCGGGAAGCCGAAGTGCTACTACGTGTTCCTTGTCCCCGTCACAGGTGACCTGGACCTGAAGAAGGCCGCCGCCAGCGTGGGGGAGAAGTCCGTGTCCATGCTGAAGTCGGCCGAGCTCCTGCCGCTCACAGGATACGTCCACGGTGGGTGCTCCCCTCTGTGTCTGAAGCGCCCCATGAGGGTGACCATCGACTCCACGGCGCAGGGTCTGGAGAGGATCTACTTCAGCGCCGGCAAGGTGGGATACCAGATCGAGATGGCGGTCGCCGACCTGCCCAAGGCATTGGAGTTCCAGTTCGCGGATGTGAGGAAACCTCGTCAGGGAGAGGACTGACGGGTGTTCCGGAATCAGGAACCGTGGCTCGGATGCCAATCCCATCTGCGAGTCTCTCCAGGGACGAGACGCAGGTGTCCAGGCAGAACTCTATGAACAGCGTGCAATCCTGTGCATCATCCTTCTGACATCTGCTCAAAACATCGTAGTAGTCCTGGCGTCTCCCGAGAATCTCGGGCTCCATCGGAGCAATGTCGAAAACCTTGTCGAACCTGCGCAACACAACGGAGTGCCAGAGGCGGCCGATCCTCCCGTTGCCGTCTGGGAACGGGTGTATGGATTCGAGGTAGAAATGGGCAACAGCGCCAATGACAGGCGCCGGCAGTTCTGAGGACCCACACCAGTCGAACAGCTTCACCACCATGGGCTCTACGATGTCGAAATGGGGTGCCACATAGATGATGTTGTCATCTCTGTCGGCGATGCAGACGTCATGGTCACGGAATCCGGGTTTCTCTACGCATCCGAACATCAGTGTGTCGTGGATCCTCAGGAGGTCGTCCACATCCCACAGGTCGGCATCCTCGATCTCATCGAATGCCCTTGCTGCGTTCCTAGCCTCCACGACCTCGTCGAAAGGCCCTTCATCCGTCACCCGGGATATCACGTCTCTCATCACAGACATGTCCATGCTGTTGCCTTCGATGGCAAGCGTGGCGTGGATGGATTCCATGCGTGCGGCATCAGCCATACTCATGCTGCACGGGCCATTAATCAGCGGTCTGCACATCTCGCAAAGCTCATCTGTTCTGTCCAGGAGCTCGGATGCCTGTGGTCCGATATCGAATGTCGGAATGTCCTTGATGAGCATATACACATCAATATACTCACAACCTTTTAGACCTTCGTATTGTCGACTCGGGGAATCTGTCTATCTTCCGGATGTAATCGGCCTCCTATGGCTCAGGAACTCAACCCCAACTGCAACTGTCCCAAGACCGACTGCCCCAGGCACGGCAACTGCATGGAGTGCGTCGAGGCGCACAAGGCCGTGGAGGGCGGAAAGATCCCCTACTGCCTCAGGTTCATGATCAAGGTCCAGGGAATCTGATCCAACAGGACGAGTTCGGGGAGGGCATGCCCCGGACGGTCCGACCTTTCCTTTATCATCCGGTCGCAGACACGTTTCCGCCCGCCGGCCCGTGCATCCTGAATATCCCCCTTCTGGCACCCAGGCAAAGCATCGCAGCCGAGAATGCCGCAGAACCCACCGAGGCCGCCAACATCGACCACCACACCCCGTCCACACCCAGGGTGGACATCGGCACCAGGAACGCTGTCGGCACGACGAGCTGGGACATCACGCCTATCGACAGAGCGTGCGCGGGCAGGTCCGTCGCGGCCAGGGTCTGGTTGATGTTCACCGCCACCCAGGACAGGAGGTACGTCAGCGCGAAGACCGTGAGCCCTCTCTCGGCCAGGGCGGCCACATCGGGACTGTTGTTCCCCAGGAAGAGCCTGGTCAGAGGTCCGTCCGCCAGCACGCACATCGCCGCCACCGCCACGCCCATCACCATCGAGGCGACGGACATGACGACGAACAGGGACCTGACTCTGCGTCCGTCGCCGGACCCGTGGTTGTAGCTGATGGCGGGCTGCATTGCCGCGTCCATCCCCGTGAACAGGGAGAAGACGACCGAGTTGACGTACATGATGATGCCGTACGCCGCCACACCGTCGTTACCGGCCACCGAGAGCAGAACCGCGTTCGCTGTTATCCCGAACAGGGAGCCGGACACGCTGTTGAAGAACGTGGACGTCCCGTTGTAGAGCACCCTCCTCGTCGTCCCCATGTCCATCCATCCGCCCACGAACCTGAGCACGAACCTCTTGCGGAGGAACGGCACCAGGGCCGCGACGGAACCCAGTGCGACGCTGAAGCCGGTGGCGAAGGCGCTGGCCCAGGTGCCGCATCCCAGCCATCCGATCAGGACGGCGAGGAGGACGACGTTCAGGGCCGCCACGCCCATGTTCACCCACATGCTGAGGTTCACCGCGCCGCATATCCTCAGGTAGTTGTCGGTGGCGAAGAACAGCAGGCCCACGGGTGCGAACAGCGAGAACACGGCGATGTACTGGGCCGCCATGTCGGCCACCTCTCCCTCGGCGCCCATCGCAGACACGATCGGCCCTCCCAGCAGGACCCCCACCAGCAGGAAACCCACGGAGATCGCCACGATCAGCTTCACGGAGCTCGTGAACACCCTCCTGGCACTGTCCGTGTCCCCGTTGCCGAGGTGCATGGAGATCCTCACGGAGGATCCCGCGGCCACCATGTCGGACACGGCCATGAACACCGTCATGACCGGCCATGCCAGGTTCACCGCCGCCAGCGCGTCGCTGCCCAGGAAGTTCCCCACGAAGATTCCGTCCATGATCGAGCAGAAAGCCCACACCAGGCCGGAGATCATCCCCGGTATCGAGCATTTCAGGAACAGGCGCCACACGGGCATGCGCCCGTACATCTCGTGTTCGGTTCCGGACGTCATCTGGAGATCTCCTCCGTCAGGATCCTGAGCGCGCGGCACACCGCCTCTACCCCCTCCGGACCCAGCTCGGAACCGATCCTATGGATGGCCTGCGCATAGGGTTCGTCGTACCTGTCGTAGAGCTCGTCCATGGCGGGGCTGAGCTCCAGGATGACGATCCTGCCGTCCGATCCGTCCCTCGTCTTGACGACCAGGCCCTCGTCGACCAGGGCGTCGACCTTGCGGGACACGGTGGACTTGTCCAGGTCCAGCATCTCGGCGAGCCTTCCCACGGTGATGCGCTCGTTGTACCTGATGAGGTTCAGGTAGATCAGCGACTGGTAGCCTATGTCCCGGGGGCTGTCCCTGTAGAACGACAGGTCGTCCATCAGCATCGCGGCCATGCAGCGCTCCATCTCGTCCTTGAGCTCCATAATTAGTTGAATTTATACAACTATTTCAACGATGCGACAGTCGGTTCCGGGATGCTGGGGGAAATCCGTTAGTACTGCGTGACGATGACCGGGCCATGGACATGAGCTCCGTGGTCCCGTTCGTCGCAGTCGCCGTGGGCGGAGCCCTGGGCGCCCTGTCCAGGTTCTGCGTGTACCGTGCGGTGGAGACCGCCTTCCCATGGGCCACGTTCATCGTGAACATCGTCGGCTGCTGTCTCGCCTCCTTCCTGATGTTCCGTTACGGCATCTACGCCGACGGTCCCGTGAAGACGATGGTGTTCACTGGCTTCTTCGGAGCGTTCACCACCATGTCCACCTTCTCCATCGACACCGTCAACCTCCTGTGCGACGGCCAGTACTGGAACGCCGGAGGGAACATCGTCCTGAACTCCGTGGTCTGCGTCCTCGGGGCCGTGGGCGGAAGGTACCTCGCCCTCCTCTGAGCCCGGCGCGTCAGTGCCAGCCCTTTCCGGGGAACCGAACCCTAAATACGCGGGCGTCGTTCCTCCTGCATGGACCTCACAAGGGAGGAGGAAGCCATCCTCAACGGAGAGATGGGAGAGGGAATGCAGAAGGCGATGGAGCTCGTCACCGCCCTGGGGAAGATCTACGGGGCCGAGGACCTCATCGACATAACGTCGGCGCACCTGTCTGGGGCGTCCTACAAGACCATCGGCGACGGCGGTCTGAAGTACCTCGAGGACATGGCCGCGGGGGGCGCGAAGGTCAGCGTCCCGTCCACGCTCAACCCCGTCGGGATGGACAGGGAGCGCTGGGCCGAGATGCACATCACGAGGGGGTTCGCCGAGAAGCAGCTCAGGATCATAGACCTCTACGGTCAGATGGGTGTGAGGACCACATGCTCCTGCACACCGTACACCGGCGCCAACGTGCCGTCCTTCGGCGACCACGTCGCCTGGGCGGAGTCTTCGGCGCTGTCGTTCGTCAACTCGTTCATCGGCGCCAGGACCAACAGGGAGGGAGGGCCCGGGGCCCTCGCCGCCGCGATCCTGGGCAAGACCGCCAACTACGGCCTGCACCTGGACGAGAGGAGGAGGCCCACCGTGGTGATCGACGCCGAGATCGACGGTTCCGTGTTCTCGTACTCCCTCCTGGGACAGGCCGTCGGCATGGCCATCGGATCCCGGGTCCCGTACTTCAGGGGGATCGCACCGGGGGTCGAGGAGGCCAAGACACTCTCGGCGGCAATGGCCGCGTCGGGTTCCGTGGCGCTGTGGCATGCAGAGGGCGCCACTCCGGAGGCCGGCGGGTTCGACGTCTCCGACCTGGAGGTCATCCACATCGGCGAGCCGGAGCTGAAGGCCGCCTACGACAAGCTGAACACCGTCCAGGACGTGCAGCTCATCGCCATCGGGTGCCCCCACCTCACCGAGAAGGAGATGCACCAGATCGCGGCCTTCCTGAAGGGCAAGAGGAAGGTCAACAAGGACATCGAGATATGGTTCTGCACCTCCGAGGAGGTCAGGTCCAAGTGTCCCGAGGACGTGAAGGTCATGGAGGAGTTCGGTCCCGTCCTGGCGGACACGTGCATGGTCGTGGCCCCCATCGAGGGGACGTTCCAGCGCACCGGGACGAACTCGGCGAAGGCCGGGAACTATCTGCCGACCCTCTGCTCGCAGAAGGCCATGTGCAGGGACATCTCCGCGCTCATGGAGTTGGTAATGTGATCATCGAAGGACGCACCATCATGGCGGGGAAGGCCTCCGGCACCGTGGTCAAGCTCGACGAGCCCCTCAGCTTCCTGGGGGGCGTGGACGGCTCCACCGGGGACCTCCGCGTCGGGAACGGGGGCAACGTGGCCGGCAAGGTGCTGGTCTTCCCCAAGGGCAAGGGCAGCACCGTCGGGTCGTTCGTCATGTACGACCTCATGGTCCACGGCGTCGCTCCGGCGGCGGTCGTGAACGAGTCGGCGGAGACCATCGTCGCTACCGGCGCGGTGATCTCATCCATCCCCATGGTCGACTCCGTCCCCTCCGTCGACATGTTCGAGGACGGGGACGAGGTCGTGGTCGACGCCACCGCCGGGACCGTGGAGATCAGGGACGTGGTCATGAAGCCCACCGTGTCCTCCGCGGTCATGGTGGACGGGAAGGTCCTGATGCTCAAGCGCCCCGACCGCTGCCACTCGTTCCCGGGGATGTGGTCCCTGGTGGCCGGCAAGATCGAGGACGGGGAGTCTCCCGCCGATGCGGCCGTCCGCGAGATCGGGGAGGAGACCGGACTTTCCGTCGGGGCGCCCGACGCCTCTCTGCCCCCGGTCTACGTCAGGGAGGGGAAGGTCCTATGGCAGGTCCACCCGTTCCTGTTCCGCCTTGATGCGGCGGACCCAGTCCTGAACGATGAGAACGAGGCCTTCCAGTGGGTCGCTCCCGAGGACATCGGCGGCATGGCCACCGTGAAGGAGACGGCCCCCGTGGTCGAGAGGCTCATCAGGCAGTAAACCTGACCGGAGGGGTCACAAGCCCCTCCTCACAATCCCGATTCTGTCCAGCGGTTCCCGAGATCACGAATTTCGTTGCATTATCTGTCGATTAGAATTATCCTAATTGTACTAACATTTCTTATCAATTTCTTGAATATATTACTATTTTCATTAATTTTAGCTGTTTTGTGGCGTTTTTCAGGTGAGAATCACTCTGTTATGGATTTATGAATCTAAGTACAGTTAATATATGGATATATAATCCAATTAAACTTGTATTTATATTACATTAACCGAAAAAACGTCGAATGCAAAGGAATTTTAAGCATGATACAGATAACTCCATAAAACTACACAGATTAGACTATAAATGATAGTCATGGTATTTAGCATTCCATAAAATGGAGAACGATTAATACTAAGAGGATAATCTCCTAAGCGGAGGCACGGAAATGGTGTACAACGACGACTACAATCCCGAGGGCATAAAGGTCTTCGAGGAGAAGAACGCCATTCCGATCCTGTTCTATCTCTTCGAACACGGAAGCTGCAGGAAGATGGACCTGTACAGGGACGTCACACGCAACTACCGTGTGCCTGAGGTGCTGGAGATGATGGAGAACCGCGGCATGATCCACCAGGAGCAGGTCTCCGGCAAGAGGGACTCCGTGATAATCTCGCTCACCGACACGGGCAGGGACATCGTGGACCATCTCAACTACATCGAGGGCGTCCTCACGAAGAATCCCGCCCTCTGAAGTGTCCTTTTGACGATCGGTTCACAGTCGGCCATCGCGGCAACACGGCCGTCGACGGTTCTAAGAAGAAATGGAAGATCCCGGCGGTCCCCCGCCGGGTGTTTGTCCGGGGATCACTCCACAGGTGAGATGCCTATGGTGATCTCCTTGCCGGTGACGTCCCAGGTCTTGACCTGGGCTCCCTCGGGGGATCCGGTGAACGTCAGGGACTTGGCCCTGACCTCGTTGGAGATGTGGTCCTTCCACGTCTCGAAGAGGCCGACCAGCCTCTCCTCGGCGGAGACCTGGCAGACGATGAACTGCTCGACGTTGAGCTTCATGTCCTTGCGCATCTGCTGGATCCTCCTGATGAGCTCCCTGGCGTAGCCCTCGGCCTCGATCTCCGGCGTGACGCTGAAGTCGATGAAGATGGTGCCCTCGTCGAACTCCACGGGCTCCATCTCGGAGGCGGGGATCTCGTCCTTGCCGAGGTACACGATCTTCTTCACGTTGGCCTGGTCGCAGAGGACGGAGTCGAACCTCTTCACGGCCTTGTTCACGTCGGCGTCGTTGCCGCGGACGAATACCTGGAGCAGGGGCCACCTGAGCTTGGAGCCCATCTTAGCCCTCTCGGCGGCCACGATGTCAACGATGCCGCTGACCAGGGACATGCTGTGCTCGATCTCCTCGTCGATGAGGGACGGGTCGCACTTCGGCCAGTCCTCCATGTGGACGGTGAGCATCTTGCCGCCCATGTGCTGGTAGACCTCCTCCGCGATGTAGGGGGCCACCGGCGCCAGCACCAGCGCGGTCTTCATGATTGCGTAGTGCAGGGTGAAGTAGGACGCGTTCTTGTCGTTGGCCATGTCCCCGTCCTCGGACCAGGACCTGTCCCTGACCAGACAGACGTACCATCTGGAGAGGTCCTCCATGATGTAGTCCTCCAGCATCCTGGCCAGCTTGTGCAGCTCCCTGGACTCCATGAACTCGGTGGCGGAGGCCACCATCCTCTCGGTCCTGGAGATCATCCAGCGGTCCTCGTCCCTCAGGTAGGGGGACATCTCCTCCAGGGTGTGCGCATCGGGGTCGTAGCCGTCGATGAGCATGTAGGTGGACGAGAAGTTCACCACGTTCCAGTAGGTGTTCAGGACCTTCCTGGCGTTCTTGGGCCCGTCCTTCTGGAAGGCGGTGTCCTCCCAGGGGGCGTTGCTCTTGATCAGGTAGTATCTCAGAGAGTCTGCTCCGACCTGGTCGATGAGCTCCAGGGGCTCGATGACGTTGCCCAGGGACTTGGACATCTTCTGTCCCTTGGGGTCGAGCACCCATCCGTGCATCATGACCTCGTCGTAGGGCGCGCGGTCGAAGGATATGACTCCGGCTCCCAGCTGGGAGTAGAACCATCCGCGGGTCTGGTCGTGGGCCTCCACGATGAACCTCGGCGGCCACCAGAGGTCGAACTCGTCCTTCCTCCTGGGGTATCCGAGGTCGGCCCAAGCGGCGACTCCGGAGTCGAACCAGACGTCCAGGACGTCGGGGACCCTGTGCATGGTCTTTCCGCACTTGGGGCAGGTGAAGGTGACGCCGTCGATCCAGGGCCTGTGGGTGTCCATGCCCTCGGTGTACCCCTCGCCCTCCTTGAGCTCCTCGTACTGTCCGACGACCTTCCTCTCGCCGCACTCGCACTCCCAGACGGGCATGGGGATCCCCCAGTACCTCTGCCTGGAGATGCACCAGTCCCTGGCGTTCTCCACCCAGTTCCTCTCCCTGGTGGACCCGGCCCAGTCGGGGACCCACTTGACGCGGTCGATCTCCTCCAGCATCCTGTCCTTGATGTCGGGGACGGTGACGAACCACTGCCTGGTGTTCCTGTAGATGATCGGGGACTTGCACCTCCAGCAGTGCCCGTACCTGTGCTTGATCTTGCTGGTGTTGAACAGGAGGTTCCTCTCGTCCAGGTATTTGATGACCTCGTCCGCGACGGTCTTGACCTTCTTGCCGGCCAGCATCGGGAACTCGTCGGTGTACCTGCCGTTCTCGGCCACGGGGCAGAACGGCGCGATGCCGTACCTCTTACCGGTCTCGTAGTCGTCGGGTCCGTGTCCGGGCGCGGTGTGGACCAGTCCGGTGTTGTCCTCCTCGACGTAGTCTGCAAGCAGGACCCTCCAGGACCACTCGCTGGACGGGGCGGCCTCCAGCTCGAAGGGGGGCATGTAGTCCAGGCCCTCCAGCTGGGAGCCCTTCATCCTCTCAAGGACCTCGAAGCTCTCGTAACCGCCCTTCTGCATGACGTACTCCGCCTGGGACTCCAGGATGATGACGTCCTCGGTGCCCTTGGCGCCGGACATCCTGACCCTGGCGTAGTCGAAGTCGGGGTGGACGGCCACCGCCATGTTGGCGGCGAGGGTCCACGGTGTGGTCGTCCAGATGAGGAGCGATCCGGTGCCGTCCCTGAGGGGGAACCTCACCATGATCGAGGGGTCGGTCTCGTCCCAGTACTCGATCTCCGCCTCCGCCAGCGCGGTCTCGCATCTGGGGCACCAGGTGACGACCCTGCTGGAGGCCTTGAGGAGTCCCTTCTCCTCGGCCTTCTGGATGGTCCACCACGCGGACTCCAGGTAGTCCAGCTTGATCGTCTGGTAGGGGTGCTCCCAGTCCATCCACACCCCGAGCTGCTTGAACTGCTCGGTCATGTCGGCGTGGAGGCCCAGGGCGAACTCCTTGCAGGTGTTGACGAACTTGTCGATGCCCTGCTCCTCGATGTCCTTCTTGGAGTGGACGCCGATGTTCTTCTCCACCTTGACCTCGATCGGGAGGCCGTGCATGTCGAACCCGGGCTGGTCGCGGACGTTGTAGCCGCACATCCTCCAGTACCTGATCAGGATGTCCTTGACGGTCTTGTTCATCGCCGTCCCGAGGTGGATGGCCCCGGTGGTGTAGGGGGGCCCGTCGACGAAGTAGAACCTCTCGCCCTCGGCGCGGTGCTCTTTCGTCTTGTGGTAGGCGTCGGTCTCGTCCCAGTATGCCTGGACATCCTTCTCGATGTCCTTGGCGTTATAATTGGCGCGGATCTGCTTTATCATCGCATTCCCTCATGTCCCGGGAGTTCTCTTTTCCCGGGGGTCTTTCGGTCGGCTATCCTCGCATACGATAAAAGACTGTCGAGGTCCGGCCGGAGGGCGCGGATGTCGCTGACCGGTGTGGAGCCTGACGGCTCCGCAGGTCATATTTCTCGTTTCAGGAAAAAGCAGGTGGAAGGTCCTCACATGTAGACCCAGGACACCAGGAGGCAGACGACGATGACGACGGCCGCGACTCCCATCAGCTTGATGTTGCCTTTGCTCATGCCAGGGTGATTGGGCGGTCGGTTAAAGGATTTTCCGTCCGTCCAGCACCCTTGCGATGGCCAGGTTGGCCAGGGTCATGCCGAACACCGCCGGGACCGTGGGGAGGGAGCCCAGGACGCTCTTGCCGTGCTCGTCCCTCTCGGTGGGGACGGACACCGGCGGCTCGTCTGAGAACACGCAGGTTATGTCTGACGTGTCCACGTCCCTGAGGCCCTTCCTGACCGCACCGGCCAGGGGGCACACGGACGTATTCCTCAGCGGAGCCACGCGGATCCTCTGCGTGTCCAGGTGCAGGGCGGCGCCCATGGAGGAGAACGTGGGGATGCCGACTTCGGACGCCTTCCTAAGGAGCGATATCTTGCATCTGACCGTGTCTATGGCGTCGACCAGGATGTCGAAGTCCCCGGACAGGATCTCGTCGACGGTGCTGTCGTCCACCAGGACCCTCATCGGCTCGATCTCGATGTCCGGGTTGATCGACCTGGCCCTCTCGCACGCCACGTCGGCCTTGGGCCTTCCCACGGTGTCTACGGTCGCCAGTATCTGGCGGTTGAGGTTGCTGCCGCTGAAGGTGTCGGCGTCAACCACGCGGATCCTGCCGATCCCCGCCCTGACGAGGCCCTCCAGGGCGTATCCGCCCACGGCTCCGACGCCCGCCAGTATGACCGACGCCTCGGAGAGCCGCCTTATGCCCTCCTCGCCCACCAGCAGTCCCGTCCTCTCGCTCATCTCAGACATCAGCGATCCTCCTAGCGTTATCCAGCGTCCTCGTCATCAACCCTTCGCCGGTGTTCCCGGTCCTCTCCGCCAGCCTCTCCGCGAAGTCCGCCATCCCCGAGAAGTCCCTCGGGACGTAGGGGGCGTCGGTCTCAAGCAGCAGCCTGTCCTCTGGTATGGCGGAGACCAGGCGCACCAGGCGCGCGTCCGACCTTGCCAGGATGCGGGGGTTCAGGGAGAAGAGGCAGCCCGCCTCGGCGAACGGCCTGACGTAGCTCTCGGACGAGAACGAATGCAGGATCACGGCCCCACATCCCCTGGCATGCGCACGGACAGCGTCCAGGACCTCCTTCTCGCATCCCACCATGTGGATGTTGACCATCCTCCCCAGGTCCGAGGCGATGTCCAGCTGCCCCTCGAAGGCGGGCATCTGTCCGGAGAGCTCACCGCGCTTGGAGTCCAGGCCGATCTCCCCCACATGGGCGCAGGGGTCGTCCTCCAGGATGCGGATCAGCCTCGAGGCGGTTCCTTCATCCCATTCGCCGGAGTACCAGGGATGGACGCCGTAGAACCTGACCGTCCCCCGGACACCGCAGGACGACATGGCATCCCACTCCGAGGGTCTGGCGGTGCATCCGAACAGGACCTCCGCCCGGCCGATGTCGGGATAGCGGAGGCTGAAACCAGACTCGGCCACATGCAGATGCGCGTCCGCGAACCCCTGTCCTTCCATGTACCGAGGTATCCTGCGGCGAATGTTTATCGGTACCGCCCCCGAACCAGTCTTTTAGGTTGGTTTACAAATTTTTAATCAAGCCTAAATCATTATATACTTTCTTTAGGATGTCCTAAACACCATGAGGCCGGAACACCTTGACCAGTGCAGCGGAAGGGGACTTTCCGACATAGTATTCCATGAGCCCGGCACCCCCGAAACTGAGACATGCCCCGGGGATGCTGAAACCTCCGTCCCGGACCTGCACGAGCGCATAGTCCGTCACTGTGCGCCCACTCTCGCCGGATTCAAGTGCGGGAGCATGTTCAGGGTGAACTCCGACCCTCATGGTATTCTCGAGCAGGTCTCCGAACTGGAGTACGAGCTCTCCCACAGGGGGCTCCGCATGGACTTCCTGGTCGTCGACGACGAGGGATGCCTGCTCTACGTCTACCGCCCGAAGCTGCTGGAGGCCCGTCTGGGGGATCCGGAGGTGAGGGAGTTCCTCGCCTGCTACGGATACGCGGCCCGCAGCTGCTCGTCTACCCTGGCGGAGCTCTTCGACAGGTTCGCGCACTGCCCCCTGATGCCGCCCGAGGTCGGCGTCTTCCTGGACTACCCCATGGAGGACGTCAAGGGCTACATCGAGAACGAGGGCAAGTGCAGCAGGTGCATCGGGTGCTGGAAGGTCTACGGCGACGTGGAGGCCGCCGAGAAGAAGTTCCAGAGCTACAAGAGGTGCCGCGACGTGTTCAGTAGGAGGCTCGCCGAGGGGTGCAGCCTGGTGAAGCTGACCGTGAAGTGCTGACGCCATCTCGGAGGACCAGCTCGAAGAGGCGGAAGCGCCGAGGGGAGCCGATGTCCTCGTAGGTGATCGTCACGACGTCGGTCCGGACGAAGCCGTGGGACTCGTACAGCCTGAACGCCCCCTCGTTGCCCTCCAGGCAGTCCAGCCTCACCGAGCGGAACCCCCTGGCGCGGGCCAGGTCTCTCACTTTCTCCAGGAGCCTCCCCGCCAGCCCCATCCCCCTGTGGTCGGGGGACACGCGGAGTGCGTGGAGCACGAGGAACTCCCTCGGGGAGGTCCGTAAGCCATCTGGCTCCCAGGTACGCGTCGTCGGGACTCCGGTTCAGGATGCAGGCGGCGACGATCCTCCCTCCGTCCTTCGCGACGATCAGCCCGCCGTCCTCCGCGGCGTCACGCACCATCCGCGCCGGAGGGTAAACGCACCTGCACCCGTCCGGGAGCAGGTCCTCAACCATCTCGGAGCATCCGTCGGTGTAGAAAGCGACCGCTCCGTCGACGTCGGGACCGGCGGCGACCACGACGTCGCATCCGTCGTCAGTGTTCAGAACCATTGGTCCAGGGACCTCTGCTTCCTTCTGTTGGACTCGGCCTTGCGGGCGGCCTCTATCTTGTTGAGGACCGTGGTCACCCTGTCCGCCGAGAACCCGTGGTCGGTCATCAGCTCCAGGACGCCCTCCGGGTCGGCCTTGCCCTGCTTCACGGAGTAGTCGTCGGATCTCGGGCCGTTTAGGAATATGGCCCTCACGTCCTCGTACTCGGGTATGTCGATGTCGGTCTTCGCCATGACCGTCGCCAGGTCGCCGTGCTTCTGGATCAGCTTCAGGCCCTTCTTCGGTCCGATCCCGGGGACGCCGGCGTTGAAGTCCGTACCGATCATGATGCAGACGTCCACCAGCTGCTCCCTGGTGATCCCGAGGTCCTCCAGCATCTTGGCGGAGTCCACGACCTCGGTCTTGACGTCCTTGTAGACGCTCTTGCCGGGGACCTTCCTCCTGCCGGAGATCGTGAGGTTCCTCACCAGGAGCGGGGCCCCGAACAGTATGGAGTCGTAGTCCTGGGATGCGGAGGCGTAGACGTCGCCCTTCATGCACATGTACGCGCCCTGGGCCTCGCCGTCGCTGGGGGCCTGGACCACCGGTATGCCGAGCAGCGTCAGGAGCTCCTTGGACGTCTCCAGGATGTCGGGCGTCATGCGGGAGGTCTGCTGCGCCTTGGAGAACGCCTTCTTCAGGTCTCCCTCCTCCAGGGCCTGCTGATACTCCACCATGGCCTTCTCCCTGCGGGCTATGCGCTCCTCGATGGTCCCTGCCTTCATCTCGTTGGGCTTGCCGTCGAAGACGAAGGACGGCTCGATGCCCGCTTCGATGAGGTTGGCGGTGCGGTACAGGATCCCGGACAGATGGGACGTCACGCGCCCCTGGGAGTCCTGGAGGGGCTTCCCGTCCGGCTGCCTTATGATGGAGAGAAACTGGAATATCGTGTTGTACGCGTCTATGGCGACGCTCTTCCCGCGGAGGTCCGAGAGCTCGATCTCCGTGGCCTCGGTGATGGGTGAAAGGTTGACTCCCATGCCATCACCCGCGGTTGGGGCCGTACGTCTTCCATTCGGCGATGGTCGGGGCCATGTCGTCCAGCTTGAAGAGCGACGACCCGGCCACCAGGACGGACGCGCCCGCGGACACGCAGGTCTTCCCGGTGATGGAGTTGATCCCGCCATCCACGGATATCTCCAGGCTCGGGTTGTTCCTGTTGGCCCACTCCCTGATCGCGGTTATCTTGCCGACGCAGTCCTCTATGAACGACTGGCCGCCGAATCCCGGATGGACGGTCATGACGAGGGCGATGTCCGCGTCCTCCAGGTACGGGAACACGTCCTCCACGGGGGTCTCCGGGTTCAGCGATATGCCGACCCTCAGCCCCTTCTTGTCGATCCTGTTCATGGCGGCGTGGATGTCCCCGGTGGCCTCGCAGTGCACGGTGATGCAGTCGCACCCGGCCGCGGCGAAGTCGTCGACGTACCTGACCGGGTCCTGGATCATCAGATGGGCGTCGAACGGCATGTCCGAGTACTTTCTGATGGACTTTATGACGGGTGCCCCGAAGGTGATGTTGGGGACGAACATCCCGTCCATGACGTCCAGGTGCGCCCAGTCGGCACCGGCTTTCTCAATGCGGACGAGCTCCTCCCCGAATCTGGAGAAATCGGCGGAGAGCATGGACGGGGATACCTTGGTCATCGCCGACCACATGCCACTGAGTCGTACATAAAAATGATGATTTCATGGGAGCCAGCGCGGTCAGGGAGGGCGTCCCGTACATGTTCGTGGATGGGGTTATGTCGGTTGCCGTCGATACATATGACGCCGTGGCGGAACCCTTGCCCCGGGCACGAGTCCGGGACGCCGCGGCGTTCCCTCGTCTTCCACGCGTTCTCCGTAGCCAGCTATATCTATGTGTCAGGAGGTTACACCGGTCATGGCATTGGCAAAACACGGTGCTGCGGAGGAGACCTGCGACGTGCAGGGCTGCAGCAACCCGGCTGAGAGGTCCTTCAACATCAAGCAGGTCGCCAAGACCTCGCTGTCCCTGAAATCCAACGATCTGCGTCAGGTCCACCTGTGCAAGGAGCACTACAAGGAGTTCAAGAAGCAGACCAAGACCGACAGGGAACTCGACTCCTACTACTGATGGAGATACTGTTTCTGGGGACGAGCGCCGCGGTGCCGTCCAAGGAGCATTCCACCTCATGCATAGCCGTGAGGAGCGGTTCCGACATAATCCTCCTCGACTGCGGGGAGGGATCGCAGCGTCAGCTGATGCTCTCCCCATTCTCCTTCATGAAGATCCGTGCTGTGCTCATCACGCATCTGCACGGCGACCACGTATTCGGCCTTCCCGGACTGCTGCAGACCATGAGCCTGTCCAACCGCACCGACCCGCTGCTGGTCTGCGGACCCCCGGGCGTCGGGGCGGCTCTGGAGGCCATGATGTCGGTAACAGAGGGCGAGACGCAGTATCCAGTCGAGGTCAGGGAGGTGTCCGGAGGGGAGTCCCTGGATGTCAACGGGCTCACCGTGACGGTGTACGCCACGGACCACGGCATCGCATCCGTCGGGTACGTGGTCCAGGACAGGCAGAGGCCTGGGAAGCTGGACGCCGCGAAGGCCCGCTCCATGGGCGTGACGTCCGGTCGCGACATGGCCCGCCTGAAGAACGGCGAGACCGTGAACGGTGTGAGACCGGAGGACGTCATCGGCCCGGTGATCCCGGGGCAGAGGGTGGCGTACAGCGGCGACACCCGTCCGTGCCCCACGGAGGACGAGGCCGTCAGGGGAGCGGACGTGATCGTGCACGAGGCCACGTACATGGAGTCGGAGGCGGCGCAGGCGGTCGACCACTTCCACACCACCGCCCGCCAGGCCGCGGAGATCGCCAGGGACGCATGTGCCAGACATCTCATCCTCACACACATAAGCAACCGCTACGACGACCGCTCCGCCGTGGAGGCGGAGGCCAGGTCGGTGTTCCCTGAATCATACGTGGCGGAGGACATGGGACTGTTCACCCTCACCTCCGCGGGGCTCCGCTACGACGGGGTCCGCACCCCTGAGAACCGCTGATCTTCCTCAGATCAGCTTCAGCATGTCGGCGTTGGTTATCATGCCGACTATCTTCCCCTTCCTGGACACCAGAACCGCTCCGGCGCTGCCCATCAGCGAGGTCACCGAGGAGATGGGGGTGCTGTCCGCCACCACCGGGTAGGACTCGTCCATGACCTTGGATATCACGGTCTGGCCGAGCTGCTCCATGGTGGTCCCCTGTCTCAGGAGGTCGAAGATCCCCCCCTCGGATATGCTCCCCACCGGGACGTCGCCCTTGAGGACCGGCAGCTGGGAGTATCCGGTGGCCCTCATGAGGTCGGAGGCCTGGTGCACCCTGTCGGTGCTCTGCACGGTCACGACTTTGTCGGATGCTACGTCTGCCGCCGTCAGGTCCCTTCTCTCCTCCTTGCCGATGCTGTCCAGGGTCTCGAAGAGCCTGACCACCGTCTCGTAGCTGGCGGACATCCTTCCGCGCTCGATCTTGGCGATGGTGCTCTGGCTGACGCCGGACGCCGCAGCCAGCTCCGTCTGGGTGATGTCCAGGGACTTGCGGATGCGCTTGATGTCCGACGCCGGGGGGAAGTTCATGCCAGGCGCTAAGACGATATTCGTATAAGAATAATTCCCACCACACTATTTATTAATGGAAAAATATTGCCTTGCTCAAGAGGTTATTCAGATGAGCAAGAACATCTACGTAGAGGGTCTCAACGAGATCCCCGTCCCCATGAAACGCGTCGAGATCGTCGAGAGGAAAGGAATCGGACACCCCGACAGTGTCGCCGACGCCCTCGCCGAGGAGGTCAGCAAGGCCCTGTGCAAGATGTACAAGAAGGAGTTCGGCCACGTCCTCCACCACAACACCGACGAGACCCAGATCGCCGCCGGTCAGGCCGCTCCCAAGTTCGGAGGCGGACACATCATCGACCCGTCCTACATCCTCCTCGTCGGACGCGCCACAACCCACGTCGGAGAGGGCGAGGACCTGAAGTCCCTGCCCTGCAAGCCTGTAGCTCTCAAGGCAGCCAGGGAGTACCTGAGGAAGACCTTCCCCAACCTCGATGTGGACTCCGAGATCATCCTGGACGCCAAGCTCGGAATGGGATCCGACGACCTCACCGGAGTTTACAAGGCATCCGGCCACCTGGCCAACGACACCTCCTTCGGTGTCGGATACGCCCCCTACTCCCTCACCGACACCCTCGTTCTCCAGACCGAGGAGTACATCAACGGCGCCCTCAAGAGCAAGCTCCCCGAGACCGGTCAGGACGTCAAGGTCATGGCCTCCAGGGTCGGAAGCGACATCACCATGACCGTCGCCTGCGCCATGATCGACAAGCGCATCGACGACGCCGGCCACTACCAGTCCTCCATCAAGGACCTGTACGACAGCGTCTACGACAACGCCCTGAAGATCATCGGCGGCGAGAAGGTCAACTTCAAGCTGGACATCAACACCGGAGACGACTACGACCGCGGAGTCTACTACCTCACCTGCACCGGAATGTCCCAGGAGATGGGAGACGACGGATCCGTCGGAAGGGGTAACAGATGCAACGGTCTGATCACCCCCTACAGGCCCATGTCCATGGAGGCCACCTCCGGAAAGAACCCCATCACCCACATCGGAAAGATCTACAACGTCATGTCCAAGCTCATCGCCGACGACGTCGCCAAGCAAGTCACCAACGAGGCCGAGATCAGGGTCAGGCTCCTGTCCCAGATCGGAAAGCCCGTCTCCGAGCCCCTCAACGCCTCCGTGCAGATCGTGCTCCCCGACGCCGAGGAGAACCCCAACCTCGGTAAGTGGAAGGCCGAGGCCGAGTCCATCGCCGCCGACTGGCTGGACAATGTTGACAAGGTCTCCGACATGATCATCGACGGAAAGGTCCGCACCTTCTGAGGATCACGTTTTTAAACACCTTACCCCAGCCAGACGGCTGGGGATACTACATTTCTTCGAGCGACTTCGAGTACCCTCTAGGGGCATCTTTAAGCACTATGACTTGCATTATCATCCAACTGGTGTGTCTATGAAGATTATTGATGAACCGCAGTTCGGTCCAATGTTCCGTTTCAACGACGCCAACGTCTATTGGGCCCTCCATATCCTGTCTGACGGCAGGCGCATGGGCCGCAAGAGACTGGCCGAGGAGGTAGGAGTCGGAGAGGGGAGCATGCGCAGGATCATAGACACCCTCAAAGAGTGGGACTTCATCCTGATCAAGCAGACCGGCATAACCATCACCAAGGCCGGCCAGGCGTTCCTGTCCCAGCTGCCCATCAGGCCCGTGGACATCTACGTCGAGGGCTCCGTGGTGGGCAAGTTCCAGCAGGCCGTGCTGGTCCTCGGAGGTGCCGACAAGGTCAACAACGGGATGGAGCAGAGGGACATCGGGATCAAGGTCGGCGGGGAGGGGTGCACCACCATCGTCATCCGCGACGGCAACCTGATGATCCCTCCGGACTGGAACCTCGATGAGAAGGATCCGGAGTCCGCGTACAAGATCCGCAAGGAGACCGGCATAACGCAGTCCGACGCCCTGATCATCGGCGGCGGGGACACCCACACGTCCGCGGTGGAGGCCGCGGTGTCGGCCGCCCTCAACATGTTCTGACATGCGCCACCTCCTGAGCTACACCGTCTACGAGGACAGGTCGGTCCTCGGCGACGACGCCCGCTCCACACTTGATTCTGTAGGAGCCGACGGGCTGGAGCTGCTGACATCGTACGACGTCCCGGACCCCTGGTACAGATGGGTTACCGAATCGGTCCACCTCCCGTACGCCACCGACTGGATGGCCGCCTGGGAGGGAAGGCCCTACGAGATGGACGACGACTACTCCCGCTTCTACATGTTCGGGAGGAGCAGGGAGGATGTGGTCGCCAACGTCACCAGGGCGATCGAGTGCGCGTCCGTCCTGGACCCGGCATACGGGGTGTTCCACGCAGGGGACGGCGAGTTGGACGGGCTGATCCTCAGGGAGCCCACGCTGGACGGCGGCAGGGTAATAGACTGCACCGCGGAGATGATGAACGAGGTCGTGTCCGGATTCCCGGGCGGAGAGCCCCCGTTCCCCATCCTCTTCGAGAACCTGTGGTGGGCCGGCCTCAGGCTGCTGGACGACACCGACTTCAGGCGCCTGGAGTCCCGCCTGGAGTTCGACGGCTGGGGCATATGCCTGGACACCGGCCACATGATGAACTGCCTTCCCGGCGTGGATACCGAGCAGGACGGCATAGCGGCGCTGGAGCGCATCTTCTCCGGGTACTGCTCGGACCTGGTGGACAGGGTGACCACGATGCATCTCCACTGGAGCGCCTCCTGGCCCTACCGCAGCACCTTCGAGGAGAGGCGCCCGGGCGGGGACCTGATGGCGTACATCTCCGACGCCTTCGGCCATATCTCGAGCATAGACCAGCACATGCCGTTCTCCGACCCCGCATGCCTGAGGCTGGTGGAGCTCCTGGAGCCCGACTTCGTGACCCACGAGATGCCCGGGTCGAAGGTCGGGATGCTGGAGGACTTCCGTCAGCAGCGCTCGCTTTTCCCCTGATCCCGGCTCCATCCGTAAATAGATGGACGACGTTCTTTCGGTCGTGACGGGTTCGGACGATCTTTTCACACCCGGCGAGGGGACGCTCTCCAAGATGGCGGAGGTCGACAGGCTCATGCACCTGTGCGGCGGCGCCCTCGAGGGGCTCTGCTCGATAACCATACGCGAGGATGTCAGGGACAGGTCCGTCGAGGCCCTGGCCACCTTCGAGTCCCTGGACCCCAGCATCCTGAGGGCCGCGTACGCCATGGCCGACGAGGTGGACCTGTGGGACCCGGACTCCCTGCAGAGGGTGCACGAGATAACCCATCCGGACGACCGCGGCTTCACCGAGGGCGCACAGGAGAGGCTGAAGGACCTTTTCGACCGCTGCTTCATGTCGGACCTCCCGATGACGGTCATCGCCGCAATAGCCCACCGCGGGATCCTGGCCGCGAGGCCCTTCGGAGCTGGGACGGGGACGGTGGCCAGGATATGGTACGCCCAGCTGCTGGGTAGGACGGACAAGGAGTTCCAGTACGTCTCGACCGAGGCGGAGTTCCTCCGCACCAGGGGAGAGTACGAGGTGTTCGTCTCGGACCCCGGGGACCTGGCCGGGTTCGTGGACTACTGTCTGGACTGCGACAGGGAGGTCCTCTCAAGGCTGTTCGGCTCCCTCTGGTGAGCGGCGGACGGTGTCGGTTCCGCCCCATCCGGTCCTTTATAAAAGGGACGGCTGAATCCTTTTTATATTACCTCTTTATTCGCTGTCCCAGAGGAATAAAAATGGCACGCTTCAAAGAGGCCGAGGCAAGGCTCCTTGACAAGACCGTCTGCATGTCCTGCTACGCCACCAACCCCAAGAAGGCTGACAAGTGCAGGAAGTGCGGGTCCCGCGACCTTAGGCCCAAGGCCAAAGAGAGCAGGAAGCAGTGATTGCTGCTTCACATTGATTTTTACGGCCGGCCATCGGCCGGTTCTCATTCGGACCAGCTCCGGCTATGGCCGGGGCCCCGATCCATGAATTTTTTGGGCTATCAGATATGTTATATGGCTCCATCATGATGACCTGGCGGAGCTGACGCCGGATGAAGATTCTCATAGTCGACGACAACGTGGCGGTCCAGGAGATCATCAGGGACATCCTCGTGGAGAGGGACCACAACGTGCGCATGGCCAGCACCGTCGACGAGGCGGTCGAGAAGATCAAGTCCTTCGAGCCGGACGTGGTCATGCTGGACTCCTGGGTCGGGGACGAGGACGGGATGCACGTCATATCCCGCGCCAAGGAGGAGCTTCCAAACATCGACCTCAAGGTCATCCTCATCAAGTCTGCCGCCGAGCTCGCGCCCACGGACAACCCCTACATCAAGGGGTGGGTGAACAAGCCGTTCAAGTCGTCGGACATCCTGGACGTCCTGGAGGAGATGAAGATCTCCGAGGCCGAGGCCGTGGAGGCCGAGTCGGGCAGGAAGTCCAAGCGCAAGAAGAAGCAGAAGGAGGGCCGCCAGGGCGGCATCCTGCGCAGGAAGAAGCCGGAGCCCGTCGAGGCGCCTCCGGACCTGTCCGAGAGCGGCATAGAGTTCGGGAAGTCGTACGTGATGTTCGAGCCCGAGCCCGAGAAGATCTACGAGTTCGTGTCCAACTTCGACACCAACGAGTACAGCATTCTCATCATCACGTCCGACAGGGCCAAGGCCATCAAGGAGAGGTTCAGCTACGTCAGCATGGACGTCGTGCCCCTGACATCCAGCGGGAGGTCTGGATCCATGGAGATCCAGGGCCTGGGGTCGCTGATCGTCCGCATCTCACAGTTCATATCGGAGAAGTCGAAGCCCGTGGTGGTCTTTGACACATTCGGGGACATAATCGAGGCCAACGGGATAAACAAGTCCCTCATAATGCTCAGGGAGCTTAGGTCCGGGACCACCAAGGCCTGCACTTTCGCCCTGTCGGTGAGCTCCGCACCTCTCACCGACAAGGACCGCAGCATACTGCTGCACGGCATGTACAAGTACGACAAGGAGTGAATTCAATGCAGATCGAGAAGGTTTGGGCAAGGGAGGTCCTCGACTCCAGGGGGAACCCCACAGTCGAGGCGGAGGTCACCGTCAAAGGCCACAGGATCACGGCCATCGCGCCCTCGGGGGCGTCCACCGGGACCTGGGAGGCCCACGAGCTCAGGGACGGAGGCGACAGGTACGGCGGAAAGGGCGTGCTCAAGGCCGTCGAGAACATCCGCACCGAGATCGCCGGGAAGATCACCGGGATGGACCCCACCGACCAGAGGGCGATCGACGAGGCCATGATCGAGCTGGACGGCACCGAGAACAAGACCAGGCTCGGAGGGAACGCGACCGTCGCCGTCTCCCTCGCCGTCGCAAGGGCCGGAGCCTTCGCAGAGGGCGTTCCGATCTACGAGCACATCGGAGGGGACCACGTCACGCTCCCCGTGCCGATGCTGAACATCATCAACGGCGGAAAGCACGCCGGAGGCAACCTGAGGATCCAGGAGTGCATGATCATCCCCGCCGGCGCCGAGTCCTTCTCCGAGTGCCTGAGGATGTCCTCCGAGGTCTACATGCACCTCAAGTCCATCCTGAAGTCGAAGTACGGAGTGGGAGCAATCAACATCGGCGACGAGGGAGGGTTCGCCCCGCCCCTGGACACCGTCGACGAGGCCCTCTCCACCATAGTGTCCGCCGTGTCCGATGCGGGATACATGCCCGGCAAGGACGTGTTCCTCGCCATCGACGCCGCCTCCTCGGAGTTCTACAAGGACGGCGTCTACGACGTCGACGACATGAAGCTGAGCGCCGGCGAGCTGGCCGACCACTACGTCGAGCTGACCAAGGCCCACCCGCTGATCAGCATCGAGGACCCCTTCTTCGAGGACGACTTCGCGGCCACCGCCGAGCTCACGAAGAAGATCGGCAGCCACGTGCAGATCGTCGGAGACGACCTGTTCGTCACCAACAGCAAGCGCCTCAGGCGCGGTATCGACGAGGGCGCGGCCAACGCGCTCCTGCTCAAGGTCAACCAGATCGGAACCATCACCGAGTCCGGAGACGCCGCGCAGATGAGCTTCGACAACGGATACAACGTCGTTGTATCCCACAGGTCCGGGGAGTCCGAGGACACCTCCATCGCCGACCTGTCCGTCGGTTGGGGATCCGGCGAGATCAAGACCGGCGCGCCCGCCCGCGGGGAGAGGACGGCCAAGTACAACCGTCTCCTTAGGATCGAGGAGGAGCTCGGCTCCAAGGCCAGGTTCCCCGGCGTCTCGAAGTTCAGGATCTGATCCAAACATCAACGGCGGCGGCCCTCCGGGGTCGTCGCCAACATTATTTAAACGATTCGTTCAGGTTCCGTTTCGCCGTTTTCTGCGGATTTCGTGGCCCGATTTTCGTAAACAGGATATATTTAAAATTAACCCATTGTCAAAACACCTAAATCAGGGATTCAACGGCGTTAGGGCTGGATAGAAATTCCAGTCTAAGAAGCCATGTGGCAAGGCTTATATTGGGCATAGGCATAGGGAGATAGGCGCGTGTATGGAGCCTATGGATGGGATTGGAGGCTCCGTATCAGTGCGTAATCTCGGGGGAGAGAATTGATCGAGGAAGACGATTCCTACAGCGGTAGCTACGCGTCACGCAACGCAAACCTGCGTACTCTGGACAGAATCTGCGGAAACGCAGCCATGAGTGTGTACTGTGAGTGCGGTCGCATAGTGATTCTGGACCGCTCGGAGATGAAGCTGCGTCTCAGCCTCGGCAAGGAACTCGAGTGCATGACTTGCAGGAACGCAAGGATATCCCGCGAGATCGACGCTCTCAACGACCACTTCAACGGGGTCGACGAAGCCGACTGCGAGCTTTTCTGAGCGCGTTCAAAAATGCATCGTTTTAAGAAGATTAAACTGTAACACGAATTCAATATTCGTGTTACCATAAAAAGCCTATTTAATGGGTTTATAACGGGCTCATTCTGTCGGCGTCTCGGCCTTGTCCGCCTCGGTCTTCTCGGCCTTCTTGGACTTGGACCTCTTCCTTCCGGGGCAGTCCGGGTTGATGCACTCCTCGGTGTTCCCGAGGCTGATCATGGGGGCCTTGCATATGGTGCACTGCCTGCCGGCGTAGGAGATGCTGCCCCTGGGCCTGAGCGGATAGGTCTGGGTGCACGCGGGCCACTCGGAGCATCCGGCGAACCTCTTGCCGGCCTTGGAGTACATGATCCTGAGCCTTCCCTTCTCGCAGGTGGGGCAGGGGCCAAGGTCGTTCTTCTCGGTGTTGCTGGTGCACTTGGGGTCTATGCACTGCAGCGAGGGCGGGTTGCCCTTCCTGATGATCCTGAGCTGCGGGAGCCCGCAGACGGGGCACACGCTGTCCACGGTCTGGATGAGGGCGCCCCTGGGCACCGGGTAGGCGCGCTTGCACTCCGGGTAGCCGTCGCATCCGATGAAGTTCCCGTTCTTCGACCTCTTGATGGTCATGTTGTTGCCGCAGGACGGGCATATGCCGATGTGCTGCTGCGACCTGAGGGCGGCCTTGATCTCCGTGCCGATCTCCTCGGAGTCGTCGGATATCTTCTGGGCCACGTCGTGGAGCATGTCCTGGGACTCGGTGACCACGGAGTCGAGGGTGCGCTCGCCGTCCATGATCTTCAGCATGTCCGATTCGAGCTTGGCCGTCATGTCCGGCTCGGTGATCCCCCCGCCGTGGTTCTCAAGCGCCTTGGTCAGCGCGATCCCGCTGGGGGTGGGGATCATGTAGTTGCCCTGGACGTAATTCCTGGAGTACAGCTTCCCGATGATGTCGTGCCTGGTGGACTTGGTCCCCAGCTGGAGCCTGTCCATCTCCTGGATCAGCGAACCCTGGTTGTACCTGTACGGCGGCTTGGTCTCCGACTCGACGATGCTCATGGACCTGATGTCGACCTTGTCGCCGACCTTCAGAGCGGGCAGCTTGGAGTCGGAGGACTTCAGGTACTTGCCGTAGTACTTCTTCCATCCCTTCTTCTTCAGGACGTAGCCCTCGGCGTTGAAGTTCTCCCCTCCCACGTCGATGACGCAGTTGGTGACCTCGGACTCGGCGTTGGGTGCGACGGTCGCCAGGAACCTCCTGACGATGAGCTCGTACAGCTTCCACTTGTCGCCCTTCATCTTGTCTGCCGACGCTCCCGCGGTGGGGTAGATGGGCGGGTGGTCCGTGGTCCTCCTCTTGCCCTTGGAGGGGATGATCTTCTCCTGGGCCAGGATCTCCTCGGCCTCCGATTTGAACTCCCCGTCCTTGAGCTTCTCGAGCACGGACCTCAGGTTGAGGGTCTTGGGGTACTCGGTGTTCTCGGTACGGGGGTACGAGATGTAACCTCCGGTGTACAGGTCCTCGGCCAGCTTCATCGCCGTGGTGGGCGGGATTCCGATCTTGTTGGCCTCCACCTGCATCTGGGTGGTGTCGAACGGGGCGGGCCTGTACTCCTCCTTGGGGGTGACCTCGAATGACTTCACAGTGCCCTCGGTGTGGTCGGTGACCACGGAGAGGATCGCCTCGGCCTCGTCCTTGTCCCAGAACGGGTTGGACTCGTGGGAGCCCTTGAACGCAAGTATGCCGAACTTGCCGACTATCTCCCAGTAGGGCTTGGGCACGAAGCTCTCGATCTCCTCGTGCCTGTCCACCAGAAGCTTCAGGGTGGGGCTCTGGACCCTGCCCACGGACATGAAGTTCTTCCCGACCTGTCCGGAGGACAGCGAGATGAGCCTGGTGAGCACGGCACCCCATGCCAGGTCTATGATCTGCCTGGCCTCGGCGGCGTCCGCCAGCTTCTTGTCCGGCTCGGTGAGGTTCCTGAAGGCGTTCTCAACCTCGCCCTTGGTGAGGGCGCTGAACTTGGCCCTGCGGACGATGCTCATGTCGGCCCCCGCCTCGCGGACGGTCTCCATGCCGATGAGCTCTCCCTCCCTGTCGTAGTCGGTGGCGATGATGATCTCGTCGGCCTTGGCCGCGAGCTCCTTGATCATGTTGAGGATGGACTTCACCCTGACCGTCTTCACCTGCGGGGCGTAGACCAGGTCGACCGGGGACGTGCCGCTCCAGTCGTTGTACTCCTTGGGGTAGTCCAGCTCGATGATGTGTCCCCTGAGGCTCACGACGTCGTAGTCGTCGCCTCCGGACTCGAAGGATATCACCGTCACGCCGCCGGATGTGGAGGAGTGCGACTTACCGTCGGAAAGAATGGTGGAGATCCTCCTGGCAGCGTTTGCCTTCTCGGTGATAATCAGCTTCTTCATCGATTCGTCAGCACGCCTTGGGTTTTATTAATACTTAATCGGACAACGTTTGAATCGGGTGTCACCTCGCGTAAGTATTATAATTAAAAGAAAAGGACGACGCACCGAAATTGGATTATACATCCAATGCATTCCTGCCCGCATGAGCATCGTGTCGGCGATAGGTGCCGGGGAGGCGGGAGCGGACGAGTGCGGCCTGCTCTCGGCACTGAGGTCCATGGCTGGAGTGGTCGGAGCGGAGCCCCTCGACGGGGACCTCGTGGACGAGGTGTGCCGGATCGAGTCATCGATAAAGGCGGTGTCGGGAGGCATGGAGGTGGAGAACCGCGGCATCCTGGACTGCGCGGCGATGGGAAGGCACTACGCATTGTTCTGCGACGCCTCGTTCCCGCGCCCGGAGCAGGTTACGATGCAGATGGTCGACGAGCTGGGCGAGGTCATAGGACACGACGTCCCGCCTGGGATGAGGGACCTCTTCGAGAACAGGGACGACATGGTGTGGATATCCGACGGATTCGTGATCTACCCCGGTCTGATCGGGAACCGTGACGCCAGGATGGTGATGCTGTCCAGCCGTCTTTCGGTGCCCGGCCTGCCGGGGGCGGACGCCGTATCGTTCTATCCCTCGGCGTCGTCGGCTGAGGCGATCGGCTCCAGGTTCGGCGTGAGCGACCCGAAGGTGGCCGTGGTCGTCCTGGGCGTGGACGGAGTGGTCTGAATCAGTTCCTGTGGCCGATGTGGTGGAGGTTACCGGACGACGGGGCCGCCATGGTCAGCCTTCCCCTGAGGACGCCCTTTATGGAGGTGACCTCGTTGGCGAACGCCTTGAGGTCCCCGAGCCTGCCCTCGCAGATGAGGATCTCCATGCACTTGTCGTGGTCCAGATGGATGTGGACGGAGGTGTTGACCAGCGACTGGTGGTCGTGCTGCAGGTCGGTGAGCTTGTCGCCGACGGCGCTCATGGTGTGGTCGTAGACCATGACGATGGTCCCAACCATCCACTCGTCCTCGTTCTTCCACTCGTTCTCCGCGAGGGAGTCGCGGACGAGGTCGCGTATGGCCTCGGACCTGCTCACGTATCCTTTCTTGGAGATGGATTCATCGAAAGCCTTGAGAAGTTCGGGCTCCAGGGAGACACCGATGCGTGTGACGCCGTCCATGGGATGGGGAACGGGTTGGCGGTATTAACACTTTACACAGGATGCGTGCGCGCTCACGGCGCACGGGACGTCCCGTACGCGCATCTCCGCGGTGTGTGCGGGGATCGGTCCGCAATCCTCTATAAAACTTAAAAGGGGCGGGGGCGATACCGCCAGCATGTCGGCCGATATCGAGAATCTCCAGCGCGCGATCGTCTCCGCCATCAGGGCGGGAGTCGAGGACCAGGACGTGGCAGTCGCCTTCTCCGGAGGACTGGACTCCGGACTCGTGGCGGCGGTCGCCAAGGACTACGCCAGGTCCGTGACCCTGTACACATCTGGTAAGGACCAGTCCTACGACGTCGTCATGGCGCAGGACATGTCAGAGAGGCTCGGACTCCCGTGGCTCCACATACCCATCACCAAGGACAACATCGAGCAGAGGCTCAGGGAGATGATCTCCATAACCAGGACCTCCAGCCCCCTCACGCTCTCGTTCGAGCTCCCGCTGTTCTTCGTCTGCAAGACCGTCCACGAGAAGTACATCCTGGGCGGGCAGGGATCCGACGAGCTGTTCTACGGATACAACAAGTACGTCGGAATGGCCGACGACGAGCTGGTCAGGACCAGGAAGGCCGACCTCGGCAAGCTCATCACCTCGACCATCCCCCACGAGACCATCGTCGCGGACCACTTCGGCAAGAAGATCCTGTATCCCTACATGGACCCCATCGTGACCATGCAGGTGAACGCCATGGACCTGAAGGACCTGAAGCCCCTGGACGGGGACTCCAGGAAGATGGTCCTCAGGCAGGTCGCCAGGAACCTCGGCTACCCGTTCATCGCGGAGAAGAGGAAGAAGGCCGCCCAGTACGGATCCGGAACCATGGACCTGGTCAGGGAGGTCGCCAAGGACAAGGGCATGACCTACCCCGAGCTCGTGGACTCCATCTACAGGGACCTCTTCGAGTGAACGCATTCCATGAGGAGACGGGCGGTGTCCAGGTCCGTCAGCGAGTACAGCATCCTGGTCCCCACCACATCCTCCACCTCGTTGAGGTAGGGGCGGTCCCCGAAGACGAAGTCCACCCCGACGAACGCGGGGTGGAGCTCCGAAACCACTTTCTCGATCATCCCTAAGCATTCTTCCGGAGGTTCGCACAGCTCCGCCTTACCTCCGAGGCTGTAGTTCGCCCTGAAATCGTTCTCAGAAGAGCGCATCACGCAAGCCAGCACCTCGCCGTCCAGTACGTACGCCCTCATGTCGCGTCCCAGGACCGGTGCGGCCTCCTGCACGACCGGGTCGTGGATCCGGTCGACGATCCTCTCCAGCTCATCGCGGTCCCCGGCCATGGCCACCTGTCCTCCGCCGTGTCCGGAGCGGGACTTGACCACCCAGGGGGGCCCGTCCGGGAGGTCCTCTCCCGGGACGGAGCAGGGCAGGAACGGGATCCCGAGCCTCCCGGCCATCCTGTACGTCTCCAGCTTGTCGTTGCACACCCTGCAGGTGCGGCTGTCGTTGAAGACCCTGGTGCCCATGGATTCCAGTTTCTCCGATATGTGCCAGTCCCTGGCGCGGGACACCACCAGGTCCGGGCAGCCGTCCATGGAGTCCGTGGTGACCACGCGTGTGCGCATGCCCAGACGCTCCCCGTTGTCGCGGAGCCTCTCGGCGAAGAACAGGTTGTGCTCCAGGTCGGCCCTGTCGTACAGGATCCAGCACTCCATGGTCATCCGACCGCGTCGATGATGTGGAGGAGTATGTCGTAGGACACGTCCCTCCCGGTGCATTCGTACAGGTTGCGGATGTGGGCGTTGGAGTTGACCTCGCAGACCACGGGGCCGTCCTCCGAGACGATCACGTCCACGCCGCAGAAGTCCGCCCCTACGGCCTCCGCCGCGCGGAGCGCCAGCTCCCTCTCCTCGGGAGTCGGTTCGTACCTCTCCATCCTCCCTCCGATGGTGCAGTTGGACCTGAAGTCCCCCTCGGGGCCGTGGCGGCGGACGGCCTCCACGACCTCGTCCCCCACCACCTCCAGCCGGATGTCCGATCCGGAGCACTCGATGTACCTCTGGAGGATCCTGGGGCGGTAGGGTCCCGCGAACATCCCCTCGAGGGAGTCCATGTCGCGGACCAGGTGCACCTGCTTTCCGAAGGAACCGTAGCAGTCCTTGACGACCATTGGGAACCCCAGCGCGTCGGCGGCCGACCGCAGGAAGGAGAGGTCGTCGTACTCGGAGAAGCTCATGGGGCAGGACATGGTGTCGATGGACGGCACGCCCTCCTGTGCCAGCACCAGGTGCGTGAGGCACTTGTCGTCGCACACCGATATGCACTGGGCGCTGTTGAAGACGGGGAACCCGCAGACCTCCAGGTTGGCGGCCAGGCGGACGTCCTTGTCCCAGAACAGGACGAAGTCCGCATCGCCCAGGGCGCGCTCCGCGGCCACACGGTCCCCGATGGGTATCCGCAGGTCCGCGTTGGTCACGAGGTCCAGGGTCACGTCCAGCTCGTCGGCCGCCGCGGACAGCATGCGGCCCGGCTCGGAGAACTTCTCGCCGCGGAGATACGCGTTCGACACGAATACACCCCTCATGCCGCGGTCATCGCAACGATAGGTTTTAAATAATGTCCGGTATGGGAGGCGCCGGAGATTATTTTGGACCCAGACGGGAACATCGTATGGCTCGACGGTCTCACCAGGAGGGGGATCAAGCCGGGCCTGGAGAACACGGAGGAGCTCCTGAGGCGCATCGGGGACCCCCGCGAGGGGATGAGGTACGTGCATGTGGCCGGGACCGACGGCAAGGGATCGGTCTGCGCGATGGTGGAGTCCATCCTGAAGGCGTCCGGTCTGAGGGTGGGCGCGTTCACCTCGCCGCACATCATGAGGGTCAACGAGTGCATCCGCATCGACGGGGAGGAGATCCCCCACAGGGACCTGGTCCAGATGATCGGCATGCTGAGGCCCCACGTGGAGGCCATGGCCGCCGAGGGCAGGGAGTGCACGAACTTCGAGGTCCTCACGGTCCTGGCCCTGAAGTACTTCTCGCTGGTCTCAGCGGACATATCGGTCATAGAGGTCGGCATGGGCGGGAGGCTGGACAGCACCAACGTGATCACCCCGGAGGTCTGCGTGATCAACAACATAGGCATGGAGCACACCGAGTACCTGGGGGACACCATCGAGAAGATCGCCCTGGAGAAGGCCGGCATCATGAGGCCGGGTGTTCCCTGCGTGACGATGAACCCCGACGAGGTGTACCGCGTCCTGGAGGCCCGTGCGGCCGAGGTGGGATGTCCCCTGGTCCGCGTGATGGACACCGACGCCCAGGTCATGGCCAGCTGGCCGGACTGCGTGGACATGGTGTACAAGGGGGAGAGCTACACCGTGGCCCTGCCGGGAAGGCACCAGGCCCGCAACGCGTCGCTGGCCATCGAGGCCGTGGTGGCGCTGTCCGAGTTCGACGAGACCATCTCCGAGCACGTCCGCGAGGGTCTGGAGACGGTTTCGTGGCCGTGCAGGATGCAGAAGCTGATGGCGGAGCCGGTGATTGTGGACGTCACCCACACCATGAACGGGGCGAGGTGCCTCCACTCGGACATCTCCGAGATCTACGGCAAGGTGGTCCTGGTGCTGGCGATGCTCAGCGACAAGGACATCGAGGGCGTCTCCAGGGAGCTGGCCCCGGTCGCGGGGAAGGTCTACGCCGCATCGCCGGACTCCCCCCGGGCGGCTCCGGCTGAGCGCGTGGCCGAGATCCTTTCCGAGTACTGCCACGTGGACGGCGTGTTCCCGACCGTGGCGGAGGCGATGGACGCCGCCCTCGAGGACAGGGACGACATGAACGTGCTGGTGACCGGTTCGTTCCGCACCGCGGAGGATGCGTTGAAATGGCTTCAGAGCAGATATGCCAGATCCTGAACATACTGGCCGAGGACTACGACCAGGGGGTGTACCCGGGGAGGAACTCCGAGGGACTCAACCCGGAGTGGCCCTGCGACCCGTTCCACGTGCTGATAGCCACGATCCTGTCCCAGAGGACCAGGGACGACAACACCCGCAGGGCGTCGGACAACCTCTTCCACAGGTTCGACTCGGTGGACGCCATCGCGGATGCCGACCCGGACGAGGTCGCCGAGCTGGTGCGTCCGGCCGGGTTCCCCAAGCAGAAGGGGAAGGCCATCGTGGACTGCTGCAGGATGCTCAGGGACGAGTACGGCGGCGAGGTCCCGCGGGACACCGAGGAGCTGCTGAAGCTGCCCATGGTGGGCAGGAAGACTGCCGCCTGTGTCAGGTCCTACGCCATGGACATCCCGTCGGTCTGCGTGGACACCCATGTCCACAGGATATCCAACCTCATGGGGCTGGTGGACACGAAGACCCCGGAGGAGACGGAGTTCGCCCTCATGGACATCACCCCGCGCGAGAGATGGTCCGACATCAACAGGTACCTGGTGAGGCACGGGCAGGTGGTCTGCCAGCCCAACCGCCCCCACTGCGACAGGTGCCGCGTGTCACAGTTCTGCAAATTCTATGCTGACAACCTCCGTTAAAGAGAATCGGCTTAAACCAGACCGCGGATTCCCCTCCGATGCATGAAGTGTCGGTCGTGACGAGCCTAGTCGATGCTGTGATCGCTGAGCTCCAGAAGTACAACGTCATCAGGGTGAACAGCGTCACCGTGATAATCGGCGATCTGACCAACCTGGGCGAGGAGCAGATGAGCTTCGCCTACGAGATCGTCACACAGGGCACAATCCTCGAGGGCTCCCAGTTCATAGTGGAGCACGAGCCCATCGAGCTGGAGTGCTGGGACTGCGGGTACAAGGGACCCGCCAAGGTCCTGACCGACCCGGATTTCGACACCCATTCGATACCAATCCTCGCGTGCCCCGAATGCGGCGGCAAGGTCACGGTCACGAAGGGCCAGTCATGCACGGTGAAGTGCATGGATATTGAGGAGGCGGACTGATGTTCAAGTACAGGGACGAGCAGACGGCGAAGAAGATCCTAGAGCGCATCGGGGAGATGAACGTGGATGTCAGACTCATGCACATCTGCGGAACCCACCAGGACACGATCGTGCGCTTCGGGCTCGAGGAGATGCTCGAGGACGTCGGCGTCCACATCGCCCAGGGTCCCGGATGCCCCGTGTGCGTCACCACCAGCAGGGAGGTCGCGGAGGCGATCACCCTGGCCAGGAACGGCGTGACCGTGACGGCGTTCGGCGACATGATGAGGGTCCCCACCACCGCAGGCTCCCTCTTCGACGCCAAGGCCGACGGCGCCGACGTCAGGATCGTCTACTCCATCGACGACGCCGTCCAGATGGCCAGGGACCAGCCGGACAAGCCGCTGGTCTTCGTGGGCGTGGGGTTCGAGACCACCGCCCCGTCCACCGCCGTCCCGCTCCACAAGGACGACTGCCCCGAGAACTTCAGCGTCTACAGCTGCCACAGGATCTGCCCTCCCATCATCCAGGCCCTCTTCGACCTGGGGGAGAACAGGATCGACGGGTTCATCATGCCCGGCCATGTGGCCGTCATCACCGGCACGAAGATGTTCGAGCCGGTCTCCGAGGCGCACCACGTCCCGCAGGTCATCGCCGGGTTCGAGCCCCTGGACATCCTGATGTCCTGCTACATGCTCTGCAAGCAGCTCAAGGAGGGCAGGCATGAGGTGGAGAACGAGTACACCAGGCTGGTCAGGCCGGAGGGCAACCCCACCGCGCTGGACCTGATGTGGGACACCTTCGAGCCGGTGGACCGCGCCTGGAGAGGGTTCCCGGTGATCCCGAAGAGCGCCCTGGCCCTGAAGCCCGAGTTCCAGGACCACGACGCCACCAAGGTCCACGAGGACATCCTGAAGCTCACGCCCGAGGTGGATGTGGAGGCCAGGGGATGCAGGTGCGGAGACGTCCTGAGGGGACTGATCAGATCGGAGGAGTGCCCCATGTTCGGGAAGGTCTGCAAGCCCATGAACCCCATGGGGCCCTGCATGGTCTCCGCCGAGGGCAACTGCAGCATCGCCTACAGGCTCGGACCCAAGAGGTACTGACATGACCAAGATCTACACCGAGACCAAGCTGATGAAGAGGATCCTCATCGTGACCAACGACTCCACGGTCTTCCTCACGAAGAACCGCATCGACACGGCGTTCAACATCTTCGGAGGCAGGGTCACCGAGGTCAAGAACCTGGTGAAGCGCCTGGACACCGCCGAGAACGACAGGGGGGAGAAGCTCTGCGACGTGTCGTTCGGGGTGATCACCACCAAGTACGGGTTCGTCCCGGGCAACTACCAGATCATGGAGTACCCGAACGTCATGTCCAACAGGGAGGAGTACATCCAGGCCGACCTGGACAGGAACTTCGTTTCCCAGACGTCCTTCATGATGAAGCCCTTCGACAAGGTCATCCTGTGTGTCCCCAAGGACATGTTTTCCATGTTCCTGGAGGCCGACGAGATCGACGACGGCAAGCTCATCGCGGTCACCAGCCCCGAGTTCAGAGAGGAGTGCGAGAGGCGCGGATGGACCTTCCTGGAGAGGAAGGGCGCCAGGGTCGGAGACGCCAACGCCGACGAGATCGAGAGGATCGTCAGGGAGATGTGCGCCTGAGGGCGTTCAGTCTCTCCTTGTCCTCTTTCGATACGCGTCTGGACTCGCGGATCTTCTGAATCGACTTGTTGTGGGTCCAGACCTCAAGCCTTCCGGAGCGGAGCAGCTCCTCCACCATGTCCGGATGGTGCACGTACACCACGGAGACCGCCCATGCGGCCCCCATGCGGTAGTAGTACCCGGGGTTGTCGTGGGCCGCCAGGTCCTCGAGCAGCATGCGGGAGTGTCCCTCATCATCGAAGTGCGACATCCTGGCTATGACGGACACCCTCATCCTGTACTCCTCGCCGGAATCGATCAGGCCCGAGAAGTAGTCCCAGACGGCCTCCGAATCCCCTTTCCCGAACTTCCACGAGTTGCAGAATATGTCGCATGTGGCCCAGTTGTCCACGTAGTCCAGGAAACCCTCGGTCAGTGAGATCTTCTCGGCCACGGTCACAGGCGCGGTGGCGATCACAACGCCCCTTAGCATCTCCTCCTCGAAGCTCTCCGGCTCCCCGTCGAGGATCTGCTCCCAACCGTCGCGGACGACCTTCCTGGCTATGTCTCTGATGACCGGGACCCTGACCCCGATGATCCCCTCCTTGCCAGGGGTGAGCTTGGAGTTGAAGGCGGCCAGCTCCGGTTCGGCGGCGTCCCTGAGCATCCTGCGGAAGTCGACGGTCAAGCGTTCTCCCTCTCGAAGTCGAGGAGGCGCCTCTTCATGGACGACCCGCCGGCGTAGCTCCCTATCCCTCCGGAGGAGGGGACCACCCTGTGGCAGGGGATGACGATGGGCAGGGGGTTCTCCGCGCAGGCGGTGCCCACGGCGCGGTACGCCCTGGGCGATCCGATGGACTCCGCGATCTCCCCGTAGGTGCGTGTCTCCCCGTAGGGGATCTCCCTGAGGGCGTCGAGGACCGAGGTCCGGAACTCCGTCCCGCCGTAGGAAAGGGGGAGGTCGAACTCGCGCCTCTTGCCCGAGAAGTACTCGTTCAGCTGGGCCGCCGCCTCCAGGAGCACGTCGGTCTCCCCGTCCTCCATGCAGGGGAGGTTGCTGTTGGGGAGGTAGACTCCCATGATGTTGCCGTCACCGTCCTCGGCGATGTTCACTGTGCCGATCAGGGTGATGCACGAGAGGATGCACGGTCCAGGCATGGGGGCTCGTATGGTCCTCGGATGTAAAGTGCTTTTCCAGGGAATTTATGATGGATTATACGTCCAACCGTTCGTCGGGTTTGACTACGAGGACGTCATGCGGAGACGGGATGATAATCTGCGCCAGCCGCCGCACCGACATCCCCGCGTTCCATTCGGAGTGGATGATGAACCGCCTCAGGGCGGGGTACGTGCTGGTTCGCAACCCTGTGTCCAGGACCACGGTCCACCGCATAGACCTGACCAGGCGCAACGTTGACTGCATCATCTTCATGAGCAAGGACCCCAGGCCCATGGTCCCGCACCTCGGGGAGATCGCCGGGATGGGCCACATGACCCTGTTCCACATCACGTTGACCCCGTACGGCAGGGACATCGAGCCAGGGGTCCCGTTCAAGGCCGACATAAGCGACGCCTGCGAGGAGATCGCCGGCAGGATCGGCAGGGACAGGATGGTGTGGAGATACGACCCGGTGATCCTGAACCGGGGGATATCGCTGGAGTACCACCGCAGGAAGTTCGAGATGATGTGCAGGGAGGCCTCCAGGTGGACCGACCGCTGCGTGTTCAGCTTCGTGGACGTCTACGGCAAGCTGATCAGGCTGGAGGAGTCCGGGACCATCCGCAGGGTGTCGCCGGCGGAGCAGGACGCCTTCGCCAGGATGGCATCCGGGATCGCCCGCGACCACGGCATCACCCTGAGCTGCTGCTGCGGGGACAGGGACCTCTCGGCATTCGGCATCGAGCGCAGGGCCTGCTTCGACACCGGGGCCATGAGGTCGCTGGACATCCCCTACGAGACGCAGTCCTCCCCGCTGAGGGAGGGGTGCACCTGCGTGAAGAGCATCGACATCGGGGAGTACGACACCTGCGGCCACGGCTGCGTCTACTGCTACGCCGGCCACAGGGACGCCGATCCGTCCAGGCGCAGGCTCTACTCCGACGACACCGAGCTCCTGTGGGGCGCGGTCATGCCCAGGGACACGGTGGTGGACCTGCAGGGCAGGGACGCGTCCCGCATTTCTGATTATATATGAGGACCAGGATTCCTCCGGCATGGACATGCTGAGCCTCGTACTGGTCGCCGTGGGCCTGGCGATGGACGCCTTCGCGGTGGCCATATGCAAGGGCCTGGCCATGAAGAGGCCCGGAATCAGGTCCATCCTGATAGTCGGGGTGTGGTTCGGTTTCTTCCAGGCCCTGATGCCCGTCATCGGGTACTATCTGGGAGCGGCGTTCTACGACTACATCGCCGCCTACGACCACTGGATCGCGTTCTTCCTGCTGGCGGTGATAGGGGTCAACATGATCCGCGAGGCCCTCTCCGACGAGGAGGAGGGCGTCGACGCCGACACGGGGTTCAGGACCATGCTGGTGCTGGCGATCGCCACGAGCATCGACGCGCTCGCCGTGGGCATATCCCTGGCCATGACAGGCGACGACATCATGACGTCCGCCGTGCTCATCGGTGTGATCACGTTCCTCATCTCCGCCTTCGGAGTGAAGATCGGGAGCCTGTTCGGTGACAGGTTCGGAAAGAAGGCCGAGCTGGTCGGCGGTGCGATCCTTATCGTGATCGGACTCAGGATCTTACTCGAGCACCTCGGGTTCCTCTGAGCATCCCTCGGGGACGTCCAGCAGGAGCAGGTGCCTGACGTAGTTCTCGACGCCGGTCTCCAGGTCGACGGGTTCGGAGTCCGCGGACTTCCTGGACAGGAGCTTGCCGACGATGCCGTCGGTGCGGTGGGGCATGAGGGCGGCCAGGCGCTCCTCGTTCTCCTTGAGCCTGTCGTCGTCCCACTTCTCCATGACCGAGCGCATCTCCTCGACGGTCATGTCCTTGGTGTACTTTCTGAGGCACTGCGCCAGGAGGTCGTACACGTGGGCGTCCTCCAGGTCGTCGTCCTCGTAGGTCTCGGGGTCGTAGCCGATGGAGGCCAGGTACTCCTCGATCACGCGGGTGAGGCACCAGAGGTTGCGGTGGTAGGCGACCACTCTCCTGAAGAGCTTGGGGACGACCTCGTTGAAGCCCTCGTCGCTGTTCTTGTCCTTCCTCCCCAGGATCTTCCTGTAATCGAGGTAGACGTTGTAGTAGAAGAACGCCTTGCAGGACTCGTTGGTGTCGAGATGGATCTCGTCGCAGACCTTGTCGATGTACTTCACCGGCAGGAAGTCGACGAACTCCTCCTCCTTCCCGTATATCATCTCGGATATGCAGCGGGACATGAGGCAGATGTAGGCGTCGATGTTGGTGTAGGCGGTCAGGAGCTCCAGGCCGCTTTTCCAGTCGTTGAAGGCCTTGCCGTCCTCCCCCTGGCGGGCGTAGACCGCTCCCCTGAGGAAGAAGGCGTCGAAGTCCGTCTCGTTCGAGGCGGTGAGGATGTCGTCGGCGATGGTCTGCGCCTTGGACAGGTTGTCGTCATCCAGGGCCGCGAGGGCGTCCTTGAAGGAGTCCACCAGCTCACCCGGGCGGATGAAGTGGTGCAGGCTCTCGCGGTCGGTGTAGATGTACTTCCCGCAGCTGAGGCAGAGGTACCTCGACTCGTCGGTGGAGTCGATGTCTCCGCCGCAGTATGGGCAGAACATCAGTTCGAAATCCATGACCCTTGATTTCAACGAGGGTATATGAGCGTTACCGATGGGATTTCGCGTGTTACGGCGGATATCCGAGTTTATGCGCCGAAATACCGCGGGAACAGCCTCGGGGCACCGGAACTGGGCCGATTCTGGGAAGGATCCCGAGATGTCGCGTGCCGCGTTCCGGTCGCGGTCCGTCCCGAGACCGCACAACGGACATCGGGCCATCACGAATCGTCGACATTGCATGGGAACGGATCTATTCAAATACGAACAAATATAATTTAAATTAAAACAAATTAATTTAAATTAATCGAATTCAAGGGCAGTAGACCACGTCCGCGGATGCCGTCTGTTCAGGGAGCGATCCCAGCGAGGACGATCAAAGGAAGGACTCCAGGAAGCCTTCCAGCTCCCTCCTGGTGCGGAACAGGTGGGCCTTCCCCGGGTAGCGGTCCGTGATGGCCCTGAGCATATCCGCCCTCCCGTTTGAGAACTGCCCGAAGGTCACCCATCTCAGGAATCCGAAGTCCAGCCTCTCGACGCAGCCGTTGGACATGCTCTCGCGCACCGTCCCCCTGTAGCGGAGCCAGCGCCTGAGAGCACCCGAGAGGCAGACCCAGCGGCCGTAGTCCAGGATGATTATCGCGTCAGCTCTGTCCAGGCGCTCGTCCAGGAGTAGCTTGAGGTAGTTCCCCTCGATGACCCAGTCCTCGTTCTCCATGAACCGGGCGGCGTCGCGGGCCTTCTCCTCGGCATCCCTCTCGACCCATCCGCTCTCGAAGTTGACGGTGTCCAGGTAGAGCAGTGGCACGCCGAAGCGGTCGGCCAGCCTCTTCGCCAGGGTGGACTTTCCGCTTCCGCTGTTGCCGAGTATGGCTATCCTCATCGCATGCCCTCGGGGTCTGCAGGTTCCAGCAGGTAGATGAACGGTGCGGTCGGTTGTCGCTACCGTATCGACGTCTGTGCTTCCTCCAAGCAGGCGTTGAAGTGTCGGATGTCCTGGCCATACCATCGGAGTGTCCTATGATGATCTCCGGGGTTCGGAATCAGGCCTCGTAGACCAATCTCAGATCCTCTGAGATCCTCTCCGTGAAGTCCTCCCCCTCAGCGGAGTCATAGCAAACCACATCCACGTCGCCGAGGGCCTCCTGCAGCTTGCCGAAGAATCCGGCGAGCCTGAACATCCCGCAGTCGTCATCGGGGACGACGAAGAAGTCGTAGTCGCTGTCCGCGGTGTTGTCGCCGCGGGCTCTGGAGCCGAAGAGGTACACACGTCTCATGCCGTAGGCCGTGGCTATGGCTCCGACTATCCGGCAGAGCTCCTCGAACGTGTGCTCCCTCACATCGCCCATGTTCTCAGGATGGCCTTTACGCGATATAAACGGTTCAAGCAGTACCATGATGACCGGTATGGGTCGTTTCCCTCCAGGGTCATGAGTGGGCAAGTGTTGCACAGGCAAGCGGATGCGGGAGTGGTTCGCGGATAAGCCGATTGCATCCATCCAGACGAGTGGGTCCGAAGGATTCGGGAAGGGTGCACAAATCGGTACATCGATGAGAACATAAGCAGGACGATGCAGACTGCTGGATGGGGATGAGTGGGCCCGCCCGGATTTGAACCGGAGTCAATGGCTCCCGAAGCCACAAGGATACCAAGCTACCCCACGGGCCCACAGACGTCCCCCATTCGGTTCTTTAATAAATACATTATCGCGATGATGTCGCATCCGTGATCCAGGGAGATGGCCTCGGTAGGTCATGCGGATCCCGGGATGTCGATACCATGACATTGTGTGGAACCTCTGTCGGCCATCAATCATTATAACGTCCGATGGCATAATGGCAATCATGAGGGCGGTTCCGATAGGGGTGGACGATTTCCAGGAGATCCGCGATGAGGACGGATACTACGTCGACAAGACCCCGCTGATCGATGAGATCCTCAATCGCAGATTGACGAAGGTCCATCTCATCACACGCCCGCGCAGATTCGGAAAGAGCACGAACCTGAACATGCTGGACTCGTACCTGAATCAAAGATACAAAGGCAACACGTGGTTCGACGATCTGAAGATAACGGAACTGCGTCCCGACGATCCCGAGAAGAACGCGTATCCGGTGATCTTTCTCAACATGAAGGATGTGTACACATCCTCATACGATGTGTTCGTAACCAGTGTCGGAAGCAGGATCTCCAAGCTGTACGGGGAGTTTCCGGAGATAAGGGAGCACCTCGAAGCCGACGACCCGATGAGGATCCGTTACGACAACATCCTGTACAGAAGAGCAGACGTCGTGGACCTGAAGGATTCCCTCGGTGTGTTGTCCGACATGTTGGAGACCATCCATGGGAGGAAGGTCGTGATACTCATAGACGAGTACGACCATCCGCTGAACTCCTCGTACGGAAAGCCGTTCCAGCACGACATAGTGGAGTTCATCAGGGATTTCCTGTCCAATGTGCTGAAGAGCAGGAAGTCTTTGAAATTCGGTGTGGTCACGGGGGTCATGCAGATCGCGAAGGAGAGCATCTTCTCGGGACTGAACAATCTGAAGGTGGACAACATCCTGAGCACATCCATGGACGAGATGTTCGGATTCACCTCGTCGGAGGTCGAGAGGATGTGCAGTGATTTCGGTCATCCTGAAAAGTTCGCGGAGGCGAGGGAATGGTATGACGGGTACCGCTTCGGTGATGCGGACATATACAATCCCTGGAGCATTCTGAACTATGTCGATTCCGGTTTCAATCCCAAGCCGTACTGGGCCGGAACCAGCGGGAACGGGATCATCAGCGATCTCCTCGCCATACCGAGGACACCTACAAGAACCTAATCGCACTCGGATCAGGGGAGTCAATCCAATCCGATATCAGGCCCGGAGTCACATTCGCGGACATAAGCGATCTCGGGAAGGAGGTGTACAGCGTCCTCGCATTCTCAGGACACCTCACCGCCATCCCCGACGGTGAAAGGTATTCGCTCCGCATCCCCAACAGGGAGATGTACGGGGTGTACGGCGACATGGTCATCGACAGACTGGGGTGCGATGGCATGAGCGGTGCGATGAAGGAGCTGTCCAAGGCCATCCTCTCCGATGATGAGGAGGCCATAGGTCTCAACATGAAGGATCTGTTCGAGCGCGTGATCAGTGGCAGGATCCTCGTGAACGAGTACCCGTACCAGGCGTTCATCGCTGGACTGCTGATGAACCTGTTCGGCAACTACGACATCACGGCGGACTTCGAATCAGGCGAAGGATACCACGACATAAGGCTGAAGCGCAAGAGGGGCGTAGGGCCGAACATCATCATAGAGGTGAAGCACACCAGGGAGGACCGTCCGACCGAGGAACGCATGATGGCACTGGCCCAGGGGGCGCTGAAGCAGATACGTGACAACGACTACGCGAACGGCATGTCTGGAAAGGTCCTGATGTACGGGATCGCTTTTTCGAAGAAGACCCCGACGATAGTCTCGGACACGATGTTCCTGCGAGGCCGATTCGACACATTCATATCCCCTCCGACATACGCGGTGGGCATGACCATGCTGGTTGCCTACGACGGAAGGGAGAACACGGAGAAGGCCCTGGACCACGCCATATCCGAGGCGGTCCTCCACGGCGAGAAGCTGTACATCCTGTCCGTCATACCCCGGGGGTCCGAGACCCAGGCGGACATCGACCGCACCCATTCATTCGCGGACGCCGCACTCGCGAAGGCGAGGGCCGGAGGGGCTGATGCGCACGTCATAGTGGAGTCCGGGGTCCCCGATGCGGAGATCCTCAGCGCCGCCTCCAGGTTCGGCTGCGGCACCATATTCGTCGGCAGGTCCGGGAAGACGTCCCTGGACAGGGTCATCATGGGCAGCGTGTCCAACTCCATAGTGGCCAACGCCAAGTGCACCGTCGTGGTCGTTCAGTGACGCATCCCGAGGGCCTTGGCCAACGAGCGGATGACCCTGTCGGGCGACGGAGGGCATCCGATGATGTAGATGTGGGGCTCCAGCACGTCGGAGATCCCCGACGGCGCCACGTCGCCTCCCACGAACACCCCGCCGGATATGGCGCAGGTGCCGTTGGCGACGATCAGCTTCGGGGAGGGCGTCGCCTCGTCCGTCCTGACCGCGGCCTCCCTCATGTTCTCGGCCATCGGTCCCGTGACGACAAGCGCGTCCGCGTGGCGCGGGGAGGCCACAACCTTGATCCCGAACCTGTGGGCGTCGTAGAACTGGTTGGACATGCAGTTGAGCTCGATCTCGCACGCGTTGCAGGACCCGGTGTCCAGCTCGCGTATCGCCAGTGATTCGGAGAACATCCTGCGGGTGCGTTCGTCCAGCACCCCCTCGATGGAGGCGACGTCGGTCTCCCTGCGGACCACCAGGTCGTCCCTGGACAGGGCGTAGTCGGGTGCCGGGACCTCGGCTATCGCATCGGCGGGGCAGACCATGGCGCAGTCCATGCAGAATATGCACCTGCCCAGGTCCACCGACCATCCGTCGTCGGATATGGATATCGCGGCGGTGGGGCAGTTTTCCGCGCAGGACCCGCATCCGGTGCACCGTTCAGACGACATGGGCATGGTGCCCCTGCCGTCCATGATGTCGTCGGCGGGGACGGTGTTCCTCCCCCTGCCGACAAGATTGGAAAGACTCGTAGCGAACATCATCTCACCTCAGAGGTCGTTCCCCGCGTAGGAGAGCCCGAAGCTCTTGTTGATCAGCGGGAAGTCCGGGACCACGTTCCCGGGGACGGCGTGGCACATGCCGAACCAGTTCACGAAGGACGGGTCGCGCACGCTGTACCTCCAGACCCTCCCGTCGCGGACGACGGCGGAGTGCACCAGCTCCCCTCTCGGGGCCTCCACCACGGAGCAGTGGAACCCGTCAGACGGCACCGCCCTCACCCTGGTCTCCCCCGGCTCCAGCATCTCGGCGCACTGGTGGACCAGGTTGATCGACTCGTAGATCTCCCCGATCCTGACCATGGTCCTGGCGTTCACGTCGCCCCTGTCGTCGGAGCACAGGTTCAGGCCCAGGTCCCCGTAGCACTCGTAATCCAGCTCCCTCCTCACGTCGGACCTGACGCCGCTGGCTCTGGCTATGGGGCCCACGGCCCCGATCCCGACGGCCTTGGCGTTGGTCAGCACGCCGGTCCCCTCCAGACGGTCCTGGAGGGCCGGGCTGTCCATCATCCTGTCGGTCAGGTCCATCAGGTCGAACTTCAGTCTGATGAGGAAGTCGTCCAGCTCCCTGAGCCTGGAGTCCGGGATGTCCCTGCGGACCCCTCCCGGCACGACGCAGTTCATCAGCTGCCTGTGGCGGGTCAGGCTCATGTTCATCCTGAACACCCTCTCCTGGATCCCGGAGCCCATGGCAGACGGGACGTTGAAGGCGGTGTCGGTGCAGATCCCGGTGACGGCGCCGATGTGGTTGTAAAGCCTCTCCATCTCGGCCATCAGCACGCGTATGATCCTGGCCCTGCGCGGTATCCGGGTGTCGGACTCCATGATCTCGGCGTACGCGATGCAGTTGGCCACGCAGGTGTCCCCGGAGATCCTCTCCACCAGGCGGGACATGTCCCTGCCGGCCGGCACCTCCATCAGCTTCTCGATGCCGCGGTGGGTGTAGCCCAGACTGGGGTTCAGCTCTATGACGGGCTCCCCGGCCACGCTGAACCTGAAGTGGCCGGGCTCGATGATGCCCGCGTGCACAGGGCCCACGGGGATCTCGAATACGTCGTCCCCCACGGTGGAGTTGGGCTTCAGGGGGATGCGGACCTCCGTGGATCTATCATATGGGGTTTTCTGCAGGGGGTGTCCGTCGCCCCTCCTGCGGTAGACTATGGGGTCCGTCCCCATGTCGAACGTGATGCCGGACATCTCGGCCATCCTCCTCTCGAAGGGGGACGCGCAGGGGATGTCCCTGGAGAGCGTGACGCCGCGGCCGTCGGTGGGGTACCACAGCCTGACGACGTCGTCCCCCCTCCTGAAGAGGGCGGACACCGCGCCCGCGTCCCCGAAGGGCTCCTCGGTGAACATGTCCATCAGGCGGTAGCCGTCGGAGTCCAGGTCGATGGCGGAGGCCCTGAAGCCCTCGCGGTCGGTCCGAACCTGCGAGATCACGGGAACACCCCCGTGACGGATGACGCGGCGTTGCCGATCCAGTCCGAGACCGACTCGGCCATGAACAGGCCGAGGGCCAGGGTCGCCACGATGAGGATCACCAGCGGGGCGGTGCGGGAGAACCCCCTCAGGTCGCGGGCGTACTCCGGCGGCTCGCCGGAGAGCATGGGGAAGACGTTCCTGGCCATGCCGGCGAAGACTATCGCCAGGAGGGCGACCGTCAGCGCCACCGCCCAGGCCATGCCGGAGTCCAGCGCCCCCAGCATCAGGGACAGCTCCCCGACGAACACGGAGAACGGGGGGCACCCCACTATGGCCAGGGTGCCCACGGCAAGCGCGGCGGCCGTGAAGGGCATGGACCTGGAGACGCCTCTGATCCTGGACATCTCGCGGGTGCCGTATGACTGTATGACGTTGCCGGCGGAGAAGAACAGGATCGGTTTCGTCACGGAGTGGGCGGTCATCTGCAGCAGCGCCGCGGCGATGGCCACCGGCGTGCCGATGCCGAACCCTATGGCGATCAGGCCCATGTTCTCTATGCTGGAGTAGGCCAGCATCCTCTTCAGGTCCCTGGAGGTGATGATGAAGAACGCCGCGGCTCCCAGGGACAGGAACCCGAACACCAGCATGATGGTGGAGGCGAACCCGGGGTCCAGGACCTCGGAGACGCCGTAGAACCTCAGTATGCCGTACATGGCGCAGTTCAGCAGCACCGCCGACAGCAGCCCGCTGATGGGGCTGGGGGCCTGACTGTGGGCGTCGGGAAGCCAGGTGTGCATGGGGAAGAACCCCACCTTGGTCCCGAAGCCCACGATGATCAGCACCATGGCCATCCTCATCATGTTGGGGTCCAGCTCGGAGGCGTGCTCCATGAGGGCGGGCCAGTCCAGGGCGTGGTCGGAGTCTATGACGCCGACGGTGGACGCGTAGACGAGGGTGAGCCCGAACAGCGCTATGGTGATGCCCACGGAGCACAGTATGATGTACTTCCAGGCGGCCTCGGTGGACTCGTCCCTGCTGTAGAACCCGACCAGGAACGTGGAGACCAGCGTGGTGGCGCCTATGCCGAGCCAGACCACGGCCATGGACCTGACGGTGAATGTGAGCATCATCACCGAGATGAAGACGATCAGCAGGGAGTAGTAGACTCCGTTCTCCCTCCTGGACACCACGCCCTCCTCCGCCTCCAGCCCGATGTAGGCGCGGGAGTAGAGGGACGCGACGAACCCCACGAATGCCACCAGCAGCATGAACACCGCCGACAGCGGGTCCATCCAGAACACGCCGTCGTCGACGACCTCTCCCCCGAGCACCGGGACGCAGAGGTTCAGGCACAGGGCCAGGAGGAGCAGGGAGCATGCGGGCATGACCGTCGAGACGGCCTTCCTGTTCCTGACCGCGATGCACAGCAGCGACGAGGCCACCATCGCCGCCACCAGGACGAGGATGTCGGCGTTCATTCCTTCAGCCTCCTGAGGAACGAGGTGTCCACCGAGTTGAACGACTTGTTGATCCTGTTGGCGAAGATGCCGATGATGATCACCGCCACCATCACGTCGAAGAACGCGGCGATCTCGACGATGAGGGGCATGCCGTGGGACAGCGCGATGGCGCCCAGGAACAGGCCGTTCTCCATCATCAGCAGGCCGATGGTCTCGGTGATGGCCTTCCTGCGGGTGCACATCATCAGCAGCCCGATCAGGATGATCGACAGGGAGATGGCCAGGCAGCTCCTCTCCACGGTCTCCATGGTGGATATCAGGGGCTCGGCGATGTAGTACGACACGAATATCATGAACCCGGAGGCCAGCAGCGACCCGGGTATGCCGATGCTCAGGTCCACCTCCTTGTCCACGTGGATCTTGCCCATGATGTACAGCAGCATCCTGGGCATGACGACCACCTTGAGTACGAGGGTCAGGGCGCACATGATGTAGATGTGGGACTCCCCGGATGTGTACGCCACGATGAACGCCTCGGCGGCGAGGAACACCGACTGCAGGGAGAACAGCGTGATCAGGGGCTTCATGCGGGTTGTGGCCACCGCCATCACCGATGTGAGGAGCATCAGGACGGCGCACAGGTCCACCAGGTTCGCGGATATCAGTTGGTCCATCTCTTGCACCTCACAGAATGTACAGGGATATCATCGCTATCAGCGACAGGGCGAACGACACGGTCAGCAGGTTCGGGACCTTGAACAGCCTCGACTTGCACAGCACCGACTCCACCAGGGCCATGGCGAAGGCGATGACCAGCATCTTGGCCAGCGCCAGGACCAGCGATACGACGAGGCTCACGGGCTCGCCGGTGCACGATATGCCCCAGGGGAGGAACAGCGACCCCAGCATGGCCATGAACACGGTCATCCTCAGCATGGAGGAGTACTCCATCATGGCCAGCTCCTTGCCGGAGTACTCCAGGATCATGGCCTCGTGGACCATGGTGAGCTCCAGGTGGGTGGTGGGGTTGTCGAACGGGATCCTGGCGTTCTCCGCCAGGAGGGTGATCATGAACGAGCAGGCGGCGAGTATGAGGGCGGGTCCGACGGCGGCGACGCCCATGGTGGCTATGGCCTCGGAGATGTCCCCCATGTCGGTCCCGGCGCCGGACAGGACGGCGAGTGTCGCGATGCCGAGCAGCAGGGCGGGCTCGATGAGCACGGACATCATCATCTCGCGGCTGCTGCCCATCCCGCCGAAGGTGCTTCCGCCCTCCAGTCCGCCGAGGACCATGGCGAAGCGGTACATGGTGAACATGTAGACCACGGTGACCAGACCGCCGTAGGGGGCCAGCACGCCGGTGTAGACGAACGGCGTCATTGCCGCCAGGATGAGCATGGACGCCATGCACACCACCGGCACGGCGTGGAATATCCAGGAGCAGCTCCCGGACACGGCGCGGCCCTTGCGGCAGAGCTTGTACAGGTCCCTGTAGGGCTGGAGCACGCCGGCACCGGGGCGGTTCTGCATCCCGGCCTTGAGTTTCGAGACGATCCCCGACATCAGCGGGGCCAGGGCGATGAGAAGCACCGCCTGGAGGACCTCCACCACGATCATAGGAGCCTCACCGCCATGAGGGCGACGACCAGCGTCGCGAGGATGTATCCCAGATAGGTCTGGATGTTCCCGGTCTGCAGGCGCTTCACCTGCAGGGAGGTCCTGAGCAGGATGCTGCCCAGGGGGATGTAGATGTACTTGACGAAGGGCTCCTGGAACCTGGTGCGGTACCTGCCGCCCTCGATCCCGGAGGTGTCCCCGTAGAACGGGTGGAATACCCTGACCAGCGGCTGCGAGAATCCCTCGGAGGAGTACTGCATCCTCTCGTCCAGGGTGCCGCCGCATCCCCAGATGTCGGTCTCCGTCCTCCCGCGGGAGAACAGCCTGGACGCGACCAGCACCACCGCGATGGTGCCGAATATCATGATCCCCAGGGTCAGGGGCTCTAGGCTGCCGGACAGCCCGTCCCTGTAGGAGGCGTCGATGCCGGCCACGGCGCAGGCGCCCTCGGACAGGGCGTCCATCAGCGGGTACGACAGCATGCCCATGGCGACGCACATGCCGGCGAGGACGGCGACGGGCCCGATGGACCCCTTCCTCAGGGGCCTGGGCTCGGAGGCCCCCTTTGACCGGGGGCGGCCCAGGAACATGAAGCCGAACAGCCTGGCGTAGGACGTGGCCACTATCATCCCGCAGACCCCCATCATGGCGACCAGCAGGGGCATGGCCACCCTGAGGTCTGAGGCGATGGCGTCGGTGCCGATCAGGGACTGAAGCATCAGCCACTCGCTGATGAACCCGTTCATGGGCGGGATGGCGGCCAGTGACGCCACTCCGACGAACGCCACGGCGGACAGGGCCGGGAGGACCTTGGCCAGGCCCCCGAGTCTGTCGATCTGCCTCTCGCCGGTGACGTCCTCCACGGAGTCCACGGTCAGGAGCATGAGAGATTTGAACACGGAGTGGTTGAGTGCGTGGAGCAGCCCGGCCAGGATCACCAGCGCGGTGAGGCTGGGGCTGCTGGGGGAGAACACCAGGCCCAGGGACAGGCACAGGGTCACCAGGGCCATGTTCTCCATGCTGGAGTAGGCGAGGATCCTCTTGGGCTCGGTCTGGATCATGGACTCCATGGCGCCCCACAGGGCGGTGACCGCAGACAGGACCACCAGGACCATGCCGGCATCGGTCATCCCGTCGGCACCGACGTAGGCGTAGACGGCTCTGAATAGCATCAGCACGGCGGCGTTGGAGCACACCGTGGTGAGGAGGACGGTGGTGTGGGTGGGGGATGCGGCGTACATGTCTGGCATCCAGGCGTGGAACGGGACAGTCCCGAGCTTGGTTCCGAAGCCGATGAACAGCAGGAGCACCATGATGACGGACGCCGTGGGTCCGACGATCCCTCCGACGCCCTGCCAGTCGTGGAGGTACCCGCTGCCGGTGGCCGCCCACATGTACCCGTAGACGGCCATCAGGACCAGGCCTCCGATGTGGGTCACCGCCAGGAACCTCCATCTCGCCGACTCGTTCCCGTCTGTGCGGGCCATGAGGAAGGTGACCATGGACACAGCCTCCCATGCCAGGAGCAGGAGGATGGCGGAGTCGGCGCACATGCACAGGGTCACCGCGAGGAAGAGGGCGCAGCACATGCCCGAGTACCTCGGCGTGTACCCGTGGCCGGAATGGGACATGTGGGTCATGACCATCAGGAAGACGACCGATGACACCGATATGAAGATGGAGCCCAGCTGGTCGAAGGAGACCGCATAGGCGCCCAGGTACGATCCCACGGGCAGCTCGTAGGAGAGCCCGGGGCTGAACGTGTGGAACGGGAAGCACAGGATGCCGGCGACGCAGGACACGGCGCACAGGATCCCCGGCAGTCTTCCGGAGCGTCCGCAGAGCCCGCAGAGCATGCCGATCGCGGCGGGCGCGAACAGGATGATTAGATAGACCGAATCCAGACCGATGTCGCCCGTCCCGACCAAAATAGCACTTCCGGTCGCGGGTTTAGAACGATTCCACCTTAAACCTTACTGTACGGACGGTACGTAGTCACTCGTCCTTCTCCGGAGCGATGATGTTGCCGCAGGCCTCGCACCTGACGGCGTCGTCCGGGTTCTTCTTGCCGCAGATTCCGCAGAACATTCGATTCACCTCCAGAGGAAATCCTGGTGGAGGTTTATAAAGGGGAGTACAAGCGGGCTCCGGGCTCAAGGGGTCTGGAACACATCGGTCGAAGAGTTGAAAAAAATTTATCACGGAAAAAAAGTGAAAAATAATTTTTCACGGAAAATAAGAACAATAAAATACGCAGATCCAGATGGCACCAATATGGTGTTCATAGGACGTGAGGACGAGCTCAGGAAGCTTGAGTTGTATTACTCGACGGAGGCCATCAGGACATGTGCCATAGTGGGCCGTCGCAGGGTCGGGAAGACGACGCTCATAGACACGTTCTGCGAGGGCAAGCCCAGCATCCGGTTCGATCTGGCGGGCACCGATGCTGATTCAGTCCTGGACAACATGGCCATAGACATCGCAGAGATCACAGGCGAGGACAGCGGTGATGTCAGGAAGAGGGTGCACGATTTCAACGACCTGATCGGTTTCCTCGGATCGCTGGAACCGAAGGAGAGGACAGTCGTGGCCATCGATGAACTGCCCGATGCGATTGAGCTCTTCGATGACGTCCCATCCAAACTGATGCGCTATGTGGACGGGAGACTGAAGAGACAGAACATATTCCTGATAATATGCGGTTCCTCGGTCAGCGCCATGTTAAGGGAGCTCAACGACGGAGGGAGACCGCTGTTCCAGAGGTTCCCGATACAGATGATGCTCCGCCCCCTTTCCTATGCGGAGGCCAGCAGGTTCCATAAGGGCCTTTCCGAGGCCGACAGGGTGAGGGCGTACGCGATATGTTCGGGGGTGCCCCTGTACCATGAGCTCTTCTCTGCGTTCGGAAGCGTGGACGAGGCCATATCCGAGCTGTTCCTTGGCCAGGTCCCGTCGCTCTATCTTGAGGCCAGGAGCCTGCTCTCCATAGAGGTGTCTCCCCAGGAAACCTACAACAGGGTGATGACCGCGATAGGAAGGGGAGCTAGCACATTGAAGGTCATAGCCGAGAAGGCCGACCTGTCGCAGTCAAGGTGTCGCGATATGCTGGACGTCCTCCAGCTGATCGGATATGTCGAGAGGTCGTCTCCTTACGGGACCGTGAAGAACGTCCGTGAGTCCAAGGTGAGCTATCGCATATGTGACGGGTTCATGGATTTCTTCTACTCGGTGCTCTCCGGCAACGAGGCACTGCTGAACCTGAGGAGGGAGGACGCCCTCAGAAGGCTGAGAGGTGCCATAGACACCTTCTACGGCAGGCGTTTCGAGTACGTGTGCGCCCAGTACGTAACGGCGACGGAATCCTGCAGATGGTGCGGCAGATGGTGGGGGAAGGTGCCGGTGATCGGCGATGACGGTGAGAAGCTGCGGGACGAGCAGGGGAAGGTGGTCACGGAGGATGCTGATGTGGACCTTGTGGCGGAGGTATACCGTGGCGACATGATCGCCGTGCTCATGGGCGAATGCAAGTTCTCCCGCAGGATGTGCGGGATGCCGGAGTTCAGGGAGCTGGAGAGGCGTGCGGGGATGGCGAAGATGGGCGGGGAGAACATAGAGTACATGATGTTCTCCAGAGAGGGCTTCAGGTCGGACCTGCTGGACTTCGCCGAGGAGAGGCCTGACCTGAGGATTAGGTTGGTGTCATTGGACGACATCGGGGAGTGGGCATCAGGGGCGGCCAGATGACCGTCGGTGCCCCTTGTCCGGACAGATGGTGTCGGTTCAGCCCCTTCATCCGACGGCGTCCGAGGCTTCTTCTTCCAGCGGATGCGGCAGAGCCTCGGGATCGACGTCGACGAATCGTGGTCGGGTAGGAGGGCGGATGTCTCCGAAAAACAGGGAATTCATCATCCGAAAAACACGGAATTTTTTACCCGAAAAACACGGAATTTGCAATGTGCCAGACATCCGGAGGCAGGTATGTGTCGAAGGGGTGGGGGCGCACCCGTCCGGCACGCCCCCTTGAAGTGTTTACTGCGCCATCCTCCTGAGGACGTACTGCAGGATACCGCCGTTGGCGATGTACTCGACCTCGGCCGGCACGTCCACCCTGCAGAGGGTGTCGAACTCCAGCTTCTGGCCGTCGCGGTAGGCGGTGACCCTGACTGTGCACTTGGGCTCCAGGTCCTCCAGGTCGATGTCGAAGGTCTCGGTGCCGTTCAGGCCCAGGGTCTCGGCGGTCTGTCCGGGCAGGAACTGCAGCGGTACGATGCCCATGCCCACCAGGTTGGACCTGTGGATCCTCTCGAAGGACTCGGCGATGACCGCCCTCACTCCCAGGAGGAGGGGTCCCTTGGCGGCCCAGTCCCTGCTGGACCCGGTGCCGTACTCCTTTCCGGCCAGGACGATCAGCGGGGTCATGTCCTCCTCGTATCTCCTCGACGTCTCGAAGATGGTGTCCACGGTGCCGTCGGGGTGGTAGACGGAGCAGCTGCCCTCGCTGCCGGGCACCAGGAGGTTCCTGAGCCTGACGTTGGCGAAGGTCCCCCTGACCATCACCTCGTGGTTGGCCCTGCGGGATCCGTAGGAGTTGAAGTCCTTGGGCTCCACGCCCTTGGACATCAGGTACCTGCCGGCGTCGGTGTCCTTGGAGAAGGCCCCGGCGGGGGAGATGTGGTCCGTCGTGATGGAGTCGCCGAGCTTGGCCAGGCACCTGGCCCTCTCGATGCTCCTGATCTCCGGCTCCTCGTAGATCTCGTCGAAGAACGGGGGGTTGCGGATGTACGTGGAATTCTCATCCCAGGCGAACAGCGGGGAGTCCTCGCAGGGGACGGCGTCCCACCTGGCGGAGCCCTTGAAGATGTCCCTGTACTTGGACTGGAATGTGGCGCGGGTGACGTACTCGTCCACGAGCTTCCTTATCTCCGCATCGGAGGGCCAGATGTCCCTCAGGTACACCTCCCTCCCGTCGTCGGTGACGGCCAGGGGCTCCCTGTCCAGGTCGATGTCCACGCGTCCGGCGATGGCGTAAGCGACGACGAGAGGCGGGGATGCCAGGTAGTTGGCCTTGACCAGGGGGTGGATCCTGCCCTCGAAGTTCCTGTTGGATGACGCGATGGCGGCCACGGCGAGGTCGTTGGCCCTGATGGAGTTGGAGACCTCGTCGCTGAGCGGACCGGAGTTGCCGATGCAGGTCATGCAGCCGTATCCGCAGACCTGGAACCCGAGTTTCTCCAGGTAGACCAGCAGACCGGAGTTCTCCAGGTACTGGGTGACGACCCTGGATCCCGGGGCCAGTGACGTCTTGACGTAGTCCTTGGGCTTCAGGCCCAGGGCGGCGGCCTTCTTTGCCACCAGACCTGCGGCGATCATGACGGAGGGGTTGGCGGTGTTGGTGCATGATGTGATCGACGCGATGACCAGGGACCCGTCCCCGAGCTGTCCGGCGACGGGCTTCCTCTGCTCCTCCACGCCCAGAGCCTTCAGCGTCTCGGCGAAGGACTCCTTCATCGCGGTCATGGGGATCAGGTCCTGGGGCCTCTTGTGGCCGGCCAGGCAGGGGACGACGGTGGACAGGTCCAGCTCCAGGGTGTCGGTGTACTCCGGGTCCTCGGTGTACCAGAGTCCCTGCTCCCTGCAGTACCTCTCCACGGTGTCGATGTGCTCCTCGGACCTTCCGGTGAGGCGGAGGTACTCGATCGTCTTCTCATCAACGGGGCAGAAGCCGGTGGTGGCTCCGTACTCGGGGCCCATGTTGGCCAGAGTGGCGCGGTCGGCCAGGTCCAGGTTCCTGTATCCCTCGCCGTAGTACTCCACGAACTTGCCGACGACGCCCTTCTTCCTGAGCATGTTGACGACGGTGAGCACGAGGTCGGTGGCGTTGACGCCCTCGTTGAGCTTGCCGGTGAGCTTGAATCCCACCACGTCGGGAAGCTTCATGTAGCTGGGCTGTCCGACCATGGCGGCCTCGGCCTCGATCCCTCCGACTCCCCATCCGAGCACTCCCAGACCGTCGATCTGGGTGGTGTGCGAATCGGTGCCGAAGCAGGAGTCGGGGTAGGCGATTTTCTTCCCATCCACGTCCTTGACGTGCACGAGCGGGGACAGGTACTCCAGGTTGACCTGGTGGCATATGCCGTTGCCGGGGGGCACGGCGCGGAAGTTCTTCAGGGACTTCTGGGCCCACTTGAAGAGTGCGTACCTCTCCTTGTTGCGCTGGAAGTCCAGCTCCTCGTTGAGCTCCTGGGCGTCGTCGCGGCCGGCGTAGTCGGTGTTGACCGAGTGGTCGATGACCAGGTCCACGGGCATCAGGGGGTTGATGAGCTCCGGGTCCTTGCCCATGGCGGCCACGGCGGCCCTCATGGATGCCAGGTCGGTGATGACGGCTCCGCCGGTCAGGTCCTGCAGCAGGACCCTGGCGGGGATCCAGGGGATGTCCTGGTCGGTGTTCTCCACGGGGTTCCAGGATGCGGCGGTGACAACGTCGTCGTCGGTGATGTGGGTGCCGTCGCGCTGCCTGAGCATGCCCTCGATGAGGATCTTGACCGAGTAGGGGATCCTGTCGAGGTTCTTGATGATCCCCTTGGCCTCCAGCTCGCGGAGGCTGTAGATTGTGATGTCGCCCTCTGCGGTGGAGAGGGTCTTGGTGCACGGTCCGACTTCTGTCATGAGCGGATTCTCCTGGTTCTCGGTTATTCAGGTATATTATAAGAAGTGCGCGCGTGCGTGGAAAGGTAGAAATGCATACGATAACTGTACAGCATCCATGAGCGAGGACTTCGTGAAGGTCGAGGTCAGCATCGAGTTGGGAGCCGAGAGCTATTCTAAGGCTATGAGGGTGCTGGATGAGCAGGACCTGTCTGTGGAGGACGCCCTGTTCTTCCTTCTCCTGGAATGTGCCAGATCCGGCAGGTGGCCTCTCCCGTCGGAGGAGTCGTACCTCAGTCAGGAGACCCTGGATGCCATCGCGGAGGCCGAACGTGCCCTGAAAGATCCAGACACCCACTGGATGACCTTCGAGGAGTTGATGAGAGAACTGAACTCATGACGGGCGTGATTTTTCGATTCGGAGATTGTCTCTTTAAATACTATCACGAATCCTGCTACATTGTGTATCAGAATGGAGAGATTTTGAGATTGTAGTTTATAAAAGTCTGGTTTGAGAATCGGAAATGCGGGTTCGAAAAAGTCGTATGATGAGGGGGTCGGGACCTGTTCTGGATCTTTCTGTTCTCGAGATTGCATATCATCCCGCAGTCCTATTCGGTCAAAGGATTGAATCCGGATCTGTACCAGAACTTGGAACATGCTGTTGTGACCAGGTCAATCGATTCAAGGGTGTATATGATATCGTCCCAGACCCCCAGCACGATTCACCTCCTATGCTGGGGGTCCAGGTTAACTTGTTTACTCCGCTACGGCTATCGACCCGTCCTCCGATATGTGGGCGCAACGGTGCTCGCCCGGTGTCCATCTCAGCATCCCGGAGATCCCGTGGACTGTCAGGGTGCCGCCTACGCATGCATATCCCCTGCGGTCTGGACGGATCACAAGGTTCCTGCGGTCCTTGCTGAACAGCACCGCGTAGTATCCGTCATCGAACAGCTGGGATCTGAGGGAGTCTGAACCATCGTAGTAGATGCCGGGGCAACCGTCGTGGACGATGGCTGGAGCACCCTCGGCAGGGTCCGAACCATGCGGGTCGGAGACCGGTTGAGCCACCGCCACCACAGGGTCGGCATCCCTGATCACACGACCGCCGATCGCATCGAGGACCTCGTCCCTGTGGTTGGTCAGCAGGCATTCCGCGATGCGTTCCAGCTGCTCCCCGCCGAGGTCGGCGAGGAAGGAGGAATCGATCTTGCGGATGGGGGTGGCGAAGTAGTTGCCCCCGTTCTTCGGGTTCAGTTCCATCATGCAGCACCAGGACTCGCCCGGGGATATCACGCCCTCGTGATCCCATGCGGGATACACCCTCTTGCCCCTCCAGTTGCTGCAGATGTTCCCGTGCGAGTCCGTGGTGAAGCTCAGCATGGCCACGTCGTCATCCTGGGAGGAGGGGCACAGCCCCGTTAGGTCGCCGGCAGTCATGGTCATTCGGACACCTCCGTCAGACAGGGGTTCTTCAGCATGAGCACGGGCATCTCGTCCAGGGATCTGAAGCGGTCGCAGACCCTTCTAAGGCCTATGCTCGCGGAGGAGTCGAAGCTCGCCACCTCCACCCTCTTCCCCATGTCCTGCACATGTTCCACCGCAGGCACGAAGTCCCTGTCGCCGGAGACAAGCACCGCCACGTCGTACTGGTCCCTGCAAGCGCGTACGACCATCTCGCATCCCAGGGCGACGTCGACCTCCTTCTGTCTGTCCACGCCGAGCGTGCAACAGTCCCTGGCGACCATCGTGAACCCGCAGCGTGCCAGGATGTCGTGGAACGTCTTGGACACGTCCACGCCGTTGACGATGTGCTTCCCGTCGAAGATGAATGCGCGCATCAGCCTTCTGCCGTCGCAGAGCCTGTCCGTCATCCATTCCAGATCTATCCTCAGGTAGTCCGAGTCCGGTCCGCAGCCCTCGGTGATGTTCCTCAGGTCGATGAACACCATCACCCTATCGTCCGGATGCGTGCTGTAGACGGTCACTGGTGCCACCCCCTTATTGGGAGGCTGTCTGCAGATCCTGTGTTGTATCCATTGTCGGTGTGCTTCATTCGAATCACCGAACATAGGATATCGTCTTGTGATTGATATAGCAGGTCAGTTTTGTAAATTTCAAATCAAAAAGTAAAACTGAAAAGGATTCATATCCTCTGATGGGATGGGACGCGATCATGGAAGACAGGGAATCGTACAGGCCGTCTGAACTGAGGTTCTGGCTGCTGCATCATATGCTGGACGAGGTGTACTGTGAAGGCCATGGGGCCGGCAATGGCGACGACCCCTCCGTCTACGGGTTGGAAGAGTTCCCTCCGTACTACCGTCACAACGATGTGACCGGGATCGGCAGGTGCTTCGACGACGGTCTTTTCATGAGAGGTCCTGTGGAGACGGTGGATATCGAGAACGAAGACGGAAGTCTGAGGAGGGAGACGAGGAGCAGGTTCAACTACCAGGCCACCAGGAAGGGCCTGGAGGATCTGGTGGACAGAGGCATCCTGGTCAAGGATGAGACCTCCAACGTCCGGAACCGCAAGCTCTACTTCCCGAACGAGACGGATGCCGGCTTAACCGCACTGGTCGACTACCTGGGTACGTTCGCAGAGTACGCCGGAGGGAGGCTCAGGGTCATGGGCGGGCCAGAGGTCCAACAGCCGTGGCCCTACACGTCGTTCCTCCCTCTTGTTCCGAGGGGTCTAAGCTCCCACAATCCAGTGACGGTGATCGTAGACATGCTCCTGAGCACCAGCTTCTGCAGGAGGACGGTGACGCGCGGACTGATTCTGAGGAGGCTCGAGTCTTCCGGAAAGACGCTGTTCATCAAGATATCCACCAACGACGGGGAGTACAAAGTCGAACTCCCAGTCCGCGGACGCTATCCGCTGACGTACGAGGACACGGCACCGTTCGAGACGTTCCTGGAGAACTGCAACAGCATAGGGGAGACCGTGAAAGGACTGACCGGGCCCGAGTTGTATCTGGACCTGGTCAACGGGGACAGGTCCCTTGCGGACAGCAGCGGGGCCAAGAAGGCATCGAAAGGCATCAAGACCACCGTACTCGACCATCTGGAGAGGATGAGGGAAGGTGTGGAGGCCGAGCTATTGAGGATGAGGGAGATGAGGTCCAAGGCGGAGGCCGCGGGCGAGACGGATGCGAGGTTCTGGTTCGGGGAGGATCCGGGCGACGACCTCCGTAGGGAATCATGGGGCTCCAGGCCAGTCCTCGACGAGGAAGACATCGAGGTGATGAGGGGATCGGCCGAGGTCTGGAGCAAGATCGGACCGGGAGGGTCGTGGGCCAAGACGTTGTCTTATCCGGACGGGCTGGTCGATTCCGCCATACATTGGTATCCTGAGGTGATCGACGACATGGTGGTCCTCCCGACGCTGTGTCTGATACAGATGTCGCCTTCGGCTCTCATCTCTTTCTCCAACAGCGGATCGGGATGGGGCAAGAACAGGAGGTTCATCGATCCATGGAACGGGGACGTGGGGGTGATGAACCGGGAGCTCTACATGGCGGCCCTGTCCGATCTGATGTCCGCCCGTTGTCGTCTGAACATGAGGGGATGGGACACCAGGTACGTCGGAAGAGGGGAGATGAATATCATGGGGAAGAGGGTCCACGGGGATCTGGTCTTCGAGATCAACCGCGGAAGGTACCTGGTGTATCGCGGATGCGAGATGTCTCAAGCATACCTCCTGGACAACATGAGGTGGAATCCGCTGGTGGTCGGTACGGGAGACAGGCTGGACACCGATCTTCTAGGTGGTTCACGGTATTCGACGCACCTGCTGAACACGGTGGAATCCGTTAGGAATGGGAGGTTCCTGACAGGACACGGTGACCCGCTGTCGAATTTCCACAACGTGCTCCTGAACACGGTCATGACTGGAGGCCCCGGGCCGGTGTTCCGTCCCCATGGGTATCGCGGGGATGATGAATCCAGCGAGTGAAGTTCAGCCCCGACTCTCATCACCACCTGCGGATTCATCGCCGGATCTCGATGAGGGGATTCCATGGAATCCACTCAGCAGGCCTACACCGACTGGAGGTATTGCATCTCTTGATGTTCCCTCCGAACCAGTGCATGAGTGCATTGCCCTCATACATGTGTCGACAATGGCGTAGGCGCTGACTATCAGTGAGAGAATCGGGGCTGTGCCACCTGGCGACATCATGACGTGCGGATCTCTCCCGTCTCGATGTCTACTCACCACGGGATACGAGACTGCCCCCATCATTTCCCGGCGGGGTCAGAGCCTTTTCGGCCATTCCGAATCTGAGGTCTGCAGCATCTCCATTTCTCGGTCCGAGCTTCCTGTTATTCATCAGTTCGCCGAGGAGGCACTGGTGCGGGGGTTCCCCTTTTCTGCAACTATCCTGAACCAGATCTTCCTCGCTTTCGGGTCCCAATGGCGGGAGCTCTGCATCCAGTGCAGGATGAGGGACGGCGTCGAGTACGACTTCTTCCGTTCCAGACTGATCTTCTGGTTGGTTTCAGCTGTAAGTCTGACTAGGAATTCGCCGTAGGCGGGCTCCTGGTCAACTCCTAATCTCTGAGGTTTCGCATTACTCTCATCGAGTGCATGAAGAAGTCGTCCATAATCAGAAAGATGTAGGTGCCGGATGTGATCAACCTGCTGAAGTAGCTCAAGATGACATGCATCGGAGACAATTGGAGATAAACGAAGTCATAGAATGAACTGTTCAAGCAGATTGGAGTCAAGCTACTTTTAACGAATTCTCGTTATCAACTTTTAGTGGTGATGTGATACTTTTAGTTGATATTTTGTCTATAATAAAAAGACATCAACTCTCCGATACTCCAGACATGATCGGTCAATCCCATCCTCATCGCAGGCGTGACCGACTTGTGATTTCCATCATTCTCCCGTCCACGCAGGGAGAGTGAAGAGTGCGGCATGCACAGATTGTAGTTCGCCTTCAGAAGTTCGAGAGAGGCCTGGACGGCCTCTATCGACCTTCCGAAGGCCACGGTACGGCGCCTGGCCCTTGACGACAGAAGTCTGATCGTGAGGTTCTGACGCTCCACTGCCGATGTGTTCATCATCTCATC
>CALUOK010000001.1 GCA_944322255.1 Candidatus Methanomethylophilaceae archaeon | reverse complement strand
TGTCCAGCACACCGATCGCGCAGGGCTTCAGCCCCTGCGCTAAGTCTCAAAACTCCTCAGTATGTGTCAAACTCAGGTAACAACCGTCCCCCGCCCATCCAACATAGGTTCGCATTATATTGTTCTCATACCATTCATCTTACAGCGACAAGCTGCGGGGGGGGGGGGCGAAACATCCGTGTCTCCTCCCGCCCTCCGTTCGAGGAGGAATGCAATGAGAATCAAAAGTCAGTTGACCGTTGCGCTGGCCGTGTTCATGGCCCTGACGGTCGCCATCTCCGCGATACCCGCCGACGACGGGGTCGAAGGGGCCGATGGTTCCAATCCCATCGACCTGGCGGAGTTCATAGACAGAGTCGTCGCTGCCGGCTACGAATACGACGGCCAGGGGATAACCGTGGAATGGATCCCTACGTCGGCCTGCACATACTCGGCACACGACACCAACACCAGCGATTGCCTGTTCGCAGGTTCCCCAGAGGATCGCGAGGGTGACGGCAACAACCCCGGAAGGGTCCAGAACGGCAACGCCCAGTACAGCATCTTCCAGGGTCAGACGGATGTCAGCATAAGCAACGTGAACTTCGTCTACGCATACGCCGAGAACGATCCGGAGTTCACCCTTTGCCAGCAGGACAGGGGCGCCGAGCGTACGGGCACCTTCGGCTACGACAAGGCCAGGAACGCCGAGCTCCAGTTCCTGAACAGCGGTGACCTGACCATCACCAACTGCAACTTCGACCGCGTCATAGTCAGCCCCTTCGGTTGCTATGGCGAGACAACCATCAATGGATGCGAGTTCAGCGACGTGTACAACGCCTACACCATCAAGGACGTGTACTCCGAGACCGCCACCATAGAGGGCTGCACCTTCACCCACTGCAGCGGTGGGATATACTTCGAGGGTGACACGACCAAGGGATCGTACACCATCAAGGGCAACACCTTCGAGGACATGGACTCCTACGCCGCCGACGGCAAGGAGAACACCCGCGGACTGATCCAGTTCTCAGGCAAGGGAGATTACAGCAACTCCAAGATAGTCATCGAAGAGAACCAGTATTCCGGCGACACACCTGTGTTCTGCCAGCTGAACCCGACCATCACTCCTTCCGTCCTTGACGCGGAAACCATAGCGAAGGACAACGGGTTCGTAGGAAACCTGTTCACTAGTGATTCCAAAGACGTCAGCAACAGCGAAATCTACGTCGACTCCGAGTCCGGAGACGACGATACGGGAGACGGCACCCAGTCCAACCCGTTCAAGACGCTGACGCCTGCCCTTGCCCAGGCTAAGTCCGGAGACACCATCCTCGTCACCGGGACGCTGACATCCGGCATCCCGGCCATAGACAAACCTCTCACCATAAAGGGACTGGGGGAGCAGCGCGCTGTCCTCAGTAGCAACATCAAACTCCCGACAGCCACGGGTACCGTGAAGTTTGTCAACTTCAGCTTCGAGGGAAGCACTACTCTGGGCGTCTATGGCGTCATCGCCGACAGCCCCGGACTCGACCTCGTCTTCGAGGACTGCGACTTCCCTAAGGCCAACAACCACACCATGTACATAGTCCCCGCCATCCACAGTCTGGCCATATCGGACTGCACATTCATCACCACCGAGCTAGTAACATCATACCTCATCTGGACCAGCGATATAGTGGAACTGACGATAGAGGACAGCGTGTTCAACGGCAACGGCAACTATAGAGGGGCTGTCCATCCCGGTGACGGGTCGGCAAGCGGCACCACGGTCACCGTCTCCGGATGCACTTTCAACGGCTTCGAGCGCGGATTCAACATAGCGTTCACCAACGAGAACGTACAGAACAATGTAACCATCGACAACAACAAGTTCGAGAACATCTCAGACATCACCGGAGATACAGCCTACGACGCGGAGCATGTGGCCGCCGTGTACATCCACAGCGACCAGAAGGCCGACACCACGACCATACAGTACTCCGGGAATTCCGTTTCCGGAGGGTCCGGTCGCGTCTTCTTCTCCAACAACCCGACAATCCCCGCTTGGAATCTGATCGATCAGGAGACGTTCACCGGCAACTCGCTGAACGGGGAGCCGATTGACAATATGATGGAGGTCTGCCTAGACCCGTGGGTGGCCATGGTGGACAACACTGGATACGCAACTGTCGCGGAGGCTCTTGATGCCGTGGCGACCGTCACCGAGAAGAAGATCACCCTGCTGAAGGACGCGGGACTGTCCACCAAACTGACCGTTACCGTCGAAGGACTTGTACTGGACCTTGGAGGCCACACGCTCACGGTAGCCGATGATTACACACCCAGCACCGAGAACCCGCATCTGGTCTCCGTCGAGAACGTGTCCGCCACCATAGAGAATGGAACACTGAAGACCGGTAGCTCCAACACGCACGGACTCAACCTCTACGGGGCCGATGTCAACCTCAGGGACCTGACAATCGACGTCACGGGAAGCGGAGGAGGATTCTGCGCACCCCTGATCGTGAACAGTTCGGACATCACCCTCGGAGGAGAGATGACGTTCGTCGGAGGGACGTACTACTCAATCAACCTCGACAGCAGGATCGATGGCGTCGACAAGGCAGGCCTGGCCACCGAGGAAGGTACGGTTCTGACTTTCAGCAAAGTTGGTTACGGAATCTACAACGAGATGAAGGAAGGGATGACTGCCAGCATCGTGTACGGTGCGGACACGTCGTACCACTATGACACCACCCCGTTCCAGCTTATGGTCTCCGCCAATGATTCGACAGTGGACGACACAGGCAGTTCCACGCCGGTAGACAGGGAGGAGAATCCCCTCTACGACCTGACCATCACCGTCATCCCCGACTATGCGACCATCACTGTCTCCGGACACGGTCAGATGACCAGCGGGGAGACAATCCAGCTGGAGGGCGGAAGATACAGCATCACCATCTCCCTGGACGGATACGTCACCATCACGGACTCGATTGACCTCACTGGGGACATGAGCAGGACCTATGAGATGTCCGAAGTCACTGTCAGCCCACCCGCCGGCGACGATGACGACGAGTCCCTCCCGCCCATCATCAGGCCTGGAGGATCCGGATCTTCCGCCGACGACGATACCGTCACCATCGTGGCCTGTGCCGCAGCAGCCGCCGTGGCAGCCATCCTCGCCGTGTTCCTGATCTACGCGTACAGGAAGGACTGATACTATGACAGGAGAGGAACATCCGATACAGGTGCTGTGCGACATGCACGTGATACCCATGCTGATGTTCCTGAGGGAGAACGGGCCCAGCACCAAGACCGCCATATACACGGCTGTCGACAGGAGCGCCAACATGCCCGCAAAGATCCGGCGCATGGAGGACGCCGGCCTCGTCACCGTCGACGTGGTCGGCATCTCCGAGGTCGTCGCCCTGACGGACCTGGGAGGGTCCGTCGCCGACGTCCTCCTGCGGATCGAGGGGATGATGGCCCTACAGTCACCTTAAGGAAAACACCTTACCCATGGCACGGGGGTTCGTACCGTGCCGCCATGTTCTACCGATGGAATGGATGGGAAGACCCCGGCGTCCGCCGGGGTAAGGGGTTTCGGCCTCACGCGACGGCCATCATGCCGTCTATCTCCCGGAGGATCCGCGCCACGCGGGCGCCGGTCTCCGTGAGCCCCACCAGGGTGGACCTCCACCCCGGGCGGTGCTCCATTGTCAGGAGGCCAGCGACCTCCAGGCGTTGGAGCTTGGCGGGCATGTTGGCGTTCCTGCCGACGCCGCGTACACCTCCGCCTTCGTCCTGGGGCCGCTCTCGTCCAGGTAGAGGATGACGGGGAAGACGTGGGCGTCGCAGAGGGCCCTTATCGGGCTGTCGCGGTCCATGCTCAGTCCTTCTTGGAACCGAGGATCAGGAAGGCGGACATGAGAACCCCATGACGGCCACCGCCCCTGCCGATGCTCCGCATCGGCGCGGGCGCCGTCCGTCACGCACTCGGACGCTCGGTGGAAATCGTGGAAGAAAAGGGAAGGTGTGTTCCCGGCCCCTTAATTCCGGGAACACGTTTGCTTTTCAGGTTTCCGTGAGTTGCGCTCTCTCAACGCGGGAGCAGATGTACTATTGCTCCTGCGGATTCTGACATTCGATTGGCCTCTTGCAACAAACAAGAGGGAACACGAAAATGAGAAGAATCACGCACGAAGAAGTGATGCGCGAGATTTGGGAAGGCAGCACCGAGCTTTTTGTGTCGCTGCTCGGCGAGGGCAAGAACCAGGCGAGATACAGCTTCGAGAGGTTCCGCAAGGACATGATGAGGCACGACCTCCTGGTCGACAACCGCACAATCAAGACCAAGTGGGACAGCCTGATCGCCAAGGGCGTAATCAGGGAGACCGGAAAGAGGTACACGGATTCCGCTCTGGACATCTGGTCCCTGATGCCCTACATGGGCACGGAATCCGCGAAGAAGCTCCTCATCGACACCGGAAGGGAGCCGGTGGGGTACGGCGTCAACCCCTGGGGTGAGAGACACACACACATCGAGGAGGTGGCCTGATGGCAGCCGACGTCGAGACCGTCATCCCGCAGATCTGGACGGACACCCTCACCTTCGCGGTGAAGAAGAACAAGGGGATTCTCAAGGTCAGCAGCTACAAGAACCACATCTCGCCGAAGTGCGGACACCCCTACATGGAGAACGAGCAGATCCACGCGCTCTATGCCGCGATGATCCGCGACGGCTACCTGGAGGAGATCGGCAAGCAGGGAGTGCGCGGCGGTGTCCGCATGTGGCAGGTCACCGACAAGGGCAGGGAGGCGGTACAGTGACCGGCTCCGAGCAGACGGGGGAGAGAGACACACACATGCCCGACACCTCCCTCAACGTCTACCAGCGGCACCTCATCGCATGCCAGGTGATTGATTCCATGCCCTGGATCAAGGACCAGAGCAACCCCCAGTACAAGTCCGTGCCCATAGACGCCATGCGTGCAGGTGTCCGCAAGGCGTGCATCGCTGCCCGCATCGTCCACCGTGGCCCCAGCCAGATGGACTACACCCGCGAGGCGGAGATCAGGAAGGACAAGAACGGGGTGGAAGTCGGAAAGACGTTCCGTTACTACGGCGAGGCCAAGTTCCATCTGATCAACGTGGACAACCCCGACGACATCATGGAATGGGAGGTCGTCGGAGAGGCGATGGACACTGGGGACAAGGGCTTCGGGAAGCTCGAATCCGCCTTCATCAAGAACTTCTACAAGGCAGCCTTCGACATCGGAGAGAAGGGAGAGGACAACGATTCCTACTCGAATGAGGAGTTCGAGCAGTTCCTCGCAGCCAAGAGAGCCGAATCCGAGAGGGCGCATGCCGCCGCCGAGAGAGGGAAGGCAGACGAGGACGAGAAGCACAGGATCATCCTCGCCAACCTCGAGACACCCACGGTCAAGGCTTACATAGACAAGCACGGCAAGGACCTCACCCAGTGGCCCATCCTGGACGTCTACCAGTGTGTCTGCGACATCGAGGAGAAGGAGGGGAAGTCCGCCTCTTCCGAGTTCAGATCCGGGGAGGAGATCAAGAACGCGGAGATCTCCGGAACAATCATCCCCACCGAGCAGGAGATGGCCTCCTTCATCGACGTGTGCGGGGCGATGCCCGCGTACAAGGAGACCGTCAAGGGATTCAAGCAGAGCCACGGGGCGATGAGCTCCTACGACCTGTCATACGACGAGAAGGTGGAGCTCTACACCATCCTGAAGGACATGGGGGCGGTACAGTGACCAACCTCTACTCCCCTGACGAGATCAAGGGGTGGGAGGAGATCCGCCCCATAGACAGGGCAGTGATTCTCCGCGGATACCGCGAGCAGGTGGAGGCCGAGCTCGAGAGGGTGAAGGCTCTCCACGACGAATGCTGCAGGCTCGCCCGTGAGGCAGATGACACCGACACCGACGAGTGGAAGCTGCAGGTCAGGTACGCCTCCGGAACCAGCAGGTCTCCGGACGTGGAGATGCTGGCCGTCGAGGATCCGCAGGCATACGCCCGCCTCTACGAGGAGCAGCTCAAGAAGTGGAGGCCCAAGCTCACCAAGACGGACCTCGACTGGTTGTACGACGACGCCGACCAGCGCAAGGACATGATGGAGAGGATCTCCGTCGAGCACATGGTCAAGCCGCAGTACATCCTCGTCCGCAAGGAGGGGATCTGATGGACCGCAAGATCACCGTCAGGCTGACCCCCCTGGAGCTCGCGCTCCTGGACAGGTTCGCAGCGGACCATGAGATGACCCGCTCCGAGGTCATCCGCAATGCTGTGACCGCGAGACTGGAGGGGAGGATATGAGCCGCACGATTTTCATGATGGCGTGCGGACACGCCAGCAACGCCACCTGCAAGGGCGGGCCGGCGTGCGCGATATGCGGATGCACCACGCCCCTGCGCCAGGTCTCCGGAAAGGAGGGTCTCGAAGGCAGGAGAGCGAGATGCAGCGACTGCAGCAGGGAGACCGACAGCAGATGGGAGCTCCCCTTCTTCGAGCACCGTCCGGAGCAGCCTTTCGACCGCTACTACTGCGGATGCAGGGGGTGGGATTGATGAAGCCCGACAAGGTGGCACGTTTCGGTCTCGAGGATGACACAATCGAGATGACCATGACGTCGTGCGACGACAGCGTGATCGTTGAGGTCATCAACCACGAGAGCGAACACACCGAGAGCTTCCTCATGAACACCGCCGACTGCGTGCTGCTCGACATGTTCATCAGCGAGGTCGTGGGGAGGGATGCCTGATGGAGCCGGACAGGGTGTTCATCGACATCCGCACCTGTGAACTCACGCTGTCGCAGATGATGGGGGAGATCGCCAGACTGCAGGAGGAGTACCCGGAGTACGAGATCTTCATGGACGGCGACGAGTACGCCATCGTGGGCCGTCGCAGGAACCAGCACCAGGGGGTGACGGCATGAGCATGATCCCCCACGCCACCATCTTCGTGGCATCGGTCAACCACCTGGTGCTCCTGTCCATCATCGACAAGGAGGATCCGGAGAACGACCGCGAAGTTATGATCACACCGGACGAGGCCCGCACCATCGCCCACGGACTGACCGAGGCGGCGGGTTACGCCTCGAAGCACAGGGAGGTGGGCGAGTGACCGCGTACACCTGCTCGATCTGCGGGCAGACGTTCCAGGGGCACGGCAACAACCCCGCCCCTTATCCGGGCGAGGGATGCTGCGACAGATGCAACATCCTGGCGGTCATCCCCGCCAGGCTCGAGACAGCGCGTCTCGAGAGGTCCCTGACCCTCAAGGAGCGCAGCGAGATCCTCAAGGCATCGGGAATCGGCATCACTGATGCGCAGAGACCGAATCCCTCCAGGATCTTCAGCTCCGAGTACAGCATGGAGCTCATAGCTCACATCCATGAGCATCCCGACTGCACCAAGTCCGAGGCGATCAAAACCGTGGCGCGTGGGCGCAACGAGAAGATGTGCTTCCTGGTCCTCAACGGCCTCATAGATTGGGGGTACATCGACGTCGACGACACGATCCGGAAGCACAACATGATCAAGCTCCGCCTCTCCCACAGAGGGGAGATGGCATGCGAAGCCATCTACATGCTCGATGACACGGCGGAGGTGGACGAATGACGGTCTACACCCGCGTCGACGTGGTGCCCCAGGAGAGCACAGGCGAGATCAGCCTGGTATTCTGGCCGACAGGTATCAGCGAGACCTCTCCCTATTGCGATTATGGACGGAACATCACCCTCCCCAAGCATGTCGCCGGAGAGCTGTGCGAGAAGCTGGAGATGGCACTGGCCCCGGAGAAGCCGGAGACCGATCCGGAGAAGGCGATGATGAACTCGCTGGACGAGATCGGCAGGCGTCTGTGGGACGTCGCCGACTGGATGGAGGCCAGGAACGACATCGCCCAGAAGACCCTCGTGGAAGCCGCGAAAGGTCTCCTCGAGAGTGCATCTGGGCTGTACCACACGAGGCCGCACTTCACCATCGTTCCCTGGGGGTGCCAGCTGTGAACCAGGGAGAGATCCTGAAGGTCATCCAGGCGAGCTCCCAGCCCATGACCAACAGGGAGATGTTCAAGGCCATGGGGATCCCAGCCGACCGCACCCAGTCCGTGAACATCAACAAGCGTCTGCGCTCGATGGAACGCTTCGGGCAGATCAGGCGCGTGGGTACGGACCCGGAGACCCGCTGCATCCTGTGGGAGGCGGTCAGATGATAATCTCGCCGATGATCGCGGCGGAGATTCTCGGAGAGATACCCGCCGAGAAGATCACCGCAGCGGTGGACCCGGAACTCGACTTCGAGAGTGCGAATGGAGTGTTCTGGGTTAACCTGAACTACGTGTCTCTGGAAAGCCTGACGGCCAGAGAATACCTGGACATCATCAACAACGTGTCCGCATGGGTCGATCCGGAGGGGATAAACTGGATGGACACGCAGCTCGAGGTCACCGAAATCACCTACGAGGACGCGATGACCGCGTGGAAGGACACGGTGAAGCTGTACGGGGAGATCATCGAAAGTGCGGGTGTCGAAGCCTTCTGGCAGTCTAACGGGATGACCGTGTTGGGCATGCCGGCAATCAGGCTGGTGGTCTGATGGATCCCTACACGACCATCGAGATGCTGGACAAGTACCGCACCGACCTGGCGGAGATCGGAAAGACGCTGTTTCAGGACGATCTGAACGCCGAGCACGCCCCGCTCTCCGGGAGCATCGCGTTCTACTCCGGGATGGCCATCGGCGTCCTCGGGAACCTCGACCGCATCCTGGCCGAGAGCCAGGAGCGCGTCCGTCAGCAGATCGGCGTCATGGAGGGCATGGCCTACCTCTTCGGGGAGGGAGCGATATGAGGAGACAGATCCTCGAACTCCTGAAGGAGGGGCCGCTCACCGAGAGGCAGCTCTCCGCCAGGGTCCACGTGCCGCCCGGAGCATCCCTGTGCGGAACGATCCGCGCACTCAAGGAGGAGGGATGGATCGAGGGATGCGAGAGGGCCAAGGGGCATACCGTCCGGTGGAGGCTGGTCCCCCATGTCTGCGACACATGCTGCCACATGTGCGTCCACTACGAGGACCCCGATCCCAGGGCATGCGGACAGGGCACCCTCACCTACGAGGAGTGCAGCGTCATAGACGAGATGACCGACAGCGACGTCGAGGACGCCAACGACGGTCTATGCCCCATGTGGGGCCCGCTGGTCGACGAGGACGGCTGCGACCTATTCCTGCAGGAGGCGATGCCATGAACGGTCGCTTCCTATCAGAGATCGCCGACGACATCATGGGGCTGTTCAGGAACGGCTCCCTGTCCGAACCGGAGATCTGCGCGAAGCTCAAGGACGACGACCCCGAAGCCGTCCGCACGGCCCTCAAGATGCTGATCCGTGACGGCATGCTGCAGATCGACCTGTCCATCAAGACGGAGTACAAGCTTATGCCCGGGCCGAAGGCGAAGGCTCCGAAGCCCAAGAAGAAGGAGGGCTCGGAATGACCTGCACCTACGACGGGAAGATGGTCGTCACCAAGACCGAGATAGAGCCCTGCTGCGGTACCCTCCACCGTGCCATCATCGCCGGGGTCATCTACCGCGGGGACATGACCGTCAAGAGCTCGCCGAAGAAGATTCCCTGCGCCAAGCTGCGTCTGGACGGCAGCCGCGGCCTCGTGATGTTCTACTGCCCGTTCTGCGGGACCAAGGCGATGGTGAGGGAGGAATCCCCATGATGAGCCGCAGGTATCCGACCGCGGAGGAGGTCGAGAGGATCCTATGGGACCTCGAGAGGCCGATGACGCTCCGCGCGATCTCCCGTGTATCCGGCGTCAGATACGACCGCGCCAGGTACGCGATGATCTCCCTCCGCTACCAGGGCCTCGTGGCCCACGGGCCGAGGAGAGGGAACAAGGGCGCACTGTGGTACAGGAGGGGTCGCTATGCCTGAACCAGCCTGCCGCTGGTTGAGGGTCACCGAGGTGACCGGGTGGATAGGGGACGCTGGAAAGATCCTGGGGACCTGCGACCTCCTGGGCGGGACCGCCTACGAGATTCGCTGCAAGATGTGCGACCAGCACAAGGAGCGGGACCATGGGCATCGAGGTAAGAGTGTCCGAGGGCGGGTGGAGGCAGGTGACAGCCGATGAGGCCAGGAGCCTGGTCGCCGAGATGTTCAACAGCATGCCGGCCATGCCGATAGGATTCAAGCTGGAGTACATCCAGGAGCACATCCGCGGAATGAGCATCCGTGAGCTGATGCAGTCGGCTCCGGAACGCATGGGGGCGATAGAGTGAGACAGCTCACGCTCCTCGACTTCCGCCCCCGTGCCATCCCGTGCACCTCGTGGATGCACGAGCACGACGGCCGCGGGTGGATCTACCGCTCCAACGCGGAGGCCGTCGTGCACGACCTGAACGCCATGCCCTCCGGCATGGGAATCTGGCCGAGGATGATGGGATGCAGGGGACGCCACAGGTGCGACGGATGGGACGTCATGCACTTCCAGTGCAGAGGGTGCGGGAAGATCGAGAAGCTTATCCGCCTGGACGGGGTGGCCGCCGACTTCATCCGCCCCAACCGGTACGAAGTCGTGGACGGAAAGCCGACACCGGAATCCGAGCTCAAGCTCCGCATCAGCTCCGCCTACATCGACGGTGACGAGCTCATGATCGAGACCGAGGACGGCAGGCTGTGGAGCGAGATCATAATCCCCGATTCCGAGTGCCATCCCCGCGACGTATGGAGGTACGATCCGGAGAACGACCCCGAGCACTTCCTCATCGCATGCCTGCACGCAGGATGCACCGGCGAGGAGCTCTATCCCATCGCCGATCTTCCGTACCGCTTCGAGGTGATCTCCCCCTACATACCGGAGATGGACACCGTCTTCGAGCTCTCGAAGCGCATCGGCATCACCCCTCGCCTGAAGACCACCGCCCGCATGTCGGACGAGTTCCAGACCACATATTACAAGCGCAGGACACAGCAGAGCATCAGACGCTCGAAGGAGGTCCCCGCCTGAAACCCCTTCCGATTTTTCCAGAGGATGATAGAATGAGCATACATGGTGCCGAATCAATGCACAGATCGATGCTCCGCAAGTACCGCTGTGATGCCTGCGGAGAATGCAACTGCGAATGCTTCACAGAGAGCGAGATTCCCCCGACGCGCTGCTGCATGCAGTTCATCCCGGCATGGAGGCAGGGACCATGATCGAGGAGGACGGCTACAAGGCGTGCATCACCCACATGCCCAGGATCGACTGGCCCTGCGTCAGGTTCCTGGATCCCGATGGGACCCAGGTGAACATCCCGATAAACGTCATGGACCACATGATGCCCGCGCTGAAGGATCTGCTCGACAGGGCGTTCAAGCCCGCGACGTGCCCGTTCTGCGACAGCACACGTCTAAGGACGATCTCCAACGACGACGACGAGCCGGACTGGTTCGTGATATGCGACGGATGCCAGGCCACGGGACCATCCGGAAAGGACAGGGCCGAGGCCGTGGCGAAATGGAACAGGGGTGTCCGTCGCACCAACGGGGTGATTGATTGACCGATGACCGCCTGACCATCCGCGACAGGGCGGACCTGGCCCGCGTCGCCATGCTCCTGCAGTCCCATGGATACAGCATCCGCAATCTGGACAAGTGCGTGGAGCGCGACAGCCGCGACATCGTGGCCATCCACAGGATCCTCGAGAAGCAGCAGAGGATCATCGACCTGATGGTGCTGGTCACGGCGTTCGCTCTGATGCTCGGGGCCGTCTCGATCACGGTCATGACGCTGGTGATGGCATGAGCTCCGAGGGCCTTCTTCGGATGGCGGAGCAGGGGGTGTGCCTCGCTCCGAGATGCAGGTGCCCGGGATGCGGCCTCGAGGCCGACTGGGGAGATTGTACGATTGATGAGAACGGGAGGCCCGCTGCCCGGAGTGCGGGTACATGATGGAGGATGTGTGAGATGCAGGAGACAGCTAAGCAGGCAAGGGAGAGACTGGGAACGGACGTCGTGATGATCGCTCACGCGGACAGGATGCTGACCGCGCTGGACCCGATCATCGGGGTGGCCGGTAAGGATGCGGACGTGAGGTTCGAGCTGACGTCCTCGGAGATCACGTGCGGCGTGAGGGACGAGGGCCATACCATGATGTGCATCATGGAGGCATCCACAGGATGCGAGGAGGACAGTGCCCTCTTCGACTATTCCATCGAGGGGGACGTGACCGTGGCATTCAGTCTCGAGCACATGACCGCCGCACTCAAGGCGTTCGGTGACGAGGCGGTCTACATCACGCAGATCGGGGCGAGGCTGTGCCTCTGGAATGCCAACAGGAGGCGCGGATTCTCGATGGCGGGAGGACAGGTGGACGTCCCCCGGGATCTCACAATGACCCCGGAGGTGGAGCTCCAGATCACGCAGGACAAGCTGAAAGAGCTCACATCACTGGAGAAGATAGGGGAGACCCTGCACATCCGCATCGACAAGGGGCGTCTGGTCTTCGCCTGCTCCTCGGATGTGGAGACCGCCGAGATCTACGTGCCGACGGTCTACACATCGGACATGAAGAGCTCCTTCGGGACGGAGCTGGTGGCCAGCATCGTCAAGAGGATCCACACGAAGGACGGCGAGAACATCTCCCTGGAGCTGGTGACCGACGCGCCTCTGCGCATGAGCTTCTCCTACATGGGGGCAGATTACAGGGTCTACATCGCACCCAGGATCCTGGGGGTGTGAGCCATGGACGAGGTGTGCAAGCGCATCATCGACACCGTCCGCAGCTACAACGAGCAGAGCAGGGAGATCTGCTTCACCGATCTGACGACGATGAACATCGCTGCACCGCCCACGATCCAGAAGCGCACACGCGAGCTCCTGGACGCGGGAGAGCTCCTGGGGCTGTCCGTCCAGACCCCTCACGGAACTAAACGCCTGCTCTTCGTGCCGGAGCACTACACCGACGCGGAGGGCATCGTGCAGCAGAGGCTCATGGGGATGATGGTCTACCAGCTCCGCAGGATCGCCGACAGCATGGAGAGGCGCGAGGGACGCATCCCCAGGGACCCGGAAGGAGACGGAATGGTCCAGATGGCCCTGTGGGGAGACGGGAAGGAGGCGAGTTGATGCCCTACATCTGCCCGAGATGCGGGAGCACCTGCATCAACAAGGAGGGGAGGGTCATCAGATGCTCCCAGTGTCGGACGAAGATCGTCGAGCTCAACGAGCCCGAAGTCCGCAAAGTCACAGCTCCGAGGTGCCGGAGATGACCGAGGCACAGAAGCTCGACAGGAGCCTCCTCGTCCCATCGACGAAGCTCCCCACCTACGACGTACCGATGGACACGATCCATCTCTACGAGAGGAACCCCCGCAAGAACGACAAGGCCGTGCCCATCGTCCGCAAGAGCCTGGAGGACTTCGACCAGAAGGTCCCCATCGTCGTGGACACCTACGGAACCATTGTCGCAGGGCACACCCGGTACAAGGCGATGCGCGAGATGGGATGGACGACATGCACCATCGTGCTGGCCGACGACCTGACACCGGACCAGGTCAAGGCGTACAGGATCATCGACAACCGCTCCTCCGAGTATTCCACATGGGACGACGTCCTGCTGGACCTCGAGCTCGAGGACATAGAGATGGACATGACGCCCTACGGATTCGACAAGGACGTCTCCGTGGACGTCGAGGAGGATGGTTACGAGCCCGAGCCCCCGGAGGACCCCATGTCCAAGATCGGGGACGTCTACATACTCGGAGACCACGTCCTCGTCGTCGGAGACGCGACATCGAAGGCCGATCTGCGCAAGCTCCTGGAGACTGCCGCCGGGGGGGGGGGGATTGATGGTCGATTGTGTTGTCACCGACCCGCCCTATAACGTGGCCATCGAGGGGGAGACCAAGGACAGGCTCACGATCCTCAACGACCACATGGAGAACAGCTCCTTCCTCACGTTCCTCGAGGATGCGTTCGGCTGCATGGATTCCGCCCTGAAGCCCGGCGGTGCCTTCTACATCTGGTACGCCTCGAGGAATGGGCAGATCTTCGAGGAGGCGTGCGAGCGCACCGGATGGGAGATCCGCCAGTGCCTGATATGGGCGAAGCAGCACTTCGTCCTCGGCAGGCAGGACTACCAGTGGAAGCACGAGCCCTGCCTCTACGGATGGAAGGCGGGAGGGGCCCACTACTTCACGGACAACCGCTCCCTGACGACGATCCTCGAGGAGGAGCCCTACGACCTCGAGCACATGAAGAAGGAGGACATGCGCAAGCTCCTGCAGAGGATCCTCGATGCCGACGTGCCGGTGGACGTCATCCACGAGAACAAGCCCGCAGCGAACAAGGACCACCCGACCATGAAGCCCATCCGCCTGATCGCAACTCTCATCCAGAACAGCACCCGCAGAGGGGAGACAGTCCTGGACCTGTTCGGAGGATCCGGCTCCACGCTCATGGCATGCGAGCAGCTGGGGAGGAGGTGTCTCACCATGGAGCTCGACCCCCGCTATGCGGACGTCATCATCGACAGATGGGAGACCTTCACGGGTCAGAAGGCGCAGAAGGTGGGAGCATGACGGAGCACGACGCGCAGGAGCCCGCAGGAGGCCCGAAGGACACCGAGACGACCTCCGATACCTCCGAGGAACCGAGGCCCGCAGAAGGGCAGGAAACGCCCCAGAAAACAGGCCGTGAGAAGAGCCTCGAGAACCTCAAGCGCGGGAGGGCTACGCAGTTTTCAAGCGGCGATGAAGCGGCGAAAAACGGCAAAAAAGGAGGCAGGGCAAGTGCCCGGAAAAGGCAGGAGAGGAAGAGCCTCGCGGAGGCCCTCGAGATCGCCCTCACCATGCCCATGAAATCGGGCAAAGTGACCCCCATAGACAAGGTCAAGTCGTTCGACGATGTGAAGGAGGCGAACCTGACGGTCAACGACAGGATCGTCGTGAAGCTCGTGCAAAAGGCGATGAACGGGGACGCGAAGGCGGTCGAGCTCATCCGTGAGCAGATCGGCGAGGCGAAGCCCCTCCAGGTCGAGGCATCGGTCCGTCTGGTCGACGAGGCCAAGCTCCACAACATCAAGAAACGCATCGACAAGGACCCCGAACTTCTCAAGGCCCTAATGGGCGAGTTGGATGACGAAGAAGAGCATCGAGCTCACCGACGCGGAGCTCCAGGACCTGATGTGGACGTACCGTCCGGACAGATGGGCAGCGGATGTCATCGAGCCGGTGACGGACTTCTCCCTCGACGAATGGCAGCGCACATTTCTCCGCGACGACCGGAAGAGGCTCCTGCTGCTGGTCCACCGTCAGGGAGGCAAGTCCACGGCGGTGGGCATCAAGGCCCTGCACCGCGCCCTCTTCCGTGACAATCAGACGGTGGTGCTCGTCAGCCCTACGCAGCGTCAGTCCTCTGACCTGCTAAGGACGATCCGCCGCATGGTCAAGGCGATCCCGGAGTACGCCTGCAAGCTGGTGGTGGACAACGTCATGAGCATGGAGCTGGCCAACGGCTCCAGGATCCTCTCCCTGCCCGCGACAAATTGGAACATCCGTGGTACGACAGCCAACCTGGTCATCATCGACGAGGCGGCTGGAGTGCCCGACGAGATCTACGCGGCGGTGTCCCCCATGCTCCTGACCACGCAGGGGCAGTTCATCCTCGTGTCCACGCCGAAGGCCAAGACCGGCAACTTCTATGCGGCGTACATCGGACAGCTGTGGAGCAAGTACATCATCCGCGCGTCCGAGAATCCGAGGATGCAGACACCGGAGATGCAGGCGTTCCTGCAGGACGAGCTCGTGGAGCACGGCAGCAGGATCTACGGACAGGAGTACGAGTGCGAGTTCCTGGACGACCTCGACGTCGGCAGGATAAAGCGCAGCTGGTGGCAGTTCTACGACGTGGATGACATCAGGAGCCTCCGCGAGCAGAGCTCCGACATCTACATCTCATGGGACACGGCGCAGAAGGTCAAGGAGATCTCCGACTACTCCGTCGGAACCGTATGGCTGCGGATCCAGGACGATTACTACCTCCTCGAGATGGTCTGCGAGAAGCTGCTGTTCCCGGAGCTCGTCCGCACGGCCATAGACTTAAACAACCGCTACCGCCCCACATACAACCTCATCGAGGACAAGTCCTCTGGGGTCTCCCTCATACAGGAGCTCCGGGAGAAGCGTCCGAACATGCCCATCAAGCCCATAGATCCCGGGAGCATGGACAAGGGGCAGAGGCTGGACATGGCCACCCCTGCAATAGAGGCTGGAAGGGTCCACCTGCCCGCCACGGTCATCGAGGACGGCGGCAACACCGTGCTCGTTCCCACGTCCACGGCAGGAGCCGTGATGGACAATCTCGCCCAGTTCCCCGAGGGGGAGCACGACGACATCACCGACAGCGTCTCCCAGTTCCTCGTCTACATCAGGGAGCACAGCAGGACGCCGCACATCGAGTTCCTTTGATGTGATTACATTTTACGACCACGCCCGATGGAATCCGCATGGGAATCATCGGGGACCTTCTCACTCGTAAGGCATCACCAGCGACGGTGCCGGCCAAGCCCGCGCCTCCGATGCAGTTCCTGTCATCCTCGCAGCTGATCGGCAAGAACATGTGGTCGCAATTCGTGGACGGTTTCGAGAGGAACCCCTACGTTTTCCAGTGCATCAACATCCGCGCCGGGTCCGTGTCCTCCGTCCCACCTGTCATCTTCGACACCGCGGGCAACGAGATCACCAACCCGGAGCACCCCCTGAAGAAGCTCCTCGAGAGACCGAACCCCCGGCAGAGCTGGGCGCAGTTCATCTCCCAGGTGGAGACCTACCTCGGCATCAACGGCAACGCCTTCATCTATCCCGTGACCACGCACTTCTCCGGGATCCGCGAGCTGTGGTGCTTCAACAGCGGAGAGGTCACCCCTGTCAGGACGAACAACAAGTTCGAGCCCGTCTCCGCGTGGATCCTCAACTTCGGAGACAGCACCAGAACGGTCACGCCCGACGAGCTCATACACATCAAACTCAACAACAGCAGCGACAAGGTGTTCGGGGTCTCTCCGATGTACGTCGCCAGGATCAACGTGGAGATGCAGAACGCCGCAGGGGTCTGGAACAAGAACACCCTCGAGAACGGCGCACGCCCATCTCTAATCATGAAGGTCCACGGAAGCCTGACGAGCAAGCAGAGGAAGGAGCTCCGCGCCGAGGTCCGCAACAGACAGCAGGGCCCGGAGAACAACGGGAACGTCATGATCATCGACGACCAGATGGACGCGACCCCCAACGGATTCACGGCGGTGGAGATGGACTTCGTGGAGGGCATGGTGATGAACAGCCGTGCGATCTGCGTCGCATACAACGTGCCCTCCGAACTCGTGGGGGATGTGGCGAACAAGACATACGCCAACTTGGCCGAGGCACGCTCCCAGTACGCCAAGTCGTGCGTTCTACCGGAGCTCGAGCTCATCTACGGCGAGCTGTCCAGCTATCTCCTACCGTGGTACGACGACGTGGGGCGCATGACCTACGACGTGGCCCAGGTACAGGACCTCGCCGGAGACCAGACCGCGATGTACACCGCGATCACGACCTGCGACTTCCTCACCACGAACGAGAAGAGGGAGATCTTCGGCTATGACGACGTGGGCTCCGACGGAGACGTGATCCTGACGAACATGTCCAGGCTCCCGCTGAACGAGGCGGTCTACGCGGTCCCCGTCCAGCCCATGCAGCAGGATCCCGGGGACGGAGGGGAGCCGGATGCCGACACTGGCGAGAGCCTATGAGACGGCCCCCTACATCAAGCTCGTCGGCGGAATGACCCGTGCCCAGCGCATGAGGGCATATCGTCAGATGGAGCGCATCAGGAACGCCTACGAGAGAGCAGCCCGCGTGCAATTCCGCTCCATATTCTCCGCGGAGCTGGACGCCCTCACGCAGCTCGAGGACCCCGACGAGAGGCAGATCCTCGCAGCCGTCAAGAGCACGGACGGTGCGAAGCAGCAGGTCCTCACATGGATGTACACCAGCGTCGCCGAGGAGGTCTACCCCATGGTCGATGAGAGCATGACCGCCAAGGCGTGGAGGATGCGCCTCGAACGCAAGGCGGCGGGACAGATCGACGAGGACGACACATGGGCGGTGGAGATGCGTCGGTGGATCCTCGAGAACGCGGGGACCAAGATCGTGCAGATAGACGACACCACCCTGCAGGAGATCCGCCGCATATTCTACGAATCGGCGTCCGTCATCGAGTTCCGGCAGAGGCTCGACGGACTGTACCTCGACCAGATCATCCCCAACAGGTCATCGGTCATCGCAAGGACCGAGAGCACGGCAGCGAGCAACAGGGCGAGCCTCGAGACCGCTCGGAGCCTCGACAGCGCGAGAACCCAGTACAAGATGTGGAACACCGCCCTCGATGCAGAGGTCAGGGACACGCATCAGCACCTCGAGGGAAGGAGCGTGGAGATCTCCGACCGCTTCACATGGTCGGGGAGGTACGGAGCCGTCCGGATGGACTGCCCGGCGGATTCCACATACGGTGCTCCCGCCGGAGAGGTCGTGAACTGCCGCTGCTTCATCACATTCCACGTTTGACTGGCTTTGATGTGATTATAGTTAGTCGAAACCCCCGATTGAAACTCCATGACGGGGCTTACACTCAAGCATTTCTCCCTCACGGACTACAAGTCCATCGACACCGAGGGCCATTTCCGCGGCGTCCTCTCCACCTACGGCAACGAGGACATGGCGGGGGACATCTGTGACGAGGGATGCTGGGATGAATCCGTCAGAGCCAAGGGCGGCCAGTTCCCCCTTCTGTGGCAGCACGACACCGGAGAGCCCATCGGGTCCTTCAGGGTCGTGGACACCAAGACAGCCCTGACCATCGAGGGCCACTTCAACCAGGGCGTCCAGCGCGGTAAGGAGGCATACGAGCTCCTGAAAGCGGGGGACGTCTGCGGTCTGTCCGTGGGCTTCAACATGTTGGACTGGGCCTACGTCGACGGTGTCCGTCACATCACGAGGGCGGATCTGTGGGAGGGCAGCTTCGTTACCTTTCCCGCGAACACCGCCGCCTACGCGGAGGCTAAGGCAATGGCCCAGAGAAACGGCGCAGATCTGCGCAAGGGAGTGGCCGCCCTGCCCGCCTACAAAGCCCTCTCCGAGGAATGCCAGCAGAAGATCCTGCGTGCCATCGACGAGGCGATCTCCGGAGAGACCGTGGAGGACGAGCAGAAGGAGGACACACCGGAGGATACCACCGACACCCCGACAGGTGACGAGGGATCCCCGGAGGAGAAGGAGGACGAGCCCGGCTCCGAGGAGGAGCAGGAGCAGACGAAGGCTGTGAAGCTGGAGCTGCTGAAGCTCAAGAACAGCATGCAGGGGTTCGCCCTGACAGTGAAGGAAGTGAGCGCACATGAGTGACATGAAGGAAATCGCCTCCGAGCTCGGAGCCATCAACAGGGTCGTCAAGGGAATCTCCGACGACTTCCAGGGATTCGGCATCAGCTTCAAGGAGGCCCAGACTGCGATAGCAGACCAGAAGTCGGCTATCGACAAGCTGAAGTCGGCAGTGGACGACCTCGACATCAAGATGGCCAAGAACGGGCAGTTCATCGCCACCAGGAAGCAGGTCTTCGAGATGCCTGAAGTGAAAAAGATGTTCGACTACATCAGGAACACCAAGTCGATGGCGGTCAACGACGGACCGTCCGGAGGATACCTGGTGCACACCGAGTACCTGAACTATGTCTTCGAGAAGGTCAGGGACGTAGACGAGATCCGCGCCAACGCGACCGTCCTGACCACCGGCACATCTGCCCTCGGGATCCCCACCGAGGATCAGGATGCGGGACTGGAGTGGGTCGGAGAGACCGAGGATAGGCCGGAGACAGATGCCCCTTCGTTCGGACAGGTCAACATCCCCGTGACCGAGGCACACGCCAAGATCAGGATGACCAGGATCATGAGGGATGATGCCTCGTTCGATGTGGAATCCTACATCACCCGCAAGCTGATCAACAGGATCACACGCGGAGAGGGCAAAGCATTCGTCAACGGAAAGGGAACCACCGTCCCCGAGGGTCTGTGGGCATGCTCTAAGATAGGCAGCATCGAATCCACCGCCACCGCGGGCAGCATCAGCGCGGATGACCTCCTGGACATGACCGCGGAGGTCCCCTGGGCACTGGAATCCGAGTGCGCCTTCATCATGAACAAGCGCACCGAGGTGGCCATCAGGAAGCTCAAGGACAGCGACGGGCAGTACCTCTGGAACCCCTCCCTTATCGACGGAATGCCGTCCACGTTCGGAGGATACAGGATCGTCAAGGCTCCCAGCGCACCGGACATCGCGTCCTCCGCGTTCCCGGTGATGTACGGGGCACTGCAGGACTACGCCATAGTCGACAGGCAGGGAGTGGAGCTCATCGTGGACGAGACCTCCGCGACCCTCCGTTCCAAGGGCCAGATCGAGTATCAGTTCAACTGCAGGCTCGGAGCAGCCGTCGTGCAGCCGGACAGCTTCATCAAGCTGGAGGTGCAGTGACATGACCACATTCGAGATCGCATCACAGAGCACCGCGATCTTCGCGGCGAACGAGGACACCACCACGACCGGAGGTGCGGCCATCCCCGTGGACGGCTGCCTGGAGCTCACATTCGTGTGCTATGGATCCGCATCGGCGGCGGTCACCGTCTCCCTGCTCGAATCCGACGAGGAGGCGGGCACCTACACGGCGGTGGCCCCGGAGGACGTCTATGGCGGGTTCGCCCTGGCTTCCACTGACTCCACCGGCAAGGCGGGCGTCTTCGCGTACAAGGGCTGGAAGAACTTTGTGAAGGTGGCCGTGGACGGGACCGCAACGGCCCTCACAGTCATCGCCCTCAAGTCCGGATGCAGGCACTGTCCGACAGACGCGGCATGAGAACACCCCGAGGGGAGGATTCCCCTCACACCCCTTTTTACAGTGATGATAGTTAGGTCTCACCCTCCATCGAATCGGTATGATGGAGATTACCGTCAGCTATGACGACCTAACTCGTACACTCGGTAAGCCCGTCTCCGACTACGGCGGAACCACGCTCGACGCGAACTCCACCAAGATCACCGTCACGGGCATCCCCGATGGATACAGCGCACGGCTCGACTTCGACGTCTCTATCCGCGTCGAAGGATCGAAGAAGAAGGTCTCTCCCTATCTCCCGCTCGATGCGGACGGCTCGTGCATCGTGCCGGGCACAATCATGAGGGCATGCAAGGCGGATCTCCGCCTGCCCGTCCAGCTGGTCCTCGAGAGCAGCGACAAGACCGAGACCTACGCATCCAAGAACTGGCTTATCTTTCGGGTCTCCCCGAGCATCAACGCCTTCGAGACCGTCCAGGACGCATACGAGCCCGACATCAGCAAGGCATTCTACAAGGTCGAGGAGGAGGGCGGGGTCATCGTCTTCACCCGCCTGGACGGGACGACGGAGACTGTGAACGTCGATGACGACTTCGTGGCCTGGAAGGATGTGGTCTCCGATTGGCCGGAAGAGCCCGACGACCACACCATCCCGACGACCAAGCTCCTCGACGACACGTTCCTGAAGTCTAATCTCACCGCGCCCAACCGCCTGCTCATCACCGACGGCGAGGGCAATGTCACCGCGGACGGCCCCAGGATCGTCACGGAGTGGAGCCCGGAGCCGAGCGACGACAACCTGCCCACGGAGAAGCTGGTGAAGACCGACCTCGACACCCGCGCCCTGGATTCGCAGACCGTCCACATCGACAGGGGAACCCCGGAGTGGGAGCCGGGCATCACATACCACGCGGGATCCACGGTGGTCAAGGACCTCGTGTTCTACATCTCGCAGAACGATGGGAACGTAGGACACGACCCCTCGGATGAGGGCACGGTCTGGTGGGCCATGGTCACCGGGGACGGCGGAGGATCCGGAGGGGACGAGCCCGGATCGTACCGCGTGTTCTCCCTCGGAGACGGGGTCAGCAAGCAGTTCACCGTCAACCATGGATTCAACTCCTACCACGTCGCACACCTGCTCTATGCTTCGGGCGGTTCGATGCGGGATTCAGACACCCGCGTGGAGCGTTTCTCCAAGAACCATCTGGTGGTCACGTTCCACAGCCCTCCGGCGGTGGACGAGTGGACGCTGGTGGCATACCGTCCCGGGATCGGACCCGAGAGTGTGGTCACATCCATCAACGGCATGTCGGGCGACATAGAGCTCGACCCGCTGGACCTCGGATGCGTCAGCGTCGACCCGCAGGAGCTCACGGACGAGCAGCAGGCACAGGTCAGGGAGAATATCGGCCTGGACCAGGTGGACAACACCAGCGACCAGAACAAGCCCATCAGCACAGCGCAGCAGGAGGCCCTGGACGACAAGGTGGACAAGATCCCGGGGAAGGGGCTCTCCACCGAGGATTACACTACGAGCGAGAAGGAGAAGCTCGCGGGCATCGCAGCCGGAGCCGAGGTTAACGTCAATGCGGACTGGAACGCGACCGAGGGTGACGCGCAGATCCTCCACAAACCCGTCCTCGGAACGGCGAGCTCCAGAGACGTGGGAACGGCAGCGGGGCAGATCCCGGTGCTGGATTCATCCGGCAAGGTCCCCAACTCCGTCCTGCCGTCTCTGGCGATCTCCGAGTTCGTGGGGACGGTCACGACCAAGGCACAGCTCGTCACCCTCTCCGCAGCGCAGCAGGGTGACTGGGCGCAGGTAACCAACGACCCCGACGTCAACAACAACGGGGTCTACATGCTCAACGGAGCCTACTCCACGCTGGCCAACTGGATCCAGATCGTCGGCCCCGGAGCGGTCATATCCGTCAATGGAAAGACGGGCGTGGTCACGCTCGCGGCAGCGGACGTCGGGGCGGTCCCGACATCCAGGAAGGTCAACAACAAGGAGCTCTCCTCGGACATCAGCCTGACGCCCGCAGACGTCGGAGCCGTGCCCACCAGCAGAACGGTGAACGGCAAGGCCCTGTCGCAGAACATCAGCCTGACGCCTTCCGACGTCGGGGCGGTGCCCAACACCAGGAAGGTCAACAACAAGGAGCTCTCGACCGACATAGAGCTCACTCCCGCAGACGTCGGGGCGGTCCCCGACGAGAGGACCGTGAACGGAAAGGCCCTCTCGACCGACATAGAGCTCGACGCAGACGACGTGGGCGCGGTCGCAGCCGTCGAGGGGATCACCGGGGCAACCCATCCGGTGGTCACCTACGGCGACGACGGCCTGGTCCGCAGTGGAAGGGCACTCAAGGCGAGCGACATCCCCAACCTGCCCGGAGAGAAGATCACCTCGGGCACGGTCGCCTATGAGAGGCTCCCCACGGGCAACGGCCCGCAGAAGGTGGTCGGTGTCCCATCCGCGGGACAGGCGGGACAGGCCCTGCGCCTGAACGAATCGGCCACAGCCTACGAGTGGTTCACCCCGTCAGCGAACGCCCTCGCCCAATTCACCGGGCAGATCGTCGGGGACGGAGCCACCAAGGTCTTCACATTCAACCATGGGTTGAACGGGACGCCGGACCCGTCATTATTCAACAGCGCGGGGAGGAAGATCCCGGGGGCCCATCTGGACGCCGACGAGACCACCATCACCGCCTACTTCTACACCGCGCCGGCGAGCGGAGAGACCTACACCGTGAGGGGAATAGCATGAGCTACGACGCCAACGACGGCTGGGCGGTGGACGGCCCAATATCTGGAACGGTCCAAGCGAAGAACGAGGGGGATGTCCCGATCCTCGAGAGCGACGGGAAGCTGCCCGGCGGGATGATCCCCGACGTGGCGATACAGTTCACCGTGCCTGCTACGGCATGGGCGGGAGAAGGGCCCTATACGGCCTCTGTGAGCGTTCCGGGCGTGGAAGGTATCGCAACACCAATCATAGGCCCCGACGCGCCTGACGCGGAAGCGAGGGAGGTCCTGGCGGATGCCATGATCTCCGTGGTCTCCGTGAGCTCCGCGGGAGTGGTGCAGCTGGTGGCGGACGGGGACAAACCGACGGCCCCGCTGAACCTCGTCGCCACGGGGACGAAGGGGACGCAGACCGGATGCTTCATCGGAGCGTTCGGCACGGGCGGAGGAGGCACGAACTTCTACCTCAACGTCCACGTGAGCGCATCGGCAGGGTCGCCCGACCTGTCGGGCATCACAGTGTCGGCGGTCCCCACGACGGGAACAGCCGTCACAGGGAGCACCAACGGCGAAGGGGAGTGCACCCTGTCCGTGAAGCAGGGCCAGACCTACACCGTGACCCTGGCGAAGACGAACTTCACCTTCAGCCCCGCGAGCTCGAGCGTCACGATCCAGGACACGTCCACGGATCTGGACGTCAGCTGCTACGAGGCCCCCAAGCTCACCGTGGTGTGCAGCGGGACGGACAAGGCCGGAAGGCAGGTCACCTGCACTCCGGACGAGGGAGAGGGCGAGGTCATCACCGCGACCACCGGACAGGACGGACGCGCGGAGATCGTCCTCGAGATCGCCAACTACACCATCACCGTGGACTATCCGACAGGCCAGGGCGTGAGCCCCGAATCCACGACGCTCTCCGCCGCAGCCGGCGGGGTGTACACCAAGAACTTCACGATCCTCGACGAGCCTACCGTGCAGATCTCCGTCGTGGACCACAGCAGCCTGGGCAACCAGAACAGCAGGACGATCACCGCGACCCCCACATCGGGAGGATCCGCGGTGACCGCGCAGACGACCAACGGCTCCGCCACGCTGACGCTGATGGCGGGCACGTCCTACGTCATCAGTTGCGACACCCCGACCGGCTACGTCGCGGCTGCCAACTACCCCCTGACCCCGCTGGCGGGCCAGAACTACACCCACACGTTCGATCTCTACGAGGAGGCTAAGGTGACCGTCTCCGTGGCTCCGTCCGCGGTGGCATCCGGCAGGACCATCACGGCAACAGCCGCAGGACTGCCCACGGTCACCAAGCAGACCGACAGCAGCGGACAGGTCACGCTGTCCCTGCCCGAAGGGAGCTGGACCATCGCGTGCGATGCTCCTGCGGGATACTACACACCAGCCACGCAGCAGCTCCAGACCGTCGCTGGCCAGGAGTACACCAAGTCGTTCTCGCTGGACGCACGCCCCGTGCTCCAGGTCACGGTCACGCCCACGGCTGCCGCATCCGGGCTCCTGGTCCGTGCGGTCGGGGACACCACCGTCACCGCCTACACCAACACCCAGGGAGTGGCGACGCTGACCCTGGACGAGGACGACTACATGATCACGGTGAACCCTCCGGCAGGATACCTCGCCCCGGCGGGACAGAGCCTCACCGCGGCCAAGAACCAGACCTATCAGCAGAGCTATGCCCTCCAGACCAAGCCCATCGTGCAGGTCACCGTGCAGGACACCTCCAGCGAGGGATTCCAGTCCGGGAGGACGGTCACGGCCACCTCCCAGGATTCGGATGACGTGGTCACCGGAACAACCAACAGCAGCGGAACCGCGACCCTTACCCTCAACGGGACGGGGCAGTACGTCATCACCACGGACCTGCCCGAGGGCGCGACCTCGGAGAGCGTGACGATCACAGCGGCAGGCGGAGGATCCTACACGGCCACGCTGGTCCTGTCATTCGGATGGACGCACTCGGTCACATTCAATGCTGGTGCGATCCAGACGGACCCCACCGGATGTCTGACCTATGCCGACGACTGCGCTGGGTTCACGTCCGTGTACAACACGTCGACGTCGCTGGCCAAGTGCACCCAGGAGGGAGAGTGGGCCTTCGACCCGGAGACGGGAATGGACATCGAGGGTATGTTCTACGCGACGTTCCAGGGCGGCTCTAACGGACAGTTCCCACACCAGCTCCTGAACCCATACAATCTGGACCAGGTGCTGGCCCTATGGGACGACGACGCCCTGGAGTGGGACTACGCCGAGGGCGGAGGAGCATCCGCTATCGGATCGGAGAACACGATGCTGTGTGTTCCGAGAGTCTACCGTAAAGGGACAACAACGAAGCTCACGCATTCGAGTAAGTCCGCTAACGGGACTGCGAGCATGCACATCATCGACGGCCATACGTATCAGTACAAAGCACTCGGTGTTTACCTCGGCGTCAATCAAAGCAACGTGCTCAAATCCATCTCTGGAGTGACCGCGACCAGAAGCACCACCAGGCCCAACTTTAGGACCTATGCTCGTGCCAACTCCGTCCGTAATGGTGTGGCGATCCAATGGAACTATCACGACTGGCGTTATATTGTGGAGGAGTGCTACATCCGCGGAAAGACATTCAACCTCCAGGACCGCACCGGTAAGGGAGGTCTGTCTTACAGTTCACCAACTACCGGACTGTGTGACGCGCTTGGTCCATACGCGGGCAACGTGTCGGGTACAAGCAATGCGCAGAAGTTCCTCCTCGAGAACCTATGGGGTTGCTGCAGGCAGTGGATTGATGACTGCTACTGGACCGGTACGACGCTGTATGCCGGACAGAACTCCAACCCTACGGATGACACCAGTAACAAGACTGCCATCGCCATGTCGACAGCTAACAACTCGGGCATTCCTGGAACGATCCTGACCACAGACGCCGCATGGGGGATGGGTAACGCATTCGGTGGAAGCAGTACGACCGGCCTATGCGATTATCAGTATCTGACAAACAATTCGTCGTGCCCGGCTCCGTACGTTGGTGGGTCCTCGAATGGGGTCTCCTATGGGTATGCCGGCCCTGGTTATCTGAACCGGCGCTCCGTGACGGACTCGTCCTCGCACATCGGGGCCCGCCTGGCCTTTGCCTTTGACCTGGAGTGAGGCGCGTCCTCGCGCCGACCCAACCACAGGAGATTGGTATGGAACACACACCACAGCGCACCGACGCGAGGAGGTGCGCCTAAACCTTTTACATCATCACAGTCCATCACCGGACAGGCTGCATGGGACCGCGGTCCCCCTGGGGTTTTTCGTCGAACCCGGCTCCGAACGTTGGTGGGAACTCGAATGAGGTCTCCAATGGGAATGCCGGCCCTGGTTATCTGAACCGGAACTCCGTGACGAACTCGAACTCGAACATCGGGGCCCGCCTGACCAATCCTACACAAGTCACAATCATCGCATCACAAATTGACACTCCATGCAGCCCCGCCCCTTGGCGAAACAGAAGACACCGAAAACTGGGTTAGTACCATTCAGAGGGAAAGTCCGGACGTAGGAAAAAGGCGAACGAGCATGGTGAGAACAGTCAAAGGTCTGGATCGGACGCTGCAGAGCATGAAGACCATCGCCAGGGCATACCTGGAGGTCCGCAGCGGCAAGGAGACGCACCCGGACATCGTGGAGATCGACCGCGATCCGATGACGTTCCTGAAAGGGGTCCAGTACGACATTATCCACCAGACATACGAACCAGGACCATACATCGAGTTTGACAAGTTCGAGCGCGGCAAGCTTAGGCACGTCGCATACCAATCCATACGCGATCAGGTCTTCCAGTGGGTATGGAAGCTCACTGTGGAGCCGGAGATCAACAAACGTCTGATAGGCCACACCTATGCCTCAATCAAAGGACGCGGACAGCACGACGCAGTGCACAAGGCCCAGGAGTTCATGAGAAAGGACCCCGAGGGTACGATGTACTGTCTCGACTTCGACGTCCAGCAGTGTTTTAAGTCCATCACGGCGGAGGTCGTCATGAGGAAGATGCGCCGCAAATTCGCCGATCCTGGCGTTCTGTGGCTGACCGAGAAGATCCTCATGGGCTACCATAACGGCAGGGAGCTGCCCCTCGGAAACGTCACGTCGCACCCCCTGGCGAACTTCGTTCTGGACGACGTCGACAGGGTCATCACAGATGCAGGGGTGCTCAACAAGACCGGCGAGAGAGGGATGAATGCCGACCGTTACATCCGGTATCTCGACAACGGATATGTCTGGGCTCGCTCCACGGCATATCTGCGGCGGGTCAAGAAGAGGATTGTGGAGAAATTCCGCGAGCTCGGTCTGACGATGAAACCGAACTGGCAGATCTACAAGGTGGACAGCAGAGGAACAGCGATCCTGGGTTACAGAGTGTTCCACAAGTTCACGCTGCTGTGCAAGAAGACCAAGATCAAGATGAAGAGGCTGCTCGGAGACGCCATCGCCCACATGAGGGCGGGCAAGGATCCGACACCGACGGAACTCGGACAATTCAGCTCATACAAGGGAGTGCTGGATCATTGCAGCTCCTGGAGACTATCAAAGAAGACGACAAGGCTATTCGAGAGAATATGGAAGGCGAAGACATGGATCAGACTACCGCAGCATCAGACACGTGCCCCCTCGAGCTCGTAAGCGGACCGACCGTAACCCTGTACAGGTGCGGCGTCACATCCACGACCGGAGAGGATGAGCATGGCGAGACAAGGACGACGTACTGGTACACAGAGTACAGGTTCGCACCCGGAGAGTACGAGATGCTCTGCGAGGGCCACCTGCCCGCAGGAGCGGAGTGGGACGAGAACCTGCACAGGCTGTTCAGGCAGACGCAGCACCGCAAGACGGACGACCTCTATAACGAGGGATACAGGAACAGGAGGATCACCGACAACGAGGCATGGGACACCTACATCACGGCCCTGGACGAATGGAACGCCCAGGTTACCGTGCTGGCGACCACCTTCTCCACAGCGGTCCCGGAACTCCCACAGAAACCCGCGGCGTAAGGCCGCAATCCAAACCTTTTACCCCTTTGTATGTGATTATAGAACACGCGCACCGAGGATGGCGATTCGGTGATACCACGTCGCCTAAATCGGGAATATTCACGATGATCATCGTGGCCACCATGGTTCTCGGAGCGTTCTGCATCGGCAGCGTCGATGCGGAGACCCCCGACGACGGCACTCCTGCCGTCGGGACCGAGACCACGACGACCTACGAGATCCAGTACAAAGTCGGAGAGGAGGTCTACTCCTTCTCGGGCACCTCCCAGACCGTGACCCTCCAGTCCCTGGAGCAGCTCGGCATCGAGGCCCCCGAGGGAGAGACGTTCACCGGCTGGATGCAGACCGGCACGACCATCACGGTCGGCGTCGGATCCAGTGTGACACTCAAAGCCGGAGAGCCTACGCAGTTCGAGGCCCAGTTCGCAACAACCACCTACACCGTCACCTTCGTATCCGAGGGTGTGACCGTCAGCACCGCGACCGTCGAGCACGACAAGCCCATCACCGCTCCCGCGGACCCCGTGAGGGAGGGCTACGTGTTCGAGGGATGGAACCCCGCAGTCGCCGAGACCGCCACCGCAGATGTGACCTACACCGCGCAGTGGAGGGAGATCTTCGACGTCGCATGGATCGTCGACGGGACCCGCGTCGCCTCCGGAACCACGGAGAGCACCGAGACCCTGAAGGTCCCTGCCGACCCGGAGAAGGACGCCTACGAGTTCACCGGATGGTTCGATGAGGATGGTGTGATGTACACCGCTGCCTACGAGTTCACCGGGGACACCGTCATGACCGCCCAGTTCAGGGCCGACACCTACACCGTGACCTTCGTGTACGGAGAGGAGGAGACCGTGCTGGGAACCGCCACCGTGGAACACGGGGAGACCGTCATCGCCCCCGCCCTGCCGTCCGGGTTCGTCGGATGGGCCTTCGACTTCGCCACCCCCATCACCGGGGACGTGACAATCAAGGCCATCGCCGCGGAGCCCGACGAGGGCATGAGCACCGGAATGCAGATCGGGCTCTACATCGCGGGCGTCGTCCTGGTCATCTTCGCGTTCTTCGCGGTGTGGGGAATCAAGACCGGTAAGATCCAGCTGAAGAGGAAGAGCTGATGAGGAAAACCGCCGCCATCATCCTGGAGATCATGAGCTCCCCCGTTTCAGCGGGAGCGAAGATCGCCGCGACGGCGGTGGTCGTCCTCTTCCTGAACGAAGGAGGGAACAAGGCAATGGACTACTCGCAGATCATAATGCCCGAGGAGTGCTGGATGACCGTCGTGGCCATCCTCGTCCCATTCGTCATCCTGTTCGGCATCTACGTGGCCATGAGGTCATACACGGAGATGCTCAACCGCAAGGGCTGGACAGCCACGGAGCACCCCTATACCCTGAACTACGCACTGGGAACCGTCCTGGGGATGATCCTCGGCGGAGGGCTCGCCTTCATCGCCGCGGGATTCATCGTCGCGTGGCTCGGCATCACGGGGATGCCCGCGCTCGCATACGCGGTCCTGGCCGTCCTGTGCGCCCTGGTCCTGGTGTGGGTGTTCGTCACCATCGTCCACCTGGGCATCGAGACCACCATCAAGATGATCAGGTACTTCGCCAAGGCCGTCACCGAGCAGGCCCCGGAGATCATCGACGAGATCAAGGACGCAGCGGACACCGTCATCGACGCTGTGAAGCCCGACGAGGGAACCGCCGCTCCTGCGACCAAGAAGACCAAACTCCCCTGATCGGGAGACCACCGAAAACCTGAACAGCAAACCCCTCACCGACCGCCCCATCCTATCCAGTAGGCGGTCGGATTCTCGATTTTACAGTGATGATAGTTAGGGCCCTCCCCCGATTTTTCAATCGCGTCAGACCTCCCCTTCCTCCTGGAGGTAGGGCGCAAGGAGGATCCATGTTCATATCGACAGACGAGCAGGTGGAGGAGCCCGTGAATCTCGAGGGGCTCAAAGCCTACCTATCACTAAGGGACAACCGCCTCGACGAGGACAGCTATCTCATGCAGCTCGTGACCACCGCCAGGACCATGCTCGAGAACGAGGGCGGTCTGGAGAGGGTCATCGTCCCCCGCAGCTTTGAGCTGGAGTTCACCGAGGATGACTGCAGGCGCGTCATGCACCTCTACCGTCCCCTGCTCGAGGTCGAGGCGATCACCTACACCGACGCCGAGGGCGAGGAGCAGGAGATCACCGAGTACGGAGTTGAGCTCGGCATCAGGGCGGAGGTGTGGTTCGAGTACCCGGAGGACGCGGTCGGAGACATCACCGTCCGGTTCACGTCAGGCTACGAGCACTATCCCCCGTGCATCATCCTGGCGATCAAGATGATGTGCCGCGCGATGTACGAGAGGACCGTGGACAACCCCCTGACGCCGGAGGTACGCGACGTCATCCAGCCGGAGGTGATTTACGACCTATGAGCCCGGGAGTGCGTGTGGTGCACGTCTATGACCTGGAGAGGTTCGCCGAGAACATGCTCGAGCTCCGCACCGACTGGATCCAGATGCGCCAGGCACTCCACCTGGCCATGCTGAACACCGTCGACCCCTACATCCAGCGCAGGATCCCGCAGTCCTCCCGCCAGAGATACCCCCACAGGGTCGACGCGGGGAACGGGACGCTCAAGAAGAGCTACCACATCAAGGTGACGAAGAACAGGGGAACCGAGATCAAGATCTTCCTCGGTTCGGAGGGGGTGGAGTATGCGCGGTACGTGAACGCCATGCCCGACCCCCTCCCGAATGGACGCAGGGTCAACTGGACCCGCAAGGGCAGCGGCAACCACTTCTTCCTCGTGCCGCTCGAGAAGCACGGCGACGAGATCCCCAAGGACTTCTGCGACGAGATAGACGCACGCCTCCGGAGGATGGGCCTATGAGCGACAGCATCACCGAGGACCTGCTGGTCTACCTCGAAGAGCTGGGCATCGTCGAGAGGGGCGTCGACGCCTTCACGGAGGCGGATCTGAACGGCTACCGCGAGAGGCCCGCCTGCGCCATCATCACGATGAGCACGCCACCCCAGGAGCCCTCCGGGACGGCTGACGTCGACTATCACAGGATCACCTTCGCGGTCGTCTCCGGCATGGGGGAGAAGGGACTGACCGCCACCAACAGCATGGCGATGGCCATCTACCACGGGTTCCGCCCGGGCCCCATGAGGGCCGTTCTGGACGAGACGATCTGCGGGACCCTCTACAAGTGCATCCGCCCGGTGACGCCTCCGTACCAGGTCAACTGGGACGAGGAAACCAGGCGCGTGCAGTACAACATCGACCTCGAGGTCACGAGATACATAGGTGAGAAGGCATGGGCGTAAAGACAGCCGGGGCACTCAAGCCCCTTCAGTACATCATCGAGAGCACCTTCGGGGTCCTGCCGTCGGGACAGCTCTCATACGGCGGCAAGCTGCAGACGCAGTCGCAGATGAACAACCACGACATAGAGACGTTCGCCGAGGACGGGTCCAGAACCGTGGGCCTCAAGACGTGGGGCCAGCAGGAGGCGGGATTCTCCGTCGAGCTGGGGACCTATCTCGACAGCGGGGACTACTCGTGGACCTACCTCCTGGAGCTCGCCATGGGCGAGAGCGGGGCGGCACGCGGGGACATCGACAGCTTCTCCGCGCTGTTCGAGGCCGCACCCGACCAGTACTATCTCTACCGCGGGTGCAAGGTCAACAACCTGACCCTCGCCGCCTCCGGCGTCGGCAAAGCGATGATGGCGACGATGGATGCGGTGGCCATGATCGGGGAGGAGCCCGCCACCACCAAGGCGCAGCTCCTGACCAACGCGGACGCGACGATCCCCGCACTCAACCCCGTGACGCACAACAAGTACCCGGAGATGTCCCTGGATTCGGTCGTCATCCCCGCCATGTCCTACTCCATCACCATCGGCAACAACCTGGTCCAGAAGGAGGGCATCGTGGACGGCAAGGCCCTCAAGGGCGGCTCCCTGATCTATCCCGGGGACATCATGAGCGTGAGCATGGAGTACACCGTGGCCAGCACGTCCCTGTTCTGGGACCGCCTCAAGATGGCGGAGACGGACGACTTCACCGTCACCCATCAGATCGGCGGGTACGAGCTTACCTTCGAGCATTGCTGGATCCCGGGAGACGACATGCCCTCGAGGACGCAGACCGGATACGACGAGACGATCACATTCAACGCAGCCAACATCTCATGGGAGGCGGTACAGTGATAGATGGTGAGTGCGCGGACATCGAGAGCATGCCGGAGATCCGCAAGGTCCCTATCGAGGAGATCCTCAAGCAGCACCGTCAGAGGTACATCATCCGCACCAAGCAGTACGGAGACGTGGTCATGCGCTACATGACCCGCGCGGCGAGGATCCGCATGGACGCCCTGCGCAGGCAGATGTACCCGGAGCTCTACAAGTGGGAGGACGAGCTGCAGACGCTCGCACCCATGGCCGTCCTTCCGGGGGCAGACCCCGACACCCTGCAGAGGGCGGCGGAGCTGGCCAACCTCATCATGCCCACGCTGGACATGTACGCCCTGGCCTGCATGACCAATCCGGAGCTCGGGAGCGTCGAGGAGCTCCGCGACTTCATGGACATCCTCGAGCCGGACGAGGCCGAGGCCGTCAGGCAGATCCTGGTACTGTGCACCGCGCACGCCCCGCCGGTCGACACGGCGTACCTGGAGATCTGCCAGCGTTTCAACGTCCAGGTCGTCGACCCCATCCTTCTGGACAGCATGACCATGCAGCAGCAGGAGGTCCTCACGGCCATCCTCTCCGCGGAGAGGCAGCACGAGAAGAACCTCATGAAGAGGATGGGTGTGAAGGTATGACCGGACTGGCCGACGTCTCCGTGTTCGACGCCGAGGGCTGGGAGAACAGCATCGGCGGGGTCGAGGGGAGCCTGTCGGCGGTCACCGGTGCGCTGCAGTCCCTGGGCGTCGTGAACGAGGAAACCGCGAGATACCTCGAGATGGCGTCAGGAGCCCTCCAGATCGTCACAGGCATGCTGGGCATCGCCCAGGTCCTCAAGGCCCGCGTGACGGCCAAGACGGCGCAGGAATCGGCTGCGGCAGCCGCGCTGGTGGCGGCCAACTCATGGAACCCCGTGGGATGGACGAAGATCGGGATCGCGGTGGCGGCCACGGCGGTGGCATCCGTCGGCATGTACGCCCTGGTGCGCAAGATCCAGGCGGACCTGTCCACGCCCACCGGGAGAGCGAGCGCGATCAGACAGGCGACGGAGGGATTCTGATGGCGGACCTCGACAGCAACATCCGCTACATCTTCACCATGACCGACAACGTGTCCACATCCACGGACACGATCTCGGACAGCGCGGTGGAGGCACAGAACAATCTCCATCAGGTGAGGGTGGAGCAGGAGCAGCTGGAGGACCAGACCGAGAGGACCAACCAGGCCCTCACCAAGCAGCAGGCCCAGTTCCTGACCAACGCAGCGGTGCTCATGACGATGCAGAGCTCCGTGTCGGCGGTCACCGGGGGACTGGTGGCCATGGGCGTGGTCGCAGGGGATGACGCGGTCAAGCTGCAGATGCTCAACGGCGGGTTCCAGGTCCTCACCGGTTTCGTGCAGGGGATCCAGGCACTCCACGCGGTCTCCGAGATGCTCAAGACATCGGAGCTCGGGCTGGCCATCATCGAGACGTTCAGATCCGTGATGGAGAGCCCGTGGAAGGCGGCCCTCGTCGGAGTAGGGGTGGGAGCGGCGGGCGGTGCCCTGGCCGCGCTCATGGCGTCGTCCGGAGGATCCTCCTCCACCGTGGCGGCGTCGACGAACAACAACAGCACCATCATCATCCAGAACACCGCGAGCGACAGCGTGAGCACGGCCAACGGCATCAATGCGAGAATCTCCGGAGGGAGGATCCTATGACTATCACGGTACAGAGAGGAGGGACGACAATCCAGGGCATCAGATGGGTGACCATGGACCCGCTGTCCTCGAGATTGAAGTACAAGCAGCACGAGATCGACGGGGCGGACTACGACATCTATCACGTGACCGGGTCGAACTCACCCACGACAACGCTGGTCGGGGTGTACGAGAGGACCCCTACCAACAACACCCTCATGCGGAGCCTCCCCGGGAGCACCCTGACGGTCATCCATCCGACCGACGGGACGATCTCCGGGTTGCTTTGTCTCGAGTGCAACCCCGCGGTATCGAGCGGGGGGCTGTACGTGACCGTATCCCTCACCCTGGTGCAGGTGTGACCATGACGCTCGGATCATCCACATTCTGTCTCGTGCGCCTCTACAAGAACAGCGCGGGCACGGGGGCGTACATCGACCTGGATGACATCCAGGGTCCGAAGCTGAAGTTCGTCGAGAACTACGGCGTAACCGGGTCGCTGACCATCGTGAACGACATCGGGAGCTCGGCCAGCAATCTCCTATCGAGCTCGTGCACGCTGTGGAGCTCCGGATCGGGAGCACTCAAGCCGGGGATGTTCCTCCACATCTGGACCGGCAGCAGGACCAACGCCAACAAGCTGGGGGTCTTCATCATCACGCAGATCTCCCCATCGGACGATCTGATAGACGTGACGTTCGGGGACTGCATCCAGATCCTAAGAGCGACCGGGGCGGACTACTTCAGGAATCACTACACCGGGGCACAGCAGCACAACAATGAGAATACGTATGGTGGCTGGGATTCCTCGTCTGGACGGCTCTATTTGGAGAAGCCGGAGGGGGTGACCATTGATGCTGCCAATGGAGACGTCCAGTGGGCCATCAACTCCTCTCTCGATATTCACGACGAGGCACTCTTCGCTACGACATTTACGGGTAATCTGAACGACGCATACATGCAGTTCGAGTTTACACTCGATATGGAATGGCTGTACTCGTTCACATTCATCAGAGAAAGCGCATTGAACTGTCGGTTCAGAATCTACGTTGGGGGATCTCTAATCGGCAGCCATACATACGACGAATCTGGGTTTAGCAGCACCGATGTTGAGCGTACAATCGAGTTCAATACACCGGTTTATGTTCGTAACAGAACGATAGAGATTGAGATAGACAACATCGATAATACCACAGGGGCAGACGTAACTACTGCGAATTATACCAACTCGACTGTAACCTATGCCAATCTTTTGAGAAGCGGTGAAGCTGCTTCCGGATCAGAAGACGGCATCATGCTCTATGCGACCTTCGAAGGGGTATCCGAATATGTCTATGCAACATCTGGAGAAAGCGACCCCGATGATGACACGATCTATTACATCACAGGTCTCGAGGGGGCATCCAGCATCGACTCGTCCTATGGAACACCAGCATTCGATGGCAGGGCAAGGATAACCTATCTCGTGACCGAGGGAGGCATGCTGATGTCGGAGGTCTTCGAGGCCATTTGCGAGGCCGCCGGAATCGACGCGACAGTCATCACGAGCACCCGCGAGGTGGGAATCATGAGATGCGGTGGCGACTATTTCCACAACTATCTGCTGGCCCTGGCCGACATGGAGGAACCGTCCGGAACATACGCAGGCAGGCAGCATGCGTTCATGGCATCCAGAACGGAGTGGGGGAGCATCAGGATGGGCTACCGTCACAAAGCGTCGGATACCTCCGCAGGAACGATCTATTACGCGGGCGACGGCGACAGATCCGGAGAGCCCATGATGGCGTTTACGCCGACCATGACCATGCAATACCGCCCGTACCTCGCAGTGACAAGGGGGACGAAGGACAACGGCACACCGATCATCATCGCAATGCGCGATCCGGATGTGGATGTGGGCTCCGCGACATCGCTGGTAGATGGCAGCATAACAGAGGTAGAGGATGCTGCACTGTCGTCCTACGCGGAGATCGTCACCAACCGGTCCAAAGACTGGGAGGGGCAGGTCCAGCTCTCTGGGATTTTCCTGGACTTCTTCGACGATGGAACCTACGTCGGAGGAGCACCGATCAGGATCTACGACAGCCGCTATGGGATGTCAGGATACCAGGCGCGTGTGAAGGAGGTTCAGCTGGACTTCTCGAATCAGACCACAACGCTGGTCCTGAACAACTACTCCGAGACCTACTCCAACAGCATCGTGGACAGCACGAAGATGGCCTACTCCGCCGGCAATCTGGCGGTGGAGGCATCGAGCAGCGACCTCTTCACGTTGCAGTACGTCCGCATCGAGAGCAGCGCGACATTGAGCTCCAGGAGTTCTCACACCATCGAGATTTACAGCTCCGAGACAGGATACGTCTCCGCAGCTGCCGACGTGCTGCAGGTTCTGGATCTGGACATTGCGGTGCTCTCCGCCTATTTCAAGCGCGGGGTCGGGACGGTCACGAACCAGTATGCAATCACAAGGGTGAGGGTCGATGGATCCACGGTCATCAACATAGATTCCTCGAGACGCCCGGACAAATATTCCAATCAGGCCCTCATTGTCAACGTCCAGATGAATTTATAATCGGAAGTCTGTCCCATCATTATGAACACAAGGCTAATCGTGATCATAGCAGCAGCGGTCGTGGTAGTAGCTGGAGCAGGAATCGCTACATATTACCTGCTTCAGGACGACGATCCTGTTACAGGGACGTATTCATACAGCTACACGATACTCGACGAACCGGTGGGCTTCCTGGTGGATGAAGATAACAACATTGTGGTCAACTTCGATTATTGGGAGGGGCAGGACAGCGACTTGTTCACCACATGGAGCTCCGATATGGAGGTACTTGACAACGATCCAATGGCTGGAACTTACTGGTATCTCGCAACGATCACAGTCCATACAGATCCAGGAGTTACAATTACCGCAGACAATATCAAGTGGTCAATAGACGAGACTGACGCCCTGTACCTCGAGAATCCGGAGAGCTATGGGTATGTAACACCCTACTTCCATTACAATGGGCAGGTTCTTCACTCGTCATACACTACGACGACCGTGGTCACGGACTCCAATGGAAGTGCACAGATTACTGCTCTGATATTCTCCGATGGGATTCATCGTGTACCGATGATCATCAACGATATAGAGTGGACTCTCGAGACATCATAACCGATTACACATAAACCGCCGACCAGATGATTATCTCGGGGTTATTGGTCATCACCCCTGCCAGGCACATCTGCTCGGCATTTCACACTCCGGGGCCTCCGGGCCCCACCATTCTGCACCGATTCCAAGATTCCTCCGTGACCACATTCTATCATCATGCCCGTGGTGTCGTTTTCTCATGTGGCTACTCCGTGATTACAGTTTTAAATAGATGCCCGACTATGTGGTATCAACACAACGGAGGAACAAGGCATGAAGACCATCATCAAAGGCGAGACCAAGTACGTCGTGGAGACGGCCTGGCAGGACAAGGAGGCGAACTGGGAGTTCAGCGAGACCAACGAGTTCGACACCCTGGCCGAGGCCCACAGATGCGCCAGAGACGCCCACCGCGACGACAGGTGGAACGTGACCAGCATGATCACCAAGAGGACCGTCCTCGAGGAGATCCTGGCGTACAACCTGTGAGGGAGACCATGAGGAAGGAGATCACATTCCCCTCGAGGATCGTGAAGAAGGGGAACGGGTGGTTCGTGCCCGTCCCCAAGGCGTACCTCGAGAGGATGGAGCTGCAGGAGAACGACGACGTGGACCTGACGATCCGCAGACCGGAGACTGTAGATGAGTGACGACATCGACCTGTTCACAGCCGGGCGCGGGTTCCCGATGGACCACCTGTCCCCGAGCTTCATCTCTAAGTTCGAGGAGTGCCCCCTGAAGGCCCTGTACTACCGCGAGGGCCGTCCGGCGGAGTACGACATCAGGTACGCCGAGGTCGGGAAGCACATCCACTCGATCCTCGAGAAGGAGTACAACCCGTCGGCGGAGATCTACGAGCCGGTGTGCGGCATGGACGACATGATGGCCATCCGCCGCAACCAGTCCATCGAAGGCTACATGACCCTCCGCAAGCAGGACCGCCGCTTCGACCCCAGGGAGGGGACGCAGCACCCGGAGGTCCACGTGCGCTCGGAGATCCGCGGCGTGCCGATCATCGGGTTCATCGACCTGCTCTCGATCAGAGGAAGCATGGTGTACATCGACGACTGGAAGACCGGATTCCCCGGCAAGAGGGACGAGCAGCAGATCCGGATCTACACGATGATGGTGTCCCGCATCATGGGCATCCCGCCCAGGGACATCATCGCCACCCTGGACTACCTCCGCGAGGAGCCCAGGAGGATCCAGAAGCGCGTGCCCTACACCAGCACCGCCGCCATAGAGCAGCACATCGAGAGAGAAGTGATAGAGCCGATCAACGACCTCCAGTTTGTCCCCGTGAGGGGGTCGCACTGCGAGAGATGCGAGTACAGGAAAATCTGCGAAGCATGGTGATTGAAAGCGAGAACCAGAGGGTTCTCCGTCCCGAGGAAACAAGGCTAATCGTATCGTTCGGGACGGACGCCAGACACGAGCCGGCGGACACGAATAACCGTATCAGAGGTATGAGGGAGGCGGACCTATATGAATCCGACCGTATGTGTGTCTCTCTCCCCCATCCGCTGACAGCGTGTCCCCCAAACTTCTTCCGATACGGGATGGGGGGAAAGTGATGCACGGATGGACACACAGTTCGACATGTCAGAGGCAATGGAATGGTTCGACTACCTCCGCAGCTGCGGCAGGAAGGAGAACACGATCAACAGCTACCGGAAGAACCTGATCCAGATGTTCAGGTGCCTCGACGAGGCCGGGAGATCGTACAGGGCGGCGGAGATCACGACCGATGACATCCTGTACCTCCGGAACACCATGACCACCAAGGAGGAGGTCACGCACAGCTACCTGCGCACGCTCGCAGGGCTGGTGATCTACCACACCGGGAAGGACGTGGTCAAGCAGACCGCGCTCCTATGGAACAGGGAGACCCGCGAGAGGATCTTCGTCGAGCCCGACGAGTGGGTGACGATGTACAAGATTGCCAACCCCCTCGGCAGGATGGTTCTGATGCTCGGAGGATACATGGGTCTCCGCAGAGCGGAGATGTGCAGCATCAAGGACGAGGACATAAGGGGCGACCGCATGACGATCCACGGCAAGGGCCACGGCGAGCAGGGCTTCGTGCAGACCGCCAGGATCCCGCAGCCGGTCATGGAGGAGATCAAGCGTTACCGGAAGCACAAGAAGCTGTTTCCGAACAGCGGCGACGGATTCCTGCTGCAGAACATCAATCCGACGGAGAGGAAGCTGTCGAGGGTCGCTCCCTCGACGTTGAGCAACATGATGACGCAGCTGGCGAAGGATGCCGGTGTCGAGGCGACATGCCACGGGCTCCGTAGGATGTTCGCAACTACCCTGTACTTCAAGGTCGACTGCGACACCGCATCCCTAAAGAGTTTGATGCGCCACGCAGATGTGAGCACGACGTTCAAGTGCTACATCGACGCCTACGATCTGCAGGAGCGCGAAGCGGTTGATAGGCTGTCAGAGTACATGTCTGACATGCTCAAGGGCACGACCGGCAGCGATTGATGCCGGCTCCAAACCTCTTCCATCATTTTTTATATCACATCAACGATGAGAGATTCAGAGGCTAATCGTACCTGACGGATTTACGTCAGAGCAATTGTACTCGTGTTTTCGCGTTCTGTTTGCGTTCAACCCTTGTTGCGTGTTTCAGTGCAGCCGAATCAGCTCCTCATCAGCCTGAGGGCGACCATGATGGCCATGACGACGATCAGGACGACGAGGATGATGAGCAGGATCTCGGTGAGGCCCATTCCGTCGGAGGATCCGGAGGCTCCGGAGTCGACGGCGATGTTGCCGGTGGCGGACAGGACGAAGACGGTATCATGGGTCTGGGTCTGGTCAGCCATGTCGGCTGTGACCTCGAAGGTTCCGCCGGTGATTGTCTGTCCGTTGAAGGTGATGGTGACGTCTCCGGTGTATCCGGGGTTGACGGTGGCGGTCACGGTGTGGGTTCCGACGGAATACCAGTCGCCCTCCGCACTGGTGACTCTGATGCCGTCGACGAACAGGGAGATTCCAGATCCGATGGAGAACTGAACGGCAGCCTTCTGAGCGGGGGCGTTGAAGTACAGGGCCTCGTTGCCCTCGGATCCGACGGTCGCGGAAGCATCGACCTTGTTCTTGTAGTCGGCGTCGGTGAACCAGTATGCGATGTCGTTGATGTTCTTGGTGTCGTATCCGACAATCTCGGTTCCTGCTGCGGGCAGGACGGATGTTGTGGCGTTAACGTAGAACTTCACGTCTCCGATGGCGTAGACGGTCTTGTACAGGGTTCCGTTGATGAAGAACTCGGTGGCGACAGCGGAGGACTCTCCGGTGGCGGGGTTCGCGTTCAGCTTCTCGGCCTCGACGGAGGCTCCGGCGTAGACGGTGATGTAGTTGCCGTTGTAGATGGTGACGGGTCCGGTGACGGTTCCGCCGACTCCGATGGTCTCGGGAGCGGTTCCGACGACGAGACTTCCCTCGACAGTGAGGGACCCCTCTTTATCCTCGACCTCGGAGACCGCGAGGGTTCCGTTGACGATGACGGTGAAGTTCTCGGGGATGGCGTTGTCGCCGACGACGGTCATGGTTCCGTTGACGGTCATGGGCTTAGATGTCTGCTCAGCCTGGAAGTTGGCGGCGTTGTCGAGAGCGAGGGTTCCGTCGATGACGATGGCAGAGTAGTCCTTGTCCTGCTCTGTGGAGGTGTCGACCTTGAGGTAGACACCCTCGGGCACGACGAACGTGGCACCCTCGGCGACTGTCAGGACGGTGGCCCTGGTCGCGCCGACTCCGATGCTCTCCTCGAGAGTAACGGATCCAGCGGAGATTGTAATTTTTCCAGAGACCTTGGAGGCGTCTGTCTTATCGAGAACGAGGGATGTGACAGGTGTCTCACCAGTCTCGTCGACGGTGACCTTGACGGTCACGTTGCCGGACTTCTCGAAGGTGACGGCGGAGGTTCCCGCGGTGACGGCAGCCTCGACGGTTCCGGTGAACTCCTTGCCAGCGGCTACCTTGACGGTGTATCCGTCGATGATGATCTTGGAGATGGACACCTTGGCACCGGAGATGGTGATCTCAATGTCAGAGGTCTCATCCTCGCCGGCGGTGAAGGTCAGGTCCCCGTTGTAGGAGACGTTGCCCTTGACGATGACCTCGGTGAGTGTGGCGGAGTTGGCGGCCGCGACTGCGGGAGCCATGATGTAGTTGCCGTTGATGGTCTCGCCGATGTCCCCGACGACGTAGAATCCGGGGATCTCGGTCTGGAAGTCGGTGATGTCGTCCACGATGATCATGTTGTTAAGGACGACGGCTCCGGTCTTGTCGGGGCTGGCTGCGTTCTCAAGATTGAGTGCGGCGGTGTTCTCGCTGAGGTCGAGGACTCCGTCGATGGTCAGGGTGACGTTCTTGTTGACCTTGAGGGTCTTGCCGGCACCGACATCGACGGTGACTCCGGACTGAATCGTCAGGTTCTCCTCGATGTCGACGGTGACTGTGGCATCCTTGTTGTTTCCGTAGATCTGGACGGTGTCGCCCTCGTTGGCGTCGGCCAGGGCGGCCTTCAGGGAGGTGTACAGGTAGTAGGTCTCGTCGGCGTCGATGGTCCTGACGTCGGCGGTGAGGGTGAATGCAGCCTCGTCAGCAGCCATGGTGTAGTCCATGAGGGCTCCCTCAACAATGAGCTTCGCGACGGAGTTTCCTCCGGTCAGAGATGCGCTCTCGGGAACAGTGACGGTGGCTCCCTCGGCGATGATGGCGTATCCCTCTACGTTGACGGTGAGGTCCTCGGGGAAGGCGTAGTCGGCATTGATGACGTAAGGGTTGGTATAAGCTACATTTCCGCGTCCGAAGTTGTATCCCCAGATGGTGATCTCGTCGCCGTTGTTCTCGGAAGTGGCACCGGCGACGGCCTTGTCGAGGTTGGTGACGTGGAACACATCGTCCTTGTCGGTGTATGTGACTCCGTTCACTCCAAGGGGTGCATTGGTATAATCCTCGTTGAAGGCGTAGTCCTCGATTGTGATCTCTCCCTCCCCGATGATGTTGAGGTAGGCTTTCTTGATGTTACTGTTTCCATCTACAAGGTTGACAGTTCCGCCTGCTGTTTTTGCAGCGACGGAATCGATGGTGACCTGTCCGCTGACGTTTATGATTCCCTTGAGGGTCAGTGTGGCCATAGCGGCATCGGATCCTGCATCGGTGGTTGCAGCCTTTCCAGCGACATCGATGGAGCCGGAGACGTTCACAATGGCGTACTCATCCACAGTGAAGCCGGTGTTGGCGTTGACATCGAAGTTGCTGGTGATGCTGACGGTTCCCTTGATCTGAACGTCGATGGCTTTGTCTTTGTCATAATCTTTCATGAAGAGGAGATTTCCATCAGCGGTGACAGCAGGGTTGGCCTTGACAGTCGCATCGGTATAGGCTCCAAGGGATCCAGAGATGTCCAGGATGAAGGCGTTGGCCCTGGCGTAGCTCTCAGCTGTACTATAGGCTTTTCCAAGATAGGCATCGGCAATCCTCTCGGATGTGACGGAGAAGGAGATGTTGGTGATCTCCTGGGTTCCACTACCAGCTGCGAGGGTGACGGATCCGTAGGTATAGACACCGGTTCCGACGTTGGCGTCGACGGTGACTCCTTTGATCTTGCTGGTCAGGTCGACGGTAGCGCCGACTGCCATGGAGATGTTCTGGTTGTTGAAGGTGCTGGGCGTGGTCTTGGTTCCGAGGGATTTGATGCTTCCGTTGGCGGAGACTGTGATTGTTCCTGCAGTCGCGTTATCTTCTCCTGCAGCATCAAGGTCGGTGCTAGTATCAATTGTACGGTTGTCGACGATTCCTCCCCTCTGGACCTCGATGGATCCGTTGAGGGTCATTCCTCCGGCTGTCTTCCCGTCTTCGGTCTTCACGGTGCTAGTGGCAGCGTTGTAGAGGTAGCTTCCACTCTTGACGACGATGTTTCCGTTGACTGTGGCAACGGTGGGGACTTTCTTCTCACTGTTACCGGCGGAGAGGAAGAACACTCCACCCTTCTCGATGGTGACTGTGACTCCCTCGTTGATGGTGATGTTGGCACCGTCGATGATGAGGAATCCCTTCTCGGTGATTGTGAGCGGTTTGTCGATGATGACATTCGTTCCGTCGGAGAAACTCTGGACTTTGTCCAGTGTACCGCTGTAGTACTGGGTGTCACCGGCGGCGGCCTCTGTCTCCTCCGCGGGCATGACTGCCGCGAAGGCGCAGACCACCATCGCCAGGACGGCGACGACAGCGAGGAGTTTCACTCCGTTCGTTTTGCTTACGTTTGCGTTCATAGGTGCATATGGTCACCGTTTCCTAACGCCGTTAGAACGGGTTGAAAACCGAACTGAACCCACGTCTTCGAACCGAATTATAGAAACTTTATTATGAAAAGAGGTGCATCTGCTCCTAACATTCTGGCTGTAATTGTTGCAGAACGGTAACTAATAGCATCTATGACACCACTCACCACCGTCCGGCAACCACAGCCGGTCGATCGGAATGCGATGCGTCACCGGTCATTCGACGGTTCGGCAGAGCATCCCAATCTGCATCCGAAACATCCGTTATGTCTCGGATATTCGCGGTTATGAATGATAGCATTTAAAGCTAACCATTCACCGCTCAAGGATTGTACAAGCCACGCGTCATCCGCGGAGGGCCTTGGCGGCCAGATAGACGGACAGTTCTATGCGTCTCTCGGGCATGATCGCGTCCTCGAACCCGACAACCCCGAGACACACGGCCTCGGTGGCGGTTATGCGTGGTCTGACGAGGTTGTCGCATCCCATTATCGAGCGGGCCCTGACGCCGCCCATGATGCACTCCCGGCCCTCCAGGAGACCGTACCTGGTCATGCCTATTATCGAGTCCAGGTCGGGGTAGGAACCTTCGAGCACCGTTTCCAGTATGAGGTACAGCCTTACCGACGCCCTCAGCGGGCGGGTGCAGGACCCGTCCTTCGGTCTGGTGCCGCTGTCCAGGAACAGTCTGGACAGGGCCATGTCCGACCACACGAAGGCGTCCATGGCGTCCTCAGCCATCCTGGGGCTGTCCCCGTCGGCCCTCCAGATGGCCTGGGCCTCGATGGGGCGCTGGAGCCCGTGGAAGGCGGACTCCAGACGGTCCAGGTTGTCCAGCATCCTCTCCACGAACCTGCCGACCTCGAACCAGTCGGACCATTCCAGGCCCTCGGGGATGCCCTCTCTCAGGATGGAGAGGGCCTCCTCCGACACGGACTGGAGGGATTCGGCCATGGAGAGGGCGCACAGGATCAGATGACGGGTGGTCAGGTTGACCTCCGGGGCCATCTGATCGGGCGGAAGGTCGCGCGTGTAGGCATCCGGGACCACCGACATGCGGACGTCCAGCCTGCCGCAGGGGACGCCGCGGGCGTCCCTGAGGACCAGGTCGGACTCGGGAACATGGATCGCCATCTCCTCGAAGGGGTCGTAGACGGACCGGAAACAGAACTCCGTGTCGGGAATATCCCCTGTGGGGCACCCGTAGACGTCCTCCAACGGGATCTCGGAGACCTCGGTGCGGCACACGGGATCGATGCGAATGTAGTTCAGCGGAAGGCCCCTGTCGCCCATGTAGTTCATAAGCGCGACGGAGAACGTGGTGGGGAACATCTCCCTCGCCAACTGCTTGGATGGTCGGATGTTGCTCCTGCGGATGCCGTAGAGACATGGTTCGTCGCTCGTTTCCATCGCCGTCCGGGGTGTGCGGGGCCGCGGAAGAAAGACCGCCGAGCAGATGTTCCTATGAAATCACATCATTGAGCGCAACCGCGGCTCCCAAAAAATCAATTGCACCTATGAATGCGAACGTAAGCAAAACGAACACAGGGAAACTCCTGGCAGCCGTTCTCGTGATGGCCATGGTCATCGCTGGAGCCGCGGTTGTGTTCTCCGAGGAGAGCGTTAACGCAGCGACATCCTCTGAGTCCATCGGCCAGGGAACGACTGTGAACCCCATCGGGGAATCTATTGCCAGTGTGGGTTCATACTACGCTGCTGCAGATATCACAATCAGCAGCATTGTTGATTCTGGAGAGGTCAACATCTATGTGCTGAACGGCGCTAGCGTTACTTTCCCAGAATCCTTAACTAACACCACAGTCACCGTTTACGCAGCCACCAACGGATCCGCCAGCAACGCACCCACAGACCGCGTTGCAGGCCTCTCCATCGTGGCCGCAGCCGAGATGACAATCGAGAACAACGGCGGAGCACTCGTGGCCTCCGGTGGCGAACCCGGCGCAACCTCTAAAGGCGGAATCGTCATCGAGACTGCCCATAACACCACATTCTATGGGGCCGGAGCCGAGGTCCGCAGCATCACAATCAACGCTGATGAGACTGTCACCGTCACTAACGGATCCATCTCCGTCACCCAGAGGGTTGGAACCACCACAAACACCGTCCAGCTCAGCGAGATTACTTCTACTGATGGTATCGAAATTACCGGGGCCGCTGAGAGGCCCACCATCGGAGGAACCGCCACTGCTGGAACGATTACATTCAACAGCGGAACCTTCGCTACCGACACCTCCCTGTCCGGAGGAACAATCAACGGAGCAAAGAACGCAGAGAACGTCTGGACCAACACCATCTCTGCTGACTACACAGTAGTATCTGGAACCGTCACTGTCAGAGGAACCGTCGGAACCACCACAGCAGGTCTTGCTCTCACTGGAACAGGAACTGTTGTCATCTCCGAGAACACCACCCTCAATGCTGTTTCCGCAGCCAACACCATTGCATTCAAGGTGTTCGGAACCCTGAACGGTACCGACACCACTGCCATTGCCCCCACAACCCTTGTTCTGGGACCCAATGCATACGTCAAGAATGTTACCATTCCTTCTGATGCGGCTACGACCGTCGGTGGGGAGGGTGTTTCCAACACCAACGTCACATCCGGACAGGACTACTACATCAACGGTATCCCGTCCAGCCCCTCTGTTGGCGATGCCATCCTGTCCTCCGAACTCACCATCCCCGCCGGAACTACATTCACTGTCACCGGCAACCTCGGACTGAACGGACACTCCATCAACGTCGAAGGAACCCTCGTCGTCGACAACAGAGCCACAATCTACGGAACTGGAGTCGACGGAGAGTCCATCGTCCTCGGAGAGAAGGGAACCATCACCAACAACGGATCCATCGGAGCCAAGATGCCCGTGACTGTCTCCAACGGTGCCGACCAGGAAGTAGAGATCGTCGGAGTCTCCGGAGTTAGCTTCGGATACGCCACCTTCGATGATGAGCAGGTCCTCGTCATCAGCGGTGATGTCAGGGCCGTCTCCGGACCCGCCGCCAGCACCATCACGCTAAGTGGAGCCGGAATCGGCAGCGAGCTCGTCATCGGAAGAAACGTCACCCTCGACGTCGGTACCAGCACCGATACAGTCAAGAACGCCACCGTCACGATCAACGGAACAATGAAGGGAACCAGCTTCGTTCTCAACGAGGGTTCCACCTTCACATCCAACGGAGCCATCGACACCGTCACCGTCACTGCTCTCACCGGAACCTACGACGGCAGGAACGGTGCGTTCAGCCCCAGCGAGGATTCTCCCACATTCACCATTTCCAACATCAAGGGCGTCACCATCTACACCAAGAGGGTCACTGTCGCCGACAGTGAGGACACCGAGTACTTCCTCAGGGCCTACGTCAACGGAACCGCGACACTCAACACCGACGTCGCACCTGTTCAGGCTGGAACAAACTGCATCTTCAAGACCGAGGGTGAGGTGTACATCGCCTCCGGCGAGACCCTGACCATCACCGAGGACGTCTTCGTCAACATGGACAACGTCGTCGTACAGGGAACCATCGTCACAGAGGACGGACTCCGCGATGCTGCCCAGGGCGAATCCACGCCCGCAGAGGCCATCGTCTACACAGGCGCCGCCTACGAGACCGTCGTCACCGGCGAGAACAACACCGAGACCTACACCGGATACTACACCACCCTGGCCGCCGCCATGGAGGCCATCGGATCCGCCTACGAGAACACCGTCTACGTCAACGTCGCGACCATCGACATCAACGTCACCGTCGCCGCCGACCAGACCCTGGACATCGTGTCCGCCGAGGCCCCTGGAATCGCCGCCGACGCCGTCGTCACCGTCGAGGCCGAGGGAGCCGTCACCGGAATGGGAATCGGAAAGGTCGACGGAAAGCTCGTCGTCGAGGACGGAGCCTCCTGCGCCGCACCCTCCGACTACGACGTCATGTCCACTTCCGAGGACCTGACCGTCACCTACGCCGGATTCGCCGTCGCCATCGCCGAGGCCCAGCCCGGAGACGTCATCACCGTCTCCAAGGGAACCATCGGAGACTCCGACAGCCCCGCCACACTGACCGTCCCCAACGGTGTCACCGTCAACGTCATCGAGACCCTGACCATCACCGGCAACCTGACCGTCGCCGAGGGATCCACCCTCACCGGCGGAGAGATCGTCGTCATCGACCCGTCTGACACCAGGTACAGCAGGGTCACCGTCAACGGAACCCTGGACCTGTCCGAGGGATCCCTGAACGTCTCTGACAACGCCACCGTCACATCCACCGGATCCGCCATCTTCGCGGTCGCCCCCACCAACTTCAACGGTGCCTACTACCTCGACGCCGACGGCAACACCGTCGTCACCACCGTCGCCAAGGCCGTCGCCTACGTCACCGAGAACGACGGCGACGCGGTCAACGTCAAGGGAAAGGTCTCCGAGTCCGGAGCCCTCACCCTCGACGGAGTCAACCTCGTCATCGACGCCACCGCCGAGGTCGTCCTCGGGGACATCACCCTGAACGACGCTACCGTCACCGCCACCGGTGCCAAGCTGACAGCCAACGTCACTGCCATGAACGGCGAGGGAGACGCTGCCGCCAACGGAACCGTCACCCTGTCCGCTTCCGGAGCCGCCCTGGCCTCCAGCAACGTCACCAGCGCAGCAGGTGTCACCACCTACACCTACGCCATCAACGCCATCAGCGGAACCATGACCGTCCAGTCCGGAACCGTCGCGATCACCGGAACACCCGCCGTGACCTCCGCGGCCGACGCCAACGCCAAGCTGACCGTCGCCTCCGGAGCCACCCTGGTCGTCACCGGAACCCTGAACGTCAACGGAACCACCAACCTGGACTTCGTCGTGGACGGAACCCTGAACGTCACTGACAACGGAACCGTCGAGTTCGGAGCCCTCAATGCCGCGAAGGCCGACACCAACCTCGCCGGAGTGGCCCCCGTCATCAACGGAACCATGAACATCGACGACGGCGCCAACGTCAACGCCACCGCTCTGGTGATCAACGGAACCGTCAACATCATCGCCGACGAGACCTCCGAGGGAACCTTCACCGTCGAGGGAGCCGGAGTCGCCGTCGGAGACGTCAAGCAGGCCATGGGATCCACCGGATCCATCGTCGGAGCCATCAGCTTCGGCAAGGGCGACCACATCATCGCCTACGCCGGAACCGACATGTCCGGAGCCACCCGCGCCGACAACAACGAGTTCGAGACCACCGCGTTCTACGTCAACGACGCACTGTACGCCACAGTCTACGCTGCAACCAGCACCGTCAATGATGTCATCGGTGATGATGAGGTCAGGAACATCCCCGGAATCGACAAGGACAAGGACAAGACCATCACCTGGACAGACGCCGAGGGCAACGACATCGCAGACATCGATGCGTTCATGATCGGAACCTCTGGTGCCGTCTACGCCAAGGCCCCGCTCGACCAGATCAAGATCAAGATCTCCGTCGGAACCGGAATCTCGCTGTACGTCGACAACGTCAAGATCGTCAGCGAGACCTACGACCTGACCATCGGAACCCACACCGTCTCCGCCACCGTCAACCCCGGCTACGCCGGAGAGGTGACCATCTCCTTCAACGGACAGACAGTCACCGGCGGAAGCATCGAGATCACCGTGGACTCCGAGGGAGCCGTCCTCTCCGCTCTGGGAGACATCTCCGTCGACACCGGATCCACCTCCGGCGGCGACAGCGGAATGGGCCTCACCGAGATCCTCCTTGTCATCCTCGTGATCCTGATCGTCGTCATGGCCATCATGGTCGCCCTCAGGCTGATGAGGAGCTGAAGGTCCGGAACATAGAACCGAACGAAAGGGTTGGACGCATACGGAACGCGACAAACGAGTGACATCTGCTCCCGCGTTGAGAGAGCGCAACTCACGGAAACCTGAACAGCAAACGTGTTCCCGGAATTAAGGGGCCGGGAACCACCTTCCCCCTTCTTCACACCAATCCAGCACCGACCTTCATTGGACCCATTATCGTCCTGAGGAGGTTGTAATCAACATCCGTTATTCATCCAACCTAGGTTCATATTATAATGTTCATACTTCAATCACAATGTAGCGAAAAGCTGCGGGGGGGGGGGCGACTCTTCTGTTTCTCCTCCTGCCCTCCGGAACAGGAGGATATCATGCAGATCGGACACAAGATCACAGTAGCGGCCGCCGTCATCCTGACGGCCGTCCTGGTGCTCTCGGCCGTGCCCTACGCGGAAGCGGCCGACGAGACAACCACAGGCTTCGATAACATCGGAGAGTTTTTCGATGCGGTGAAAGCAAACAACTACACTTACGATGGAAACGGAGTTACCGTCTCTTGGTCTCCCACATCCAAATGCGATGGAACGGACAAAGGAGGTTGTCTTTTCGATGAGGAGAATACAAAACCCACTGGAGCTGGAAACACCCCCAACAGAGGCCAGTCACACAACGCCCAGTACCATCTGTTCAATAATTCTAGCGTCGATGTCGTTATTAGCAACGTCAACTTTGTGTATGTTCCTGGCGATTTCAAGCTGTGCATAAACAGTGACTGGAAAGGAGAGTTCAAGGGCAACAATGTTGTGAACGCCGAACTCCAGTTCAACACCACTGGCAGTGTCACATTCGTAAACTGCACCTTCGACCAGGTCATAGTCAGCACCTACGGGAGCACCGACACCACAACAATCACCAACTGCAAGTTCAGCAACGTGTACGACGCCTACGCACTCAAGGACATATACTCTCCCAATGCCAGCATCACAGGATGCTCCTTCGATAAATGCTCCGGAGGGATATACTTTGAGGGAAACAACGAGAAGGGAGACATAACGATCCAGAACAACACGTTCACGAACATGGACTCCTACGCCGAAGCTGGAAAGGAGAACACGCGCGGCCTGATCCAGTTCTCAGCCGCAGGGAACTACACCAACTCCGACATAGTCATCGAGGATAACAAGTACTCTGGCGACACACCCATCATTCGCCAGCTCAACCCTACGATCACTCCCGAAATACTGGACCCGGCGACCATCAAGAACAGCAATTCGTTCGTCGGCGACCTGTTCGTTGCCGGCTCAGTCAGCGTCGATGACACCGACCAGAACCCGGACGATTCCGGAACGCCCGGATGGAGCGATGACGACGAGGAGCTCCCGCCGATGATCAGGCCAGGTGCATCGTCCTCCGAAGATGACTCCGTGACCATCGTGGCCTGCGCCGCGGCCGCCGTGGTCGCAGCCCTCATGGCCGTGTTCCTGATCGTCTCCTACAAGAAGGAATGATGGCCATGGACGGAACGGAACATCCCATACAGGTGCTGTGCGACCCGCACGTCATCCCCATGCTGATGTTCCTCGGACAGAACGGACCCAGCACCAAGACCGTCATCTACTCGGCTGTCGGCAGGAGCGCCAACATGCCGTCGAAGATCGACCGCATGAGGGAGGCCGGACTCGTCACCGTGGACGAGGTCGGGATCTCCGAGGTGGTCGGTCTCACCGACCTGGGGAGGTCCGTAACGGACCTGCTCGCCGGGATCGACTCGATGATGGCGTCACGGACACCGGAATGAAACTGTTCACCCATGGCACGGGGGAGAAACCGTGCTCAAATCATATTTTTCAAGATATCCTGATAGGACATCCCCCGAATCTGGACTTCATCGATTCTAGGGTGCTTCCAATCAACACATTTCTTAGAACCAAAATAACCCCTGAAGTTTACGTTTATACATAGTTCGTCGAAGTCCCTACTACTAATCGGCACAATATTCATAACCCCTGTTACTAATACATATACAACGAACTTAAATCTGATGAGTGGGGGAGGGGATTCTGAGTTTCGTCCCCCCCCCCCCCTTCTAGCGAGGGAGAAATGAAGAAAGAGATCGTGCTTCTGACCGCATTGTTGCTGGTCGCAGTGCCTCTGATCATGGCAACATCTTCTGATGGAGCCGATGGAGATTCGGCCCCGACCGTGACCATCGGAAATGAGAATCTTGAGGTCAAATCAACAGGCAGCAATAATGAGTATTACCTGATCGACGTATCTACAGGATCGGGAGATAACTTCTCGAAATACGCGACAGATGATGACAAAGACACATTCACCAACTACAAGATTCTAACCAGATCCGATTATAATGGTAAGGATCTGAAAATAACAATCCCGTCCAGTACAACATTGTATCTGATCAACGTTACCAAACAGGACCATTACGGTGTCAACTTCAACGACTCTTTGAACAGCATAACCATTTCCGGAGAGGGAAATCTCGATGCCGCACCTCAGGCTCCCGGCAATATCTGCCAGCGCTACATAGGTTTCAACGGTGTATCCACCACCATTGATGGAATCGAGATCACTGACATAGTCATGCTCTATGGGGGCAGCATCGCAAACGATGATGTCAAACTTTCATCCACCAATCTTTTCATCAGGAGTCTGTCTGCAACAGACTTCACTCAGAACGATGACAAGAACACATACATAGTCGCCGGGAGCAGATTCTCCGACGTCGGTGTGACGAACCTCAACATCGAATCCCTCACGGTTTCAGATGGAATCAACGTCTCCGTGTTCGGAGGATGCCACAATACGTTCCAGACGAGGGATTCCTGCGGAAGCGTGGACGAGACCAACGTTGTCGTTAATGGCGGAAGCTACCTTGCGATCTATGGCGGAAGCTTCCAAGGACTTTATTCTGATGGCTGGGAGAACAAAGTACCAAAGGATTCAATCTGCAGAGAGACCAACGTCACAGTCGGACCGAATGTTACCGTCAAGAATGTCTATGGTGGTGGATACCTGGACGTGAGTTCCGGCAACACGAATGTCCTCGTTCAGGGTGCGACCGTCACAGAGAATGTGTACGGAGGGGGCCTCCGGTCTGGTGCCGAAACAACGAATGTTACCTTCATCTCGGGAAATGCCAGAGACGTATACGGTGGCAGCAGGACCTCCGGAATCGTTGGGGACACTGCCATGACCATCAGTGGCGGGAGCATCAATAGCATCTACGGTGGAAACTACCGCGGAACAGGCAGTACAGAAGATTCCACTAGAAATGTTTCGATAATGGTTACCGGAGGCAGCATCAGCGGCAACGTGTATGGAGGCGGGTGCCGCTCCGGAAGCGAGGATGTGATTATCTCGGTTATTGGGTATGTAACATTCGACACCGATTCTGTGATCTACGGCGGCTCCTGCTACAACGGAGAAGTCAGTTCCGTGGAGATCACAGTGAAAGATGTTCCCTGGATTCACAGCATATATGGCGGATCTCTAGGTAACACGGAGTTCCCGGGAGGGAAGACTGGAAGTGCTAGGATCGTTGTCGACAATAGCTACGTCCGCCAGTCCTATGGCGGAGGTTATTACTCAACCACGGGGACCACCGAGACCATCTACAAGTCCGGCAGCACGGTCCAGAACCACATCTTCGGCGGAGGATACGGCGCACCGGTTACCAGCACCCACATCGTGGTGGAGGAGGGCGTCAGCGTGGCTCACAGCGTCTACGGAGGGGGCCACTACAGCAGCACAGACGACGTCGTCATTGACATCCTCGGAGGCGACATCGGCAGAGGTGTGCTCGCCGGAGGGCGTGACGATAACAGCAGTAATCCAGAAAACAAAGGACTGAGCTCCGTGGGCGATGCCGTCATCAACGTCTACGGTGGCAACATAGGACAGACCGGCGACAAAGACCGCGGCGTCTTCGCAGGCGGAGGTTCAGATGACGAGAACGGAAAGGTCACCGGGAGGGTGAGCATCAACATCCTCGGCGGAAACGTCTACGCGGTGACACTGTCCGATGCTAACGTCAAAGACCCGATACCTCCGAAAGAGACCCCCGAGGTCGAGATAAGCGGAGGGAAGTTCAACACACCGATCGAGAGCGAATGGCTTGCCGACGGAGTGGACTTCACATATGATTCCGAAGGAAACATGGTCATCACCGAATCACGCCCACCGACCTCGTGGGACGACGAGGAGCTCCCGCCGTTCATCCCTCCCCAGGATTCCGGTGACGACACCGTCACCATCGTCGCCTGCGCAGCGGCCGCCGCCGTGGCAGCGATCATGGCCGTGTTCCTGATAATCGACCGCAAGAGATGACGACAGAGCACCCGATCCAGATGCTGGCGGACACGCACATCATCCCGATGCTGCTGTTCCTCTACGGGAACGGCCCGTCCGCCAAGACCGAGGTCTACAAGGCAGTCGGCAGGAGCGCCAACATGCCGGCGAAGATCGACCGCCTCAGAGAGGCAGGACTCGTCACCGTCGAGGTGGTCGGGTTCTCCGAGATCGTCGGTCTTACCGATGTCGGAGGCCGCATCGCGGGGATTCTCGCCGATGTCGACGCCCTGATGTCATCACAGTGACCCCAAACGCCGCCCGCAAGGGCGGCACAAACCAGTTACATCCTCCATCCTTTAGGATGGTCGTCGGTTCTGTCCATGCCCAACAGCCATGGGTTCTTATTATAAGCTGCGCAGTCCATTCATCTTCTAGCGAAATGCTGCGGGGGGGGGGCGAAACATTCTGCTTCTCTCTCTGCCCTCCGTTCGGAGGAATCATGAACAACATCAGCAAAGCGACCGTCATCGCAGCGGTCGCCATAATGGTGGCGGTCTTCGCCGTACCGATGATGTCCGGCGACGCTGACGCAGCTACGGACACCTGGGACGGAACGGCCGACACAAGCTGGTATAATGACACCAGTACAGAATTCACATTGAAAACCGCCGAGGAACTGGCCGGTCTAGCCAATATCGTCAACGAGGGGAACCAGCTCTCCGGAAAGACGATAATCCTCGACTCCGACATCGACCTCTCTGGCCGTGCATGGACACCCATCGGGGATGCCCCCAGAGTCGACTATTCGACTGAGATTGCGGCATTCGCCGGCAAGTTCATCGGAAACGGTCACACGATCAACGGACTCTCATCCGAAAGATACACACCCTCTGATGATTCACTGGAGGATAATTCGACAGAGAAACTGATGGAGTACTTATTCGGATTCTTCGGATACATCTATAACGCAGAGATCTCCGGCCTGAAGTTCACCAACGCAGAACTGGTCTTCGAAGTTTCTGAGAAAGACGGCTACAAGTACGTCGCGGATTCGGTCGGTGTCGCCGTCGCATACTCCCAGGGAGACTCCAAGGTCTCTGACATAACCATTGAATCCGGGAATGTCAAAGGATACGATGCAGTCGGAGGAATCGTGGCACGCTCCTACGGTGCATCGATCACAATACAGAAATGCATCAGCAATGTCCCTGTGACAGCCACATTGGAGAATGGTGGAAAGGCTGGAGGCATCATCGGGATCGTCTCGTTGAACACCAGCGCATCGACACTGACGAACTGCACCAGCAGCGGTACTGTTTCCGCAGAATTTGCAGGAGGAATCCTCGGATACTCCGGCGATGGTTCCAAGGTCATCGAGAACTGCACATCCACAGGACAGATCACTGGAACCACATATGCCGGAGGAATAGCAGGTGTGGGATCATCTATAGAATTCACTGGTTGCGAGTACTCAGGTACCATCTCAGGAGCCAACAGCTCCGGAGGAATCCTTGGCGGAAGCCAGTCCACCGGAGGTGATATCGACATCTCAGACTGTGATGTCCATGACTCAACCATCACCGGCATCAACTGTGCAGGAGGATTCATCGGTTCGTTCCTCGGAGCCGCCCTTGATGTCGAGGGAGGCACCATAGGGAAGACATCTCTGAACGCGACATCCACCGTCAAGCCGGTCGCTGGAGGAATCGTCGCCAGCATCGGCGAGAAACCTACGGTGACCATCAATGGAGTCTCTACAGACGACACCATCGGCATGACTGTGGGAAACGAGGATGTGGTCATCAACGACAACACCTATGCAGGTAACCTCAGCGGAGCTGTGATCGGACTCATCGAGGCTTCGATCAATCTGACCATATCCAACATGGGAGACTTCGGTTCCTATGAGATGATCGCCGAATGCAGGATCGGCGAATCGATCACTCTCATCGGCTGTCACGCAGACAACATCCTGGACTGGATGGTCGTGGACGGCAACGGAGATAACAGCAATCCGATCATCACTCTGAAGAGCACACATCTTGCCGGCATCCAGAGCGTCATAGATGCCATCACACTTAACGCGGACTCCGAGTCCTCAATCGGAACCCTATACGCTGGAGCATACAACGGTTATGAGACCATAGACAGCATGGTGTACGAGAATAGCGGAGACAACATTGTCACTGGAGAGGTAGTAATCGGTGGAAACCAGACAGTGGTTATGGACTATGCCGTCATTGCTGATTACCGTATAGACAAGGATGGACACTATCGTGAATACAATGGCGAAATAAAGGGAACCGACGCCACCTCGTCAATCCGTATAACAATCGGAAACGACTATCTCAAGGCAGGAACCTACCAGTGGGATTCTGAAAAATCACAATGGGTCTCCGCTGTTGCAACCTTGACTACGGCTGACGGCACGACCATATCATACACCACGCTCCAGGCTGCAATAGACGCTGCTGAAAACAAGTCCACAATCACTCTGCTCGATGATGTGACTGAAGCGGTCACGGTCCCCTCTGGAAAGGTCATCACAATCGAGCTGAACGGACACACAATCCAGAACTCCGCAGTTGCACAGAACGACAAGGTCGATACCTCCCTGAGGAACCACACCATCACCAACAACGGCGTCCTGACCATCCAGGACTCCGTCGGAACCGGAGTGGTTGACAACAAATCCCACGGAAAGGCCGCAATCTACAACACCGGCAACTTCACCCTGCTCTCCGGTAAGCTTACACGCTCCGCCGAGGCCAGCATCTCGCCCAGCAACAATGGCGGTAACTCATGGTATGTCGTCTATAACTGCGGCACTCTCAACATCAGGGGAGGTGTCGTCACACAGAACGGTAACCTGTCCTCCCTGGTGATCAACCAGTCCGTGAACAACTCCGAGCCTGTCATGAACATGACGGGAGGGGAGCTGAGCCAGAAAGGCTTCATCGCCGTCAGGGTGCACATCGGAGCCACCGCCAACATCTCCGGCGGAACCATATCCAGCGGAAACCAGTCGATTCAGAACTACGGGAACGTCTCGATCACCGGGGGCACCATCTCGGGAAACCTGACTACGATAGTAGAGGTCGGAGATACGGAAGAATACAATCCTGTTACGACCATTTCCGGCGGTACCATCAAGGGACAGATACGCTCATGGATATACCACGACGCAGATGGTACTGCGACCACCGATAAGACCATCAAAGTTAACATCACAGGCGGGAACATCGATGCGGAGATTCAGTCTGTATCCGGTCCTGGATCCGATCAGTTTGGGGACGTAGCTCCTGCCATTTCCGGAATCAAGGTCTCTGGAGGAACGTTCAGCAAAAAAATCAACTCCGGATATCTCGCCGCCGACTACACCATGGCCCATGTAGGAGAGTCCTGGACGCCCAGCTACAGCGGCCAGACATACGAGGCCACCGTCAACGACATCAACTATCCCACTATTGAAGCGGCCCTGGACAACGCCAACGGCGAAACCGTGACCCTTGTCGCAGATAATGCCTCCATCGACGAGGGCTACACCTTCCACGGCAGAGCCACCCTCAACCTGAACGGGAAGATCCTCGCCCTCGGAGACGAGGTACAGTTCGCAGTGAGCGGCGACCTGAACATCAACGGCGGCGGAACGGTGTCCTTCAAGGGGATACGCCCCATCCTGATCGAAGGCGGCTCCCTCTCTCTGGAGAACTGCACCATCGCCAACGACAAATCGACGGAGTTCTCAGCCATCCCCGCCTACATCTGGATCCGCGGAAGCGAGACCGATGTCGCCGGATACTCCACCCTCGAGGTGAGCAGCGACGTCACGTTCCTGTATCAGGGAACGCAGACCGTGGTGGCCTACGGGGTCTGCATAGGCCATGTGGACTATAAGGACAACAACCTGGACAAGTACGTCGCCTACGGCGTCGAAGTGGACTTCTACGGAACGTTCACAGGAGACTTCGGATCATTGTTCTACATCAACGGCAACGTCACCCCGACAACCGGCAACGTGCCCGAGATTCACATAGACATGGACGATTCCAAGCCGGTGAACGGAATGTTCTACGCGGCTGGATACGGCGAATGGACCATCGACGGCGGGAACTTCACCTACACCGAGATGCTCAGCATCAAGAGCGGTACCTTCGTGATCAACGGAGGAACGTTCCACGCCACCGGCGAGTTCGCCGATCCGCCTGTTGCCAACAACAACGGTTCCGAGGACACCGGGGCCGCCGTCAGCATCACCACAAACGATGCCTACCCCCAGAAGACATCCGTGACGATCAAAGGAGGAACGTTCATCAGCGACAATGGATACGCCCTGTACGAGGGTATATCCATGAAGGACGGTGCGCCAGCGGCCGAAAAGAGTGCAGCCACAATATCCGTCAACAACGGAATCTTCACTGGCGGTACCGATGGGACCGAACAGAAGGATGCCGTCAAGATCACCGAAGCAACCGATAAGGACGTCATCAGCGGAGGAAGTTTCAACACCAACGTGTCCGAGTTCGCAGCCAAGGGTTTCGCCGTCGTCCCCAACGGGGACGGCACCTATGGGGCGATCGAATCCGATACCCCGACCGGCATCATCATCGATTCCGACGGGGATTCCGTCAACGTCAAGACGGACGGAGTTTCCGTTACCATCCCCGCCTCTCCCGGGCCAACATACAGCGACGTTACCGTCACCGTAGGATTCCCCAAAGGAGAGGTGACCGTCACTGGTGATGTGACCAGAGATGTGACCGTTGCGTTCATGGAGCTCGCGGACCTCAAGGGCAACGACTTCGCGTTCAACCTCATCCTGACCGGAATCGCCTCTGATAGAGCCGGCTCCGTGACCATCACCATACCTGTGGACCTGGACGCCGACCAGAGGATCGAGTCCGTCACCGTGTACTCCGTCGTGAACAATGAAGAGCAGGAGGAGAACGCTACGGTGTCCGGTAGCAGCATCATCATCACCACGGATCACAACACCCCGTTCTACGTGGACTGGGTGCTTGGAACTATCCCGTCGCAGGGAGGGGGATCCGACGACCCGTTCGTAGACGATGATGATGACAGCCCTCTGCCCCCGATAATCGGGCCCGGAGGATCAGGATCGTCCTCCTCCGGAGACGACACCGTGACCATCGTTGCCTGCGCCGCTGCAGCCGTCGTGGCCGCACTCATGGCGGTGTTCCTGATCGTACTCTACAGGAAGGACTGAGTCGACAAACACGGAAACCTATGAAACGGGGTCCTCGGACCCCACCTTTCCCCTTCTTTCCGACTTCGTCCAGGATGTGCGGATCCGAAAGCTGGTCATCGTAACCCAAGGTCATGTACAGTTACAATCCAGCATATTTTGAACTAACATTTTAACATCAGTTAGCACTCACAAGATAGCAATATAAATATGCCATAGCATATCAACCATCGTGATAGCATGGCGACCCTGATGAATGCGGAGGACTGTTCTTTCGAAGGAAGACCCGTCAGGATATCCGATTCCGCGATGATACATCTGAGATACGAAGGGTTTGACATCTACACACTCTGCGATATGCTGGCAACCCCTGTGGATTGTCCGAAACGGAAAGGTACTGGTAAACCATTCAGAAAGACGTCACGGAGGATATGCTCCCGTAGAAACAAACGCACATACAACATAATCCTGGACCCATACACCTCTGACGGCGTGGAGTACTGGAGCGTTTCCCACTTGGAGCCGATATGATGAGCAGGAAGGACGAATGCAGATGCGAGCACATGGAGCGTGTGGACAGGACGCTCGATGACGGTTTAAGCTACTATTACTATCAGTGCCCGACATGCTATCGTGTCGAATACCCTCCCTGCGAAGCACAGAAACTCCTGGAGTATTCGAAGGAACACCTGTTCATGTATGTCGACGATTGGATCCTCCTGTGGCTGTACGTGGGAGATGGAGCCCCGGTACGCGGAATAACAAAACTCCAGAAGGACATATTCATAGTGCTGATGGAATTCGCCCAGCAGAACGACATCCCCTCCGAGAACCCCGGATTCAAGGCATACAAGTTCGGACCGTATGCGGGAAGGATAGACCGTTGCATAGATACGCTGACCAAGATGGGGTTCGTCACCAGCTACGGTCGCATCAATACGGAGTCCGAAAGGTTCTTCCTCACCGAATCTGGGACGGAAGCGGCATCCGCGATATCTCATAAGCTCACGGAGGATCAGTTGGAATCGTTGAGGAACCTCAGAAGGGACCTCCAGCAGTTCAGTGTCCAGGGGGAGATGACTTACGTGTATTCGCATTACCCGGAATACACGGACAACTCGGTGGTATTCGAACGCACGCTTCACCGCAGGAGGAGCTGAATGGAGATAATCGACGTCGATCCGGGGGACATGAGGGTGGCCGGCAAAGGATGCCGCGTCGTCAGAGTCCGCATCAGCAGCTCCGTCTCCTTTGATACCCCAGTCAGACCGATTTCGGTATCGGAGACCACGGCCAAGGACTATCTCGGATACCGGGGCGTGATAGAATCGCAGATCGCCGCCATGCCCATAGATCTGCAGTCGAACAACGGCTTCGAGAGATTCCTTGCTCAGAACGGATTCATACATGAGAACCAGTTGACGCTTCAGTCGTTCGTGGACCGTAACCACGGTAAACCCTGTTTCCCGATATTGCAACTGCCGTCGCTGGACTACAGCAACAGAGTCCCGTTCAAGATAGCCTTCGAGATGCAGAAGGACGTGGACGGGCTGTCGATGATGTGCATGCCCGAGATCGACCAACAGTTCTCAGATTACGGGGAAGCGGTCGAAGACTGGTGCTCCAGCTGCGAGGAGTTCGGCAGGATCGGTGTGCCGCAATTATCCCTGTCCGATGAGCCGAGCGTCTTCGCCAGAAGGCTCAGGACGTTGTGCGACCTTTCCAAGACAGGACAGGTACCGATGATCAACATCAGATACTCCCCCAGAAGCACCATCCAGCTCTCCGAATTGTGGAATATGAAGGGCGAGATCGACGCTTTGATCAACTGCTCTGAGGTCCCTAGCACGACCAATCGGATGGTCGTCAACGGTGTCGAGAGGGATGTCGAATATGAGCTGCTCAGCCATGGCTTCGACTCCATTACCCGTAAGAAGAGGAAGGTTAACCGGAAATTCATGGCAAGTCGCAATTTCAGCGACCCGCCCACATCTCTCGATAAGATAGACAAGTTCAAAGTCGCCACCCATCAGGCGTCTGTGGCTATCAAAGGCGATGTTTGGAGACACATGGAACACGCTCCGCACTGCAGTTGCCCTGTTTGCAGGGGCAATTCCAGATCCGAACTGATAGACCGTTTCGCATACAAGGACAATGGAGAACTGGACCAGTCGGGGATGAGGTATTTCGCCCGTCTCCACGACCATCAGTCGGACAATCTGGAACTGGGGATTCTGAAAAGGCACATCTTCGAGCGCAGCATCGGTGAATACGAGTCTCGTCTTGAGGACAATCTGAAGAAGATCGTCAACGATACCGAATGATGATGCCAGCATTCTTGCGCACTGACATCACATCCTGGTAAGAAGGCCAGATCGCACCTCTTTCGCCCAGTAACCTATCTCGATTCTCAACCATGAAATAGCCCCTGACCCATCGACCATCCATGAGGTCGGTGCTTCTCCTTCTCCCGATACTGTCAGGCGTGATGTGGGGAGCCGCCGGCGTCTTCGTCCGCACACTATCGGACTTCGGCATGGACGGCCCCACCATCGTGTTCTCCCGCGTGTCACTCGCGGCAATCATGATGTTGGCTGTCATCCTAGTCTCCGACAGGAGATGGCTCAGGTTCGACCCCCACGACCTGTGGATGTTCGTGGCCTGCGCCCTGGCCATGCTCGGCCTGAACGCCTTCTACACCGTGTCCGTGGACGTCCTGTCCCTTTCCCTCGCGGCCGTCCTCCTGAGTCTCTCGCCGGTGTTCATGCTGGTCATGGCCGCTGTGATCTTCCGTGAGCGCGTGACCGCCCGCAAGGTGGTCTGCATGGTCGCCTCCATCTTCGGATGCGTCCTGGTCAGCGGTTTCCTCGAGGGCGACCACGGACTCTCCGTCTCCGGCGTCACAGCCGGTCTCGCGGCGGCCTTCTTCTACGCCCTGTACGGGATAATCTCCAAGAGGGCCGCATCCCGCGGGTACACCACCTACACCATACTGTTCTACTGCCTTCTCATCTCCACAGTCGTCCTGATACCGTTCTCCGACCTGGGGATGATGGTCGACTACGCCTCCGGAGGGCTCGCCGATCTTGGATATCTCATCCTCCACGCCGCCGTGGCGTCATTCCTTCCGTACATACTGTACACCACGGCCATGTCACGCATGGAGGGCGGCACCGCATCCATCCTCGCAGCAGCAGGCGAACCGACAGCCGCCGCCGTGTTCGGACTGCTGTTCTTCACGGAGATCCCAACACCGCTGATGCTTGTCGGAATGGTCATAGCCATCGGGTCGATGGCCGTCATGTGCATGCCGTCGGGGAGCAACCGCTCCCCGGCAGCACAGAACTGAACAAGGGGTCCCGGGGGACGTGCCCCCGGTAAGAAGGTTGAAATGCGACGGGCGGGACCCGTCACGGGGATCAGTAGGAGACGCCCTCCCAGAGCATGGCGTTGGCGACCTTCTCGAATCCGGCGATGTTGGCTCCTGCGACCAGGTTGCCCTCCATGCCGTACCTCTTGGCGGCCTCGGCGGCCTCCTTGTAGATGGTGGCCATGATTCCCTTCAGCTTGGAGTCGACCTCCTCGAAGGACCAGGACAGCCTGGCGCTGTTCTGGCACATCTCCAGAGCGGATGTCGCCACACCGCCGGCGTTGGCGGCCTTGGCGGGTCCGAACAGGATTCCGGCCTTCTGGAACGCCGCGATCGCACCGGGTGTGCTGGGCATGTTGGCTCCCTCGGCGACGGCCCTGACTCCGTTGGCGATCAGGGTGTTGGCGTCGTCCTCGTCCAGCTCGTTCTGGGTGGCGCAGGGGAGGGCGATGTCGCAGGGGATGGTCCAGATTCCCTTGCCCTCGGTGTACTTGGCGCTGGGCTTGCGGACGGCGTACTCCTTGATCCTCTGCCTCTTGACCTCCTTGATGTCCTTGACGAGGTCGAGGTCGATTCCGTCGGCGTCGTAGATGTATCCGTTGGAGTCGGAGAGCGCGACGACCTTTCCGCCGAGCTCGGTGGCCTTCTGGGTAGCGTAGATCGCCACGTTCCCGGATCCGGAGATGACGACGGTCTTGCCCTTGAAGGACTCGCCGACGGCCTTGAGCATCTCGTCGGTGAAGTAGCAGAGGCCGTATCCGGTGGCCTCGGTCCTGGCGAGGGATCCCCCGGCTCCGATGGCCTTTCCTGTGAGGACTCCTGTGAAGTCGTTCCTCATCCTCTTGTACTGGCCGTACATGAACCCGATCTCCCTTCCGCCGACCCCGATGTCTCCTGCGGGGACGTCGGTGTCGGGTCCGATGTGCCTCTGGAGCTCGGTCATGAAGGACTGGCAGAAGCGCATGACCTCGGCGTCGGACTTGCCCTTGGGGTCGAAGTCGGATCCTCCCTTTCCTCCTCCGATGGGGAGGGTGGTGAGGCTGTTCTTGAAGATCTGCTCGAATCCGAGGAACTTCAGGATGGACAGGTTGACGGAGGGGTGGAACCTGAGTCCGCCTTTGTAGGGACCGATGGCGGAGTTGAACTGTACGCGGTATCCGCGGTTGACCTGGACCTTTCCAGAGTCGTCCATCCAGGGGACGCGGAACATGATGACCCTCTCGGGCTCCACGAGCCTCTCGATGATCCCGGCCTTCTCGAGCTCTGGCCTGGCCTGGACCACGGGCTGGAGGGACTCGAGGACCTCCTCGACTGCCTGGAGGAACTCGGGCTGGTCTGCGTTGCGCTGCTTGAGGCCGTCGAAGACGGTCTTCAGATACTCGTTTGTGATTGCCATGCGATATCACCTTGGTGGCGGTTCATACCGCCATCTGAGTGGTTCGAAGATACTCATCCCATATTAAATACAATCGCTAACACTAAAGCTCAATTATGTTCAAATGTATCGGATACGACTGATTTGCCTCCGAAATATCTATTATTGTTCCGAATCGAAAGACATGGGTGCTGTCCAGCGGAACCACGTTGACTGGACATTCGTCTAATCATACAGACACATATGAGGAAGATGTCCAGAATGGTCCGTGACAGTCACGGGCCTGGGATGTTCAAAGACATCTGTGCGAACGGCGATGGGGTTGGTCTCATTCTTCGGATACAGAAGAGTCCGGACCGACTGCATTTTCAGACTCCGATGGCTCGTCCTCCGGAGCCTTCAGCTCCTCCTTCCCCACGCGCCTGACGTATCCCATCGGGACGGATTCCACACGGAACACCCCGCTGCCGTCGCGGTGCACCTCGTACCCGTCGTCGTGCATCGCACGGGCATCGATCTCCAGCACGACTCCCCTCGCACCTGCGGGCGCGTCCTTGGCCGCGACCGACATCCTCCTACGGAGAGCCACCATGCCCGTGCAGTCCGGGTCTATGATTCCCTTCCTGACGATGTCCAGGTACCCTTCGGTCGAAAGCCCTAGGTACAGATGCGCCGGGGGATCGATCGCCGGACCCGGGTCGAGAGGCGGCACGTCCGACTTCAGGCGGATCATCGACCCGTCCCTGCTTAGCTCGAACCGATCGTCCCCTTCGATCGCGGCCATCAGGCGTTCTTTGGGAAGGCAACCGTGGTACTCTATGTGGTCCAGCTTGAACCACCCGTTCCTGTCCCGGCGTATGTCGTCACGCCACTCCATGATGTCCACGAGCCTGATGCGGTCCCTGACCTCCCTGGGAAGCGGTTCGGACACGGCCTTCTCCGGCGTGAGCTCGTCCGCGCACTCGATCAACTGCGCCGCTATGCGCCTGGCCTCCGCCGGGGTCAGGTAGGCCGTGAACACGCGGTCCTTCACAGTGATGCCGTCGAACTGCATGCGGACGTTCTTCGGGGTGGGTGTGACTATGGCCGTGCACCTGGGCATGGATACCACACGCTCACCGGCCTTGGTGACGAAATCCACCTTCGTGCGTATGCTCGGTCTCGCATCCCTGCCGGAACTCATGGATGCGTAATCGACATCGATGTTAATAAGTATGAGCGTATAGCTGGACAGATCGCTACAGGCTCCAATGAACAAAATGAGTATGATGGAGATCAATCACCCCACTTTCATGTCCTGAACTCTCAGCAAGTGGAAGTGAATCATGTCGAAGGTTCAGACTCATCAATTTGAGTGGATGATGTCTTTGAACCATACCTTTTCGTCTGAAGAAACAGATGTGAATTGTATAATATGGTGGAATGCCATCCATGAATTGAACACGTGGAGGATGTCTGGATGATTCTGTATCATGGAAGCAACATGGTTGTCAATAGACCAGAGATACGTAAACCCTCACGTCCTTTAGATTTCGGAGAAGGATTCTATACCACATTCTCCAAAGATCAGGCCTGCATATGGTCCTCCAGAGTGTTTGAGAGGAGGGAATTTGGTGCTCCCATCCTAAATATGTATGAATACGACAGGGATAAGGCCTTCGAAGAACTCCAAATCAAAGTGTTTGACGAACCAGATGAGGAATGGCTGAGTTTCATTGTGTCTAACAGAATGATGGAGTCCTATCATGACTTCGACATCGTCGAAGGACCGGTTGCTAACGACACGGTCTACTCAGTACTGATCGGTTTTGAAAACGGTGTTTTCACAATGACAGAAGCAATTGCGCGTCTCAAACCTGAAAAGCTAGCCGACCAAGTCCTCTTCCACACACCGAAGTCTCTAAGTTACCTTAGATTCATCGAAAGCGAGGAGGTGCTCTCGTGAACTCATCGCAGTTCTCATTCTTTCTTCCGCTTCTGACCGCCCACGTCACCAGGATAATCGCCGAGAGACATGGATGGGATGAGGAGACGGCATTCGAGAGGTTCGTGGAATCAGATCTATACGCACTCCTTGAGAACCCTGATACCGAAATCTGGCACTACAGTCCGCTCATGCTAGCAATGATGTTCGACACGGAAGCAGAGGGCAGACTGGAGTTTCCGGAGGTGTGACAATGGATGGCAGCGTGTTAGCATTCAAGGCTTACTGCATCGAATACTTCAGACGTAGGCATGAGATTACTGGACGCGAAGCCATGTCCATCTTCAAAAAATACGGTGTCATCGGATTCCTGGAGAGGCACTACGAAGCCCTCCATCAGCTGAGCATGGATTGCATCATCGACGACATCGACGAGTTCATAGCCGTCAGGTCCTGAGGACTGGAAGGGACCGCAGTTCCCGTAGAATTAGTGAATGGATGCAGGCGGGGAAAGACCCGCCTGCGGTTAATGTTTGGTTAGGGTTTCGCTCAGACCAGCCCGTGGAACTCCTTCATGCTCCTGACGCCCAGCTTCTCGCTGCGGGCAACCTTGATGGACCCGACGGCGATCTCAGCGCCCTGGACGGTGGTCATGAAGGGGATCTCCAGCTCGACGGCCAGCCTGCGCATGGTGTATCCGTCGCGCACGGCACCGGACTTCAGGGACGGGGTGTTGATGATCAGGTTGATCTTGCCGTCCCTCATGAGGCCGATGGCGTTGGGGTTCTGGCGCTCGTCCAGCCTGAACACCGACGTGGTCTCCACGCCGTGCTCCCTCAGGTATGTGGATGTCCCCTTTGTTGCGTAGATGGTGAATCCCATCTCCTTCAGCTGCCTGGCGGGCTCCACGATCCTGGGCTTGTCCTGGTCGTTGACGGTGATGTAAACACCGCCCTCGGTGGGCAGCTTGTTGCCCGCCGCGATGAGCGCCTTGTAGCAGGCGGTGTGGAAGTCCTCGTCGATACCCATGACCTCTCCGGTGGACTTCATCTCGGGTGTGAGGATGGAGTCCACTCCGGGGAGCTTCAGGAACGGGAAGACGGAGGCCTTCACAGCGTAGTGGTCGATGGGCCTGTATCCCTTGAGACCGAAGTCCTTCAGGGTCTTCCCGAGCATGATCTTGGTTCCGATCTTCGCCAGGGGCACTCCGGTGGCCTTGGAGATGAACGGCACGGTCCTGGAGGCCCTGGGGTTGGCCTCGATCATGTAGACCTGTCCATCTTTTACAGCAAGCTGCAGGTTCATCAGTCCGTGGATCTGCAGCGCCAGGGCGACCTTCTCGGTGATCTCCACGATCTCGTCGATGGTCTCCTGCTTCAGCGTGAACGGGGGCAGCACCATTGTGGCGTCACCGGAGTGGCATCCGGCGTACTCCACATGCTCCATTATGCCTCCGACGTACACGTCGGTACCGTCGCAGACGCAGTCCACGTCGATCTCGATGGCCTCGGTCAGATACTTGTCGATCAGGATGGGGTGGTTCCTGGACACCTTCACAGCCGTGTCCACGTAGGTCTTCAGCTCCTCGGTGGAGTAGACGATCTCCATCGCCCTGCCTCCCAGGACGTAGGACGGCCTGACCAGCACGGGGTAACCGATGTCCTCGGCGATGGCTTTGGCCTCCTCGAAGGAGTATCCGGTACCGGAGCGGGGCTGCTTGATGCCCAGGTCGTCCATGAGCTTGGAGAACCTGCGCCTGTCCTCGGCCACGTCCATCATGTCGGGGCTGGTTCCAAGGACCTTGGTCTTGGTTCCCTTGGTGGCGGCCTCGATGTCCATGGCCAGGTTGACCGACGTCTGTCCGCCGTACTGGCAGATGACTCCGTCAGCATCCTCGGCGTCTATGACGTTCAGAACATCGCCGAGGGTCAGGGGCTCGAAGTACAGCCTGTCGGAGATGTCGTAGTCGGTGGACACGGTCTCCGGGTTGTTGTTGATGATGATCGCATCGACGCCCTCCTCCTGCAGCGCCATCACTCCGTGGACGCAGCAGTAGTCGAACTCGATTCCCTGGCCGATCCTGATTGGCCCGCCACCGACGATGACGACCCTCTTCTTCCCGTCCTCTCCGCGGTACTCGGTGTTCCTGCCGTAGGTGGAGTAGAAGTACGGTGTTCCCGCCTCGAACTCGGCGGCGCAGGTGTCGACCATCTTGTAGACGGGGATGATCCCGTTCTCCTTCCTCATGGCGCGGACGTCCAGGGGCTTGGATGCTGTGAGTTCGGCGATGGTCTCGTCGCTGAATCCCATCTCCTTGGCCTCCCTGAGGAGCTCCGGTGTGAGTCCGGCCTTGATCCTGTTCTCCATGGCGATGATGTTGCTGAGCTTCCTGACGAAGAAGATGTCCCACTTGGCGAGGTCGGCGACCTCCTCCTCGGACCATCCCCTCCTGAGGGCCTCTCCCATCACGAAGATGCGCTTGTCGGTGGCGTTGACCAGCTCCTCCCTGATCTCGTCGTCGGTGACGTCGACCCTGTCCAGTCCCTTCACACCGATCTCCAGGGACCTGAGTCCCTTCAGCAGGGCCTCCTCGAAGGTCCTTCCGATGGACATGACCTCACCGGTGGACTTCATCTGGGTTCCAAGGTGGCGGTCCACGGTCCTGAACTTGTCGAAGGGCCAGCGGGGGATCTTGATCACAACGTAATCGACGGAGGGCTCGAAGGCGGCGCAGGTGGTGCCGGTGATCCTGTTGGGGATCTCGTCCAGGGTGTAGCCGACTGCGATCTTGGTGGAGACCCTGGCGATGGGGTATCCGGTGGCCTTGGACGCCAGAGCGGAGGACCTGGACACACGGGGGTTGACCTCGATCAGCCTGTAGTCTCCGTTGGCGGGGTTGAACGCGAACTGCACGTTGCATCCGCCCTCGATGTTGAGGGCGCGGATGACCTTCAGCGCCGCGGTCCTGAGGCGCTGGTGGTCCGTGTCGGACAGGGTGAGGCAGGGGGCGCAGACGATGGACTCCCCGGTGTGGATTCCCATGGCGTCCAGGTTCTCCATGTTGCATATGATGATGCAGTTGTCGTTGGAGTCCCTCATGACCTCGTACTCGTACTCCTTCCATCCGAGGACGGACTCCTCGATCAGGACCTGGTGGATCCTGGAGTAGGCGAGTCCGCGGGCGCAGATCTCCTCCAGCTCCTGCTCGTCGTAGGCGATGCCTCCTCCGGTTCCTCCCAGCGTGTAGGCGGGACGGATCAGGACCGGGTACCTTCCGATGATCTTGACGGCCTCTTTGGCCTCCTCGATGGAGTTGACGGACCTGGAAACCGGCACGGGCTCCCCGATCCTCTCCATGGTCTCCTTGAACAGCTCCCTGTCCTCGGACATGGCGATGGCGTCCGGCTGCGTCCCCACAAGGGAGCAGTGCAGCCTCTCCAGCTCGCCGGAGTCGGCCAGCTCGGAGCAGATGTTCAGGGCGGTCTGCCCGCCCATTCCGGACAGGACGCCGTCGACGCCCTCCTTCTCGATGATCTTGGCCACGTTGGAGGCGATCAGGGGCTCGATGTAGACGCTGTCGGCGGTGTCGGGGTCGGTCTGGATGGTGGCGGGGTTGGAGTTGACCAGGACGGTCTTGTAGCCCTCCTCCCTGAGGGAGCGGCACGCCTGCGTTCCGGAGAAGTCGAACTCCGCGGCCTGTCCGATGACGATCGGACCGGATCCGATGACCATGAGCTTCTTGTAGTCCTTCCTCAAAGTCTCCCCTCCCTGATCATCTTGCCGAACCAATCGAAGAGATAGGATGTGTCGCAGGGCCCGGGCGAGGCCTCGGGGTGGTACTGCGATGTGAATATGGGCAGGTCCCTGTGCACGACGCCCTCCACGGAGCCGTCGTTGACGTTGACCTGGTTGACCTCCAGCCCGGTTCCGTCCAGGCTGTGCTCGTCCACGGCGAACCCGTGGTTCTGGGATGTGATGTACACGCGGTTCCCGTTCTTGACGGGCTGGTTGCATCCCCTGTGGCCGAACTTGAGCTTGTATGTGGAGCCGCCCATGGCGATTCCGATGAGCTGGCTTCCGAAGCAGATCCCGAACATGGGGAGCTGCGTGGCCAGGTCGGAGACCGTCCTGACCGTCGTCTTGGCGATGGCTGGATGGGCCGGGTCACCCGGTCCGTTGGAGATGAGGACTCCCTTCACGCCCGACTCCACGATGACGTCGGCGGGCGTGTCGTACGGGAAGGTTATGACGTTGAACCTGGCGTTCAGGTCCCTCTGGATACCTGACTTGGTTCCGCAGTCGATGAGTCCGACGGTGAGCTCCTTGCCGTTGTCCCTGCTGGAGATCTCCTTGCACGAGACCTCGCCCACCAGGTTGCTCTCGGAGGGCGCGGGCATGTCCCTCAGCTTCTTCACCAGGTCCTCGATGCCCTCGGCGTCAGAGGTGATGGCCCCCTTGACGGTTCCGCCGGTGCGTATCTTGATCACGAGGTCGCGGGTGTCGATTCCGGAGATCCCGGGGATGCCGAACGTCTTCAGGAAGTCATCGATCGTCCTGCCGCCGTACATCGGCGAGGGCTCCCTGCAGTACTCCCTCACGACGAGTCCCCTCACGTGGATGGACCTCGACTGGTAGTATTCCTCGGTCACGCCGTAGTTCCCGATGAGCGGGTAGGTCATGACCAGGATCTGTCCCTTGAACGACGGATCGGTCAGGCTCTCCTGGTATCCGCACATTCCGGTGGTGAAAACAACTTCTCCGTTCGTCTCGCACTCGGCGCCGAACAGCTCCCCTACGAAAACGGTCCCGTCCTCCAGGACCAAGTATCCTTTTGCCATCGGAGATTTATCACATTTCCGTACCGTATATAATGACTGCGGATGCCGTCGGACAGCCCCGATTGGAGGTTGTCGGATAATGGACAAATCATCGCGCAACCAACCAGGAAACGGTCCGTGTCGCTGCAGGATCAAGGCGTTATCACAGGCTCAGGACCTCTGTTCTGGCTTTCGGGACCTTGCCCCAGAACGCCAGTCCGATCAGTATGACCTTCCCCTTCATGCCGAGGTAGTACTTCCTCTCGTGGATCTGGGCGATGGCATCTCCCGCATCCCTGTCCAGGGAACCCTCGTCGTCGGAGACCTTCAGCTCCATTATGATCGTCGGGGACCCGGACGTCTTCCCCGTCATGACCAGGTCCGCCCTCCCGTTCCCGGATTCCGGCTGTGCCCTGACGTCGTAGCCTCCCAGCATGTCGTGCATCATCGTGAGGATGATGAGCTCGTAGGACGTCTCGTCTCTCAGATCGAAGTAGCTGGCGTCGCAGAGGACCTCCTGCAGGACCGAGGCCATGGTCTCCGCGTCACCTTCCGCCAGTGCGGTGTTGAACCTGGATAAGAGGTCCCCGCTGATGCGCACGTTGCCCTCCAGCAGCCTGTTGGTCTCGGACAGCACCTCTCTGTTCGGGATGGACAGCTCGTAGACCCCGTCTCCCTTCGGGACCGCGTTGATGTAACCCGTCATGACCATGAGGGAGTAGAGGTCCTCCTTCACCGAGAGCGACAGCTCATCGAACGTCATAGTTGCATGCAGACTGCACTCCGACACGTTCCCGTTCACAAGGTTGGCGATCTCGCCGATGCTGTCGAGGCCGACCCTCTGGAGCATCCTCTTGATCGGAGCAAGCTTGCTTGTCTTGACCCAGTACGGCTCAGGCGTGAAGTCGTTGGACACGTAGCTCATCACGCTGAACGGGTTGTACACCTCCACATCGCCGAAACGGTAGCCGTCGTACCATGACCTGACCTCGTCGAGCCTGTCGGGGCGACCGTAGTACTCGAGGATTTCCCTTACCTCCGCTTCGGTGAACCCGAACCTCTCGTCGGACATGCGAGAGAAGACATTGTTCACCGTGAGGTTGTTCAGACCCGAGAACATCCCCGCCTTCGCCACCTGGGTGATACCAGTGATGTACGCCATCTGGAGGCATGGATTGTCCTTCAGGGCCCCGGTGAGCATGAGGCTGAGGAAACCCAGTATCGGGTCCCTCAACTCTGAATCGTATGTGTCGGTGACCGCACGGTCGTACTCATCGATGAGCAGGACGACGCCAACCCCGTGATGGTCCCTCAGCATCCTCGTCAGGTCCCTGATCGCGTCAACCAGCATGGCCTTCCCTGCTTTCATGTAAAGTACCGTGTCGAAGACCGCCTTGTCCCTGGGATTCACACGGTCCGAGTCCAGCAGGTAGTCGAACCTCATGAACAGGTCGCTGAGCACCTTGCCCATTCTCTCCACGAAATCCTCGAAGGTGTCGACAGGTTCGTTCGGGACCGTGTCCTTGAGGTTGAGGAGGATCACAGGGAAGCTGTTCTTGTAGCGTTCGTATTCGGTGAATTCCGATATGGAGAGGCCGTCGAACCAATCGTTGCCCTTGTACTGCAGGTTGAAGAAGGCATCCAGCATCGTTATATTCGTGCTCTTGCCGAACCTACGCGGCCTAGTGTAAAGGTATATGCCACTGTCGTTGGTTCCGAGGATGTCCTTGATCAACAGCGTCTTGTCGACATAGTACTTGTCCCTTCTACGAATCTCGTTGAAAGGGAGACCCCCTGTGTCAATCTGCTTCCTCGGCGCCATGGACAGTCAATCGGTTGCAAGATTGATAAGTGTTTTCGGATTGTGTTAAGTTCAATCCATCGCCGTTTTCAAGCGTTCGGATTGTTGATGTCTAGGACAACCGTTCTATACACAGCCACGGTATCCCTCGGTCATGCGCATAATAGGGCAGGACCCCTCCGGGGAGGGGATCAGGGTCCAGATCGAGACCGACGAGGACATCTGGCACCTCTACAACGTCATAGAGGTAGGCGACCTGGTCACCGCCTCCACCACCCGCCGCGAGGAGAAGGCGGCTGACAAGCTGAGGGCTGAGAGGGCCGAGAAGAAGAGGATGACCCTTGGAGTGCGCATAGAGAAGATCGAGTTCTCCGAGGACGACCTCAGGCTGAAGCTCCTGGGCACCATCGAGACCGGGCCCCAGGACATCGGCCAGCACCACACCCTCATCCTTGAGACCGGCGACAGCCTGCTCATCTCCAAGAGGCACTGGAGGGAGACCCAGCTGGAGAGGCTGAAGAGGGCGGTCGCCGACTCCAAGAAGCCCCGCATAGTCTTCGTATCCCTGGACCAGGACGACGCCACCGTGGCCGTGCTCAGGCAGTTCGGGCTGAAGGAGGTCACCACCGTCAGGTCCGGCAGGTCCGGGAAACAGTACGCCGAGAAGCCCCAGGCTGACGGGTACCACGCCGAGGTCATCTCCAAGGTGGTGCCGCTGATGGAGCCCAACATGCCCCTGGTCCTCCTGGGTCCCGGGTTCGAGAAGGAATCCCTCGCCGACGACATGAAGAAGGCCGACCCGGAGCTGTTCAAGAAGATCCACGTCTACCACACCGGGCAGTGCGGGATGGTGGGCATCAACGAGCTCATCAAGACCGGCATGGGCGCAGAGGTGCTCAGGGAGTCCTCCGTCGGCGCCGAGATGGAGGCCGTGGAGCAGCTCATGACCGAGATAGCCAGGAACGGCCTCGGAACCTACGGGACCCAGCAGGTCAGGGACGCCGCCATGGCCGGCGCCGTGGAGAAGCTGCTGGTGCTGGACTCCAAGATCAGGGAGCAGGACCTGGACGACGTGGTCCGCGCGGTGGAGTCCCAGAAGGGCACCGTCATCGTGGTCTCCGGCCAGCACGACGGCGGCAAGGAGCTGGCCGCCCTGGGCGGCATGGGCGCCATCCTCAGATACAGGATGGAGTGACCCCGCCCGAGGCCCCCTCTTTTATAAGGTTAATATAGGCGCGTTACATAGGGGGCCCTGCACAGCGGCTCCGTTCGGTCACCGTCCGGCGGGGCGGTAAGGGATGTAACATGAAGAGCAAGAACGAGGTCATCAGCTGTCTCAGCGCGCCCCTCTGCATCTGCGACTCCACCCTCGGGTTCGGGGAGCAGGCCGCGGGGGCTGTTTTCTCTAACATCGAAAAGTACAGGATCGCCCAGCTCCTGGACGACGCCGGGGTCCCCCAGATCGAGGCCGGCAACCCGGCCCTCGGGACCGAGGAGAAGAAGGCCGTCAGACACATCGCCCACATGGGGCTGGACGCGTCCATCATGGCCTGGAACAGGGCCGACATCGAGGACGTGAACGCCAGCATCGAGTGCGAGGTCGACTCGGTCACCATCGCCCTGCAGGCGTCCAACATCCAGATCGAGAACGTCCTCAAGAAGGACCACGAGTGGGTCCTGGACAAGGTCTACGAGGCCACCGACTACGCCGCCCAGCACGGGATGTACATCTCCGTGGTGGCCGAGGACGCCTCCCGCGCCGACCTCGGGTTCCTGATCGACTTCGCCAAGGTCGCCAGGGAGGCCGGCGCCAACCGCTTCGGGTACGAGGACTCCCTGGGAGTCGACGACCCATTCACATGCAACGAGAGGATCAGGATGATCAAGCAGATCTCCGGCCTCGACATCGAGATCATCGCCCACAACGACTTCGGCATGGCCACAGCCAACACCCTGTCCGCCGCCAAGGCCGGCGCCAGGTTCGCCAGGACCACCACAATGGGACTGGGCCCCAGGGCCGGATGCGCGCCCCTGGAGGAGACCGCCATGACCGCCAAGCACATGCTGGGCATGGACACCGGCATCGACACCACCAAGCTCCGCGCGGTGGCCGAGTCCGTCTCCGCCGCCTCCGGGTTCCAGATCTGGCCCACCAAGCCCGTCATAGGCACCAAGTGCTTCGCACAGGAGGCCGGAATCCTCAACAACCCCGAGTGCACCGAGCCCTACGACCCCGCCGAGGTCGGCATGGAGAGGAGCCTGGTCATCGGAAAGCACTCCGTCAGGAACACCATCGTGGCCGCCATGTCCGAGATGGGCATCGAGCTCAGCAGGGACGAGGCGGAGCAGCTCCTGGGCATGGTCAGGAGGGCGTCCATGATGATGCACCGCAGCCTCAGCCAGAGGGAGCTCTTCCTGCTCTACGAGGACATGATGTCCGGCAACAACACCTTCGACGACGACATCCCCGCCCAGCAGCCGGCGCAGTGATGCCGCCCTCCCGCCCTCCGGGGCGGGAGAATCTAAACTCCTAGGATTATCCAGCTTTATCAAATACGCCGATGGCTTTTATACAGGACCCGTCGGACAATCATGCAGAAGCCAAAGATGAGCTCCATCATAGAGGACAAGCACAACAACTCGATCATAATGCTACTGTACCTCTGCGGAAGGAAGTCCAAGACCGAGATCTACGACTCCGTGTCGTCCAACCCCCGCATGCCCTACAAGCTGCAGCTCCTCGAGGACGAGGGGATAATCACGGTCACAAAGGAGAAGTCCCACAGGGAGAGGTCCATGGTGGACCTCACCCCGCTGGGGGTTAAGTACGCCGAGGGGCTCTGCAGCCTGGAGGCCAGCATCGGCGGCGACGTCGAGGCGCTGAGACGCGGATGCGTGGCCGGCCGCTGCACCGACGAGCTCGGCTTCGAGGAACGTCAGTCGTAGTTCCTGTTGTCGGTGACGTGGTTGGCCTTGCCCTCGAACCTCTGGAGGGTGCCGGGGAGCACCAGCCTGACGTCGGACTTGATGTTCAGGATCTCCTTCATCCTGGAGCTGAGCATCTGGGTCATCCTGTTGAGCTCCACCATGTCCTCGGTGAGGCTGGCCTCGTTGAGCTCCACCTCCACGACCATCCTGTCCATGTAGTTCTCGTTGGTCAGGGTGATGTGGTAGAACGGGGACAGGAACGGCATCTCGCCGATGACGCTCTCGATCTGGGACGGGAACACGTTGACCCCCCTGACCACGAGCATGTCGTCGGTCCTTCCGGAGATCCTCATGAGCCTGGGGTGGGTCCTGCCGCACTCGCACTTCTCCCATGTGAGCGCGGAGACGTCGCCGATCTTGTACCTGATCAGGGGGAACGCCTCCTTCTGGAGCATGGTCACGACGATCTCCCCCCTCTCGCCCTCGGCGCAGGGCTCGCCGTCCTTGTCCAGGATCTCCATGTAGCAGAGGTCGGCCCAGATGTGCAGGCCGCACTGCTTCTCGCACTCCAGGAACATGGGGCCGTAGAACTCACTGGCCCCGTAGCAGTTGTGCACGCGGACCCCGGTCCTCTCCTGGAGCTTCTGCCTCATGCTCTCCGACCAGGGCTCTCCGCCGGCGATGGCCAGCCTGACCTTGGTGTCGTTCCTGATGTCGATGCCCATCTGGTCGCAGACGTCGGCGATGTGGAACATGTAGGAGGGCGTCCCGGCCCAGGCGGTGACCGGCAGGTCCTGCATGAGCTGGATCTGCCTGGAGGTGTTCCCGGTCCCGATGGGGAGGACCGTGGCGCCGATCCTCTCCGCACCGTAGTGAACGCCGAGGCCCCCGGTGAAGAGGCCGTAGCCGTGGAAGTTCTGGAGCATGTCCTTCCTGGTCATGCCGAAGGAGGTCATCCCGCGGGCCAGGGACTCGGTCCAGTTGTCGATGTCCTTCTGGGTGTACCCGACGACGGTGGGCCTTCCGGTGGTTCCGGAGGACACGTGCACGCGGACGATGTCGTCGTAGGGCCTGACGAAGAGGCCGTCGGGGTAGTTGTCCCTGAGGTCGGACTTCCTCATGAAGGGCACCTGGCGGAACTTCTCGAAGCTGTCGATGTCCTCGGGGAGGAGGTTCACTGACCTCATCCTCTCGTGGAAGAACGGGGACGCGTCGTACATCTCGCGCACCTTGGCCTTGAGCAGGCTGAGCTGCATCTTCTCCAGTTCCTCGCGGGGCATCGTCTCGATCTCTTTGTTCCAGAACGCCATCTTGAACACCACATTGATTCGTGCTATCAAGTAGCACGGTATGGAATCGGTTTAGACGGAATCGTATTTAAAACCTGTGAGGAACCAAACCCAGTTCAGTCCTTCCTGAGCACCCTGTTCCACTTCCATCCGACGTTGAAGTTCAGGCCCAGGTAAGGTATCCCGGACCTCCTGTCCCTGATGCCTCCCGTGAGCGTACGCACCATGGAGCGGATCCCCACCAGCGACAGGACCAGGGACACGGTGACGGTGACCAGCAGGACGGCCGTCGAGCCCGACTCCAGGGCGTAGTGGATGTAGCCCACTCCGGATTCCACGTTGAAGAAGAGGACCGTCAGGGCGGAGACGAACATCGCCATGTTGGAGAAGCAGGCGAAGATCGGTGAGAAGAGCCCGAGGACGGCCAGGACGAGGGCTAGAATCGGGACCAGGTTGTCGGAGAACATCGACGTGGCGTCGAGGAACGACATGGACGTCCCGTCGAGGGGGAATACATCCATCAGCGACACCGAGTAGTCCAGCCTCAGAAGGAACAGGACGAAGAGCACCAGCAGGGACGACGCCACCGAGGAAAAGACGGCGATGCGGCGCCTCCCGACCCTCTCAGGGGTCATGGCGAGCTCGACCATGCTCTTACCGTGGTACGTCCAGACCTTCGCTTCGACATCACCGCCGGTCGCCTCCTCGCGGTCGGATGCTGGGATATCCGTCACGGCACCGCATTCCGGGCACCTGTCGGCGTCGTCGGGGTATTCGGTTCCGCAGGAGGGGCATCTCATGGTGTCCGAATCGGATTCTCAGCTTTAAAGAGGAACGGGCGGACCGATCGTGTTGTAACCTACAATTTTCCACGCTGATAGGTTTAAGTGGGTTATAGGATATACGAGATTGTGACCGGCGAAGAGGAACGCATACGCGAACTTGAGAGGGCGATATCGGAGCTCCCTCGCGGATACATCTCCGTGAAGAACATCAACGGGAAGCAGCGGCACTACCTCCAGTGGAGGGAGGGACCCAAGGTCAAGAGCAAGTACATCCGCGATGCGGACCTGGACAGGACCGTGGAGGCCATCGAGCAGCGCCGCAGGTTCGAGGCCAAGCTTTCAGAGATCAAAGGTAAGAACAAGAGCGTCGGATTCCCGGAGTTCGACACCAACATCATCCTCGGCGGCAGCCTGGACGACATGTCCCACCGGGCCGAGGGGTACAGGCACCGCGACTGCTACCATCAGCTGAGGAGATACGTGTTCGGGAAGCCGGACGGCCGCGTCTGCATCCTGTACGGACTGCGCAGGACCGGGAAGACCACCATGCTCTGCCAGCTGATGCTGGAGATGCCCGACGAAGAGCTCTCGAAGACGGCGTACATGAAGATCCGCGTCTCCGACACCATGGCGTCCGTGAACCGCGACATGAAGAGGCTCCACGGCCTCGGGATCAGGACAGTCCTGGTAGACGAGGCGACCCTCATGCGGGACTTCATCGATTCTGCTGCCCTGCTCTCCGACGTGTACGCGGCCATGGGCATGAAGATAGTCATGTCCGGAACGGACTCCCTGGGCTTCCGCCTGGCCATGGACCAGGAGCTGTACGACCGGGCGATCGCCATCCCCACCACATACATACCGTTCAGCGAGCACAGCCGCCTGCTCGACATCAGGGGTGTGGACGACTACATCGAGTTCGGAGGCACCCTGCGGGCGGGGGAGCTGAACTTCGAGGATCCGGAGCTCAGAGTGGTGGACGCATCCTTCCGTGACGACGAATCCACACGCAGGTACATCGACACATCCATCAGCAGGAACATCCAGAACTCCCTGCGCAACTACAATGGCGGCGGACATTTCCGCCATCTCCTCGACCTCTACGAGAACGACGAGCTGACCAACGCCATCAACCGCATCATCCAGGACATGAACCACAGGTTCCTGGCCTCCGTCATCACGGGCTACTTCACATCCCAGGACCTGGGCTCTGCGGCACAGTCCCTCAGAGCCGACCGCAACCCTGAACTGAGAACAGATGTTCTGGACAGAGTGGATGTGCGGGCCGTCACCGGGAAGCTGATGGAGCTGCTAGACATAAGAAATCCCTCCGATCTGAAGGTCAGCGTGACGCGTGCCCACGTAGAGGAGATCAAAGAATACCTGTCCGACCTGGACCTGATCGAGGAGTGCCCGATAGAGACCGTCGAACCCGAGCCCCTCGAGCCGTACATCCTGTTCACCCAGCCGGGGATGAGGTACTGCCAGGCCAGGGCGCTGGTCCACTCGCTCATGTCCGGCCCGGAGATATCGTCACTATCCGAGAGGGAGAAGGACATCGTCACCGTACGCATCCTGGACCAGGTCCGCGGAAGGATGCTGGAGGACATCGTACTGCTCGACACCATCCGCTCCCTCCCTGACAGCAAGAGGGCGTTCCGCATGCAGTTCCGGTCCGGAGAGTTCAACATGGCCGTCTACGACAGGGAGTCGGACACCTGCGAGATCTACGAGATCAAGCACAACAAGGTCCGCTCCCCACAGCAGTACAGGCATCTGGTTGACCCCGAGAAGTGCGAGGCGATGGAGAGGAGGTTCGGCAGGATAGCCGGGCGCTTCGTCCTGTACCGCGGAGAGGAGTACGACTGCGGGGAAGTGAAGTATCTCAACGTCGAGGACTATCTGAGGTCGCTACCCGTGAAGACGATGGTCAGATACTGACGAAAGTGGATTCACGGTCATCGCCAAGGAGGATGGAACATGGAGAGGATGCCTGATGAGAGGTGCGCCGCCCCCTGCGGGCTGTTCTGCGGCGCCTGCCCCGCGTTTCCGGAAGAATGCCACGGTTGCCTGTCGGACCTGGTCAAGGAGGAGTGCGACGGCTGCCCCTGGTACGGGATACCCCAGTGCGCAGAGAGGCACGGGGCGACCAGGTGCTTCGAGTGCCCGGAGTTCCCCTGCGCCACGCTGGAGAGGTTCAGCTCCGAGCCGATCATCAACGGTGGATGCCACCACGCCGACGGGATCCCCAACAACAGGAGGATGGCCGAAATCGGCGTGGACGCCTGGATATCGGAGCAGATAGAGAGGTACAGATGTCCGAAGTGCGGGGAGCTGCGCAAGTGGTTCAACGTGGTCGAACACGTCTGCGAGAAGTGAAGATTAGAATTGGAAAGGGGGCCGGAGCCCCGGTTTCAGATTCAGTTCAGGACGACCGATCCGGCGACCCTGAGCTTGCCGCCCTCGAGGTACATGATTATGGCCCTGTCTCCGGGCTTGTGGATCATGTCGGACTCAAGGTCGAAGGTGACTGTGGCCGACCTGAAGTCGTCCCCGTCGTCGACGGCGGTGACCCTGCAGGGGACCATCTGCATCCAGTGGCCGATGTGGAGCACCATGCCCTCCTTCAGGGGGGACGGCCAGTACTTGACGAGGGACACCTTCCCCTCGACCTTCCTGGACATCTTGACGGATGGATCCGTGGTCACAACGTAACCCCTGTCCAGCTCGTCGGACTCGATGCCGCGCAGAGCGAGGCCCACGTGGTCTCCCTTGACGCCGTCGTCTGCGTCCAGGTCGTGCTTCTGGATGGACTTGAGGATGACCTCCCTCTTGATGGGGAACACGGTCATCTTATCGTGCTTCCTGAAGTACCCGTCGATGACGGATCCCAGGATGACAGTCCCCACACCCTTGACGTTGAAGTGGCTGTCCACAGGACAGGACCCGCAGGTCCCCTCCCCGGGGGCCTTCGCCTCGGCCTTGGCCATGGCGATGAGCTCCTCCCTCAGCTTGATGGGGTCGTCCTCCTTGTACTCGTAACCCTCCAGGGAGGTTCCCGCCAGCAGGGGCTTCAACTGCTCCGGCTGGATGTAGTTCTGCAGGATGATCCATCCCCTGTCGATGCCGAGGGCGTCGGTCATGACGATGGTCTCCCCCAGGAACGAGTCGATCTTGTCCACCACCAGGATGGCGAACTCGGACATGGCCACGGAGTAGAACAGGGACGAGAGCTTCTCGGGGTACTTCGAGGGCTCGATGAGCGTGAAGGAATCGGTGCCTGACTTGTGGTCGTAGAAGGTCATGTCTGTGACCGTTCCCTTCTTTCCGATCTTGGACGCGTAGTCCTTCGCGCCGAGCACGGCGATGTTCAGGTTTCCCATGTCGCTCAGATCTCCGAGTCGAGGATGAGCCTGATTCCGGCGTCCTTCAGGACCTTGACGGCCTTCTCGGGGTCGTCGACCCTGATGAAGAACGCGGCGGTGGTCCTTCCGGTGTAGGCGTAGCCGTACTCGATGTTGATGCCGGCCTTGCCCATGATGTCGGCGGCCTGGAACAGGGATCCGGGCGTGTCCTGGATGACGATCCCGATGACATCGGTCTTCTTGACGATGATGCCGGTGGACTTGAGCTTCTCGAAGGCCTCGTCGGGCCTGTCGACGATGGCCCTCAGGATGCCGAACTCGGTGGACTCGGCAAGGTTGAAGGCCCTCATGTTGATGCCGCACTCCCTGAGGACCGATGCGATGTGAGCGAGGCGTCCGGGCTCGTTGTTCACAAATATGGAAAGCTGCGTGATTATGTTGTCATCCATCAGATCACCCTCGTGTCGACGACCCTCTTGGCCTTCCCAGTGAACCTGGGGAGCTCCCCGGGGGCCTTGAGTTCCACCTTGACATAGATGTTGAGATATTTCTTAAGAGCGGCCTCGATGCGTCCGCGGAGGGCCAGCATGTCCTCCAGCTTGTCGGTGAAGGCCTCGGGCCTGAGCTCGACCTGGATCGTCATCTCGTCCAGGGCTCCCTCCCTGGAGACGTAGATCATGTACTGGTCCCCGACCTCGGGGATCTGGAGCAGGGTGTACTCAATCTGCGAGGGGAACACGTTGATTCCGCGGACGATGAGCATGTCGTCGGTCCTTCCGGAGATCCTGGCGATCCTGGGGGAGGTCCTTCCGCAGGCGCACTCGCCCTCCATCAGCATGGTGATGTCCTTGATCCTGTACCTGATCATGGGCATGGCCTCCTTCTTCAGCATGGTGACGACCATCTCTCCCTTCTCGCCCTCCTCCAGCGGTTCGCCGGACTCGGGGTCGATGATCTCGACGTACATGATGTCGCCGCAGATGTGGATACCGTTGCGCTCCTCGCACTCGGTGAACATGGGTCCGGCCTGCTCGGAGGTCCCGTAGATGTCGTAGGCCCTGACGCCGTAGCTCTCGATGTGCTCCCTCATGCTCTCGGACCAGGGCTCGGCTCCGAGGACGGCCTTCCTCAGCTTGGTGTCCCTCTGGATGTCGACGCCCATCTTCTTGGCGGTGTCCAGGAGGTGGATCATGTAGGACGGGGTGCAGGCGATGGCGGTGACGCCCAGGTCCTGGATCAGCTCCACCTGCCTCTCGGTGTTCCCGGTGCTGGCGGGGAGGACGGTGGCTCCGACCTTCTCGGCCCCGTAGTGGGCCCCGAGTCCGCCGGTGAACAGGCCGTATCCGTAGGAGACCTGCATGGTGTCGTCGGGCCCGATGCCGATGGAGGTGAAGGACCTGGCCAGGGCCTCGGTCCAGTAGTCCAGGTCGTTCTGGGTGTATCCCACAAGGGTGGGCTTCCCAGTGGTACCGGAGGACACGTGGTACCTGACGATCTCGTTGTTCGGGACGGTGAACATCTTCGTCGGGTAGTTGTCGCGCAGGTCCTGCTTGTACATGAACGGGAGCTTGGCGATGTCCTTCAGGCAGGTGATGTCGTCGGGATGGACCTTGTGCTCGACCATCCTGTCGTGGTAGAACTTGTTGAAGGAGTAGAGGTTGTTGACGAGCTGCTTGAGCTCACGGTACTGGAGGGCTTTGAGCTCCTCCTTGGGCATGCATTCGATCTTCGGGTTCCAGTACATGGTCATCCCCATTGCTATGCCGCGGCCTATGAGGTTCACCTATAAGTAATTGAAAGGACCGCGCGGGCGCAATCTTCTAAGCGCGGGCGCACATTTCCCACCATGGAGCAGAGGGACCTCTGGGACGGATTCTACAGGGCGAACGGCAGGGCCTGGAGGGGCAACTCCAGGATACCCGACCCGCTGGAGGGCAGGGGCGACGCCCTGGACCTTGGTTGCGGGAACGGCAAGACCGTGTCCACGCTGCTCGACCTGGGTTACAGCGTCACCGGTGTGGACTTCTCGGAGACCGCCGTGGACATGTGCAGGGAGAACTTCGGAGACAGCGCAGCATTCGTGGCCTGCGACATCCTGGACCTCCCGTTCCCGGACGGCTCCTTCGACTACGTCACCGCGGTGCACGTGCTGGAGCACATCGGCGACCCCGACATGGGCCGTGCCGCCTCCGAGATACTCCGCGTGCTGCGTCCCGGCGGGTACGCGTTCGTGCGCTCCTTCACCCCGTCGGACATGAGGTCCGGCACCAGGTCTGGAGAGGGCATCCGCTACGTCCACAGGAACCCCGACGGCATAGTCAGGTTCTTCACAGGATTCTCCACGGAGTATGCCAGGAGGGTGGACGAGCCCACCCGCTTCGGCACCATAAGGTCCAGGGCGGAGTGCCTGTTCAGGAAACCGTCCGAGTGAGTCTGGCACATCCGACAGAGGTCTCCGAAGCCGGCACAAACGTTAACTACGCTCCGACCCTCTGGGACACCCATGCGTTGCCCCAAATGCGGTCACGATAACCCTCCGGACACCCTCTTCTGCGAGGAGTGCGACTGGAGGCTGGATGTGGGCTACAGAGCCCCCAAGAAGAGGAACCCGATGGCGTTCGCCGTCATAGCGCTCGTCGTGGGTGTCGTATCGGTTGCACTCGGATTCGTCGACGGGGCCGCCATCGGCGGCGTCGTTGTCGGAGCCCTGGGACTGGTGCTCGGAAGCTACTCCGTCAACCTCCCCAGGTACCTGCAGGACTCCAACAAGGGTGTCTGCATGGGCCTCGCCGGTGTCGGGATGATCCTCAGCGTGTTCGGGTTCATCCTCGGACTCATGGTCTACGCCGGGGTCTTCTGATGGCCGTATACCGCGGGAAGTACGTCCTGGAGGGTCTTGGCACCATCTCCCCAGAGATGGAGCACAACCTGGACCTGGCATACGAGATCTGCATGTCCTACAAGGACGGCTTCCCCTGCGAGATGTGCGGGAAGTGCTGCCACCAGCCCCACATCGTCGTCCGTCCCGAGGAGATCGACAGGATCTCCTCAGCCGCGGGCATCCCGCTTTACGACTTCATGAGGAACTACCTGGTCCAGACCGGCGACGGCAGGTTCCTTTTCAAGAAGACCAACCCCTGCGCCTTCCTGGGACCTGACAACAGGTGTAGGATCTGGAAGGACCGTCCGCAGATCTGCGACGACTTCCCCTACGCGGTGTCCATGTTCATGTCCAGGGTCTACCTGGCACTGACCAACCCGGACGCCGACATAGGCGAGCTCATCGCCTACATGGACGACGACTGGCCCTGCACCAGGGTCATCAAGGGCGACATCGCCCAGAGGATCGAGGCCGCCCGCGACAGGGTCGTCCCGATGTGAGCTCAGACGTTCGAATCCATAAAGGACCTGAGCTCCCCGAGGTACAGCTCCGGAGGGATGCTGTGCCCCGCAGACTCCAGGATCAGGAGCCTGCTCCCGGGGACCGCCCCTGCCACGGCGGCGCCCTCGGACGGCTCCACCATTATGTCCCTCCCGCCGTGGATCACAAGCGTCGGGACGTCGATTTCTGAGAGCAGATCGGTGGTGTCGCACACGCGCATGGCGTCCAGCTGGTCCGCCAGGCCCTCCGCGGCCTCCATCTTCTCCGGCACCTCCATCCTGCGGCCGCTGTCGCGGAGACTCCTGAACAGGCCCTCCGGGAAGCAGAAGGCGTTCACCGCTATCGCGAGGACATCCATGGGGGCTTCCCCTCTCAGAACCAGGTCGTTCATCTCCGTGAGGATGTAGTCGGACCTGCATGGCAGCGTCCTGTACGTGGAGATCAGCGTCAGCGACTTCACCCTGTCACAGTGCCTGGAGGCGAGGATCTGCGCCACCTGCGAGCCCATGGACCATCCGACCACGTGCGCCTTGGGGATCCCGAGATGATCCATCAGAGCCACAGCATCCTCGGCCAGGTCCTCCACAGTGAACGGACCCCCGCACTCGGTGTCCCCGACCCCGCGGTTGTCGTACGTCACCGCACGGTATCCGTCCAGCATCCCCACGACGGGGTCCCAGAACGCCCCGTTTGTTCCGAAACCACCTATGATCACCACGGGCTCCCCCTCCCCGCGGTCCTGGTAGCTCATCCTTATGCCGTTCACTTCGGCGAACATGCTGTCATGAACGACGACCTCTGAGAAAACGACTTCGTTATATCGGCGCAGACGCATCCAGGTCCGATCCCAATGACTGCGGCCGAGAAGAAGATCCTGATCGTCATCATGGACGGGCTCGGAGACAGGGCCTGCCGCGACCTCAGGGGACTGACGCCCCTCCAATACATCAGGCACCCCAACCTGGACTGGTTCATCAGCCACGGCCAGGGCGGCCTGTGCTATCCGATCGCCCCGGGTGTTAGGCCCGGGAGCGACACCGCGCACCTGGCCATCCTCGGCTACGACGTGCCCAGCGTGTACACCGGCAGGGGTCCGTTCGAGGCCATCGGCATAGGCATGGACATCCAGCCCGGCGACGTCGCCCTGAGATGCAACTTCGCCACGGTGGACGACGAGCTGGAGATCCTTGACCGCAGGGCCGGCAGGATCAGGGAGCCGGAGACCACGGAGCTGGTCGAGTCGCTGGACGGGATCGAGATCGACGGCGTCGAGTGCCTGGTCAAGGAGAGCACCGAGCACAGGGCGGTCCTCCTCCTCAGAGGAGACGACCTCAGCCCGGAGATTACCGACGCCGACCCCGGAGGGGACACCCACCTGCTCATGGTGGAGGCGAAGACCGAGGAGGCTGAGTTCACCGCGTCCGTGGTCAACAGCTTCATGGAGGAATGCTACGAGCGCCTGAAGAACCACCCCACCAACAGGAAGAGGGTGGCCGCCGGGCTCCCTCCCGCCAACATCCTGGTTCCCAGGGGGGCCGGGAGCTTCCCGTACATCGAGCCCTTCCCCGAGAGGAACGACATCAGCGCCACATGCGTCGCCGGAGTGGGGATGATCAAGGGGATCTGCAAGGCCTGCGGCCTGGATGTGTACCCCCTGCCGGACAACTGCGACGGCACCATGGACTCCGACTTCATCATCAAGGCCCAGTGCGCCATGGAGGCCCTGGGCGAGTACGACTTCGTGCTCATGAACTGCAAGGCCCCGGACATCGCCGGCCACGACGGGGACGCCAGGGCCAAGTGCGAGGTCATCAAGCGCCTGGACGCCATGGCAGGGTACATCAAGGACAACATGCCCGAGGACCTGGTGGTGGCGTTCACCTGCGACCACTGCACCCCTTGCATCCTGGAGGACCACAGCGGCGACCCCGTGCCGATAGCGATCTACACCCGCGACATGGTCAGGGACGAGGCCGAGGAGTTCAGCGAGACCGGATGCGCCAAGGGGAACCTCGGCAGGATCAGGGGCAGGGACATTGTCCCGATATGCATGGACCTGGCCAACCGCACCGAGAAGTACGGCTCATGAGCGGTACAGCCTGAGCTCGGCTTGCAGCGTCCCGCCCGTGGTCACGGGCACGTCCGCGAACGCCGCCATTGACTCCCTCTCCCCGCCGTCCCCGATACTGCGGGAGTATTCTCCGAACGACAGGTCCAGACGGTAGCCCCTTCCGCCCGACAGGGCGTCGAGGGCCTCCTCGAGGTATTCCTCGACGGCGCCGTCGCCGGTAGACACCCACAGGGCGCACAGGTCTGAGACCCTCACCATGGAGCCGTCCCCGTCCTCCGCCAGGTCGGACATCCTGACCTCCGCCGACATCACGCTTCCGAGTATCGCCGACACGTCCCTGTCGTCGCCGTCCTGGGCCGTTATGCCCAGGCCCAGCAACGCAGACAGGGCGACCAGGATCACCGCCGAGAATATCACGGCGTCCATCAGCGCCACGAAACCTCCACGGTTCATGCGCACAGGACCACCTCGTACACCGTCGGCAGCACCCTGCCCGAATCGTCCGTCACCAGTCCCGGGATCGAGCGGCTGTACAGCATCCCGTCCATGTATCCGACCGTGAACGTCTCTATGTCCGGGCAGAACCCTCCCGGCACCGTCACCGTCACTGCGGCTCCCCTGAGCCCGTGTATGTCCACGAAGACCGACACATACTCGGTGAACCCGGACCTGAACCCGTTCGACTCTATGGTCCCTGTGAACTCCCCCGGGTCCAGCGACTCCGTCGGATCCGCCGTGACCACCGTGGTGGTCGCCAACACCCCCATGAACGCGGTGAGCATCACCGTCACCGCCATGAAGGCCACCATGGCCTCCATGAATCCCATGTCTCCCCTGCGGTCTGACCTCATGTATGCGGTCTCGGCGACCGGGGTATATAAAGATGGGACCGTGCAGCCACGTTCACAGACCGCGGCGGTAGAGCCCGTAGGTGAACCCGCCGCACATCTCCTCCAGCTTGGCCCTGAGCTTCGGGTCTGGCTGCCTGATGTACTGCCCGACGGCCTTCGCCAGCACCGGAGGGCGCTTCCTCAGGTCCAGACCGATGGACTGCACGCCGGACCTTCCGAGCTCCTCCACGCTGTCCAGGAGGAACAGGTCCACGGAGTTCAGGATGTGGGCGAAGCCGCGCCTGTCCCTGTACACCGGGAACGACGCCTCCTTCTCGTCCACGATCGCTCCGCTCTCCAGACCGGGGTCGCGGGTGTACATGAGCTCGGTCCTGCCGAAGCCCATGACCTCGAACCTCCCCGGCGAGTGGGCTATGAGGTCGGAGACCTCGTTCCTGGAAAGCTCCACGGAGAGCGTGGTCTGGTAGACATCCAGGGGGAACCATGAGTTGTAGCAGTTGAACACGCTGCTGGCGTAGATGCGCGGGGCGTTGCGACACAGGCGGTACTGCCCGGGGCCGTTGACCATGACCGGTCCGTCCGAGGACAGCTCGTCCAGGGCGTCGAACCTCGGCAGCAGGTCCACGCACTCCACGTTCCTGGCGGAGCACATCTCCCTGGCCTCCTGCAGCTTCTCGCCGTGCTCGAAGTACACCCTCCTGACATAGGGCAGGACCGCGTCCAGTGTCTTCAGCGTGTTCACGTAGGCGGAGAACTCCGGCCTGACGTTCCTGTGGGGGAGCTTCTCCGGGACCACGTCCTGGTGGTGCCTGGGGGTCTTCCCGTCCAGCTTGGGGGTCGGGCCGATCTCGTTCTTGATGACGTCGATGCGGGGGTCGTAGGTGCGGTAGATCTGGTACCTCCCGTCGGGGATCTTGAAGGGTATCCTGATGGGGTCGGTCTCGGTGACCTTGAATCCGCCCACCTTCTCGTCGCCGTCGAAGATGGATATGCCGTCCTTCAGGCCGATTGGCTCCTCGCCGTCCCAGGTGAAGGAACGGTCCCTGATTTTCACGTCACCCAGATGGAAGCCCCTGTTGTCCGGGTAGAGCGACTGCACCGGCGAGATCACGCCGTCCAGGTACCCGGGGCAGGTGCCGCGGTTGAAGACGGTCCTCAGCAGCTTCAGGTACTCGTGGTACTCATCGGAGAAGTCGCCGTCCTCGGCCATGGAGTAGACCTTGGCGGACAGGTAGGCGTACGCCGGGGACCTCATGCGGCCCTCGATCTTCAGCGAAGTGACGCCCAGGTCCCTGAGCCTCTCGATGTGGTCCACGCCGAATATGTCGGCGCAGCTGAGGAGGTACCCGGAGCCATTCTCGGAGGTGTAGCGCTTCCTGCAGGGCTGGGCGCAGGAACCGCGGTTCCCGCTGCGTCCGCCCATGAAGCTGGACATGAGGCATCCTCCGGACATGCAGTAGCAGAGGGCGCCCTGGATGAACACCTCGGTCTCGATGGGGGAATCCGGGACGATCTGCGAGAGCTCGTCCATGGTGAGCTCCCTTGCCAGCACGGCGCGGTCGAAGCCGTTCTCCGCGCACCACTCGAGTCCCTTGAGGGAGTGGATGCCCATCTGGGTCGAGGCGTGCTTGGGTATGTCGATGCCCTGGATGCACCTCATCAGTCCGAGGTCCTGCACCAGCACCGCGTCGGCGCCTATGTCCTTCAGGAACCTGACGAAGGTGACCGCGTCGGACATCTCCTGGTTCTTCAGGGACGTGTTGACGGTGACGTGGACCTTGACACCGTGGTCGTGGGCGTAGTTGACGGCGCCCTCCAGCTGACGGTCGGTGAAGTTCCCGGCGAAGGCCCTCGCTCCGAAGTCCTTGCCGGCGAGATAGACGGCATCGCATCCCCCTCTGACGGCGGCCGCGAGTCCGTCGGGGTTCCCTGCAGGCGACAGTATTTCCACGGCATCCCCATGGGGTCTGGATTATAAGAGTATGGTTGAACGTGCGTCACGCTCTGCTGCGTGCGTGCACGATACCTGCTTTATGAGATGGACTCCGAGTAGCCCTTTTCCGCCGGGATGTGAGCCGCGGGGGGACTCCGCGATCTCACCCATCGCGGAGCCCTGCGGGCTACTCGGTAGGTCAGGTGATAAAATGTTTGTTTTTCTCCGGACCCTCGGGTCCCACAGGATGTTGATCGTCATCGTCACCGACGAGGCGATCATCGTCTTGGATGTGTCATAAACATCCGAGGCAACGGCATCGTGAGATGCCAAGCCCTCGAGAGGGTTCCATCCCTCCGGGGGCTAAACACACCTGAGCCGATGGAGTTATCGTACGGCACATAAATAAAGATTCCGTCTTTGATGGTTGAATAACCACCAAACGTGACGTGCGTCACGCCCTGCTGTGTGACTGCACGGTGTCCGCTTTATCAAGTCATCAATCCAAACACGCCCCATGAACCTGGAATCGCTTATCAGAAGGGATGGTGAGCACCAGCACCCTGCAGTCCGTCAGGGGGACGCCCTGGTTATCGACTGCAGGAGCTGCAGGCTGGCGCCGGTCCCGGGATCGGACGAGTGCATAAGGTGCATGGTGGAGGCCATGAGCTCTGCGGGAGGGGCGGAGAGGATCGTCCTCCGCACCGGAAGGGACATCGAGGTGTCCGGAGCCGCCTGCAGGGCCGTCAGGGAGGTCGCGTCCATCAGGAGGTGGTCCACCTCCGGATCGTCGGGAGGCGCCAGGTGCCGCACCTGCCCCGTGTCGGCACCCTCCGTGATGGCTGCCGTGTGGGGCGCGTTCCCGCGCTCGGCCGTCTTCGAGGGCAGGAAGGTCCTGAAGGACGGGCAACCGGAAAGGGACGAGTGCCGCGCATGCGTGATGCGCACGTCCAGGAGCCTCGACAGGATCGAATCCGAGCTCAAGAGGGTGGTCGCCGACATGGACACGCGCGGGAGGGTTCCCTCGTGATGCTCAGGCTGCCCTCCTTCGGGGAAATATTCAGACCGGTCCCGGAGACCGACGACCGGTGGGATGACACCGAATCCTCGGAGGAGGACTTCTGCGACTCCGGCCCGCCCATGCCCAGCCGCCGTCCCACGTCCGTGTCAATCGACGCCAACTCGCCTCCCCAGAGGAGGCCCCATGCTCCGCCCTCCGACTTCGCCGGGATGTTCGCCGCCCTGGCCGCGGGGGACGTGCGCACCAAGCCGTCCTACACCGACTGTTGGATCACCAACGCCCCGGACGGGCTGAGGCCGCTGGCATCCTACATGACCGGGCACGGTAGCGTCCTTGTTGGGATGTCCGACGACGGCGAGGTGGAGTACAACCTCACGCCCAGGGAGTACGCCTACCCGGACGGGCTCAACGCCGTGGTCATGGACGTAATCGAGGGCATCCGCGACGCCTACAGGGAGGACGGAGGCCCTCTCGACGAGGACAGCGTCACCGCCATCGCCAGGTCACTGCTGGAGGACAGGTCCGCGGAGGTGGAGAACGTCTGCGGCTCCGCCGGGGTGGACGAGGTCATCTCCGACATCTGCTCCATAGCCTACAGGCACTCCGTCGGGGCGGGGATCTTCGACGTGCTGCTGTCGGATCCGCACATCGAGGACGTATACATCGACGCGCCCTGCGACCGCAACAGGATACACGTCACCATGAACGGCATCAGCGGCCTGAACTCCCACATGCGCTGCAGGACCAACCTGATGGCGGAGGACCGGGAGGTCTGGAACCTGGTGAACATCCTGAAGAGGGAGAGCGGGCTGAGGTTCAGCCACTCCAACCCCGTGCTGGAGACCGACTTCGGCGTGCACGACGCGAGGGTGACCGTGGTGGGGTATCCGCTGAGCCCCAACGGCAACGCCGTTGCCATAAGGAAGCGCTCCCAGAGGCCGTGGACACTGAGCAGGCTGGTGGCCAACGGCACCGTGGACCCCAGGACCGCTGGTGTGCTGTCGTTCCTGGTCAACAGCCGCGCAACCATCCTGATCTGCGGGGCCAGGGGCTCCGGGAAGAGCTCCCTGCTGTCCGCCCTGATGTTCGAGTTCCCCGTCAGCCAGAGGATACTCACCATAGAGGACACCATGGAGCTGCCAGGCGCGTCCATGAGGCGCCTTGGGTACAAGGTGCAGTCCATCCTGGTGGACGAGAGGATGGGCGGGGACCAGCTGTCGCGCTCCGACGAGGCCCTGAGGGTCTCCCTGAGGATGGGGGAGTCGGCCATAGTCCTGGGGGAGGTCAGGGGCGAGGAGGCCAGGACCCTCTACCAGAGCATGCGCGCCGGAAGGGCCGGGAGCGCCATCATGGGGACGATACACGGCGACTCCGCCGAGTCTGTGTACAAGAGGGTGGTCTACGACATCGGGATACCCCCGGAGGCGTTCACCGCCACCGACGTCCTGGTCACGCTGGGGACGGTCAGGGACAGGCGCACCGGACACCTGATCAGGAGGGTGAACGAGCTGGTCACCACGGCCGAGACCCCCGGGGAGTTCACGGACGCCTCGGACGGCGACCGCCTGTTCTCGTCACCGGTGATGCGCAGGGCGCTGCAATCTTCCCAGATGACGAGAAGAGAGGCAGCCAAGGACATCCGCGCCAGGTCCATGCTCAGGGCGCACCTGGCGGAGCTCGGGGCCTCGGACGAGAGGTTCCTGGGGCCGGAGTGGATCCTGGCCGCCAACGACGCCGTGTCCGCGATGGGCCGCGACTCGACCGCCGAGTCCGTCCTGGAGGACTTCAAGAGGAGGACCGCGGAGGCATACCATGGCGACTGACACCCTCCGCCTGATCGACGAGTGCCCCACCGTGGTGGGGATGATGACCACCGTGGTGGAGTCCGGTGGATCCCTGGACATCGCCATCCGTTCGGTAGCGGAGGACGGGCCTCCCAGGTCCGCCAGGGTCTTCGGCAGGGCCGTCAGGCTGGCCGACACCAAGGGCGCCGAGGGCGTGAGGCAGGCGCTGGCCGACGAGGTCTCCGGTCTGCCCAGATCCGCATCCGGATACAGGAACGCGGTGCTGCTCTGCATAGCCGCCTCCGACTCCGGCGACCCGGCGGAGAGGGCCAGGCTCCTGGGGGAGGCCTCGGACGTGGCGCTGGACTCCGTCAGGGCCATGGGGGAGAGGTACAGCTCGTCCCTCACCGTGCCGTGCATGACGGTGTTCGGGCTGGGCATCATGGTTCCGATGATCCTCATGTCCATAGTCCCGATGCTGGGGATGGGCGGCATATTCGGGACATCCGGGATCGACGGCTCGGTGGTCATGACGGTCACCCTTGTGGCCGTGCCCGCGGTGATACTGTGCGTGTCGCTGTGGATGCGCCGCGGAAACCCTTTCCTGTCGGAGGACGTCCCCGCAGAAGGGTTCCGGACCGGCCTCCCGCTCCTGCTGTCGATCCCCCTGGCCCTACTGCAGATCCACCTGGGCGGGACCCCCGAGCAGGTGGTGCTGCTATCGGTGGCCCCCGCCGCCGTCGTCACCCTGGTCCTGATGGTGTCCGACCACCGCTCGGAGATGAGGAGGATGGAGTGCGAGAAGGGCATGAGGGACTCGGTGTTCGAGATGGGAAACGGTCTCCTCGCCGGAGAGGGATTCGAGTCCGCCGCGGTCTCCGCCCTCAGGGGAAGGAGGGAGTGCTCTGACGTGGGAGTCAGGCTGGAGAGGGAGATCGCCGTGTGCAGGGGAGATCTGACAACAGCCGTGGACAACGCCATCGGACCGGTATCCCGCGGGATGGCCAGGGCCTACCGCGACATCCTGAGGTGCTCCGAGAGGGACTCCGGGGACGCGGGAAGACTGGCCATGGCTCTGGGGAGGCAGTTCCACAACAGCGACAACGTCCGCAGGGAGCTGGAGGCCAGGCTGAAGAGCATGAAGGACATGATGTCCGGAACGGCGGTGCTCTTCGCCCCGCTGGTGCTGGGGATGAGCGTGTCCATGCTGGAGCCCCTGTCTGAGATCTCCGGGTACAGCCAGGACGGGGACGTGGGCGCCGTACTGTCGCTGTACCTTGTGGAGCTCTGCCTGCTGATAGCACTGCTCACCTCCAACCTGGGCTCGGGTGACGGGGTGCGCTCGGTGGTGTGGAGGTTCTGCTGCACTGTGCCTGTGGCGCTGGTGGTGTTCAGGATCTGCTGCGGGATCTCCCTATGAGTCATCTACTATGACGGCCATGCGTACCCCATGCTCCGCCGCAGCTGGCTAGCCGCCGCATCCGCAGTATTCTGCATCCTCACGGTCCTCGTCGTCCTGGCACCGTACATGGCCCCCTACGGGTCGTTCGCCCACCTGGACGGCAGCGCCGGGTACGTGGACAACGGGTGGCCCGGTCACGGGCCCGCCGGGCTGCTGTACCTCCTGGGGGACGTGTTCTGCCACCAGGAGTGGGACAGGAGCTACGTTCTGAACGGGTCGCAGATGCCGGTCTGCATCAGGGACGTGGGGATACTGGTCGGCCTCGCCGTCGGGTTCGCCGCCTGCCTGCTCCTGGACCGCAGGCTCTCCGACCGCAGGTACGCGGTCGTCGGGGTGTGCCTGGTTGCTGTGATGGTCGCCGAATGGACAATGGAGGGGATCGTCGGCGACATGCCTGTCCCGCGCCTCCTGTCCGGGGTGAGTTGCGGCGTGGGGGCCTCCCTGTTCCTCTCGTGGCTCCTGTACTGGGACAACAAAAACGATGTACCGGAGTGACCCTTTCCCCGAACCATGAGAAGCGAGCGCGACGCGGAGTTCTGGGACGGTTTCTCCGACACATACAACTCGGACGACCAGGGGGACGCCCCACAGAGGATAGTCGACAGCCTGATGGAGTCGGGTGCCGTCCGTCCCGACGACTGCGTCATGGAGGTGGGCTCCGGCCCCGGCACGTACTCGCTTCTGCTGGCGCCCAGGGTGAGGATCCTGGTGTGCATGGACAGCTCCGCCGGCATGCTGGACAGGCTGTTCGCCTCCGCCGATGAGTTGGGGATAGCCAACATGGAGCGCTTCCACAAGAACTGGTCCGACTACACCCCGCGCAAGGGGTACGACTTCTGCTTCGCCTCGCTGCTGCCCGGATCGTCCACGGACGAGTCCATGAGGAGGATGGAGGCCACCGCCCGCAGGGGGTGCGCCGTGCTGGCGTGGGAGAGGCTGCATTGGGACGACATCACCGCCGCCGTGTCCAGGAACCTGGGGATCGACAGGCCCGGGCCGAGACGCGGCACAGAGTTCTTCGAGGAGTGGCTGGCGGACAACCGCAGGGACTTCTCGCTGGAGCGCTTCCCCATCACCCTGCTCAGGACCATGCCGCTGGAATCCGCCGTGAATTCGGAGGTGGCCAAGTTCCGCGCGTTCGGGATCACGGACGGGGTGGAGGAGGCCGTCAGGAGGGCCCTGGACCCGTACGTCGAGGACGGCACCGTGAGGATGGACGTGGAGAACGTCCTGAGGATGGTGCGCTGGCTCTGCTGAGAAGAGGGGTGAGGCGAGCAGGCAATTGATTCCTGACGCCGGCCAGTCTGGATTTTATATTTGAGGTGCACGGCTCTTCGTAGATTGTGCATACATAGAACTGGACTTACTGGCTACCCGCCTCGGAACGAGGGAAGGGTAAGGGGTTTTTTAGGGTTACCGTGCGATCAGTCGCACTTGGTCCATCCGCAGGACTTGCAGATGTTGCATCCGCCCTGGAACTCGAGCTCCGCTCCGCACTTGGGGCAGGGGTTCTTGATCTCCCTGGGCTTCTCCTCGGGGCCCTCCTCGGGGATCCCGTGGATCTGGGCCTGCATCTCCTTGTACATGTCGGTCAGCGCCCAGCCGACGGCCATGGGGCAGCAGGAGCCGAGGCTGGTGTCCCTCTTGGTGTGGGTCCTGACCACGTAGGACGGACAGGATCCGCAGGACTTGAGCTGGTCCACGATGGCGTCGATGCCGCATCCGGACCTGGCTGCGAGGGAGATCATCCTGGACAGTCCGACCATGAAGTTGTTGCATCCGCCGGTGGATCCCTTGTTGAGGTAGGCCTCCATGAGCTCGCCGGTCTCCGGGTCGAAGAACGCCGTGCAGTGCAGGCTTCCGCATCCGGTCATCAGCTTCCTCTTCTTGCCCACGACGTTGTCGCCGACCTTCTCGACGATTCCCCTCTTGTCGGGCTTCTCCTCCTCCTTGGGTGCGGGGGCGGGCTCGGCCTTGGGCTTCTCCATCTCCTTGGTGGACAGGATGCCGAGGCGCTTGCAGCCGTCGCGGAAGACGGTGACCCCCTTGCATCCGGACTCCCAGGCGTACATGTAGATGTTGTACACGTCGGGCTCGGGGAAGTCCTCGGGCAGGTTGACGGTGGAGCTGATGGAGGCGTCGATGTGCCTCTGCCAGGTGGTCTGCATGTCGATCCTCTGCCTGTAGTCCAGGTTCTGGGCGGTGACGAAGAAGTCCGGCAGGTCGCTCTCGTCCTTCACGTCGGGGTGGTCGTCCATGTAGGACTGGACGATGGGAGTGTAGACCTTGTAGAAGTCGTCATGGTCGGAGAGGGAGGTGGTCCTCCTCTCGTACGAGATGGCGAATATGGGCTCGATGCCGCCGGAGATCCCGATCATGGTGGACAGGGTGCCGGTGGGGGCGATGGTGAGCAGCTGGGAGTTCCTGAGGCCGTACTGGAGCACGAGCTCCCTGGTGGCCTCGGAGGCGTTCTCCTTGAAGAACGGGGAGTCCACGATCTGCTGGGGCACGCACTTGGGGAACATGCCCTCCTCCTTCGCCATGACAGCGGACTCGTTGAGGGCGGTGTCCATCATCAGCCTGCCCAGCTTGTCGCAGAAGTCGACGGACTCGGAGGTGCCGTACTTGAATCCCAGCATGATCAGCATATCGGCCAGTCCCATGATGCCCAGCCCGATCTGCCTCCAGTCCTTGACGGAGACCTTCTGCTCGTCCAGGGGGTGCAGGGGGAGTCCCTCGTCCAGGACATCGTTCAGTCCGCGGACGCAGATCCTCACGGCCTCGGTGAACTCGTCCACCATGAACTTGCCGTCTTTCACGAAGGCGGCCAGGTTCAGGCTGCCCAGCAGGCAGCTCCCTCCGGCGGGGAGGGGCTCCTCGGCGCAGGGGTTGGTCCCGGCGTAGGAGTAGTCGGGGAACTCGCTCAGCAGGTTCCAGCTGGAGATCCTGTCCCAGTAGAGGCACCCGGGCTCGCCGTAGTCCCAGTTGGCGTGGCACATCTTCTCGAAGAACTCGGCGGCGTTCAGGTCCTTCCTGATCTTCTGGTTGCTCTCGGGGCGGTCGAACTTCTGGGTGAAGAACCTCCTGTCCCTGACGCAGTTCATGAACTCGTCGGAGACGCGGATGGACATGTTGGCCTTGGTGACCCTCTCCAGGTCGGTCTTGACGGCCATGAACTCCTCCAGGTCGGGGTGCTCGCAGGAGATGGTGAGCATGAGGGCTCCGCGGCGTCCGTGCTGGCCGATGAGGCCGGTGACCATGGAGAAGAGGTCGGTGAAGGAGACGGCGCCGGATGTCTCGGAGGCTGTGTTGTTGATCCTCGCTCCCCTGGGGGCGAGCTTGGAGATGTCGATCCCGGCCCCTCCGCCGTAGCTGAACGTGCGGGCCAGCTTCCCGGCGGTCTCGAAGATGGACTCGATGGAGTCCTCGGGGGGTGTGAGAACGTAGCAGTTGGAGAACGTGACCTTGAGGCCGCTGTGCTGGAGGCCCCTGTTGGCCAGGATCCTGCCGCCGAAAAGGAACTTCTTCTCGGCGATCATCCTCCTGATGTCCTTGTTGCCGTTGCTCACGCGGTCCAGCCACTGGTCGAATGTCTCGCCCTCGTGGCAGTACTTCTTGGTCCAGATGTCGATTCCCAGCTGATTGTCAGCGCCTAGCCATTCCTCAATCTGCAACTTGCATCTCCCCCAGTTGGTTTTTCCTAACGAGTCGGGTAACGGGTAGCCATATTTGACTGATTCCGTACCAGAAAAAGGGTTGAAATTGGAATATACATCCAACTACATTATCACTTCGATTCTCACAGAAATTTGAGCGCGCTTAAAATTTAAGGTAGGGTCTAAAATTGTTCTGGAATACCATCGGTGATACCGCAGGAACCTCCGCATCCTGTCCGGAAATCCGTGTTTCCCCGACCTACCCAATCGATTGTATGGCTTTTTCTGGGTTTTCGCGTCGGCGTAAGGAAACCTCTGATGCGCATGCCTTCACGGTCTCCCCGGGATCGCCGGAGAGCGACAAGTCGTAAGTTCTGACTGACCGGGATGCCAGTGTGCGTCCAGCACGGTCCCGTCGCGCCCTGTCTCTACGTACATTGTATTTTTTTATACACTGATAAACTATAATAGACATTATATACCATTTTGATGATGCAGTTGCAGAGGCATGAAGATGTACAGCCCCACAAAAGACGAGGTGGAGAGGCTCTCCGCCGAAGGATACGGTGCGATACCCGTGTCACGCTCGATACTTGCCGATGTCCGCACCCCCATAGAGGTGCTCAACGCCCTTCTGAGGATCGACAGCCACTGCTACATCCTGGAGAGCGTGGAGGACAGGCAGCGCTGGGGCAGGTACACCTTCCTCGGGTTCGACCCGATCCTGAGCATAGTCTGCTCGGACGGCAGGGTAACCGTCACGGAGGAGGGCGAGAGCAGAACCATGGAGACCGACAGACCGTCCGACGTCATCCGGGGGGTCCTGGAGAGGTTCAGGAGCCCCAGGCTGGACGGAATGCCGCCGTTCACCGGAGGGCTCGTCGGGTACTTCTCGTACGATTACATCAAGTACGCCGAGCCGACCCTTAGGATCGGTGCGGACGACGACGAGGGCTTCAACGACGCCGACCTCATGCTCTTCGACAAGGTCATCGCCTTCGACAACCTCAGGCAGACCATCACGGTCATCGTCAACGCGATCCCCGGCAGGAGGGACTACGAGGAGGCCTGCGGGATCGTGGATTCCATAATAAACACCATAAGGAACGGGGAGCCCAGGGAGCACATCCCGGTGACGCTGCGTTCGGACTTCGCCTCCATGCACAGCGAGGAGAGGTACTGCGAGATGGTGGAGACCGCCAAGGGGCGCATCCGCGAGGGGGACATCTTCCAGGTGGTCCTCTCCAACCGCCTCGAGGCGGGGGTGGACGGCAGCCTCCTGGACGTGTACAGGGTGCTGAGGACCACCAACCCCTCCCCGTACATGTTCTACTTCTCCGGAAGCGACATCGAGGTCGCCGGAGCGTCCCCCGAGACCCTGGTCAAGCTGAGGGACGGCGTTCTCCACACGTTCCCGCTGGCGGGCACCAGGCCCCGCGGAGCGGACGACGAGGAGGACATGAGGCTCGAGAGGGAGCTGCTGTCCGACGAGAAGGAGCTGGCGGAGCACAACATGCTGGTGGACCTGGGCCGCAACGACATCGGGAAGGTGTCGAAGTTCGGGACGGTCGAGGTGGAGAGGTACCTGGGGATCGAGAGGTTCTCCCATGTGATGCACATCGGGTCCACCGTCAGAGGGGAGATCCGCGACGACATGGACGCCCTCGACGCCATAGAGGCAGTCCTGCCCGCGGGCACCCTGTCCGGGGCACCGAAGCTGATGGCATGCAGGATCATCGACGAGCTGGAGGGATGCAGGCGCGGCATCTACGGAGGGGCGATCGGATACATCGACCTCACCGGGAACATGGACGTCTGCATCGGCATCAGGATCGCGTACAGGAAGGACGACAAGGTGTTCGTCAGATCCGGAGCCGGCATAGTGGCCGACAGCGTCCCGGAGAACGAGTACAGGGAATGTATCAACAAGGCCAGGGCTGTGGTCGAAGCTGTCCGCACCGCCGCGGGGGGATTGGAGTGACCACCGTCATAGTGGACAACTACGACAGCTTCTCCTACAACCTCTACCAGGCCGTGGGGTCGGTGGACCTGGATGTGACCGTGGTCAGGAACGACGCTGTCACCGTGGATGACCTGAGGTCGATGCACCCGGACAGGATCGTCCTGTCCCCGGGCCCCGGCAGGCCGGAGGACGCCGGGATCTGCGTCGATGTCGTCAGGGAGCTGGGGGGAGAGGTCCCCATCATGGGCGTGTGCCTGGGGCACCAGGCGATCTGCGTTGCCTACGGCGCCGTCGTCACCTACGCGCCGAGGCTGATGCACGGGAAGTCCTCCGCGGTTTCCCTGGACACCGGCTCGGAGATCTTCAAGGGAATCCCCGAGAGGACCACAGTGGGCAGGTACCACTCCCTGGCCGTGGACCCGGACACCCTGCCCGGCGACCTGGCCGTCACGTCTGTAACCGAAGAGGGGGACGTCATGGCGGTGGAGGACCGCCGCAGGAAAGTATTCGGGTTGCAGTTCCACCCGGAGTCCATACTCACGCCCGAGGGGCAGAGGATGATCGCCAACTTCATGGGGGTGAGGATGTGAGCTGCGTGTCCGACGCGCTGCTGAAGCTCTCCCGCAGGGAGGACCTGACCTTCGACGAGGCCAGGGACGTGATGGACTGCATCATGAGCGGGGACTGCCCGCCCACCCTGATGGCCTCCTACCTCACAGCGCTGACAGTCAAGGGCGAGACGGTGGAGGAGATCGCCGGATCGGCCACGGAGATGAGGTCCCACGGACTGAAGCTCCCGGGCGACCACTCGGACGCCCTGGAGATCGTGGGCACCGGAGGGGACAGGTCCGGCTCGTTCAACATATCCACGACGTCCGCCTTCGTCGTGGCCTCATGCGGGGTCCCGGTGGCCAAGCACGGCAACAGGGCGGCCAGCAGCAGATGCGGAGCCGCCGACGTGCTGGAGGCCCTGGGCGCGGTCATAGACCTGCCCCCGGAGAGGACCCAGGAGATCCTGGAGGAGTGCAACTTCGGGTTCATGTTCGCCCAGAGGTACCACAGCTCCATGAGGTACGTCGCCCCGGTTAGGAAGGAGCTGGGCTTCAGGACCATGTTCAACATCCTAGGCCCCCTGACCAACCCCGCCGCGGCCGGAAGCCAGCTGTCGGGGGTCTACTCAAGATCGATGATAGGCCCCATGGCGAAGGTCCTGGCCAGGATGGGCGTGAGGAACGCGCTGGTCGTCTACGGTGTGGACGGGCTGGACGAGATCTCTGTCTCGGACATCACCCTGTGCACCGAGGTCAGGAACGGGAAGCTCAGGGACTACGTGATATCGCCGGAGGACTTCGGGATAAAGCGCAGCCCCCATGACGAGCTCCTCGGCGGAGGGCCGGTGGAGAACGCCGCCATCACCCGCGCGGTCCTCTCGGGACAGAAGGGGGCCAAGAGGGACGCCGTCCTGCTGAACGCCGGGGCCGGCCTTTTCACGGCAGGGAAGGCGAAGTCCATCGACGACGGGATCGAGATGGCCGCCCAGGCCATCGACTCCAGGGACGCCATCAGGACGCTGGACAGGTACGTCTCGCTCACGGGGGCCTCCTGATGACCATACTCGACGACATAGTGGCTGACACCCGTCTGCGCGTGAACTTCGAGCGCACCGTCAGGCCCATCGACGAGGTCATCGAGGGCGCCAGGGTCCGCCCCAGGCGCACTGGGTTCCCGTTCGAGAGGAGCCTGCAGGCCGAGGGCATGTCCTTCATCTGCGAGGTGAAGAGGGCGTCCCCGTCCAAGGGCCTGATAAGCCCGGACTTCCCCTACCTGGACATAGCCAGGGAGTACGAGTCCATAGGAGCCTCTGCGATATCCGTGCTGACGGAGCCGAAGCACTTCCGCGGCAAGGACAGGTTCCTGGAGGAGATCGCGGACACCGTGGACGTCCCGGTGCTGAGGAAGGACTTCATCATAGACGAGTACCAGATCCACAGGGCCAGGGAGATCGGGGCGTCCGCCGTCCTGCTCATAGCCTCGGTCCTGAGCGACAGGCAGCTGGGCGACTACCGCGAACTGGCTGAGTCACTTGGCATGTCCGCACTGGTGGAGGCCCACACCGCCGACGAGGTGGAGCGGGCGGTCTCATCGGGAGCCTCGGTCGTGGGGATCAACAACCGCGACCTGGGGACGTTCAGGGTAGACATAGGCAACAGCCTTCGCCTCAGGGAGCTGATCCCCGACGGCATGACATGCGTCTCAGAAAGCGGAATATCGACTGCAGAGGACATCCACGTCCTGTCCGAGGCAGGGTTCGACGCCGTCCTGGTGGGGGAGGCGTTCATGCGCAGCCCCGACAGGAGGGGGATGATGGAGGCGATGAGGGGTTGACTCTGATCAAGATCTGCGGGCTGACCCGCCCGGAGGACGCGGAGGCGGCAAACTCCCTCGGACCGGACATGGTCGGCTTCGTGTTCTACGGCCCCAGCCGCAGATGCCTCACCCGTGAGGCCGCGGAGGGCCTCGCATCCTCCCTGGATCCTTCGATAAGGAGGGTCGGGGTTTTCGTCGACGAGGACCCGCTGGTCATCGCCGACCTGGTCGGCTCCGGGATCGTCGACACGGTGCAGCTGCACGGGTTCGAGGACGCGGCCTACATCCACGGCCTCAGGAAACTGGTGGACGCACCGATAATCAAGGGCTTCGTCGTCAATGGGGAGGATGACATCTCCGCAGCGAACGCCAGTGACGCGGACATGGTGCTCCTGGATGCCGGGAAGGGGTCCGGGAGGACGTTCGACTGGTCACTCCTCGAGGGGATGGAGCGCGACTACATCCTGTCCGGCGGGCTCGGACCCGGAAACGTCTCTGAAGCTCTGGAGAGGCTCCGCCCGATGGGCGTCGACGTGAGCTCCGGCGTGGAGACCGACGGCAGGAAGGACCCGGAGAAGATGAGGATGTTCGTCGAGTCCGTGCGCTCCCTTTGATTTGCTGTTCTCAGAAATTATAGATCCGGACCCCGGCAAAAGCACGAGCCGAGGGTCCGGATTGTTTCGCAGGCCGACGTACACCGACCTTGGTTCGCATCCGGAAGAGCCGGGGGATCACTCCCTGTCCAGCTCCTCCCTCATCCTCCTGACGTAGTCGGCCACGTACGGGACCGAGTCCCTGCCGTGCTCCGCGACGATCCTGACGATGGCGGACCCCACGATGGCTCCGTCGGCGAAGTCGGTCATGTGGCGGGCCTGCTCCGGAGTGGATATCCCGAAACCCACGGCGCAGGGGATGTCCGTGGACCTCCTGACAGCGGAGACCATGTCCTCAAGGTTGGAGCTGAAGGACGTGCGGACGCCGGTGACGCCCATGGACGACACGATGTACAGGAAACCCTCCGCCTCGGAGGCGATCATGGAGATCCTGTCCTCGGACGTGGGGGCGATCATGGAGATGAGCCTGATCCCGTACTCGGTGCAGTACGGCTGCAGGTCCTGCTTCTGCTCGTAGGGCATGTCCGGCACGATGATGGCGCAGATGCCGGCCCTGCGACAGCGGTCCATGAACCTCTCCGAGCCGTAGACGAACACCGGATTGATGTACGTCATGACCAGCATCGGCACATCCAGGTCGGCCCTGACGCGCTCCGCCATGTCGAAGATGTCGTCGGTGGTGACCCCGGATGACAGCGCCCTCACGTCGGCACCCTGGATGACCGGACCCTCGGCTATTGGGTCCGAGAACGGGATCCCCAGCTCGATCAGATCCGCCCCGGCCTCCGCCATGGCGCGGACCATCCTCTCGGTGGTCTCGATGTCCGGGTCGCCGCATGTCACGAAGGGTATGAACGCCCTGCGGGAGAAAACCCTCTCCAGGTCCTTCGAATGGTCAGTCATGGATGTCCCTCCCCCTGTACCTGGCGATGGCGGCCACGTCCTTGTCCCCGCGGCCGGAGAGGTTCACCACGATGATGTCGTCCTTGGACATGGTCGGGGCCAGCTCCCTGGCGTAGGCTATGGCGTGGGCGCTCTCTATGGCCGGGATGATGCCCTCGGTCCTGGAGAGGTACTCGAAGGCGTCCACGGCCTGGTCGTCGGTGACCGCCACGTACTCGGCCCTGTCCATCGCCTTGAGGTAGGCGTGCTCCGGGCCGATGCCCGGGTAATCCAGACCCGCGGATATGGAGTACACCGGGGCGATCTGCCCGTACTCGTTCTGGCAGAACAGGGACTTCATCCCGTGGAAGATGCCGGTGGAGCCCTTGGTCATGGTGGCGGCGTGCCTCTCGGTGTCCACGCCCTTCCCCCCGGCCTCGCAGCCCACCATCCTGACACCCTCGTCGCCGATGAACTCGTGGAACAGGCCGATGGCGTTGCTCCCGCCGCCGACGCATGCGACCAGACAGTCCGGGAGACGGCCCTCCGCCTCCATAATCTGCTTCCTGACCTCTCTTCCGATGACGCTCTGGAACTCGCAGACCATCTCAGGGAACGGGGCGGGGCCCATGACGGTGCCTATGACGTAGTGCGTGTCGGAGACGCGGTTGGTCCACTCCCTGAGGGTCTCGTTGACGGCGTCCTTGAGCACGCCCGTGCCCGATGAGACCGGGTGCACCTTGGCCCCCAGCAGCTCCATCCTGTACACGTTCAGGGCCTGCCTCTCCACGTCGTGCTCGCCCATGAACACCTCGCACTCCAGTCCGAGGTATGCGGCGAGGGTGGCGGTGGCGACCCCGTGCTGGCCGGCGCCGGTCTCGGCGATGACCCTGGTCTTCCCCATCCTCTTGGCGAGGAGGCACTGGCCGATGACGTTGTTGATCTTGTGGGCCCCGGTGTGGTTCAGGTCCTCCCTCTTGAGGTAGACCTTCGCGCCCTCGAGGTCCCTGGTCATCCTGTCGGCGTAGTAGAGCATCGAGGGGCGTCCGGTGTACCTGTGGTTGAGGTCGTCCAGCTCCCTCAGGAACTCCGGGTCCCTGATGTACCTGTGGTAGGCCTCGTCCAACTCGATCACCGCGTTCATCAGCGTCTCGGGGACGTACTGCCCCCCGTACTCTCCGTATCTGCCTCCATCTCCGGCCATGTCTGTCGAATCGGATTATCCCTCGACACTATTTCAATATATTGTTCATTGAAGTATAATTTTATACATTGTATGATGATGAAAGACGTCCCAGGGATCGTTCTAATAGGAAAACCGCCCAGACATGGTCGTTGGTTCGAAAGCGGTCAAACAGGCTGACCGTCACCTCTGCCTGTCGCCGAACACCTCTTCGAGAGAATAGCTGACAGGATCATCCAGATATTCCCGATAGGCCGCATCCGCACGTACGGAGTCCTCCGCGTCCTCGAGAGCCCTCAGAACAGCATCGGCTATGAACTCCGATATGCTGACGCCCTCCCTCTCGGCATGTCTGCGAAGAGCGGCAAGGACATCCTGGGTGAACAGAACATCGAATCCTGATACATCCTCTTCAATCATGACCTCTGACCGATACAAGAACAGGAACCCGTCATTTAACAGTACATCTCATGGTTCCGATATCCTGACAGCCACCTTCATGACCCCGTCGCGGTGGTTCGCGAAGAGGTCGTAGGCCTCCATGATGTCGTCGAAACCGAACCTGTGCGTCACAAGGACGGACGGGTCGATGCGGCCCTCGGCAATCAGGTCCATGATCTCCTGACAATGGGATGCGTCCACGCCGCCGGTCTTGAAGACGAGGTTCTTCCCGTACATGTCGGGAAGAGGAATCACCTGCGGCTCCTCGTACATCGCGACGACGACCACCACGGCGTTGGGCCTGGCTATCCTCCAGGCTGTCTGGAATGTGTCCCTCCCCCCAGCCACCTCCATCACCACGTCGGCACCCCTCCCGTCGGTGGCGGATTTCAGGAAGGCCTCCGGGTCCTCCTCAGGCACGCAGACAACGTCGTCCGCCAACCCGTGCTGCAGAGCGAAGTCCAGGCGCTCCCTCTGGACGTCGATCATGACAATCCTAGCCGGGTTCCTCATGCGGACGCACATCGCTGTGCAGATGCCTGTGGGTCCGGCCCCGATGATGGCGACGGTGTCCCCCTCCGAGACCTCGCCGATGTCGGCCGCCCAGTACCCTGTGGACAGAAGGTCGCCGGTGAACAGCGCCTGCTCGTCGGTCACATGGTCGGGGATCCTGGTCATGCCGTTGTCCGCGTATGGGACGCGGACGTACTCGGCCTGGGCGCCGTATATCCTGCATCCCATCGCCCAGCCGCCGGCAGGGTCGGTGCAGTTGTTGACCCATCCGCGCCTGCAGAAGAAGCAGTGCCCGCAGAACGTCTCCACGTTGACGGCCACCCTGTCGCCCACCTCGAACCCCCGGACGCCGGGGCCCAGCTCCTCGACGACGCCGACGAACTCGTGTCCGATCACTGTCCCCGGAACCGCCCTGGGCACGGCCCCCGCCCTGATGTGGAGGTCGCTGGTGCAGATGGATGCGGTGGTCACGCGGACGATCGCGTCCCTAGGGTCTCTGATGACCGGCCTGGGCCTGTCCTGCACCTCGAATCTCCCGTTCTCCACGTAGACGACTGCCTTCATGGGTCGGGAATCCAGGTCTCGAATATTTGAGTGCGCGTGCACCCCATCTCTCCATTCCGAGATATAGCAGACAGTGTCTGCAAAATGTCCCTTATGTCAGACTGTATCATCACAACCAGTCGTTCAAAGGCGGATGGGCATGAGACTGACTCAGACGGACCTCTGTCCGTCATCCCCCTGACGGAGAAGATGGAACGATGCGAGCCAGCTCACGAGCAGTCCTACCGCCCCCAGGTACCTCCACATGCTGTAGGAGATATCCGCGCTCACCACATCCCCCTCGAACAGCCCCGCGACCCATGGCGGGGCGCTGTCGACGAGGGCTCCGTCGGACACCACGCCCTCCGGGATGTCGGACTGGACGAGGAAACCCGATCCCGCGTCCGAGAGAAACAGGAGGACTGTGACGGTCATCACCGCGAACAGCAGCTGGGTCCCGGCAAGGCCGAGCCTCTCGGGGTACATACGGGTCAGGACCAGGAGCACCGCCGAGACGAAGGCGTAGAGCACCAGCACGATCCCCAGCGTCCCGCCCGGGACCGCATCGCCGCCGTGCATCGACATGACGTCGATCCCCGACAGCGTCGCCGCCGACCCGCCGACGGATGTGACCGCGTCGACGCTGACCCATGTCAGGAAGACGGTGGCTGCCGTCAGTACTATCCCGACCGCCCAGAGCCCGTAGAGAGCATAGGATATCCCCGAAGATTGCGACATCGCGTGAACCTCGTCCCCTGGAATCTGCACACAGGGGATATCTCATTTGTCCATCCCTCGTACGGGAACCCGTCCCTCTGACCGCGTCCATCCGGCACTGGCACGTGCCCGGTGGGCCTCATGTGGGTCTTTGGGACAGGTTAATATAGAACCGCCGTCTATGTGGTCTCCAGCACGGTCGAGGACGGTGCCTTTTTCCCATAACTAGGAGATTGACCAATGACAGCCGAGGACGCTCTTAAAACCGGTACTACGACAATCGGAATCAAACTCAAGGACGGAGTCATACTCGCCTCCGATCAGAGGGCGACCATGGGCAACATCATCGCCCACTCGCACGTCCAGAAGGTCTACCAGCTCTCCGACAACATCGGCATGACCATTGCCGGAGTGGTCGGCGACGCGCAGCTGATGGTGCGCTTCATGCAGAGCGAGATCTCCATATACTCCATGAAGAAGGGCGCCCCCATGTCCGTCACCGCCGCGGCCACCCTCGTGGCCAGCGTCATCCGCCAGGGATTCTACCTCGGACTCATCGTCGGAGGGTACGACAGGACCGGCGGACACGTGTTCAGCATCGACGGCGCCGGAGGATACATCGAGGACAACTACATGTCCGTCGGATCCGGATCCGTCTTCGCCCTCGGAGCCCTGGAGGGAACCTTCAAGGAGGGGATGTCCAAGGACGAGGGAATCGACGTCGCCATCACCGCCCTCAACGCCGCCAGGAGGAGGGACAACTGCACCGGCGACGGAATGCTGGTCTCCTACATCGGACCCGACGGGTACGAGGAGATCCCCGCAGAAGAGATCAAGTCCAGATGCGAGGCCATGGGCTTCGCGTTCCCGAACTGAGTTCGGACTCACCAAACCCCTTCAAACCACTTCCATTCTAAACCGGTTCTCGTTCAATTGATGAAGCAGGATTGCCATGAATGTCGACAGACTGTTCGAAACCCTCACCGAAGAGGTGAAGAGGAACATGCCTCCGGACATAAAGATCAAGGAGATCAAGTTCGAGGGGCCGCTCGTAGTCGTCTACACCGACGAGTACGAGAAGATATCCGCCAACGACTCCGTAGCCAGGACGCTCGCCCAGACCATCCACCGCAGGGTGGACATCCGTCCCGACCCCTCCAACCTGGAGGACCCCGCCACCGTGGAGGAGAAGATCAGAAGGATGGTCCCGGAGTCCGCCAACATCTTCGACATCAACTTCATCGAGGAGACCGGGGAGGCCCTGATCGAGGCCGTCAACCCCAACGAGGTCGTCGGGAAGGAAGGACAGCTGCTGGCCGACCTGAGGAAGCAGTGCGGATGGAACGTCAAGGTCATCCGCGCCCCGCCGATACCCTCGAAGACCGTCTCCGACGTCAGGGGGTACCTGAGGGCCAACCACGACGAGCGCCAGGAGATGCTCACCCGCGTGGCCAGGAGGCTGGCCAGGCCCAAGCTCGACGGAGAGCAGTGGGTCAGGGTCACCGCCATGGGAGGCTTCAGGCAGGTCGGGAGGTCCTGCTCCCTGCTCACCACCAGGGAGAGCAAGATCCTCATCGACTGCGGACTGGACCCCAGCTCCGACAACACCCCCTACTTCGGCATCCCGGAGGTGCAGCCCCTAGACGACATCGACGCCGTCGTCATCACCCACGCCCACCTGGACCACTGCGGGACGCTCCCCGCGCTGTTCAAGTACGGCTACAAGGGGCCGGTCTACTGCACCCCGCCCACCAGGGACCTGATGGCGCTGCTCCAGCTGGACAACATCAAGCTGGGATTCGGGGAGAACAAGAAGACCCCCTACGAGGCGCAGCACGTCAGGCAGGAGATCCTGCACACCATCACCCTGAAGTACAACGAGACCACCGACATCGCCCCCGACGTCAGGCTCACGTTCCACAACGCCGGCCACATCCTGGGGTCCGCCATCGCCCACTTCCACATCGGCGACGGACTGCACAACGTGGCCTTCTCCGGGGACACCAAGTACGAGAAGACCTGGCTGTTCAACCCGGCCACCAACAGGTTCCCCAGGCTGGAGACCCTGGTCATCGAGTCCACCTACGGAGGGCACAACGACGTGCAGCCCTCCAGAGGGGATGCGTCCGAGCAGCTGGGACAGTACCTGCAGCAGGCCTCCGAGCACGGGGGCAAGGTGCTGGTGCCCGTCTTCGCCGTGGGAAGGTCCCAGGAGGTCATGCTGGTCATAGAGGAGCTGATGCGCAACGGCACCATCCCCAAGATGCCCGTCTACCTGGACGGTATGATCTGGGAGGCCACCGCCATCCACACCGCCTACCCCGAGTACCTGAACAGCCAGCTGAGGACCCAGATCTTCCAGCAGAACGAGAACCCCTTCCTCTCGCCCATCTTCAAGAGGGTCGAGACCGCCGACATGAGGGAGGAGATCTGCCACTCCCCCGACCCCTGCATCGTGCTCGCCACCAGCGGTATGATGTCCGGCGGACCGGTCATGGAGTACTTCCGCGAGTGGGCGGACGACGAGAAGAACTGGCTGCTGTTCGTGGGATACCAGAGCGAGGGCAGCATCGGAAGGACCATCCAGAGGGGAAGGTCCGAGATCACCATGAACATGCGCGGCAAGCCCATCAATCTGAAGATCAGGATGCAGAGGGAGACCGTGGACGGGTTCTCCGGTCACTCCGACAGGAAGCAGCTCATGAGGTACATCTCGTCCCTGGAGCCCAAGCCGGACAAGATCATCATCGGACACGGCGAGGACAGGAAGTGCACGGACCTGGCGTCGTCGATCTACAAGAAGTTCGGCATCGAGACCAAGGCCCCTCTGAACCTCGAGACCATCAGGCTCAGGTGAGAAACTTCAATTTTGCTCTCCCCGGCTGCGAGGCCGGGGAGGTTTTATGTTTTGAGAAGAAGGCGGCAGGGCCGCCGTTTATGCGCTCAGGCTGTGCTCCTGCGCCTCATCATGACTACGGCCACCACGGCCACCACCAGGATGACCACGACCACTGCGCCGATGATCAGCATGGAGCCGCCGCTTCCGCCGTCAGGTTCTCCGAGCGCGTAGGCCACGACGCCCTCGCCGTAGCCCACCTGGTACTGGTCGCCGGTGGTCGGCGCCATGTCGATCCTCTGTCCGTAGGACGTGATTCCCGACACCGGGGCGCTCTCGGCGAAGGAGACCTTGGACTCCAGCGGGGAGGACTCCCCGTCCGGGGACAGCGTGGACGCCTGCATCATGTACATCTTCGAGCCGGATGCGGCGTCGTTGATGTATCCGACAGGGGTCTGGCCCATCTCGGACATCATGACCATCAGGGATCCCGAACCGACCTCCTCAAGGTCCACGGTAACGGACCCGACGCTGTTGGTCACGGTCAGCTCGGTGACCGGTGCGGCGTTCCTGGCTCCCAGGAGCGTCGACACATCGGCTACGAAGAACACCCCGTTCTCACCGATGTCCACGGACAGTCCGCCCTCGACGGAGACGACGTCGTAGTCCGCCGGGGCCCAGAGCTCCTGGATCTCGGCATCGTACCTGACGTAGTAGTCGCCTCCGGGCATAGCGATCTGGATTCCGTCGAACCATCCGGCGAATACCATGTCCGCCTGGGTGGTGCTCGCCTCAACGGTGACGGTGGTCCCGTACTGGTACTCTCCAGCGGTTCCGTCGACGGTCAGGGTGAAGGTCGCGAGCCCGACGGGGACCATGATGGTGCCGCCGCTCAGGTCGGTGAAGACCGCGTCGCCGTTGTCGTCGAGCTCGTACGGGACTCCGCCGCTGGCGGGGTCATAGGGCTCGATCTCGGTAAAGTGGTCCTCGAGGTACATGTCGGAGCAGAGGGTCGCCTCGACGGACACGATGCGGGAGTCCTCGAACACGAAGGCCGCGTCGAATCCGCCGTAGCCGTCGACCGTGTAGCTGCTCTCATGGTCTGCCACGGTGTGGTAGCCGCCTCCGCAGACGTACGCGGTTCCGTTGACCGTTCCGCCGAGGATCTGCACGTCCCCAACATAGCTGTCGCGGAACTCCACGGTCATGCCGTCGTAGACGACGATGCCGGAGGAGACGAACGAGAGACTGCCGTTCAGCGCCCTGCTGGTGTTGTGTCCGAGGGCGTAGACGTAGCTTCCGGTGATGCCGCCTTCCTGCGTGGTGCCGACATCCGTGGCCTCTACGTATCCGTCGCTTCCGTCCAAGCCCTTCACGTCGGCGCGGTAGGAGTCGAACAAGATGGATGGGACGTCCCCCATCGAGATCTCGAGGCCGGAGACGGTCTCGGATATGCTGTCGACCGCTACGCCGGGGCCGCTCGAGGACAGACTGGCGACCTTCATAGACGAGACGGTCGCTCCGGACACCTGGGCCTCGATGCCCTGCATGTCCATCGTGCGCTTCTGGTAAGAGGATGCCCCGACGGGGGCCTGGACGTTCATGGACACGGATCCGACGGTCAGGGTGCCGACCTGGGATGCCGAGGTTATCGAGGCATCGACCTTCACGTCCCTGATCTCCGCATCGATGGCCGTGGGGCTTCCGATGGCGGTCAGGTCGGCGCTTGCCGAGTCCAGGGAGGCCTCGAGACCGATGGCGTCCGCTCCGACTTCGAGAGAGACGCGGAATCCCTGCGCGGATGCGCCGGCGGTGGTCACGACGCCTTCCGTGGACACGGTGTATCCGACCCCGGCGGAGCCGGACTCCAGCGTGACATCGATGTCTGGAACGGACTGCAGGGTCGCGATGTCCAGGGACACGGTGAGTCTCGCATCGGTCAGCGAGGCTGTCATGGCGATGTCGGAGACGTCCGTGATCTGGTCGATGCTCATCGAGACGGAGCCCACGCCGATCTCGAACGGAGCTCCGTCGGAGCCTCCGTCGATGGAGACGGACCCGTCGGCTCCCGCGGAGATCCTCAGGTCGGTGTTCAGGTCGCGGAGTTCCGCCGAGAAGGTGACTCCGCCGTATGTCATGGTGGCGTCGGCCGAGCCGACCTGCAGGCCCACGGGCACGATGGTCGAGGCGCCATCCGTCTCGAGGTCGAACGTCATCCTCAGGTCGTCCATTCTCATCTCGACCATTTCGGGGATCCTGTACAGCATGGAGTCGACCTCCATGAAGGCGGGGCCGCTGCCGCCGATGTCGGTAATGTTGACGGCGCCGGTGGCCGCGTCCTTGGAGAACCTCATCTCGAGGGCCAGGCCGGTCTGCTCCGCGTACACGGATTCGAACGGCAGCGTTATCTCGGGATAGAACGAGGAGATGATGCTGCTGGAGAGCGTGCCGCTTGTGTAGGGTATGTTCATGCTCATCGAGACGGCCATGCCGCTTTCGCCCATGCTCACCTGGGCGTCGACCTCCTTCCCGGGGCCTCCCCTGGTGATCCCGTCCATCATGGAGACCTCGCCTCCGTCGCTGATGTCCATGCTCACGGAGCCACTCAGAGTCGTCATGTCCATGTCGAGCACGAAATCCATGGAACCGTTGAGTCCGACCTCCACAGACGTGGCGATCACGTACGGTGAGCCCATGAACAGGACCGTGGATCCGGGCATGAGGGCCAGGATTGTCCCGGAGCCCTCGAGGTATACGCTGTCGCTCACGGACAGTATGGAGCCGCTGTTGAAGACGAGACGGCCGTCGCCTGTGAAGACGAGGCTCTTCCCGCCGAGTTCGTAGATGTCACCGGCGGCGAACTCCGTCGCCTCGCCGATGGTTTCCGCATCGGACGGGGCCGCCTCGGAACCGTCCGAGGCAACCGCCACCCCCAGCGAAAACGTGATCAGGACGGCCAGTACGGCCGCCATTAACGCTTTCGAGTTCATTCCATCACTTTACGATTTCAGCAATATGGTTGCTGGAAACCGTATCGGCTTAAAGGCATTTAAAATGACTATCGGAATTGTTCCGCGAATCACGAAGCATCCCGATCGGTGGGAGAACAGAGAGGAAAACGGGTTGGTGGCCCGTCCGGAGACGGGCCTTGGAGTTTGACTATCACCAGTTGGTGGCCCTGACCTCGAAGAAGGACTGGGCGTGCTTGCACACGGGACAGACGGCGGGGGCCTCCTCTCCGACGTGGATGTATCCGCAGTTGCGGCATTTCCACATGGTGACCTTGTCCTTCTTGAAGACGACACCGGTCTCGATGTTCTTCAGGAGGTCGAGGTACCTCTGCTCGTGGGTCTTCTCGATTCCGCCGACGGCCTCGAAGAGTGCGGCGATCTCGGTGAATCCCTCCTCCCTGGCGGTCTCGGCGAACTCCTTGTACATGGTGGTGTACTCGTAGTTCTCTCCGGATGCGGCGTCCTTCAGGTTCTCGATGGTCTTGGGGACCTTGTTGTCGTGGAGAGCCTTGAACCACAGCTTGGCGTGCTCCTTCTCGTTCTCGGCGGTCTCGAGGAAGATGTCGGCGATCTGCTCGTATCCCTCTTTCTTGGCCTGGGAGGCGTAGTAGGTGTACTTGTTCCTGGCCATGGACTCGCCAGCGAAGGCGGCCTGCAGGTTGGCTTCGGTTTTGGATCCTTTGAGTTCCATGATTCAACCTCTGGAACGTACTATGTCGGGAAGGTATATAACGCTATTCAACGCCGTTATTTTTCTCTACGCGCGTTAACAAGATTTAAATATCAATAGTAGGGGAGCCTAAAAAGAGACAGGCTCCCCTTAAATACTGGGATCAGCGCCTGAGCTTGCCCATCAGGCCCTTCTTCTTGAGGTTGCCGTCCCTGTCGAACTTCTCCCTCATGAGCTTGTCGTAGTTCTTCCTGAGGTTGGCGTCCCCGGGCTTCACAGACATCAGGTACTCCAACTCCTCCTTGGCCTTGACGTAGTCCTTCACGTCATTGAGCAGCAGGACGGTGTAGTTCAGGTGGTAGTCGTAGTTCTTGGGGTCCATGGAGATGGCCTTCTCGTAGTACTCGCGGGAGCGCTGGAAGTCGGTGATCTGGTGCCTCAGGAACCTGGCGTACTGGTTGTACATCTCCGCCGACGGCTCCAGCTCCAGGATCCTCTGGAACTTCTCGTCCGTCTCCCTGTTGTACTTCTTGTACTTGGAGAGCACAGTGACTGCGGCCTTGAGGGCGTCCACGTTGTCGGGCTCCAGGTCGAGGATGGCGTCCAGCTGCATCATGCCGTACTTCATGTCGTCCAGCTTGTGGATTATGATGTCCGCCAGGAGGAGCCTGGGCTTGGTGTTGTGGGGGTCCGTCCTGAGGTACTCCTCCAGCGTGTCCACCGCCCCCTGGGGGTTCCCGCTCTCCGCCTGCCTCTTCGCCTTGCTCATGGCCTCGTAAGCCGCGTCTGCCATGGGACAGGTGAGACCGTCCATCCCTATAACCGAATCGGAGGACGCTTCCGGGCAACCGTTAAGAGCAGTATGAACATGCAGGGCCGATGGGAGCGAAGAAAGCGGCAGGATCCTTCATCGCGGGGCTTCTGATGACCCTGATACTGGTCATAGCCGTGCCGATGTTCGTGGACACGGTGGTCCAGAAGTACATAGAGGACGTGGTCGGGGACACGACGTTCCTGACGCTGTCCTCGGAGTTCATAGTGAACCTGCTGGTATGGCTCATAATCATCGGATTCATCGTCCTCCTGGGTGCCGGAGGGATACTGAAGCGCTTCGGGGTGTTCGGGATCATCGGCCTCGTCGTCGCATACTGGCTCCTCGGCGACGTCACCGACGCGTTCATACCGCTGGCCACCCTGGCCATAGTCCTCGTCATAGGCAAGACGCTTGAGATCCGCAGGCGCAAGAGATGCGAGTCCCAGTGAACCGGACGGTCCCCGTATCCTCTTTTATTTTGGATACAGATACATGTCGGACGGTGGTCCAAGCGTCGACCGGTGGCCATGGGGCCTTCGGGTACACGGGTTTTGGACATCGCCGCGAGACGTGATGAGGGAGGCTGACCTTACGAACGGACCTTCGAACCCTGCGACCGGCACCGATGGGACGACCATGCAGAGGGTCCCATCCGGAGGATGCACGGGGCGGGAGGCATCACGCGATTCACATGGTTTTCAAAACAGGAGGCGACGAGATGGTAAGAGGAGTGTATCTGGTCAACAGGAGGAGGGCCGACGTGGACAAGGAGGTCGCCATGATGAGGTCCCTCACGGGCATCGAGATCGAGCCGATGTTCTTCGAGGACATCGTCACGACGGTGGGGGACGACGACGGCACGATGCTCCTGACCAACGGCGAGCGCGTGCCTCTCCCGGACTTCGTGTCGGTCAGGGCCTTCGGGCTGGACACGGCGGAGTCGTACCGCCTCAAATCCCTCCTGCGCATGCTTGAGGACAGGGGGGTGCTCTGCATCAACCCCGCGTCCTGCAAGGACATCACATCCGACAAGCTGCTGACGTTCCAGGTCGCAAGCACGGTCATCCCCGAGGTGAGGATGCCCAAGACGATCCTGGTGACCCCGGGCATGGACCCGGAGGCCATCGGCAGGGAGGTCGGGTACCCGGTGGTCCTCAAGGTCCTCCACGGAGAGGGAGGCGTGGGGATCACCCTGGCCGAGTCGGAGAAGGAGCTGAGGAGCATCCTCAAGCTCGTCAACGGGGCCCCGTTCGGGGACCAGCTAATCGCCCAGGAGGCCATCATGTCCTCCAAGGGCAGGGACCTGCGCCTGATCGTGCTGGGCGGACAGGTCGTGGACGCGCTGGTGCGCGTGAACCCCGGCAGCTTCACGTCCAACGTCCACCAGGGCGGCCACGTCGAGGAGTTCGACCCGCCGGAGCACCTGAAGGACGCCGCCGTCCGCCTGGCCAATGCCATCGGCATGAGGATGGGCAGCGTGGACTTCCTGTTCGGAGAGAAGGAGAACGAGTTCTACCTGTGCGAGGCCAACTCCTCCATCGGCCTCCTCTATCTGATGAACGACATGAGGGGCGACGTGTCCAAGCGCTACCTGGACGGCATGAAGAGGCTCCTGGAGATGGTCCGTTGAGGCCGCACGAGGAGATACTGTCGCTGGGCGACCGCGACGCCCTGGCCAGATGGGAGGGGATGTGCTCCGACTGCAGGGGCACACAGGAGGCCGTCCTGATGGGGATAGTCGAGGCGGCCAGGGACAGCGCCTACGGACGCGACCACGGTTTCTCCGGGATCCGCACATTGGAGGACTTCCGCAGGGCGGTTCCGATAAACGAGTACGAGGACCTCTCCGGCTACATCGACAGGATGGCGGACGGGGAGTCAGACGTCCTCTTCCACGGCCCCACAGACTACTTCATATCCACATCCGGGACCACCGGGAAGGCGAAGCTCATCCCGGAGGGGGACGTCAGCAGGGACGCCAAGAACGCCGTCAACAAGATCAGGAACGCGTACATGACCAGGGACCTGGTCAGGAGCATGATGGCGTCCGAGTCCGTGATCGGGATGATCAGATCGAAGGGCCTGGACCCCAGGACGACGACCCCCCAGCAGTTCGCGGACAACTTCCACTACTACTCCGTGACCTCCGCCATACCGGACAGGAAGACTTCCGGCGGCATAGACGTGGGGTTCGCCTCCGGCAAGACGTTCGAGTCGTCCTCGTTCTCCAAGGGCCTGGCCTACCCCAGCGAGTTCATGGGACTTGCCGACGGGGAGGCCACCATGTACCTGACCATGCTCTTCGCGCTGATGCACGACGACGTCATGATCGTCACGTCAAACAACGCGGCCCGCCTGTACGCCAGGATATGCTACGCCATGGAGCACGCCGAGGAGATCATCCGCGACATGAGGGACGGGACCGTAAGAGCTGACCTGAAGCTGTCGGAATCGGAGCGCAGGACCGCGGAGGGGCACATGTCCCCGCACCTGGAGAGGGCGGCGGAGCTGCAGGCCATCCTGGACTCCGGAAGGGAGAACTTCATCCCCCGCAGCTACTGGCCCAACCTGGTGTCCGCCAGGTTCTGGCTGTCGGGATCCGTCGGGGTCAACGTGGCCAAGGTGAGGCCGCTCCTTCCGGAGAACACCGTCTACTACGACATCGGATACGGCGCCAGCGAGGCGAAGATCAGCATCCCCCACGACCCGGAGTGCGGCTACGGGACCCTGGCCACCATGTCCGTCTTTTACGAGTTCGTCCCCGTCGAGGGGGGCGAGCCGCTGACCGCCGACCAGCTGGAGGAGGGCCGCGAGTACGAGCTGCTCCTGACCAACTACGGCGGTCTGTACCGCTACATGATCCACGACATAGTGAAGGTCAGGGGATTCGTCGGCGACACGCCGGACATCGAGTTCGTGACCAAATCCAGGGAGATCCTGAACATCGCCCAGGAGAAACTGCCCGCACCGAGGGTGCTGGATGTCGTGGTGTCCACCGCGTCATCCGCCGGCCTGACGGCGAAGCAGGTGCAGATCTACGAGAACGTCCCCGCACAGCGCTACGACGTGTACGTGGAGCTGGAGCCCGGACACGGCCCCGTGGACATGGACGCCTGGTCAGGGTCGCTGGACTCGGCGATGAGGGGGACGTTCGAGCTCTACGACAGGAACCGCAAGCTCGGTTCACTCAACCGTCCTGAGATCCATCTCATGAGGAGCGGATGGCAGGACAGCCTTTACGACAGACGCGAATCCGAGGGGGCGCCGCGCTCGCAGGTCAAGCTGGACACGAGGATCAGGGACCCGCCCGAGGACAAATGGATCATAGGAGAGGAGGCATCGGAATGAAGGGATTGATGATCACAGGGGACTACTCCCAGTTCATGAAGGAGTTCGAGATGGCCAGGACGCTGTTCTCCAGCCAGGGCCTTGACGTGGACTTCGTCGACTACAACGACATAGAGGTCGTGGCGATGGACCGCTTCGACGGACACGTCCGCATACGCGGGGAGATGGTCGACTGCCCGGACTTCGTGTTCATAATGACCACCGAGGAGCGCGACACGTACCAGCTGAAGGCGGTGCTCCGCATGTTCGAGACCCTGGGGGTCCCGTGCATCAACACCTACGACGCCGTGGAGAAGGCGGGGGACAAGCTCTACTCCTTCCAGATCGCCAAGCAGGCGGTCCCGGAGCTGAAGATACCCGACACCATGCTGGTCGGGGAGAACACCACCATCGACTCCATCGAGGAGAGGATCGGGTTCCCTCTGGTCATGAAGGTCATGCACGGTTACCAGGGGCGCGGCGTCTGCCTGGTGGAGGACAGGGATGAGCTGAAGAGCATACTGGACATGCTGACCGCGGCCCCGTTCGGGGACCAGGTCCTCGTCCAGAGGGCGATACCCTCCTCCAAGGGCAGGGACCTCAGGGTCGTTGTCGGAGCCGGCGAGCTCGTGTACGCGTTCGTCAGGCACAACGACAAGGACTTCAAGTCCAACCTCCACCAGGGCGGGTACATAGAGCCGTACCAGCCCCCGCAGGAGCTCATCGACCAGTCCATCAGGCTGGCCGACGCCTTCGGGCTGAAGACCGGCAGCATCGACTACCTGTTCGGCGAGGAGGAGGGCGAGTTCTACCTGTGCGAGGTGAACTCCGTCCCCGGGATCTCCTACGTGTTCAAGGCCCAGAAGGAGGGGGACGAGGAGCTTGTCCGCCGCTTCTTCTCCATGCCCAGGAAGATCCTCCACAGGGAAGGCCTGATATGACCCCCTACACAAGGGACCGAAAAGGGAGGCCGGAGCGATGAGGCGCTTCCTCAAGGACTACGTCGCACCCTACTGGAAGCAGATTGCCGTCCTGATGGTGTTCGTGGTGCTCCAGGTGTACCTGCAGCTGCAGGTGCTGTCCGAGACCCACGACATCCTGAACGGAGGGGTGGCGAACCAGGACATGGACTTCATCAGGGACGCGGGGATCAGGATGATCGCCATGACCCTGATGTACGGGCTGTCGATAGTCCTGGTCTCGTACCTCAGCGCGTACCTGAGCGCCAGCGTCACCTGCGACGTTCGCAGGGACCTGTTCAGGAGGATCATGACGTTCTCCCAGAAGGACTTCAGCAGGTTCGGCGGGTCCACGCTGATGACCCGCCTGACGGCGGACACCACCCGCATCCAGATCTTCATGCTCAACGCCCTGAGGAACGCCCTCCTGGTGCCGATAGTCATCGTGGCCGTGGTCATCGCCGCCGCCATGATCAACCTGACCCTGTGCGCCGTGTTGGTGGTGGCGTTCGTCGTCACCATATCCATGATGGTGCTGAAGAGCCGCCAGAGCATGCCCATGTTCAACGAGGTCCAGAAGGAGCTGGACACCCTGAACACCCTCGTGAGGGAGAAGGCCGAGGGCGCCCGCACCATCAGGGCGTTCGGGAGGCAGCAGTACGAGATCGACAGGTTCAACGACCTGAACGAGGAGTTCCGCGACGACTCCACGAAGGCGGCGCTGAAGATCTGCTACCTCACGCCCATCGCCCTCATGATCATGAACCTGGCCGTGCTCCTGATCTACTACCTGGGCTCGGTGGAGCTGCAGGAGAGGCTGGTCACCATCTCCGACATGATCCTGTTCTTCCAGTACGTCACATACTTCATCAGCTGCCTGGCCATCGTGCCGTTCATCGTCACCACCCTGCCCAAGACCGTGGTGTCCACGGCCAGGCTGGAGGAGGTCATCTACTACGATCCCACGGTGGTGAACGACCCGAAGGAGGTCTCCCCCTCGGCGGACTCCGACGCCGCCGTCGTGTTCGACGACGTGTCCTTCGGATACGCCGGGGCGGCCAAGGACGCCGTCTCCGACATAGACGTGACCATCAGACGCGGCGCGACCACCGCCATAATCGGGGCCACCGGCTCCGGCAAGAGCACCCTGGTGCAGATGGTCCCGAGGCTGTTCGACCCCACCGGCGGGAGGATTCTGTTCGGCGGCGTGGACGTCCGTGACATGGACATCTCCGACCTCAGGTCCAGGATCGCCTACGCCAGCCAGCGCACGATGGTGCTGGAGGACACGGTCTACGCCAACATCGCCATGGGCTCCGACGTCTCCAGGGAGGAGGCCGAGGAGGCCTGCAGGCTCACGATGTTCTCGGAGGTCCTGGAGAGGATGCCCGAAGGCCTGGACACCGTGATGGCCAGAGGGGGCATGAACGTCTCCGGCGGCCAGAAGCAGAGGCTGTCCCTGGCGAGGACCATCTGCAGGGACGCAGACGTCTACGTATTCGACGACTGCTTCTCCGCCCTGGACGCCAAGACGGAGAGGACGGTCAGGGAGAACATCCGCAGGCGCCTGGAGGGGAAGACCGTCATAATGGTCGCCCAGAAGATCAGCACCATCCGCGATGCGGACAGCATCGTCGTCATGGACAAGGGCCGCGTGGTCCAGCAGGGCACCCACGAGGAGTTGCTGGAGACCTGCGAGATATACCGGGAGATCCACGCCACCCAGTCCTACGCCGGAGGTGGGGAGTGATGGCCCGCAAGTCAAGGGGGACCCTGCGCAGGGTCGGCGGCTACATGGCGAAGGACCGCAGGCTCGCCGTAACGGCGGTGGTCGTCATGGTCCTGGGAAGCCTGGCCCTGGCATTCGCGCCCAAGCTGGCCGGGAACCTCATCGACATGCTGACGGAGTACGTCACAGACGGCTACACCCATCTGGACGACGGGTTCCTCCCGCTCATCGCCGTCATAGCCGGGCTGTACGTGTTCGGGTACTGCGCGACAATGGTCTCCAACAGGAACATGATAGTGGTCTCCAGGAACGCCACCCAGAGGATGAGGCGCAACCTGCACAACAAGCTCAACCGCGTTCCCATCCGGTTCCTGGACACCCACTCGTCGGGGGACATATCCTCGCGCCTGACCAACGACCTAACCACCGTGGAGTCGCTGCTGGAGAGCGACCTGCTGAACCTGATGGTGCAGATCCTGCTGATAGTGCTGATCCTGATCATGATGCTCGTCGTCAACCCCCTGTTGGCGATCATCTATGTGGTGCTCATGCCCGTGTCCTTCCTGCTGATGAGGTTCATCACCAAGAAGACGAAGAAGGGGTTCAAGCTGCAGCAGAGCACCGTGGGGGAGCTGAACGGCTTCATGGGGGACGTGCTGAACAACCACACCCTGGTGAAGGCCTACGGCATGGAGGATGTCTCCGAGGAGAGGTTCGCGGAGATCAACGGCAGGTTCCACAAGGCGTATGTCAGGTCCAAGTTCGCCTCCGGGTTCATCATGCCGGTCACCCTGATAGTCAACAACATCGGCTACATCTGCGTCTCCATCTTCGGGGCGTACATGATCATCGACGGGTCGCTGACGCTGGGAGGGTTCACAGCCTTCCTGCTCTACGGCCAGATGCTGAGCGGCCCGCTGCAGTCCGCGTCCTCCGGCATGAACCAGGTGCAGTCCGGGTTCGCGGCGGTGGAGAGGCTGTTCGAGATCCTGGACGAGGAAGAGGAGCCCGACGAGAGCGACCTCCCCGGACTGGACGTTTCGAAGGTGGAGGGAAGGGTCGGGTTCCGCGACGTCACATTCGGCTACACGCCGGAAAGGACGCTCTTCAGGGACGTGTCGTTCGACGTGGAACCCGGCTCCGTGGTAGCCATAGTGGGACCGTCCGGCGCCGGGAAGACCACCGTCATCAACCTCCTGATGAGGTTCTACGAGATCGACGGGGGGACCATCGAGGTCGACGGCACCAGCACGCGCGGCATCAACCGCGACGGGCTCAGGAGGGCGTTCGGCATGGTCCTGCAGGACTCCTGGGTGTTCGAGGGGACCATAGCGGACAACATCGCCTACGGAAAGGAGGGCGCCACCCGCGAGGAGGTCGTCCAGGCGGCGAGGACCGTGGGATGCGACTCCATAATAGACGTCCTGCCGGACGGATACGACACGTACATAAGCGAGGAGAACTCGCAGCTCTCCGTGGGGGAGAAGCAGCTCCTGGTCCTCGCCCGCGCGGTCCTGGCGGACCCGCACATACTGATACTCGATGAGGCGACGTCGAACATGGACACCAGGACCGAGGCCCTGGTGACCAAGGCCATGGAGGGGATGATGGAGGGCAGGACCACGTTCATCATCGCCCACAGGCTGTTCACCATCCGCAACGCCGACAAGATAATTTTCATGAAGGACGGGGACATTAAGGAGGTGGGCTCCCACAACCAGCTGATGGAGCTCGACGGCCTCTATGCGGACATGTACCGTAGCATGTCATCGCCCTGAACAGCCAAGGAGGAAGACCTATGGAGATAAGAGAGAGCAAGGAAGGAAACAGGACCGTACTCAGGATTGTCGGAAGGCTCGACACCGCCACCGCGCCGGACCTGGACTCGTACATCAGGTCCAACCAGGTCGCCGACGGGCTCGTCCTGGACCTGTCGGAACTGGAGTACATCTCCAGCGCCGGCCTCAGGGTGCTGCTGGCCGCCAACAAGCTGATGGCGAACCACGGCGGAATGTCCGTGAGGAACGTGCAGGACATGGTGATGGAGGTCCTCGAGGCCACCGGCTTCACCGACGTCCTCACCATGGAGTGAGGTGCGGAGATGGACATCGACCCGTCCAAGCTGACCCCTATGGGGCAGATGAACCTGAAGAACTACATGGAGGGCAAGGCCGTCCTCGAGAAGCTGGAGGAGATGACGAAGGACCCGATGAAGTACAACACCGAGGTCCTGATGAAGATCCTCAGGGACAACAAGGACACCGAGTACGGCCGCAAGTACGGATTCGCCGAGATCGATTCCATCGAGGAGTACCAGAGGCGCGTGCCCATCACCATGTACGACGACTACGCCGGGTACATCTACCGGATGACCGAGGAGGGGAAGACCGACCTGATCACCTCGTACCATGTGGGCCACTACGCCAAGTCCTCCGGGACCATGGGCAACCCCAAGAGGATCCCGGTGTCCGACGAGTCCGTAGCCGTCCTCGACAGGTACAACCAGCTGGCGCGCACCGCCATACAGTGCAACGCCATGGGGCTGGGATGGATCGAGCCCCCGACCATCAACCTCATCGAGGCCCCCATGACCACCCTCAAGAACGGCGCCACATACGGGGCCATATCCGGGAGAATCATCATGTCCCTGGGCGAGCACCTGGGCCTGTTCATGACCTCCCCCCAGGAGGCCCTGGTGCCGGACGTTAAGACCAACACCCGCTACCTCCACGCCAGGTTCGCCCTTATGAACGGAGACGTCACCATGGCCGTGTGCAGCTACATCAGCATGACCCTGGAGATAATGCAGTACATCGAGAAGGAGTGGCGCCTGCTGGTGAAGGACATCGAGAAGGGGACCATCGACGAAAGCATCAAGATGCCCGACGAGGTCAGGAGGAGCCTGGAGTCCAAGGTCAGGCCCATGCCCGAGAGGGCCGCCGAGCTCAGGGCCATCTTCGAGCAGGGGTTCGACGAGCCCATCATGCCCAAGCTGTGGCCGAAGATGGTCATGATCATCGGCATCTCCACCGGGGGCTTCGCAGACTACCTCAGGAGGCTCAAGGAGAAGTACGCAGGGGACGGCTTCAGGTACCTGTTCCCCGGGGTCACCGCCTCGGAGGGTCTGTTCACCACCCCACTGGCCATGGACGACTTCAACGCCGTCGTGGTCCCGGACAGCATGTTCTACGAGTTCATCCCCGTGGACACCGACGACCCCGCCGACATCGTCACCATGGACAAGCTGGAGGTGGGGAGGTCCTACGAGATTGTCACCACCAACTTCTCCGGGTTCTACCGCTACAGGATGAGGGACGCCCTCAAGGTCACAGGGATGCACAACAACACCCCCATGCTGGAGTTCCAGTACAGGATCGACCAGTCGCTCAACATGACCGGCGAGAAGACCACCGAGGTGGCCCTCAGGGAGGCCCTGGAGAGGACCGAGAGGAAGCTCGGGTTCGACGTCATCGACTTCTCCGCCTACCCGGACGCGTCCAGCGACCCGCTGAGGTACGTCTACCTGCTTGAGCCTGACCACCTGCCAGAGGGACTCACCCGCGACCAGATCGCCGACGAGCTCAACCGCAACCTGTGCGAGACCAACCCGCTGTACGGGTACAAGTTCGAGAAGGGCCTGTTCGGCAGGCTGGACGTGAAGTACGTGCAGCCCGAGACGTACCTCCTGTACAGGGACCTGGCAATCTCCAAGGGTACCGCCTCGTCCCAGCTCAAGCCCCCGCACATCCTGGGCAACGAGATGCAGAGGAGGTTCTTCCTGGCGCTTCTGGAAGAGGACCAGTGACACCGATCCACATCGCCCCCGTCCGGATCGGGGGCGGAAACCCCTTTATAACCGCTTTATAACCGTTTATAAGGCCGATGCTTCGAAGATCCTGCTACCATTCCTCAAATTGGACAGTTTCCTTTAAATATAATGAGTAGTTCGGGATTTTTGCAGGGAAGTCTCGGCTTTGTGGCCGATCTATGTTTCCTCCTTTACCTATTAACGATCAAGGTCGTCGGACCTGGGGACTCCCCTGCCCTTACCTTCCTCGAACTTCTCACACACCTGCTCGCACACCGGCGTCTCGAAGTTGTTGACGTACAGTCCCGCATACATCGTGGTGGTGGCGAACAGCGGGACCAGGAAGGATACGTAGTTCATGACGATCTCGAAGGCGTTCGTTCCCAGGTACACCGAGAGGACGAACATCATCATGAACACACCCAGCGCCATGAATGTAGTGAACAGCCTCCTCCTGGCTCCTATCCAAAGATAGTAGTCGCGGGGGGCGTCGGACCTCACCTTGGCGCCCACGGTCCTGACCACCATCCACGGGATGACCAGGGCTGGGGTGAACATGGAGAGCATCAGGGTCACGGCCAGCATGGTGTAGCTACCCAGCTCCGAGATCAGGAGCGGGTTGACGAAAAGATACGAAGACACCAGCAGACCTAGGATGAACAGGTAGGCCCACAGGCTGAACGCCGAGGAGAAGTGGAAGACGTGCTGGTCCATCTCCGGTTCCAGGACGACCTCCTTGACGTCGATGATGTCCGGCACCATGAAGAACCCCTCCGCCTTGCCGCGCTCGCCTGTTCCGGCCCTCGACTGCATGGACAGGAAGACGCGGGCGATGTACTGGCGCATGTACGCGCATATGACGCTGAGGACGCCGATCGATGTGAAGTACACCAGTGCCAGCGTGGCCCCGAAGCCGATGACGAACTGCAGGATGTCGTTCAGATGCACCCCGAATACGCTGACCATCTCGTATATCGCCTCGGCGTAGTACACCTTACCCAAGAAGATCCCGGAGACCCACATGAACCCGGTCATGACCACGGCGATGCCGAACATGACCCAGTTGTTGAAGACCCCCCTGTCCATCATAATCAGGCAGGGCACGCCCAGTATGGCGAAGCAAGACACGAACACCAGACAGAGCAGCTCGATCATCTTCGAGAAGGTGAACTCCCCGACGTAGAGGAACCCGATGAGCCATATCGCCAGGCACATCCCGACGAAGTACGGGAAGATCCTGATGATGCGCTGGTCCCTGTCGGGGACTGACCTGATGGAGTCCCTCTTGGGGGGCAGCCTCTCGGCGGCCTGGTCCACCTTGTCGTTGATGTCCTCCATCTTCTCGGAGAGCCAGCGCTTGCGCATGTTCAAGATTAAGGCGCTCATATGATAAAAGGGACACACATGGGGATGTCGGGCAAGTGCCAGATTCCCCAGCATCTTATTATCTGGATAACCCCATGACCACGGCATGGCAGAGCACAGCGGTCTGAAGAACCGCGGATACACGGCGGCCGACGTCGAGGAGCGTCGCAGAGCCGCCGAGGAGTACACCGGCGCCAGCCTCGGCACCGTGGCCAAGTACGGGTTCGACCCCGAGACCGCGTCCAAGAACATCGAGAACATGATCGGGACCACCCAGATCCCCCTGGGATACGCCGGGCCCGTGAAGATATCAGGCGAGTACGCCGACGGAGAGTTCCTCGTCCCCCTGGCGACCACCGAGGGGGCGCTAGTCGCATCGATCTCCCGCGGCATGTCCGTCATGAACGACGGCGGAGGGGTCAGGACCATGGTGTACGGCGACGCGATGACCCGCGCCCCCGTGCTCAGGGTCGACGGGATCGAGCACGGCAAGAGAGTCATGGAGTGGATCGACGCGCACATGGACCTCATCGACGAGGCCGTGGCCTCCACCACCAGCCACGGGAAGCTCGCCAGGATCGACAAGTACCCCGACGGCAGGAGCCTCTTCCTCAGGTTCGCCTTCGAGACCGGCGACGCCATGGGGATGAACATGGCCACCATCGCGTCCGAGGCGGTCTGCAGGCTCCTGGAGAGGGAGACCGGCGCCGTCATGATCTCGGTCTCCGGCAACATGTGCTCTGACAAGAAGCCGGCGGCCATCAACATGATCAACGGCCGCGGGAAGACCGTGATCGCGGAGGCCACCATCCCCAAGGCGGTGGTGGAGAAGAGGCTGCACACCACGTCCGCGGCGGTCGTCGAGACCAACTACAGGAAGAACCTCCTGGGCAGCAGTATGGCCGGGACCCTGGGCGCCAACGCACACGCCGCCAACATGGTCGCCGCGCTGTACATCGCCACAGGGCAGGACCCCGCCCAGGTCGTCGGGGGCAGCATGGCCGTCACATCATGCGAGGATATTGACGGGGACCTCTACATCTGCGTGAGGATGCCCACCGTCGAGGTCGGGACCGTTGGCGGAGGCACCCGCCTCCCCTGCCAGCGCGAGGCCCTCCAGATGATCGGGTGCCTCGGTGACGGCAAGTCCAGGAAGCTGGCGGAGATCGTCGCCGCCACCGTCCTGGCCGGAGAGCTCTCCACCCTGGCCGCACAGGCCGCGGGACAGCTAGGAAGCGCCCACGCGGCACTGGGCAGATGAATCAGAGGGGCGGAAGCCCCTCAGCACTTTTCCATTTTCTCGACCTGTTCAATGACCTTACGCGCACGCGTGCGTTTATTATATGGAGTGTCCGATTCGGGCGTCATGCCTTTGATCAACTTCAAGTACAGCGACCTGTGCAACATCCTGGGTCAGAAGGTCCCCCAGGAGACGCTGGTCCAGAGGATCCCCATGATCGGTGCGGACATGCACGACACCGAGCCGGGATGCGAGGACATGGACGTCGAGTTCTTCCCGGACCGCCCCGACCTCTACAGCGTCGAGGGCCTCGCGAGGGCGCTGCGCGCATTCCTGGACATCGAGCCGGGGATGAAGAAGTACGATGTCGCCGACGGGGACATCGAGGTCACCGTCGACCCCAGCGTCAAGGCCATGAGGCCCTGGTTCCTCTGCGGCGTCGTCAGGGGCGTCGACATCGACGACGAGTTCCTCAGGTCCATGATGGAGTTGCAGGAGAAGCTGCACATCACCATCGGCAGGAAGAGGAGCAAGCTCGCCATCGGGATCCACGACCTGAACAAGGTCGAGCCCCCGTTCGTGTACAAGCTGGTGGACCCCCACTCCGTCAGGTTCGTCCCCCTCGCCATGGACGAGGAGATGGACCTGGCCGAGATCCTCGAGAGGAACGAGAAGGGCAAGGCGTACGCCCACCTCCTGGACGGCTTCGACAAGTACCCGATCATCCTCGACAAGAACGGCTCCGTCCTCTCCTTCCCGCCCATAATCAACGGCGTCCTCACCACCGTCACCGTCGGCAGGCACGACCTCTTCATCGACGTGACCGGCAACGACCGCAAGGCGGTCAAGGGCGCCCTGGACATCGTCGCCACCGCCCTGGCGGAGCGCGGCGGCAGGATCGAGACGGTCATCATGCACGACGGCGACGAGACCTTCCGCTCGCCCGACCTCTCCCCCTCGAAGAGGACGATCTCCGCATCCGCCTGCGACAATTTCCTGGGAACCCAGCTCGGCCCCGAAGGCATGGTCGAGTGCCTCCGCAGGATGGGCATGGACGCGGTCGCCCACGGAGACGAGATCGAGGTCACCATCCCTTCCGTCAGGCTGGACATCATGCACGACGTGGACATCTACGAAGACGTCGCCACCGGATACGGCTTCGACAGGTTCGGCGGCCCGTACAGGCTGGACCAGACCTCCGGGGGATTGCTGCCCCTCACCACGCTGTCCGAGAACCTCAGGGACGTCATGGTCGGCCTCGGGTTCAACGAGGTCACCACCCTCACGCTCAGCAACCAGGAGGAGGAGTTCGGCATCTCCGGCCTCCCGGAGGTCGACGTGATCAGGATCCTCAACCCGATCACCGAGGACCACACCTGCCTCAGGCCATACCTGATGCCCAGCCTGGTGAGGATCCTCAGGCACAACAAGCACAGGGACCTCCCCCAGAGGATCTTCGAGGTCGGGAACGTCGTGAGGGAGAACCACACCCGCCCCCGCCTATGCGCCATGGTCACCGCGTCGAAGACCTCCTTCACCGAGATAAAGTCGCTGACGGAGTCCGTGCTCAGGGAGATGGGCCTGACCTACACCCTGGAGCCATGCGACCTGCCCACCTTCGTGCCCGGAAGGGGCGCCAAGGTCATGCTTGACGGCAAGGAGATCGGCATCTTCGGCGAGATGGCCCCGGCGATCGTCGTGGCCTACGAGATCACGCACCCGATAATCTTCATGGAGCTCGACCTCGAGCCGATCGTGGCCATGAAGAAGGACACCCTGTTCTGAGGCGGTAGCATGGAGGTCGGAGACAGGTTCCCGGACTTCGTCCTTAAGGACGAGAACGGCGAGGAGTTCGACAGCAGGATGCTTGAGGGCGTCCGCCACATCGTCTACTTCTACCCGAAGGACAACACCCCCGGATGCACCAAGGAGGCCGTGGAGTTCACGGCCAACGTGCCCAAGCTGATGATGCGCAACATCCCGGTCATCGGGATCAGCAAGGACTCCCCGGAGTCCCACAGGAAGTTCATGGACAAGCAGCAGCTGAAGATCAAGCTGCTCAGCGACCCCGACCACGAGCTCATGGAGAAGGTCGGCGCCTGGGGCACCAAGGTCTCCTACGGGAAGGAGACCGTCGGAACCATCAGGTCCACGTTCCTCATCGGCAAGGACGGAAGGGTCGAGGCAGTCTGGCGCAACGTCAAGGTGGCCGGACATGTGGAGAAGGTCACGGAGTGCGCCCTCTCCAAGTTCAAGAACGACTGAAATCATAATGGTCGACGGGACCGGGATCTCCCGGCACCCGTCGACACTTCATTGTTTTCCGGACCGGGACCCTCGCAGGGCCCTGTCCATCTCCCTCAGGATGTCGCCGGCGTCGGCGATGAGGCTGAGGTCCGCGTAGTGGTGGATCGGCGCGTCGGGGTCGCTGTTGACGGCGATCACCTTGTGGGCGCCGGAGATCCCCGCCCTGTGCTGCACCGCGCCGGAGATGCCGAACGCGATGTACACCTCGGGAGCGACCGTCCTGCCGGACATGCCCACCTGTCTGGAGCGGGGCATCCAACCCTTCTCCACCAGGGACCTGGAGCAGGAGACCATCCCGCCCACCTTCCGGGCGACGGACTCCGCCACATCGATCAGAGACCTGTCGCGTATGCCGTCCCCCAGGGAGATGAGTATGCGGGCGTCCCTGATGTCCTCTCCGGATTCCGTGACGGTCTCCTCGAACATTATTTCCTTGCTGAGACCTCCGCTGAACTGCCAGTAGATCGCCGTGCCTGTGCCGTCCCTGGCCTCCGGCATGGGGAACGTGCCGGGACGGACCGTGGCCATCTGAGGGAACCTCAGGCACTCGATGTCAGCGACCAGGTTGCCTCCGAACGCCGGACGGGTCATCACGATCCTCCTGCCGTCGGCGGTCAGCCCGGTGCAGTCCGCGGTCAGCCCGGTGCCCAGCTCGGATGCGATCCTGGGAGCGAGTTCCCTTCCGCGGGAGGTGGCCCCGATGAGCACCGTGGCGGGCTCTATGCGCTTGATGAGGGACACTATGCAGGACGCGTAGCCCTCGGGACGGTAGACCTCCAGGTCCCTCTCCCTCACATGGTAGAGGGTGTCCACCCCGTACCCGAATATCCTGGGATACAGGGCCTTGACCTCCTGCCCCCCGAAGACGACTCCGAACACGCGGCCGTCGGAGAGCCCCCTGGCGGCACCCAGCAGTTCGGCGCTGACGTCGGCCATGCGCAGGTCCTCTCCGAAACCCTCGGTCTCGATCCACACCAGCACGCCGTCCGCGGTGGACTGGTTGAGGTCGTACACCTTGAGCATCCCCGGAGGCAGCCTGTCCGGGTCGTCCGACGACCCGCAGGACGAGCATGACGAGCATGATCCGCCCGAGCAGTCGCTCATCTCACCGCCTCCAGTTCCTTGACTATGAATCCGGCCCCGACGGCCGGGTCGTTGATCTCCACCTTCCTGTTCCTCCTGGAACCAGAGGACGTCCTGGTGGAGACGATCTTCGTCATGGAGCCCTTCAGCCCCACCGAGTACACGCCGAGTCCGATGGCTACCCTGTCCACCTCGCGGACCTCCATCCCCCTGGCCCTCAGGTATCCCGAGATCGTGGGGAGGGACCCGTTGGGATCGACGGCACCGAAGGACACCACCGACCCTCTTGGGACCCTGCAGGTCCTCCTGGTGTCGCCGTAGTCCTGGACCGCGATGAATCCGTCTCCGTCGCGCGTCAGCTCCTCGGTGTAGGCGAACTGCTGCACCCCCAGCTGCGCCGCGACCTCGTAGGGCACCTGCCCTGTGTCCCCGTCGATGGCCTGCCTTCCGAAGACGTACAGGTCCGCATCCGGGACGAACTTGAGGATGAACGCGGTCAGAGCCCTGGCCGTCGCCCAGACGTCGGCTCCGGCGAAAGCCCTGTCCGTGATAAGGTACGCCTCGTCCGCGCCCAGCTCCAGGCACTTGACCAGCGCGTCCCTGGCCTGTGGCGGGCCCATGGTGAACACGATCACCTCGTCGCCCTCCGACCTCATCTCCAGCATCCTCGTCAGAGCGTACTCGTCGTAGGGGTTCAGGATCGAGGGGACCCCGGCCCTGACCAGAGAACCGTTCTCGTCCACGGACATCTCCATGGTGTCCGGGACCTGCTTGACTGCGACGGCGAACCTCACTGCACCACCCCTATCAGGTTGCCGCGGCAGAGGATGTCCTTGGGGTCCAGGATGGCCTTGACCCTCCTGATCTCCTCCACGCCCCTCTCGCCGTACATCATGCGCATGTAGTCGGTCTTGATCTTCCCGATGCCGTGCTCGGCGCTCGGCGATCCCCCCAGCTCCACGGCCTTGGCCGCGAACCTGGCGTAGACCTCCTTTGCCCTTTCGAAGTCCTCCATGGACTTCAGTATGATCTCCACGTGGGGATGGTTGTCCCCGATGTGGCCGAACATCACGTACTCCAGCCCGGCGGCGTCCAGCTGCTCGGCGTAGTACGACATCATCTCGTCGACCGCCTCGTCCGGTACGGACATGTCGGTGCCCATCTTGTGGATGCCCGGCATCTCCCCCTTCAGGGATGCCACGTACTCGAATATCGACCTGGGGATGGAGTGCCTGAGCTCCCTCATCCTCTCGCGGTCGGTAGCGTCGCGACCGCACCAGGACATGTCCAGGGAGCCTCCGTGCCTTCCGGCGATCTCGGCCACCCTGGCGTACCTGGCGTCCATGTCCCCGGCCTCCTGCATGTCGAAGAAAAGCGCCGAACCGGCGCCATCCGGCAGCCTCGGGACCCTTATCATGGCCGGGTCGGACGACATGACCCTGCGGATCAGGTCCAGGGACCCGCAGTCCATGTACTCCAGGAACTCCGGGTCCACCAGGTCGTCCTCCCTGAACTCCCTCACCGCATCCAGGCAGTCCCTGTCGGTGGGGAAGAACAGGATGTTGGACACCAGCGGGTGCCACGGCGCGATGTACACGTCGGCCTCGGCGATGATGCCGAAGATCCCCTCGGAACCGACGAACATGTCGATCAGGTCCATGTTCTCATGGAACATGGGGCCGGCGGCGTTCTTCACGTCGGTGTTGAAATCGTAGGACGGGATGTCGAAGGAGAAGTAGGACCTGCCGGCTGGGAAGCTGATGCGCCTGCCCTCGGCCACGTAGTCCCCTCTGGTGAAATCTATGTACTGTCCCTCCGGCAGCACCACCATCAGCCTCCTCACCCAGTCGCGGGTCGGCCCGTACCTGTAGGTCCTGGGGCCTGAGGCGTTGCATGCTATGTTCCCTCCGATGGAGCCGTTCATCTCCGTGGGGTCCACCGGATAGAAATATGGAACCGGCTCCGAGGACAGCATCTCCCTGGCGCCCTCGGTGACGTCGGAGAGGTGGGAGAAGTCCCTGCTCCTGAGCACCCTGTTGATCTCGGAGATGGTGGTGCAGGGCAGGACCCTGACGAAGTAGCCCCTGTCGTCCCTGCCGATGCCGATGACCCCGGTCATCCTCTCCAGGGAGATCACGTCGCCCTCCAGGGGCACGCATCCCCCGCACACGCCGGTCCTCATGGCGCTCACGGTCACGGGGTTCCCCTTGGAGTTGTTCACCCTCATGACCTCCCTCAGCTCGGACTCGTCCACGGGGATGATCACATGCTCCCCCTTCCCGGTCATCTTCGACTCGTCGGTCAGATACTTGGAGTCGCTGCGTATCCTCTGCCTGTAGAACATCTCACTCATCCCATATGCGCGGTATCATCGCCGCGGTGACCGACTGCTCGGTCAGGGTCTTGCGGTCGATGAGGCCCTTGCTGAGCAGGCCGACCGCGCCCTGCTTCTTGCCGATGTCCGTGTCCCCGTAGACCTCGTGGACGGCGTCGCCGACCGTCATGCCGGCACGGACCAGCGCGGCTATGGCGTCCGGGTACCTGAAGCCGGACCCGTGGCCGTAGGTCTCCCTGCCGTCCCTGGAGACTATGGTGCAGTGCTGGATGTCGTAGAGGCCGTCCAGCATCTCGAAGACGCCCGCCTCTATGCCGACGGCCATGTCGTGTCCGCCGAGCGCCGCCAGCGCCCTGTTGCGGGAGCCCTCGTGGGTCTGGCCCTCGAAGGGCTGGGGCGGCACGCCGCTGGGGACGTCCACGGCGGTGATCCTGACCTCCCCATACACCCGCTCCATCACGGAGCGGACGGCGGAGACCTTGACCTGGTTGGCGGAGCCCACGGCTATGTCCATGACCTGGCGGTGACCGGACCTGCCGTACTCGCCCCTCAGGATGGCGGATGAGCTTATCTTCCCGCCGTCGTCGGACATCACCAGGGGCACCACGGACAGCTCCATTGGCTTCAGACCCCTGGACACCCTGCGCTCGTTGACCCTGCGGCCGTTGTCCATGGTCTCCTCGGAGACCACCAGCACGTCCACGGAGTCCATGACCTCGTCCGGCCCGTAGATGTCGTCTATCTCGAAGACCCTGTGCTCGCCCATGTCGGACAGGAACGCCTCCAGCTCGGCCCTCCTGATGTGCATGGGTACGGAGACGCCTCTGGAGCCGGATGCCATGCGGTCGGACGTTATGCCGACCACGACCACGTCCCCCACCTCGAATGCGCGGCGCAGGAGTGCCTTGTGACCGTCGTGGAGGACGTCGAACGTCCCCGCGACCGCTGCTGTGGTCATTCCCCGGCGCCGAGGGTCATCACAACGACGACGATCGTGACGACGACGATCGCCACCCATATGAGCCCGAGTTTCCTCAGCTTGCCCTTGACCTCGTCGCCGGCGGTGTCCTTGCAGGTCTGGCTGCAGAACTGACCATCTCCGACGAACGCCTTGCCGCAGTTGACGCAGTGCCTGTGCTGCGGGATCCTCTCTACGGTGTCTGCCATGTTATCAACCTCGCTCCGACCTGCGGTCGGCCTCGTTGTGGACTATTATCATGCAATGGTCCGCGTGCAGGCTCAGTGGCCCGATGCGGATCTTGTCTGGGTAGTATGTAAGGAGCTCCGACTCCTCCTCTTCGGTCAGGTCGCGGTTGTCCCCCAGGACGAACACCGGGTTCTCCGGGAAGTCGTACTCCCTGCAGTCGGTGCCGTCCTCCTTGAGGTACACGAAGCTGCCCCTCTCGGAAAGGTGTTTTAAGACGTCGGAGAAGGACATCCTGGTCACGTACACCCCGGGCGAGGACTTGACCTCCTCCCCTTCGGCGACGGGCTTCAGCAGGGCGTTGCGGATCAGAGACGCCGTGCTCCTCTCGTCCGGGTTCAGGTACCTGAGGTCCGCGCCCTTGAAGATCACGGTCTTGGGCGGGTCGTCCCCTCCCATCAGCACCAGGTAGGCCTCCACGTCCTTGCGGAGGTTGTGGCTCAGGAAGAAGGCCGAGTTGACGCATCTCACCAGGATGTCGAGCCTCCCGGCTCCCCCGGCGATGTCGTCCAGCTTGAAGTCGCCTGTGGAGATGGCCCTGTGACCGGTTATGACGAAGTACCTCATCCGGATCCCTGCAGTTCCTTGAGGCTGTCCAGGTCCACGCCCGCCATCTGCTTCATCATCTGCTTGCGCATCTTGCGGTCCTTGCCGAACGAGGTCATCGTCTTCTTCATCGTGTTGTACTGCTTGAGCAGCTCGCGGACGTCGTGGGGGGTGACCCCGGCTCCGTTGGCGATCCTCTCGATCCTCTTGGCCTTGATGAGGGAGGGGTCCTCCTTCTCCTCGTTGGTCATGGAGTCCATGATGGTGCGGAACACCGTGAGCTTCTTCTGGGAGGCCTCGAAGTCGATCTTGTCCTCCATGCCGCTCATGCCGGGGAGCATGGTCATCAGCTTCTGCAGCGTCCCCATCTTCCCGACTGCCGCCATCTGGTAGTACATGTCGTTGAGGTTGAACTTCCCGGTCATGATGGCGCGGCTGACAGCCTCCATGGCCTCCTGGTCGTCGATCTCCTCGGAGGCGATCTGCATGAGTCCGGAGAGGTCCCCCATGCCCAGCAGCCTGGAGATGAACTTCTTGGCGTCAAATGCCTCCAGGTCGCGGATGTGTTCGCCGGTTCCCAGGAAGACTATCCTCGCGTTGGTCTTGGAGATGGCGGATATGGCACCGCCTCCCTTGGCGGTTCCGTCCATCTTGGTGAGGATCACTCCTGTTACACCGACGGCATTGTGGAAGGCCTCGGCCTGCGGCCCGGCCTGCTGTCCCACCTGGGAGTCCAGGACCAGGACCCTCTCCTGGGGCTTGGCGACCTCGGCGATCCTCTTGATCTCCTCGATGAGGTCGTCCTCCAGGGCGTGCCTTCCCGATGTGTCGATGATCACGATCTTCTTGTCCTTGAAGCGCTCGAGACCGTTCTTGACGATGAGCGCGGCGTCGGTCTGCCCGGGTTCGCCGTAGACCTCCACACCCACCTTCTCGCCCAGCTGCTTCAGCTGGTCCAGGGCGGCGGGCCTGTAGACGTCGGCTCCGATGAGTCCGACGGAGAGGCCCTTCTTGGAGAAGTACAGGGCCAGCTTCCCGGTGGTGGTGGTCTTACCCTGACCGTAGAGTCCGACCATCATGATGGTCTGGGGCTTGAGCGCGATGCCCTCGCCGTTGTTGACCAGGGCCACCAGCTCCTGGTAGATGATCTGGGAGACATGGTCCTTCATGCTCCTGCCGGCCGCGGGCGACTCGTTGAGCGCGCGGTCCTTGACCTTGTTGGTGACGTCCAGGACGAGCCTGACGTTCACATCCGCCTCCAGGAGCGCACGCTGGAGGTCCTTGCAGATGTCCTTGATGAGCTCCTCGTCGACGGATGAGGCGCTGCCGATGCGCCCGAGGACGCCCCTAAGGGATTTTCCCAATCCTTCCAAGACCATTGTTAATCGTGCGACAGATTCGCGCGCGCATTATAAATGTATGTGCTGAAGGCACAGAAGAATCGACAGGTGTGGGGATAGGCCAGATTATAAGAAGGGATGGGATGCACTCTACAGCCTGGCCTTATCCCAGCACTCATTGATAAGTTGGTGCTGTATAAATATTTTACCCGAAAAATTAAGCATACGGCTTTAATGTTAAAGCCCGAAGATAAATAATGGGGAGGGCTGGGGGACCAGCCCTCCTTGAACTGTTTTCGTCTCAGAGGTATCCGGACTTCTGGAGGGCCATGAGGTCCTCGGTGGAGAGCTTGTCTCCGGCCTTGAAGCGCTCGAAGATCTCCTTGGCTTCCTTCTTGCCCTCGCTGTCCGACTTCTTCTTGCGGACGGAGTTCTTCTTGTTCCTGAAGTTGGAAGCGTCCCTGTCCATCTCGTGGACGGACTTGATCTGCTCGATGTGCTTCTTGTGCTCCTCGTCGGCGGCCTGCTTGCACTCGACGAACTTCGCCTGTGCGGCGTCTGCCTCCTTCCTGAGCCTGTCGGCCTGCTCGTAGAAGCCGATCATCTTGTCGTGGGCGGCCTGGGCCTTCTCGGCGTACTCGGAGACCTGGTGGTGGTACACCTCGGCCTCGGCCTTGGCGTCCCTGAGCTGCTGGACCAGGTTCTTGACCTCGTCGTTCTGCTCGTAGATCTTCTCCCTCTCCTCGATCTGCTTGGCGAGGATGGAGATCTGCTTGATGATCTCGTTCTCCTTGTCCTTTCCGAGGGGCTTGGTCATCTGAGTGTACTCAAGATCCTGGAGCTGTTTCTTCAGCTGCTTGACGGGAACCTCGTTCTTCTCGTCGGATTTCTCGTTCCTGTAGGGGGCGAGCTGCTCCTTCAGGGCGGTGACCTTCTGGTTCCACTCGTCCCTGAGCTCCTTCGTCTCCCTGACCTTCTGGTTGAGCGAGTCGCGCTCCTCCCTGCACTTGCCTGCCTCGTCCACGAGCTCCCTGACCTGGGCGTTGAGGGCGTCCCTCTTCGCTTTCCACTCTTTGGTCTGGTTGTTGAGCTCGTCCCTGAGCTTTCTGTGCCTCTCGGCATCCTCGTTGACAATGTCGCGCTTCTCCTCAAGGGCCTCAATGGTCTCTTCGGAAACGACATTGCTCTCTGCAGTCTCCTCAACAGCGGGGACGGCTTCAGTCGTTTCCTGTACCTCTGCTGCCTGCTGCTCTACCTGAGAATCCTGCTGCTGAATTTCCTCCACAAAATCTTCCATAAATTTTCACACCTATGTTCAACGCGGTCATGATCGGAAGCATGACCCACTTCAGTGGACGGCTATCAAGCTTTTCCTTATAAGGGTTTCCGTCCTTTGTAACGATGTTACCTAAACAAAGTAAGACTTGCACCTTGCCCGGCACACGGCAGGAGGCGATCCGGGCCGATCCGCTTCGATGTACGCGTCCGCGACGGGATGCGCCGCACACGCCTTCCGGATAAGGGCACAATTTATTAAATAGACAGCCAATCGCCGAACCGATTCACATGAGCAACGTCTGTCCCCTTGACTACCGCTACGGCCGCGAAGACATGAAGGCCGTCTTCAGCGAGGAGAGCCGCATCCACTACCAGATGCAGGTGGAGGCCGCACTGGCCCGCGCACATGCCTCCCTCGGGACCATCCCCCAGGAGGCCGCCGACGAGATCACCAGGGTCGCCAGCCTCGACGTCGTGAGCGTCGACAGGATCAAGGAGATCGAGAAGGAGACCAGGCACGACCTCATGGCCATGGTCAAAGCCATGACGGAGCAGTGCGAGGGGGACGCCGGCAAGTACGTCCACCTCGGAGCCACGTCCAACGACATCGTCGACACCGCCACGGCCCTGCAGATGAAGGCCGCGCTGGAGATCGTCATGGACGACGTGGACGACATGATAATGGTCCTGGCCAAGATCGCCAAGAGGGAGAGGGACACCCTCGAGATCGGAAGGACGCATGCTCAGTTCGCCATCCCCATCACCTTCGGGTTCAAGATCGCCGGGTACATCGCGGAGATGCTCAGGCACAGGGAGAGGATCATCGAGGCCATGCCCAGGATCTGCGCCGGTAAGATGGCCGGGGCCGTCGGAACCGGGGCCGCCCTCGGCAAGAACTTCTTCGAGATCCAGAAGAGGGTCATGAGGGACCTGGAGCTCACCTACGAGCCCGCCGCCACGCAGGTCGTCGGTCGCGACAGGTACACAGAGTGCATCTGCATCATGGCCAACATCGCCACCTCCCTGGAGAGGTACGGGACCGAGATCAGGAACCTCCAGAGGTCCGAGATCGGGGAGGCCGCCGAGTTCTTCGACGTGAAGAAGCAGGTCGGGTCCTCCACCATGGCCCAGAAGAGGAACCCCATGAACTCCGAGAACGTCTGCGGACTGGCCCGCGTCATCCGCGGGTTCGTGACGCCCACCTTCGAGAGCCAGGTCCTCTGGCACGAGAGGGACCTGTCCAACTCCTCCACCGAGAGATTCACGCTCACCCACGTCTTCATTCTCCTGGACGAGATCCTCAAGAAGATGACCTGGGTGTTCGACGGGCTCGAGGTCCGCCGCGACAGGATGCTCCAGAACATCGAGTCCTCCAAGGGACTGGTCATGGCCGAGCCCCTGATGATGAAGCTCACCGAGAAGGGCATCGGCAGGCAGGACGCCCACGAGATCATCCGCTCCTCCGCCATGGTGGCCGAGGACGAGGACAGGCACCTGAGGGACGTCCTCCTGGAGAGGCAGGACCTGAAGGGCATCCTCACCGAGCAGGAGATCATCGACACCATGGACGCCGCCAACTATGTGGGAGGCGCCAGAGAGATCGTCGACAAGATGGTCGAGGCCGCCGAGGAGACCGTCGGAAGGAAGGTCGAGTGAGATGCAGCCGGCTGTCAAGCAGGGACTGATCCTCGGCCTTATCGTCGGCGTGCTGGTGTCGATGATATTCTGGTACCTGTCCGAGGGCAACCCGATCAGCCTGATACTGATCCCCATCACGACCGTGATGGGAGCGGCCTCCCAGATGATCAAGCCCGGCGACGAGGAATGACCTCCGCCGGGATCTGAAACCCAAAATAATTAACCGGAGGGGTCGCCCCCTCCTTCTGAAGTTTTCAAAGGACCTTCTTACCGGCGTGGTCGCCGGGGGTCACGTAGTAGACCTCGTCCACTGTCATCTTGACGAGGTGCTTCGCAGGGAAGGTCTCCTTGATCAGGTGCGCGTAGACGGCTGCGGCCTCGTAGTCCGGCCCCTCGTTCTCGATCTTGAGGGTCCCCTTGACCTGCCAGGACTCCTTGCACTCTGGGTTCCAGACATAGAACGCGACCCTGGGGTTCTCCTCCATGTTCGCGAGGGTCTTTCCGAAGTAGTTGTCGATGATCCAGATGGACCCGTCCTCCTGCGGGATCAGCATGCCCACCGGCACGACGTTGGGGACGCCGTCCTTCGACGCGGTGGCGAGGGCGTAGACCTTCTGGTTCTTCATCTGGTCGAGTATCTCCTGGGGAAGTTTCGTCATGCTGAAGGAATCGGCTTCTCATTATAAAGGAGGAGCAGTCCGTCAGCGGATACCGCGCAGATAGCGTCCGGTCACGCTCTCCGGATCGGAGGCCACGTGCTCCACTGTCCCCGACGAGACGATCCTCCCTCCCGACTCGCCTCCGCCGGGGCCCATGTCGATGACGTGGTCCGCGTTTGCTATCAGGTCCAGGTCGTGCTCTATCACGATCAGCGTGGCGCCGTCGTCCATCAGGCGCTGGAAAACCCCGATGAGGGTGCGCACGTCCCTGGGATGGAGCCCCACCGTGGGCTCGTCGAACACGAACACCGAGCCTTCCTGGCTCTTCCCCATCTCGGACGCCAGCTTGAGCCTCTGGGCCTCTCCACCGGACAGCGCGGGGGTGGACTCCCCCAGCGTCAGGTAGCCGAGCCCGATCTCGGACAGTATCCTCAGACGGTCCGCCGCCTTCGTGCCCTTCAGCGCCTCCCCGACCTCGTCCACCGTCATGGCCATGATCTCCGGCAGGGAGTACGCGCGGTCGGACCCCTTCGGCGAATGCCTGAACGCGTCCGCCTCCTTGGAGTACCTGGACCCTCCGCAGGCGGGACAGACGATGTCCACGTCCGGAAGGAACTGCACGTCCAGCGTTATCTGTCCGGTTCCGTCGCATTCCGGACAGCGCAGACGACCGGTGTTGTAGGAGAAGTCCCCGGCCCCGTACCCGGCGGCCCTGGCCTCCTGCCCCCGGGCGAACATGCGGCGAAGGTCGTCCAGTATGCCGCTGTAGGTGGCCACCGTGGACCTCACGTTGGTTCCGATGGGCGTCGCGTCGATGACGTTCACCCTCTGCACCCAGTCGGCGTCGATGGATATGACATGATCCGGAAGCGGCCTCCCGGAGATCGCAGCCTCGAGTGCGGGCACGAGGCTCTCCAGGACCATGGTGGTCTTCCCCGAGCCGGACACGCCCGCCACCACGGTCATGCATCCGCGGGGGATGCCGACGTCGATGGGATGCACAGTGTGGATGGCGGATGTCGCCATGCGTATGGCGCCCTTGGAGAACACCTCGCCCTCCGGGACCCTTTCGCGGACGACAACGGGCTCGTCACCCTTAAGGTACGGGGCTATGATGGATCCCGGATCGGCCTCCACCTCCTCCACGGTGCCCTGGGACACCACCGTCCCTCCGCCGCTTCCGGCGTCAGGACCCATCTCTATGATCCAGTCGGCCATCCTCAGGGCCCTGACGTCGTGGTCCACCATGACCACCGAGTTGCCGTGGTCCACCAGGTCGCGGACGATCTCCATCATCCCATCCAGGTTGGACGGGTGCAGGCCTATGGACGGCTCGTCCAGGACGTACATCACGCCAGTGGTGCGGTTCCTGAGCGCCCTGGCCAGCTGCACCCTCTGGCGCTCCCCCGTCGACAGCGTGGACCCGGCGCGGTCCAGGGAGAGGTAGTCGAGGCCGAGGTCCGTCAGCCTGCGCGAGGTGGCCAGGAACTGGCCGCAGATGCTCTCGGCCATCGGCCTCATGGGCTCCGGCATGCATCCGGGGACCTCCGACACCCACCTGACCAGGTCGCCCAGGGTCATGGACGTCGCCTCCGCCAGGTCGATGCCGCGGAGGAGGGTGGAGCGCACCCTGGCGCTCAGACGGGTCCCGCCGCATTCCTCGCAGGGCCTGACCGTGAGGTACCTCTCGACCCTCTGGATTCCCTTCTCGGAGTTCGCCTTCGACAGCGCCTCCTCCACCGCGCAGACGGCGTTGCGGTAGGTGCAGTTCAGGTCGAACAGCTTCCCGGTGGAGGACTCTATGGCCACCAGCCTGGTGACCTCCGGGCCGTTGTACACTATGTCCCTCTCCTCGTCGGTGAGGTCCCTGAAGGGGACGTCCACGCGCACGCCCAGCGCCTCCGCCACGCGGTACATCCAATTGATCCCGAACATGTTCCAGGACTCCACCGCGCCCTGTGCCAGCGTCTTGTCCCAGTCGGGGACCAGCCTGGACCTGTCCACCTCCCTGACCATGCCGGTCCCGGAGCAGCGGGGGCACGCGCCCTCGCTGTTGAAGGCCATGGACTCTGCGCCGGGCCCCTCGAAGGAGACTCCGCACTCGGGGCACACCAGGGCCCTCCCGGCGGCCACGTCCATGGATGGCGGATGGAGGTGCCCGTTCGGGCAGCGGTGGCTGCCCAGCCTGGAGAACATGAGACGGAGGTGGTTGAGCAGCTCCGACATGGTGCCGAAGGTGCTCCTGACCCCGGGGACGGCCGGCCTCTGATGCAGTGCCAGAGCGGCGGGCACGTAGTCGATGCTGTCCAGGCTGGCCTCGGACGCCTGGGTCATACGGCGCCTGGTGTACGTGGACAGGGCCTCCAGGTACCTGCGGGAACCCTCGGCGTACAGCACCCCGAGCGCCAGGGACGACTTCCCCGACCCGGACACCCCGGCGACCGCGACCACCTCGCCCAACGGTACGTCCACGTCCACGTTCCTCAGGTTGTGCACCCTGGCCCCGCGGACCTCTATGTGGTCCGGCGCCCCGCGTCCTCCTCTCCCAGACATGATTGCTCTCGGAACCGGCATCGCCCGCGGGCGTCTTAATGGTTGACTTAACAAGCGTTGATTCCACTGGGACACCGTTATCCTGATTGTACAAATATTACTAAATCTTATTTTATACAGGAATTTAGTATCGCGTAGACATGCAGGGAGAGAGGCTGTTCACCAAGGATTTCATGCTTGACACGGTCATCTCCCTTTGCTGCTCGCTCAACTACTTCACGCTTCTGATCAACATAACCGGGTTCGCCATGGCCACCTTCAGCGCCTCGTCCTCCGAGGCCGGTCTGGCCGCCGGGATCTACGTCATCGGAGGGCTGATCTCCAGGGTCACCCTGGGCAAATACGTGGAGATGGTGGGCAGGAAGAGGATGCTCATCCTGGGCCTGTCCATAGCCCTGATCATGTCCGCGACGTACTTCTTCGTCTCGTCCATGGCGATGCTGTACATCATCAGGTTCCTACACGGTACGGCATACGGGATAAGCAGCACCTGCACCAACGACATCATCGCCAGGATCCTGCCCCAGAGCAGGAGGGGCGAGGGGCTGGGGTACTTCCTGCTGAGCATAACCGTCGCCACCGCCATCGGACCGTTCCTGGGCATGGAGTTCGGCCATGCGGGCAACTACGACGCCGTCTTCACCGTCGGCCTCGTCATGTACTCCGTCGCCCTGGTGCTCGCCCTCTTCCTGAAGGTCCCCGAGGAGACCCTCACCGAGGAGCAGAAGGCGGAGGCCCGCAGCTTCGACCTGAAGCACATGTTCCAGTTCTCCGCAGTTCCGCTGGCGGTCACCTGCATGGTGTTCTACTTCTCCTACTCCGGAGTGCTGAGCTTCATCTCCTCCTACGCGGCGGAGATCGACATGGTCGAATCCGCGATGTACTTCTACCTCGCGGTGGCCGTGGGCACGCTGCTGTCCAGGCTCACCACCGGGAAGATCTACGATACCCGCGGGCCCAACATCGTCATGTTCCCCGCCTACATCGCCTTTTTTGTCGGCATGGTGGCGTTCTCCCAGGCGACCATGGCGGTCGTCCTCCTGAGCGCCGGGTTCGTGATCGGATACGGCGTGTCCATCGTGTACACCATCAACCAGGCCATCGTCGTGTCCAGGAGCCCTGCCCACAGGTACGGCGTCACGACATCCACCTTCGCGGCCATCGTCGACCTCGGAAGCGGCCTGGGTCCGTCGGTCATGGGTCTGATCCTTGCCTTCGCCGGCTACAGGGAGATGTACCTGATCTGCGCCTTCATCAGCCTGATCAGCCTGGTGATGTACTGGTTCATCCACGGACGCAGGTTCGGCAACCAGCCCGGCAAGGCCATAACGATACTGGAAGAGTGACGTCCCGGACCCTCGTCTATTTAAACGGGCCGAGACCGTCCATACCGCATGAAGTACAGATGCGGTGTTTGCGGCTACATCTACGACGAGGAGAAGGAGGGCGTGAGATTCGCCGACCTGCCCGACGACTGGCAGTGCCCGGTCTGCGGCGAGGGCAAGGAGGGGTTCGAGCCCGTGGAGGAAGATGACGAGGGACCTGCTCCGGCTCCCGCGGCGGCGCCGGCCCCGACTGCCTCCGTGCCGGAGATCTCCGCCTGGGAGCAGGAGGAGCTCCGCGAGCTCAGCGCCGGACAGCTGAGCGCCCTGTGCTCCAACCTCCAGCGCGGATGCGGCGTCCAGCAACTCTCCCGCGAGGCGGAGCTGTTCGGGCAGATAGCCGGATACTTCGAGTCCAGGACCGTGGCCCCGGACCACGACGGCGTGTCCACCATCCTGAGCATGATTAATTCCGACCTCATGGACTACGGCGACGCCAAGGCCACCGCCGCCCTCATGGAGGACAGGGGCGCCCTCAGGGTGCTCACCTGGAGCGAGAAGGCCACGCTGATCATGAGGACGGTGCTGGAGAGGTACCAGAAGGACCCGTCGTTCCTGGAGCACACCGGGGTGTACGTGTGCGACATCTGCGGGTTCATCTACATCGGGGACGACCCGCCTGAGTTCTGCCCCGTGTGCAAGGTCCCGGGCCACATGATCCTCAGGATCCAGGGAGGTGCCTGACATGCCCAGGATGATCGCGTCCAGGAACCTCAGGATATGCACCAAGGACTGCATGTGCCTGTACGTCTGCCCCACCGGGGCCACCGACACAGAGACCGGACAGATCGACTTCGCCAAGTGCGTCGGATGCGGGGACTGCGCCAGGTCCTGCCCCAACTCGGCCATATCCATGATCCCGTTGGACTACCCGCACCAGCAGCCGAAGGACGATACCGTCGTGCAGAAGGTCAGGGCGATCTCGGACAGCAAGGCCAGGCAGGAGGCTGTGGCCAGACAGGTCGCCGAGACCACCGACGACCCGGAGCTCAGGCTGATCATGAGGGCCGTCCGCAGATCGGAGCGCCTGATGGGCGAGGACCTGATCAGGGAGACCGGCTACCTCCTGCCCCAGAGCGGGGAGGTCAGGAGGCTCCTGGAGGCGTTCGTGGAGAACCCTCCGGAAGGCTTCCCGGTCGAGGCGGCGGAGGAACTGCTGCAGAGGCTGAACTTCAACGCCTGAATGCAAACGTCGGGCTCCGGCCCGACCCATTCCCATCATTCCCGGGTCTTGGGCAGTGACCTCATCGGACCGTACACCAACTTCGGCGAGCCCCTGATGTTAGACTTTCTGGAAAGGCAGGCGGCGTCGAAGCTCAGGACCCTCCCCGGGTTGTGGACCTCCGTCATCCCATCTTCCCCTACGACCGACTCCATCATGGCCTCCGCGTCGGCGCGGCCGGGCGTGTACAGGGAGAGCAGCCCGCTGCGGGACGCGTCCCGGCAGATCCTGCGAGCGATGTCCTCCGACAACGGATCCCTCGAGATCAGGGTTCCGCGGACGTCCCTGTTCAGCTGCTCCATGGTGTCCCTGATGTCCGCCAGGAGGTAACTCCCCGGCGGCTGTGCCGTCGAACCCGCGTTCGTCGAGTTCGCGCATACGGACCTCCGCCCCTCCCAGGTCGATGGACAGGACCAGTACGTCCGGGTCCCCGATATGGAAGCCGAGCGCGAAGTCCGACAGCCTCGCGGCCGTCGGCTCCCCTTCGTCGGGGAGCAGACCTCCGAAGAGCGCCATCGGCCCCGGGACCGGGACGCCCTGCACCCTCCTGAAGTTGCGCAGCTCGACTGATAGCACACCGGTCGAGAAGCCGTACTCCGTGGGCTCGGAACCGGGAACCCCCGCCATCAGGGAACGGGCGCCCTCCATGTCCGGTGTGTACACGCTGAGCGCACCGGTCCCCTCCGGGAGCCCGAGGACCTCCTGTGCGAGGTCACGATCTATGTCGGACACCGTGATGACCGCGTCGCCGTCCACCGTGCCGAGTGCCTTGATCCTCTGGTAGACCAGCCTGTAGCGACCGGCACCGACTGATGACAGTGCATCCTCATGGATCGGCACGGTGTCGAACCTCTGCCCTCCGAGAACGCGGGACAGAACGAGGACGTCGCCCTCCATGTGGCCTCCGTGGACGTCGTCGTTGACCCCGGCCATGAACCCTCCGGAAGCGGGCCTCATCGGGTCCAGGACGTGCCTCTTGTAGTAGTAGGTGACCACTACCAGGGCCACGACGAGCAGGACGGCCACGACGACGGTCGTGTACAGTCTACTCATCAGCGACTCGTACTGCTGGACCACGTCGGAGGCGCCTTCCAGAGACGGGAGTGCGGTTGTCACTGCTACCAGGACGAGGATTGTCAGAAACGATGTCACCGCGTATCTCATGGTACAGCATCGGAATCCCACAGGACATCATAACCGTGACGGGACCTGCGTCCGCAGGTGGCGAATGATGAGCCCAGGGACCTCGGATGACCTCCACACCGATGGCACAGACCCTGTTCACAAACCCACACTCGATACTTGAAAACTGGAATAATACCAATATCTTTTTATATTAATTTTTTATTTTATTTATAATTTTCTATACTTGGGGGGTAACTTGGGGGGTGAACCAAGAGCCAGCATCCAATCCGGCTCACGACCTCCTGCCACCGACATGACCGAAGCCGATTCAACCTATGATGCCATGCCCCTGCCATGGAAGCCGAGCTGCTCTGCTGCGGAGGGTGCAACGCGCTTGTCATCTGTCCGCAATAGGGACAGAACGCGATCGGTACATGGAGCGACAATGGTGGACAGTGAAAACAACGTTCCCGAAAAAGTCTGGATGGTGAGGAATGGTGGACGAGGCGAGATTCGAACTCGCGACTTCTGCCTTGCGAAGGCAGCGATCTACCGGGCTGATCTACTCGCCCATTTGAAACCGGTAAACCCCCCTAGCCTGACCCTGGATATAAACCTTGTTTCGCTCCGCTGGGGTTATACAATGGTACGACATCCGCCTGCCCATGAAGCTCCGCAGCCAGTCATCGGGCGGGACCCCCAGGCCCATGGAGGTCTGGAACGCCAACGTCTACTTCGACGACGGGTCCGGAGCCAAGAACCGCCCGGTGGTCGTCCTGGAGAAGAGGGGCGACGACTTCACCGTGTACATGGTCACGTCGCATCCCAGGCATCCCAACACCGACGTGCGTCTCATGGACCCGTACGAGGTCATGTTGGACAAGTCCTCGCACGTCCGCACCGACCGCCCGTTCAAGCTCCCCGCGTCCAAGTTCAACTACAGGCTCGGCACCCTCTGCTACGACGACGCCGAGATGATGAGGGCAATCTTCGAGAGCAGGACCAAGGACACCCGCATGTACCGCAGGGGGAACTACTGATACCATGGACAGGACGGCCGCGGCGAGGGACATAGTGTCCGCATCGGCCAGCAGGCTGTGCCTGGACATGCGCTTCCTGACCAGGGCGGTGCTCTCGCTGTCCACGGATGTCGAGGAGGGCGAGGGGGCGCCGCGCTGCGACGGCAGGACCGTCGTGTTCAGGGCCGACACCGTTCTGGAGTCGTTCAGGGAGGACCCCAACTCCGTCACCCGCGACCTTGCCCACTGCGTCCTGCACTGCGTGCTCGGTCACACCTCTCCCGCCAACACCCCGGAGACCGACCTGGCGGAGGACATGCTGGTGGAGTACGTGCTGGACTGCCTCGACACCCCGCACACATCGGTGCCGGGCAGGGACGACAGGGTCTTCGTCTGCGAGAGGCTGTTCGGCAAGGCCGGGGCGCCCGCGGTGGACCTGCTGTCCGCCGTGGTCGCCGAGACGTCCAGGTGGCAGCTGGACCTCCACAGGAGGATGTTCGTCAGGGACGACCACTCCGCCCGCTCCGGGACGGACGACGCAGCCTGGAGGGAGCTATCCCAGCAGGTTATGGCCGAGGTCGAGGGGTTCGTCAGGGACGACGAGGGCAGGACGACGGCGCTGATGCAGATCCTCAGGATCCGCAACCGCAGGCGCTACGACTACCGCTCCTTCCTGCGCAAGTTCATGACCCGCCGCACCACGGTCCGGGAGAGCCAGACGGAGTTCGACCCCATCTACTACACCTACGGCCTGTCCCACTACGGCAACCTGCCGCTGATAGACTCCCTGGAGCAGTCCGACACCGCCATGGTGGACGAGTTCGTCATCGCCGTGGACACCTCCGGCTCGACCATGAGGGGGCCGGTGGTCAGGTTCCTGGAGGAGGCCTTCGACGTGCTCAGGCAGACCGGCGTGGGCAGGGACTCCAACCTCCACGTGATCCAGTGCGACGACCAGGTCAGGTCTGACGACGTGGTGAGGAGCGAGGGGGACCTGAGGAGGCTGGTGAAGGGGTTCGAGCTGAAGGGCGGCGGGAACACGGACTTCAGGCCGGTGTTCGACTACGTGGACCGGCTCATCGAGGAGGGCGGGTTCAGGAACCTCAGGGGCCTGATGTACTTCACCGACGGCCAGGGCACGTACCCCACCAGGCGCCCGTCCTACGACGTGGCGTTCGTGTTCTGCGACGACAGGTACCGGGAGCACGAGGTGCCGCCCTGGGCCATGAGGATCGTGGTCAGGACGGAGGACCTGATGGCGGATGCGCCCGGTGATTCCCGCGATCCGTGACCCGAACCTTTTTGATTAGATTCCATAGATGACGATGCAGGAACGAAGGTGCGGCGATGGACATCCAATCTGCGAAAGATCAGGTGAAGGCTGCAGTCCGCAGCTATCTGGACAAGGACCCGGCGGGGAACTACGTCATCCCCCGCAGCAGGCAGAGGCCGATCATGCTCATCGGAGCCCCCGGGCTCGGCAAGACCGCCATCATGTCGCAGATCGCCGCCGAGCTGGACATCGGCTACGTTGGGTACACCATCACCCACCACACCCGCCAGTCCGCCATCGGGCTCCCCATGATCGAGACCAGGGAGTACGGCGGCATGGAGTATCCCATCACGAGGTACACCATGAGCGAGATCGTGGCCTCCGTCTACGATGCCATGGAGTCCCAGGGGCATATGGAGGGCATCCTCTTCATCGACGAGGTCAACTGCGTGTCGGAGACCCTGTCGGCCGCAATGCTGGACCTGCTCCAGAACAAGAAGTTCGGCCCCCACAAGATCCCGGAGGGCTGGGTTCTGGTCGCCGCCGGCAACCCGCCGGAGTTCAACTCCTCCGCCAGGGAGTTCGACATCGCCACCCTGGACAGGATTAGGGTCATCGAGGTTGAGCCGGACACCGACGTGTGGATGAGGTACGCAATGAGCGCCGGAATCCACGATGCCATCACCTACTACCTGCAGGTCAAGCCCCAGAACCTGCTCAGGATCGAGAACACCCCCGACGGGCCCGCCTTCGTGACGCCCAGGGGGTGGGAGGACCTGTCCATGGTCCTCAGGGAGCACGAGCGCCTGGGACTGGAGACGGACGTGGACCTGATATCGCAGTACGTCAGGTTCCCCGAGATCGCGGCGGAGTTCAAGCGCTACATGGACTTCCACAGGAAGTACAGCCAGGACCACGACGTGGGGTCCATCCTGGACGGCACCGCCACAGACCCGCAATCCTTGGCGGAGTCCGGCGCGGAGGAGAAGCTGTCGCTCATCTCCGTGATCATCGGAAGGATCAACGCCGAGGCGGAGGAGGGCTTGGATTTGCTGGAGCTGCTGAGGAGGATCGACGATCTTCCAGAGGGCGGACTCCCGGCGCTGGAGAGGGAGCTCCGCAGGGTCCTGGACTCCAACTCCACATCGGACGCCAGGAGGGCGGCGGCGTTCTGCCTGTCTGCCATCGCCGGCGCCGACGACCCCGCGAAGGTCCGCGAGGACTGCGCCAGGTCCCTGGACTCGGCAAGGAGGGAGTTCGACAGGCACCTGGACAACGCCATGTCCTACATGGTCGAGACGTTCGGGAAGGGGCAGGAGCCCGTGTCCCTGCTGGCCGGGCTGATCGGATGCTACAGTGTAGTGATGTTCTCGGACGTGGACGGCCCGCTGTACAGGTACAACGAGGAGCTGCTCACATCCGGGCGCGACAGACGCCTGGTCGAGATGGCGGAGGGGCTGCGATGGCGAACAAGATCGATGCCGAACCATGCGACGGCGGATGCTGCATAACCAGGCTCGTGTCCACAGACCGCGACATAACCGTACCCGACTCCGTGGACGGCATGGCCGTCGTGGAGATCGGACCGTCGTTCATGAGTGGCTCGCCCGCATCCGACGGCAGGACCGTGAGGATCCCGGCGTCGGTGAAGAGAGTAGACCCCGACGCATTCTCCGGGATCATCGGCATACACGGCATAGACTACGGCGGCACCATGGAGGAGTTCAGCTCCTTCGGGATCTTCGCGGAGTTCGACTGCGAGGTCAGGAGCGGGGACGGCCACGAGTTCAGGTTCCTGAGCGGCTACCCTATGGGATTCCCCGGCTTCGACGAGGCCATCCAGACCATGAACTTCAAGATGGACCAGGAACTGGCCGTGAAGAGGCTCAGGGACCCCGTGCTTCTGACGGACGCCTGCAGGGACAGGTACAAGGAGTACCTCTCCGGCAGGATCATGCCCAAGGCGGAGCAGGCCGTGACCAACGGCGACACCGCGAAGCTGTCCGAGATGATCTCCACCGGACTCTTCGACGACGACGCCGTGAGGGGGCTGATGGAGAGGTCGCTGCGCTCCGGGAAGACCGCGGTCACCAGTATGCTGATGTCCGTTCTGTACTCGAGAAGGGGTTGAGGGAGGGAAGGACCCTCCCTCTGTAGTTTTTCATGCAGACAGCACGAAGTCTGCGATGTCGTCGATGACGGACACGTTGAACGTCATCGGCGTGAGATAGTAGTCGGCGGAGCTGCCGTCATAGGCGCCGGGGATGCTGAACAGGTGGTTCAGCCCCATGTATGCCTGGAACGACACGTTCTCCCTGCCGTCCAGGATGTCGATCCACGCGGTGTAGTCGGCGTCGTAGGTGACCTGCCAGTCCGACGTGCCCTGCAGGAACAGCATGGGGACGTCCAGGCGCTGGGCGGCACCGGCTGAGTCCAGGTTGTCGATGCTCTTCAGGTAGTACGCGGACATGCCGAACAGCACGGTGGACATCAGCTGCTCGTCGGTCATGCCGTCGAGAGATCCGGCGGCTGCAAGCTGTGCGTCCAGGCTGGCCTTCAGCACGTCTTTCTCCGGCCCGTCGGGGATGGCATCTAGTGCCAGCAAGTTCTGGTCGTAGGATATCTCCGCCAGGCTCCTGGGGCTGCCGGCCAGGGAGACCAGCCCGTCGTACAGACCATCTGACTCCTCAACAATGGCGGGTGCCGCCATGGCGCCCAGACTGTGGCCGACCAGATACACCTTCCCGTAGCCCATGGACTTCAGCATGGATGCCGCGGCGATCGCGTCGTCCACCGTCTCGTATCCTATGTCCAGGGAGTTGCCCAAGGCCACGGCGGCCCAGGGCTCGGCGTAGGTCCTGTCGTCGTACCTCAGCACGTCCACCCCGCGCTCAGCGAGGCCCCATGCCAGCTGCTGGAAGATCTGGCTGTGGCCGATGGCGCAGTTCATGCCGTTGGGTCCAGAACCGGACACCAGCACCACGGCTACGCTGTGGTCCGAATCGTCCGAGGACGCGATGAGGCCGTCCAGCTCGGTCATGCCCTCGGCCCCGACCTTCACCGGGGTCTCGACCATCCCCTCCGGCACGGCCTCCGAGGACGGCAGGTCGCGGGGCGTCATGTAGAACGTATCCACGCCGGCGTCAGTCTCATGGGTCCACATCAGCATTCCGGAGTAAGTGTACTCCATGTATGTGCAGGAGATCCCCTCCGCCCCCGGTTCGTACGAATCCCCCACGGACACAAGAGGCCCGTAGGAGAGGACGTTCTGCGCTCCGAGCGCGGACATCTGGGTCTGGAAGTACTCCAGCCCTCCGAGCTGCTCGTACTGCTCCCTCAGCTCCGGGACCAGGGAGGCGTACGCGGCCTCGGCGTCCCCTCCGGAGACGGCGTCCGCGAAATCTGACGATGTGCCGTCATCGGACGGCGCCCACTGCCAGGAGAACAGGAGCAGAACGACTATGACCGCCGCGGTGACGGCGGCCAATTTGACGTTTCCTTTTTGCATGGAATGTGTAACGACGGCATCCGATATATCGGGTGCCCAGAAACGGCGTAACGGGTTTGGCGGGGGAGGCCCCCCGGGGGCTCACTGGGCGGGCTCCCACTTGCACCTGACGGGGGACACGATGGCGCCCTCGGCCTTGAGCTCCTTGAACGCCTTGTCGATCTCCTTCCTGTCGATGCCTGTGGCCTTCTCTACCTCGCCGGCGCTCATGGGCTTGCCGGCCTCCTTCATGGCTTTGATGACATCATCCTTGACTGTCATGTTAACACCGTGAACTCCGAATGCGGGGGCTGTTCATAAAGGTGTCTGAGCCACCACAAGATTTGAATCCATCCCGGGGCGTGCGGATGCCATGGAGGAGGCGACCATCGGTTCCAGGGTCTCGGCGTTCGTCAGGGGGCAGGCCGTCCTGACCGTGTCCGCCGTCCTTGCGGTCGTCTCGATGCTCCTCGTCCCTCCATCGACGGACTATGTGGACTACATCGACGTCCGCATGCTGTGCATCCTGTTCTGCTTCATGGCGGTGGTGGCCGGCATGAGGGAGTGCCACCTGTTCGGCGCCCTGGCGGGACGCCTGCTCGCCGGCAGGAGGAGCATGAGGGCGCTGTGCCTGATCCTGGTGCTGCTGCCGTTCTTCTGCTCCATGTTCATCACCAACGACGTGGCGCTGATCACCTTCGTGCCGTTCACCATCCTGGTGCTGGGCATGGCCGGCGAGAGGGGCGGTATCCTGCCAGTGGTGGTGCTTCAGACGGTTGCCGCCAACCTGGGGAGCATGCTCCTGCCCTTCGGGAACCCCCAGAACCTCTTCATATACTCGAGATACGGGCTGGATACAGGGAACGTGGTGCTGGCCCTCGCCCCCTACGTGATAGTCGGAGGGTTGGCCATGTGCCTGATGTGCGCCAGGTTCCCCACCCACGAGGTGCATGTGGACATCAGCAGGGACAGGGACGTCCGCAGCAGGGGGTTCCTCGTGCTGATGTTCGTCCTCTTCGCACTTTGCATCCTGACCGTCCTGCATGTCGTGCCTTGGCAGGCCGTGCTCGTCATCACGATTCTCGCGATCGCCCTGACCCACCGCCGCGTCCTGACCAGGGTGGACTACGGGCTTCTCCTGACCTTCGTCTGCCTGTTCGTCTTCACCGGCAACATCGCTCACATCGACGCCGTCAGCTCCGCGCTGGAGGGGCTCATGTCCTGGGAGCCCATGCTCGCCTCCCTCGGCATCAGCCAGGTCATCAGCAACGTCCCGGCCGCCACGCTCCTGTCGGGGTTCACCGCTGACTGGGAGGGGCTGCTGGTCGGGGTGGACGTGGGCGGCTTCGGAACCCCAATAGCATCGATGGCCAGCATGATCTCCCTGGGATTCTACTCCAGGACCGAGGGCGCGGACACGAAGAGGTACCTCCTTTGGTTCACCGCCGCCAACGTCGTCATGGTCGCCGTGCTCGTGTGCGTCTACCTCATAATCGGCGTCCTGTGAGCCCCTCCGTATAAGAGATGGCACGTCAATCCGCATACATGGACCTCTGGGACCCGGACGACTCATTCGAGGACATGGCGGAGAGGTTCCTCCGCAGCCAGGCGGTGCTCGTGGCGTCGGCGGTTCTGGCGGTGGCGTCGATGTTCCTGGTTCCGCCGTCGTGGGACTATGTGGACTACATCGACGTCCGCACCCTGTGCATCCTGTTCTGCTTCATGGCGGTGGTTGCCGGCTTGAAAAAGTGCAACGTGTTCAAGATCCTGGCCCAGCGCATACTCGGCGGGGACAGGAGCGTGAGGGTGCTCTGCCTCCTGCTGGTGCTGCTGCCATTCTTCTGCGCCATGTTCATCACCAACGACGTGGCGCTGATCACCTTCGTCCCGTTCGCCGTCCTCGTGTTGAGGCTGGCCCAGCGCAGCGACCTCATAATCCCGGTGGTCGTCCTGCAGACGGTGGCGGCCATCCTCGGGAGCATGTCCATACCGTTCGGCAACGCCCAGAACCTGTACATTTCCTCGAACTACGGCCTGGGGATGGGAGAGTTCTTCTCCGTCATGCTCCCGATCACCCTGGTCGGGCTTGTCGTCGTGGTCGTGCTCTCCCTCAGGTTCGGCAGCGAGAGGGTGAGCATCGAGTTCGACAAGACGTACATCCTGAAGCACAGGGGGCTGCTGGCCGCGTGCCTGGTGCTGTTCGCCCTGTGCGTGGCCACCGTCCTGAGATGGGTGCCCTACCAGGCGACCCTGGTCGTCACGGTGGCGGCCATCCTGATCGTCAGGCCGAAGACCCTGCTGAAGGTGGACTACGGGCTGCTGCTGACGATGGCGTTCATGTTCGTCTTCGCCGGGAACATGGCCCAGATAGACGCCGTCAGACAGGTCTTCGGCGACCTCATGGCCTGGGACCCGACGGTCACAGCCATGGCGCTGAGCCAGGTCACCAGCAACATGCCCGCCTCGGTGCTGCTGTCGGAGTTCACCACGGACTGGCAGGGTCTGCTCGCCGGGATCGGGGTCGGAGGATTCGGCACACCGATGGCGTCCATGGCGAGCGTGGTGTCCCTGAGGATCTACATGAGGGAGCAGAGGGACGGGCCCGGGAGGTACCTCAGGCACTACACCCTGGTGAACATCCTGATGCTCCTTGTTCTGGCGCCGCTGGCCGTGGTGCTGACATGACCGAGACCTAATTTCCTTGAAAATCGATGTCTAAAATTACCTAAATCTCTTGATAACACCGGTTCGAAAATACCTAAAAATCTTGAAAATCTCACCTTGAATCAATCTAAATCCTTTGCATCGACAGTCCGGTCGACATGACGTTCGACATACCGGACGCGGAGGAACTGAACCGAGCCGTGGAAGGTTGCACCGGCCCGGGACAGGACCCGGGACCGGCCTGATCAGACTTAGTATCCGTTGTAGTGGATCCTCTCGGGCTTGAACCTGCCTCTGTGGGGCTCGGGCTTCTCCTTGGGATATCCGACGGCGACGATGCAGAAGGGCATCAGGTTCTCGGTCAGGTCGAAGAGGTCGGTGATGGCGTTCATCCTCTCCCTGACGGGCGCGATCCCTATCCAGACCGATCCGAGGCCCAGGCTGGCGGCGGAGAGCATGAGGTTCTCTGTGCAGGCTCCCAGGTCCTGCTCCCAGAACTGCGGGGCGGTCATCAGGTCCCTGTTTCCTAGGACCACGACGGCCAACGGCGCCTTGGCCACGGGGCCGGCGTACGGCGAGGCCTTGGCGAGCTCGCGGATGTAGTCCGGGTCGTCCACCACGATGAACTCCCAGGCCTGCTGGTTCCTGGCGGACGGGGCGTTCATGGCGGCCTCCAGGATGCGGTCTATCTTGTCCTTCTCGACCTTTCCGGGCATGTAGTCCCTTACGCTGACTCTGGTGAACAGCTCGTTCATGGTATCGTGATGAGAACTCCGCCCGACAGGATAAATGTATGTCGCCGGTCGGCGGGATGTCAGGGGCGTTAGGGAAGGCGCCGGGGAGGTCCCCGGCTGTTTGGATCAGAGGAACTTCCTGAGGAACACCAGTGCCAGCAGGATCACCACGATCACCACGACGACTATGATGATCCAAGTGGACCCGGAGCCGTCGTCCACGGGGGACTCCGAGAACACCGCGTTGAACGTGGCGTCGTCGGTGACGGTCATGCCGGGGGTGTAGCCCTCCCAGCCTGTGAAGGTGTACCTGATGCCGTCGGCATCCTCCTTGACAGGGTCCTCCGGGGCGGTGATCTCCTCCTGGTAGAGTAGCTTCTCCTCCTTCACGGTCTTACCGTCAACGACGAACTTGATGGTGTACTCGTGGTCGGACTCTACGAACACCGCCGTATAGACGGCATCACCTGTTACAGTCCATCCAGCGGGTCCATTCCATCCCGTGAACCTGTAGTCGATTCCATCCTCGGATGCTTTGACCGGATCCTCAGGTGGAACGATCGTCTCACCGTACTTCATGACCTTGTTGAAGATCTCCTTGCCGTCGGCGACGAACTTAATTGTGTACTCACGGAGCTTCTCATCAAAGACCGCATTGAAAACAACATTGTCTTTGACCTTCATTCCGGCAGTGTAACCCTCCCACTCCTTGAACGTGTAGATGTACTGTGCATCCATCTCCTTAGTAGGATTGTCCTTCGGAAGCGTGATATCACTGTTAAAACTCAGATTGCTCTTCTGATAGGTCACGCCGTCAACCCTGAACTCCACAGTAAAAAGACTGTAGGTGTACTCAAGTGTCAGCTTCAGGTCCGAGTCACCGACCTTGAAAGTCGTCAGATCCAACTCTTCCTCGCCGTTAAAGACCTTGATGTCGTATCCGTGTTTCTCGGCATTCTTCGGAATCTCGATGGTTTCCTCCGTATCCTTGATTAGGAATCCGAGGTCCCCGACATCGTCCGGAACCTGACCGGATGTCTCGAACCTCACTATCTTCTTGTCAGAACCGATTTTCTCGAAATACTCGTTCCCCTCGAGTTCGGTAACTGAGCCTCCCGTGGAGACACGGTAGCTGCACTTCTGCTCGGATTTGAGATCGAAAGCATTTTCCCCTATGGCGCCGGGCTGAGCCTTGAAGTCGATGAACTTCAGCGATGTGCATCCGACAAACGCGGACTTTCCGATATCAACCGTCCCTCCGATGGTTACGTATTTCAAAGAGGTACATGAGAGAAACGCGTTGTCGCCAATCGATTTAACCGAACTTGGAATTATGACCTCTTCGATGCCTTTATTCTCAAAAACACGATCGTTGATGGCCTCGACAGGATTGTTGTTAATTTTCTCTGGAATGAATACAACCTTGTCGTCTCCGGTGTAACCCGTTATGGAGACAACACTCTGATTTGTGGTATATTCGAATCCTTCACTGGTCGTATCGGCGTCGCTGCTGTCGACGACCACCGTCGCGCATGCGACCATGGCCAGCGCCAGAGCTAACGCTAGCATAGCTTTCTTCATGCAGATCATCGCATCCCATCCGCTGGAATTCGTATCTGTTAATATATATTAGAACCTACGCAATCGGTATCCTCCTACTGAATTCGTAGAATCGGACACCGTGTCCCCTCACGAACACGCGGTGTCGGAGGCCTTGACAGGGCGTCCCCGTCCAGGCACTCCTGAACAGTGGCGGACTCACCTGCGCTTCTTCTTGTTGGCCCCGGGCTTGTACGCCTTCAGGTACTTCAGCACAGCCTGGTCGTCATCTGAATCGGACCACTCCGGCGTGTACCCGCCCTTCATGTACTCGTTGTACCAGTCCACGCACTGCTGCATGTAGCCGGTCATGTCCAGCCTGTCCTTGACGATGACGTAGGTGTTCTCCGGCGTCGGCACCCACTGCTTGGGGCGGTCGTAGTCCGGGTCCTCCAGGAACCCCACCAGGAACACGATTCTGTCCAGATTGGACAGCTGGGCGTAGAGGGAGGCCTGGAGCATGTAGGACATGGGCACGTTGGTGTAGCCGCCCTGGTCGTCCCTCCACTTCTCCCTGTCGCCGGAGGTCTTGATCTCCAGGATGTACGCCCTCTTGCCGTCCTCCTGGATGTAGCCGTCCACCATTCCGCCGAAGACCATCTCGTTGTGGAAGTGGTCGTACCCGCACTGCTCCTTCGGCACCGGTTCCTCGACAGCCAGCTTCACGCCGTCGTCTACGCCCAGCGGCTCCTTCAGAAGGGCGGTGACCCTGGTTCCGAGGTACTCCCTGAGCACGGGCTCCAGGATGTTGCCGGCGTCGATGTACTTGTTGGCCTTGTCCCCCGGGTAAAGCCCGGCGAGCTCGCAGGCCACCTTGAACGGGGAGGAGAACTCGCTGAGCCCCAGGATCGGCGCGACCCTGGTGCCGGTGATCTTCTTCAGCCTGTACGTGTCGAAGATTACCGTCTTCTCGTCCTCATCGATGTCCACGATCCCTGCTCTACCGTCGAAGGCCATGGGTTCGGGAATGCACACATCGACTATGTACTTTCGGCAGACGTAGTCTACTGAATCATAACGGTGACACGGTACGAACCCCCGTGTCATGGGCAACTGGTTTGACGGTCACTGTCTACGGTCGTCGAGCATCAGCCGGTCGATTTCGCGGAGCCTGTCTGCCACGGACCTGCCGAGCTCGATGAGTCCGACTATCTCGGATATCCCGACGGTGCTGACCTCCGCCAGCCCGGCGGAGACCATCCTGTCGATCTTCTGGGGCATGCTGGCGCTGCGTCCGACTGCTGCGTAGATCTCGGTCTTGCACCTCGGACCGTTGTCGTCCAGGAACATCAGCATCGGTATGACGTGCGCATCGCACAGCACGCTGATCGGATGCTCCTTCTCTGGCATTGCTCATCCCTTCCTGTCGATCACGAGGAACACTGCGAGGATCGCTGCCACGGCAGCTGCTGCGGCGCAGGCGACGATGGTGACTGTGTCATCATCCTCGGCGGGCTGGGTCGGGATGAAGGGCGGAAGATAGTCGTCATCGTCCGATACTATCGGTGGCTTTTGGTCAGACACCTCCGTTAGTGGATCGGTGACAGTAGCTACAGGTGGAACGACTCCAGATTCAGACTCAATGGTAACATTCAGGGGCGTGCCATCGACATCATAGGCAGAATCATTAGTTGACGAGACCTCTATTGGAACGATCTCACCCTTGTCATTGGCCGAATATACGATGATACCGTCACATCCAATGAATGTGTTTCCTGTTGATGTTACATTGGAGGTTTCATGTCCTTTGATTCCATCATGAATCTTTACTGCAGGGGATGCTCCCTCAATCGTGTTTCTCGTTAAATCGAAAGAGGCATTCTGCAAATATCCAGAAATCTGGATTCCGACACCATCTCCATCAGATGAGTTCAGGTCATATATCTTGTTGGAATCTATGTCTGCATCGATTGGAAGGGGACTGCCACCGTCGTTTGCAATGTTTATCCCACAAAGACAGTTGTGGATTTTGTTATTCTTAATCGTGATGTCACTGCATTCGGAGACGTATACGGCGAACGTATTTCCTTCGATAAGATTCCCATTCCCTAAGATATCATTCCCAATCAAAGAAATTTCATCGTTTCCATAAGATGAGAGAATTACGTTATTAAAAGTACAGCCTTCTATCGCTACATTATCGTTGTTGTTCAATATGAGACGACACGCCTCATCAGCGACAAAATCAATGTTCCTGATTGTTATGCTGGTAGAGCCATGGCTCTGAAGTTCTGTTTTGATAATATTGATTGTGACATCTGCACCTTCGGCGGCTTCTATGACCATGGATCCGTCAGTATTCTCGAGACCTGAGATGAACTTCGAAGAGTCGAAATAAAGGTCATATGTACCGCTGGGGAGAGATATCGTCTGCCCTTTCAATTGAATGGAACATCCTGAGGTTCCTATAGAATCGAGATTATCTGTTTCGTTATGGAACAAAGTGATCGCATCGTACAACGTACTCGGTTTGAAATCCAGACCAGATACGGATATATTTCCTTCTTTGAAACAAAACGTAGTCGTGCCATTGATGGTTACGCCCATCCTGCCTGTGGAGGTGTCGGTGATTGGAAAAGAGATTTTTCCTGAAGTGCTTGAATCATCAGAATCAGTGACTGTGAAGGTAATAGAATCTCCAGACACGGTTCCGTTTGATGTTACAGAGTATGTATTGTCTGATATAATCAATTGATAACTCTGTCCACCATCCGATGTCGAAAGTTCTGCATACTTCTCATATCCATTAACATAATCGGTTTTGTACAAAGTTGGTGCAAAATCAGTGTATGTTGGTTCCCAGTATTCGCCAACATAAGATGAAATCAAATTTGAATCATCAGGATCGGCATCAGATGAGGTATCAATAAAAACAAAACATATAGACAGTGCCAATACAAACGACACTGCCATTGCCATCAGTTTGGTATTCATTCTTCCTCCATGCGGAGGACGGAAGGGGAAGCCACAGAATGGCAGACCCCCCCCCCCGCTTTCAAACACGTTGTGTTCTAAGCATGGTATTGTGTGTTGCGTTGATAATAATATGTCATGAAGAACGCATGATGACTGCAGAAATCCACCAGAGTTCAATCCATAGGCTTTGAGATGACCGTGCTACAGTTGCGGATTTCTCCCAACAGATCTGATCGAACATCAATCATGCACCATCATACCAGTTTCCTGAACAGCTTTCCCGAGAATGGCCGTGGCTTGTACTGCCTCCCGATGGCGCTGGCCTCGGCATAAAGAACGTCTCCGGAATAGGAGTAGTCGATGAAGGATGCTTCATACAGGTAGTCCAGCATCTTGCGGTCGTCGTCATCGACCTTTCTCCTACGGTAGTACCTGTCGAAGACACGCAGCATCTCCTCCCCTTCGTCCTTCGTGACCATGGTATCCAGACCGATCGCTTCGTGACTTGGACGATGTGTGAATATTTATCGATAACGAATTAGTCTGCATAATCAGAATAGGACGAACACGAACGATGAGAGAACTGTATTCCGACGGACGTCACGACCTCAGTATCCCGCTGACCCATCTCACCCCGCGACGGTCCACGGACTCCCACATGTCGAGCACCTCGAACCCCGTCCCCTCGGCCAGCTCCCTCAGACCCTCCGTGGTCATGTCGGTGTACCACCTGCCGTCCCTGTACCCGCGGAAATCCCCCTCCTTGAAGGACAGGAAGAACACGCCCTTGCTTCTCAGCGCCCGGTGCACCAGGCCCATGACCTCCGGGATCTCCTCCGGCCTCAGGTGCAGGAGCGAGGCGCAGGCCCAGACCCCGTCGAACTCGTCGACATAGTCCAGATCCAGGAAGTCCAGCCTCCTCACCTCCGACCCCGTGAACTCCGATGCGATGCGGCACATGCCCTCGGAACCGTCCACCGGGACAACATCGAACCCCAGGTGCCTGAACGCCAGTGTGTCCCTCCCGGACCCGCATCCAAGGTCCAGGATCCTGGCGCCATGCGACAGATAGCTGGTGAAACGCCCCGTCAGGGCCGTCACATCGTTCCATCTGGTCGCCTCCGAATACCCCTCCGGGTCGCCGTCGTAGAACCCCCTGGTGGTCTCGTCCATGGACGGGGAACAATCGAGAGGAACATAAACCGCTCGCACGCTACCACCCGCATGGAAGAGAGACTGTCATGCGCCGACTGCGCCGCGAAGGCCTGCGACGGGACGGGCGGGAAGCGCCCGGAGTTCTGCCTCACGGACAACATGCCCGACGGACTGCTGGAGAGGTCCCTGGAGAGCTACCGCGACGGGGAGGATGCGAGGATCCTCAGGGTGGCGGCCACCGTGGAGCACGACGGCTACCTGAAGTGGTGCCGCGTGCAGGAGACCGTCGAGTTCGCCAGGCGCATGGGATACAGGAGAATAGGCATCGCCACCTGCGTCGCCCTGCTGAGGGAGACCCGCGTGCTGGCGTCGATCCTCAGGGCCAACGGCTTCGAGGTCTTCGGCGCCGGATGCAAGGCGGGCATGGTCCCCAAGACCGACGTGGGCATCGACCCGGCGTGTTGCGAGATCGGCCGCAACACCTGCAACCCCGTCCTCCAGGCCGAGGTGCTCAACCACGAGAGGACGGACCTGAACATCGTCATGGGGCTGTGCGTGGGGCATGACTGCCTGTTCAACAGGCACTCCGAGGCGCCGGTCACCGTCCTGGTGGTGAAGGACAGGGTGCTGGCCAACAACCCCGCCGGCGCGCTGTACACCGCGGACACGTTCTACAGGAGGCTGAGGGACAGCCCCGAATGAGACCGGATGTGTTGCGGAAACAACGCAACCCCTTTGAAACCGCATCCCGATTCCTCGGCGATGACCGACGTCGAGAAAGGGATCGCCAGGGAGAAGGAGACGGTGGAGACCATGATCGGCATGTACTGCCGGGGCAACCACGGCTCCAAGGACGGGCTCTGCCCCGGGTGCGCCGAGCTCAGGGACTACGCCTTCGCCCGGATAGACCGCTGCCCCATCAGGGAGCACAAGGTCAAGTGCGCCAAGTGCGAGGTCCACTGCTACAGCCCGGAGATGAGGGAGAGGATCAGGACCGTCATGAGGTACAGCGGCCCCAGGATGATGCTCCACCCGGTCATGGCGTTCAGGCACATGATGTCCTGAACCTGGGGTCTGGAACACCATCTGCAGAGCGATTGTTCCAGCCCAATTCTCCCCGCCCTCCGGAGCCTTCCCTCAAACTACCGCCCTGCGCCAGCACTCGATTCAGATTGTTATACTGTATTCGATGTGGATAACGTCTTATAATAATTTTGGAACTTTTGTTCCAACAATTATGGAAATTTGCTTCGAAGACCCGCAAAACGAATCGGGAGAAGAGCGTAGAAGAACGATGAACGCCGCCTTACGGCGGCGTAATTGGTTTTCAGCTCCTGGTAGAGGCTATGCTCACGGCCAGGAAGATGACTCCGAGCACGATGGCGATGACGACCCATGTGAGGGCGTCGCCCATGATCTCCTCGGAGTGGGGAACGCCGAAGTTCTCGTAGGCGTCGTACACCGGCGTGGTTCCGGATCCGAACGCGCTCTCGGGGAACTGCGCAGCGTCGGTGAAGATCTCCAGGGTCACGGGCTCACCAGTAGACAGGTCGAAGGCGCCCTCGCCCACGGACAGGGTCTCAGAGGCGATGACGGCCTGCTCCAGTGCAGAGCATCCAAGGAACGCGTGGGCGCCGATGGAGGTGACCGTCGCCGGAATCCTGACGGTGACGAGCGAGACTGCGCCCCCGAAGGCGCCCTCAGAGATCGTCGTGGTCCCCTTGGGGACGCTGAACTCCGAAGCCGTCGATGCGGGAGCGTACCTGACAAGGGTCTTCAGGTCCTTGGAGTAGAGGTTCCCTCCCACGGCGGAGTAGTGGCGGCTGTCCTCGGCGACTGCGAACGACGAGATGGAGTCGCAGCCGGCGAACATACCCTCCGGGATGCTGTCCACATCGGCCTCCAGCGTGACCTCCTTCAGGGAGGTGCAGTCCTGGAAGATCCCGGTGCCCATGTTGCGGCACTCGGTGACGGTCACCTCTGTGAGCCCGGAGCCCATGAGGGCGTTGTCGCCGATGGTGGTGACGCTGTCGGGGATCGTGAACGACGTCAGCGAGGTGCATCCGGCGAACGCGCGGTCGTCTATGGTGGTGGTCCTCTCCGGGACCTGGACGGTGGTGAGCGAGGTGCATCCCTCGAAGGCGGAGATGCCGATCGTCGCGGAGGATGTGGTCGCGGCCCATGAGACCTCCTGCAGGGATATACAGTCCTTGAACATCGACTGGCCGAGCCTGGTGAGAGATGACGGAAGGGTCGCCTTCGTCAGGGCTGTGCAGCCCTCGAAAGCTCCCTGGCCGACACTGTTGACGCCCTGATTCAGCTCGATCTCCGTCAGAGCCGATTCTGCAAACGCATAAGCACCGATTGTCCTCACGGAGCTGGGAAGGGTTACCTTCTTGAGCGGGGAGCCTGCGAACGCATACGCGCTGATGGTTCCTACATTGTTTGGAACAGTGTACTCCTCACCGGCCTTTCCGTTGGGGTAGGCCACGAGTTCCTTCTTGTCCTTGGTGAACAGGACACCGCCGTCGGAAACGAAGGACTTGTTCTTGGAATTGACCAAGAAGGATTCCAGGGAGTCGCAGTGGCTGAAGGCCCCGTCCCTGATGGTCGTAACAGATTCGGGGATCGTGTACGTTTCAGTCTTCCCCGCAGGATACTGGTAGATTGTGTCCTTCTTCTCGTTCATCAGGACACCGCTGACGGATTCGAACGTGTCGTTGGACGAGGCCACCCTGATCTCCTTCAGAGAGGAGCATCCGGAGAACGAGTGGGTGTAGGATTCGACGCTCCCCGGGATCTCCACGGTCTCCACCGCGTCGTTGCAGGAGAACGCATCAGAACCCAGGGCCCTCAGGGTGTCCGGGAGGACGATGGTCTTGATGTCCTGGTCGTAGAACGCCCTGTCGCCTATCTTGGTCACATTGTAGTCCTTGCCGTCGACCGTTATCTTCGAAGGTATGGTGAGTTCCGATGAAGCACCCTCCCATCCGATCACGGTGGCGGTCGTTCCGCTCGCCTCGTAGATGATCCCGCTGTCGTCGGTGTACGTCACCGCGTCGGAACCGTCCGCCGAGAGGGCCACCGCAGCGACTGCGATGACCGCGACGAGCGCGATTGCCTTGATCGTCGTGTTCATGAGAATCTGGACACCGTAACCGCTTGCAGGTATTAAAAAAGATGAAATCAGGGACCGGTGAACTCGATGAGGTCGGAGCCCGCCCTCTTGGCGATCCTCTCGGTGAGCATCCCCAGCTCCATGGACGCGGCGTAGATCACACCCATCGGACACAGGCAGGTCGGCGTGAGCGGGTCGCGGACGCCCCTGCGGTTGACGACGCTGTCGCTGAAGTCGATGACATCCATCTCGGTCATCCTGGTGAGCCTGGAGGCGTACTGCATCACGTTCTCGGGGGATGTTAGACCATCGTGTGTTTCCGAAACACAACCGTGACGGTCCAACCATGTGATCAGTCCGGCTGACCGTTTACCGCTTCACGGAGGGACCGCATCCCCGACCCCAGTATGTTGATGGCGGCGTTCCTGTCGCGGTCCATGACCAGACCGCACTCGTGGCAGCGGTACGTCCGCTGCCACAGCGGCAACGCCTCCTTCACGTGCCCGCATTGCGAGCACGTCCTCGACGTGTTCCTGGGATCCACTTCCACGACGACGACGCCGGCCCCTTCCGCCTTGCGCCTCACCATGCTCAGGAGCATCCCCCAGGATGCGTCGGTGTACTTGTCGCGGACGACCCCGCGGTTGTCCGCCTTCTCCTTCATGTCCTTCGGCGAGAGCCTCTCCACCGCTATGACGCTGTGTCCCTGGACCATCTCGTGGGCCTGCTGGTTCAGCCGGCCTTTGCGCTGGTTGTGGATGTCCTCGTGGATGGCGGCCAGGCGGCGCCTGGCCCTCTCCCATACGGGGGAGCCCTTCTCGTGGGACTGCATCTTCTTCTGGAGCCTGGCTATCTCTTCCCTCTTCTCGGCGTACAGGTTCGGGTTCCTGAACTTGATGCCGTTCGTGCCGGTGACGATGTCTCCGAGCCCGAGGTCGTAGCCCTCGGGCACACGGGGACACTCGATGATCTCCTCGTTCCTGACGATCCTCGGCACCCTGAACGTGACGAATGCCTTCCACTTCCCCCGCGCGTTCCTCCTGATGGTGCACGTGCGGGGCTTCCCGCCCTTGGGGAGGTATCTGTGAAGGAACTTCACATCGCCGATCTTCTTCAGGCGCAGACGGTCACCGACGAACTCGAAGCCCTGATCACACGGATAGGTGAACGAGTGGTACCTGTGGCGGGACTTGAACCTCGGAAGGTGCTCCGGGTCGCCGTCCTCGTTCCAATCGCATCCGGACATGGCCCTCTCGACGCGCCTGCAGACATCCTGCAGGCACTGTGCGTACGGGATCTTGTACCTAGGATCCGAGGCCTTCATCCCGGGCAGGAGCGATGTGAGCTCCCCGTATTTCCTCTGGCGTATGCCCATGATTGCATCCGCCTTGCACTCTGCGAGGAGGAAGTTGTACGCGGAACCGCACACCGACAGCGTCTCCTCCAGCTTCCTGGTCTGGGTGGCGTTGGGGCTGAGCCCGTACTCTATGGTGACGAACCTGTATTCCCTGTCGCTGTCGTCGGCATTGTCTCCACGTGCCATGGATAGCACATCGAACATTCAGGTATTTTAACCTTACAGGAATAGTTCACTGGAACGGAGTCCACGGTTCAATACGTCGGATGTCCTGCCATGACATCGAACCTCGGATCGAACGATGACCAACACCATCGTCCCGAACCTGCACTGTAACGAGTTAGGATGCCGGCGTTAAATTCATAATTGCATTTCAGAAACACACGGTGGTCTAACATCTCCCGTTCTCGCAGTCCGACTCGATCCTCACGTCCAGGTCGCCATCCTCGCGCCTGGAGGCCTCGATGCGCATGGTCCTGTCGCAGGTGTTCATCCTGACGGTGACCACGGATGTCACGATCTCACCTCTCGCGGATGCGCTGGACGGCTCTGCCGATCCAGTCCCTCTCGGAGAGGGCGTGCTGGTGCATGTAGGACCCGATGCACTCGCCCTTCACCAGACCGTCCATCCTGTCCCTGATGCCCTGGCCCCTCCTGACGGAGAAGCCGAATTTAGCCTCTCCATCGGGGAAGACGTCTGAGTAGTGGTACTCGTGCCCTCTCACCGTTCCGGCGAAGGCCGGGTTGGTGTCCTCGGCGTCTGCAATCACATAAGTCGGACCGTGGCGGACCCCGGTCATCCTGGCCTCGGCGTCAAAGATGCCGGCCATCTTGTGTGTCACGCCGTCCTTGTCGGTGATGCCGCGGCACATGCTCATCAGCCCGCCGCACTCGCCTATGACCATCCTGCCATTCTCCGCCTCCGCCTTCAGACCCTCCAGGAAGTCGGTGTTGGCCGCCAGCTGCTCGGCGTGGAGCTCAGGGTAGCCTCCTCCCAGGTAGTAGAGGTCGGCGTCCGGTAGCGGGTCCCCGTCGGTGGGACGGAACGTGGTGACATCGAACCCGGAGGCCCTCAGGCACTCGATGTTCTCGGTGTAGTAAAAGCAGTAGGAGTCGTCCATGGGCACCGCAGCCCTGAGGCCGCAGTCCCTCTCGGTGTACGGGGACGACGTCGGAAGGTCGGAAGGGCTGGACTCGGCTATGTCCAGGACCCTGTCCAGGTCGATGGGCTCGGTGAGGTCCTGGAGCGGGGTGATCTCGCCCTCGGCGAAGCTCCTGAGGGTCTTCAGACCCAGGTACCTCTGCTCCAGCGCCTTGTCCGGGTTCTTCGGAATCATGCCCACCAGCTGGACGTCCGGGCAGTACCTCTCCATGGCGGTGCGCAGCTTGTCCGAGTGCTGCCTGCCGGAGACGTTGTTCAGGATGACGCCGGCTATGTTCACGTCGGGGTCGAAGGCCCTGAATCCGTTGACTATGGCCGCCGCGCTGCGGGTGAGCGAGCGGGCGTCCACGATGACTATGACGGGAAGCCCCAGCAGCTTGGCCAGGTACGCGGTGGATCCCATGTCCTCGTCGCCCTTCAGGCCCTCGTACAGCCCGCGGACCCCCTCTATGACGCAGATGTCCGCGTCCCTTGAAGCGTAACCAACCAGGTTCCTGATGGTGGAGTCGTCCATGAGGAACGAGTCCAGGTTCCTGGACCTCCTGCCGGTGGCGGCGGTGTGGTACATCGGGTCTATGAAGTCGGGTCCGGCCTTGAACGCCTGGACCCTCATGGACTTGGACAGCCTGGACATGAGACCGGTGGTGATGGACGTCTTCCCGACGCCGCTGCCGGTTCCCGCCAGGACCACGCCCTTCATTCCAGCATCTCCCTGAGGGTGTCCGCCGTCTCCAGCGGAACTATCGAATGGGCGCCCATCACCATGGTGTGCGAGGATATCTCCCCCACCGCCCACTGGCATCCCTGGTTCAGGTAGTTGGCCAGCTGCCTGGGCTGGTCGGTGATGAGGATGTCGTCCTTCCCGTATCCAGGGACGGCGTGGCAGATCCCCAGAATGATCGTCAGGTCCGGATGGAACTCATCTATGGCGGCCCTCATATCCTCCCCGACTATGGAGTACTCGTCGAGCCCGCCGATGACCCTGTCCAGGGTCACTCCGTGGGAGTCCAGGTCGGCCTTGATCTCGGCGCAGTAGTTCCTGATCCTGGGGAGCCCCTTCTCAGGGTCCATGTTGGCTATGAACATCGTCTCCCCGCCCAGCTTCCTCCTGGCGCGGTCCACGGCCTCGAACATGTCGGCGAAACGGAAGGCCAGCTCCTTCTTGGCGTCCATGACGACCGCGACCCTGCCTCCGCTGGAGAGGGTGTCCACGATCCTCCTGCAGACGTGCATCTTGGTTGGGCTCACAGCAGGCTGGATGTAGTCCTTGGAAGCCATGCCCACGTTCTTCTCCAGCCTGGTGGCCGCCTTCATCAGCGAGATCTGGCGGTCGCACTCCTCCGGGTCGATGATGCCGGCGTCCCTGCCGGCCTCCAGGGCCTTGATGGCCCCGCGGGTGTTGTCGCCCATGCATCCGTGGCAATCCACGGGGAAGACGTTGGCGTCGATACCGGCTCTCTTGATCGACTTGGCCATGTCCTCGCCGATGATCATGCTGGCGCATGTCCCGACCACGGCCACGGTCTTGGGATGGAACTTCTCCTCCACCTGCTTCAGCGTGTTGATGAGGGGCTCCTCCCCTCCGAACACCAGGTCGTTGTCCCTCATGCCCGAAGTCACCACTCTCACGTCGGCGTCCTCCAGGGGCCTGGAGGCCATGAAGCTGCACCCGGCCGGACCGTGCTCCACTATCACGTCCACATCCATGTCGCGCAGCGTGTACATGGCCGCCACGATCGGGTTCGGGCGGGGATGGATGATGTTCCTCACTGGTAGGCCTCCTTGATGAACTCTATGAACAGCTTGACGTCGGACGGGACCTCCGGTCTCTCGCCGTCGCCCCTGGTTATGACCAGCGGGACGCCGTACTCGGCGACCACCTTCTCGATCTGGTCCCTGTCCAGCTTGTCGCAGACCTTCCTGCTCACCGGGTCCAGGAGGACCATGGCGCCGTCCAGGGCGTCCATCTCCCTGAGGCACTGCAGGGTCCTGCCGATGGAGATGTGAGATATCCCGGGGTTCCTCTCGCGGATGACGGTCCTGCCGTCCTCATGGGCGATGATGCCCCTTCCGGGAACGCCTCTGAAGTCAGCCAGGGACCTCAGCACGCTCTCCCTGGGGACGCCCATGGTGTGGCAGACCTCCAGCGCCAGCTCCATGGCGCCGATGTACTCGGTCTGTATGTACGACGGGTCCAGCTCGACCTCGGAGACGCCGTCGTAGTCGACGCTAACCCTCAGGGGCTTCCCGAGCCTGGGCTCCGAGAGCACGGAGATCCTCCCTCCGTAGCCCACGAGCCCGTCATGGTACTGGGACCAGAACTCCTTCTCCGAATCCAGGACGATGTTGGTCCCGCGGTCGGTGAAGACGTCCCTCTTGGCCTCGGACGCCTTGAAGGTGTTCTTCGCGATGCCGTAGTCCTCCACCAGGTTGGTGATGCAGGCGATGTCCGCCTTGCCGGATCCCCCCAGGGAGACCTCGCAGACCACAGCATCGTAATCCCCGGCGGCCAGCGTCATCAGGTAGGGCGGCGCGATGCTGACCTTCCTGTCGATCCTGTGACCGTCGTCGGTCCACGGGCCCTCGCCCCTGGAGGAGTGCAGCAGCACCCTCCTGCCGGAGTCGTGGAGCATCTTGGATATGAGGTAGCAGGCGCTGGTCTTGCCCTTGACGCCGGTGACCTCGATCCTGAACCTGGTGTCGTCGATGAACCTGCCCACGTCCTGGCTGAACGTCACGACCTCCCCGGGATCGGCGTCACCGATGAACCTCATGGGGCAGTGCTTGGGCATGACCGTCATGTCGTACTTCCCCGGAGGGACCTCGCCGGCCACCCTTATGTCGTAGGATGCCAGGTCGTCCTTCCTCTCCTGGGGGCAGATGCCGTACACGTCCACGCATGTCACGTCGTCCCCCTCCGCCTGGTGCCTCCTGGCGAGGAGGTCGCCTCCGTGTACCATGTCGAGAACGAGAACGCGCATGGTATCACTCGTACTTCCTGAGCTTCTCGACCAGCACGTCGCAGAGCCTGGGATCGGCGCCCACCGGCACGGCGTACTTCAGCTCGACGTCGCGGCCGTCCCTGTGGATGGTTCCGCAGTCGGAGAAGTTCTCTATGCCCAGCTTGCCGGGCACGTCCATGGTGAGGTGCTTGCCCAGGGAGATGAACAGGGGCAGGGCGATGATCTCCTCCGCCCCCTCGTCGATCATGACGGGGATCACATCCTCGATCTTGGGGTCGTTGAACTCGTTGTACCCGATGTACACCTTGCCGTAGCCCCTCTCCTCCAGGCGCTTGGCGTTGAGCTCCACCACCTGGGAGTTGTAGTCCAGCCTGGACCCGTGGCCCATGACGATGACCCTGGTGTCCTTGCCGGGGGTCCTGAGCTCCTCGATCCTCTCCTGGAGGATGTCGGTGAGGTTGGGGTCCTCCCCGAAGGGCTGGTCGATCGTTATCCTGATGGGTTTCCCCTCGATGTCCACGGTGCCCTCGGTGGCGTTCCTGGGCATGCCGAAGTGCTTCACCGGGATGTCCCTGGTGACGTGCAGGCCGGAGGCCACGAAGAACGGCAGGATCACGATCTCGTCGTAGCCGTCCTCCACCATCTCCTCCGCGGTCTCCCTTATGGACGGGATGGAGAACTCGTTGAATCCGACGTACACGTTGTCGAACCCCTTGGACCTGAGGCGGTCGGCCTGCATCTCGAGAACACCCTTGTTGTAGGCCATGGTCGAACCGTGGCCGGCTATCATGATTCCTGTGGTCATCTCACTCACCCTCGAACCTCATTCCGCCCGAGGAGTCCTCGGACGCGGCCAGCAGCTTGTCTGCCAGCTCCCTGTAGGATGCGGCCATGGCCGAGTCGGGCTCGCCCTGGACCACGGTGGTGCCCTTATCCTCGCACCTCTGCACGGCGGGGTCCCTGGGCAGCCTGTGGACCACCCTGGTTCCCATCTCCCGGGCGGCTCTGTCGACGAGGGAGTCCTCGTCCTTCACGCCGCGGGAGTTCTGGATCAGCCCGCCCAGCCTGGCGTAGCCGTCGTGGGTCAGGTCGTTCACCGCGTAGGAGATGTTGCTCGCCGCGTACAGCGACATCATCTCCCCGGAGGTCACCACGAAGACGTCCCTGGCGTAGCCGTTCCTGATGGGCATGGCGAACCCGCCGCAGACCACGTCTCCGAGGACGTCGTAGAGGATCACGTCCGGCTTGTACACGCCGATCATGTCCAGGTCCTCCAGCTGCTCGAAGGCGGCGATGATGCCGCGCCCGGCGCATCCGACGCCCGGCCTGGGCCCGCCGCACTCCACGCACAGCACCCCCCCGGTGCCCTCGAAGACGATGTCCTCCAGCTCCGGGTCGGGATTGTCCCTCATGGTCTCCAGGACTGTGGGGATCCTCCTGCCGGCCACCGCGCGGGTGGAGTCCGCCTTGGGGTCGCATCCTATCTGTATAACCTTCAGACCGCGGCCCGCCAGGGCGGCGGAGACGTTCCCGACTGTGGTCGATTTCCCTATTCCGCCCTTGCCGTAGACCGCGATTCTGCGCATGCTGGCTGATTGGTCCAAGTCTATTAATACTTTCACGCTGAAAAATAACACGCTATATTCCGTTTAAGGGGCTCTACGTCGAATCGTGTTGTAACGCCGTTACCGGCTAAACAGATCCGACATGTCGTCAGGATTCATCCCGACGGTTCTGCGGCGAACCGCTGGGTCCCCATGCCGGAACCCAGGATGTTCCTGGCCGCGTTCTGGTCGCGGTCCATCTCCAGACCGCAAACCGGGCACCGGAACATCCGCTGTTTGAGGGGGATACCCTCGCCCACGTGCCCGCAGCGAGAGCACGTGCGCGTGGTGTACGCCGGGTTCACCTTGATCAGGCGGACGTCAGTCTTCTTAGCCTTACATTCCACCTTCCTCACAAGGGTCGCCCATGCGGCCTCCGTGAAACGTTTCCTTCTGACGAGTGTGCTGTCCTCCAGGGAGGCGATCCGCCTGACATCGAGGTCCTCGATGACCACGGTCGACTTGCCGGACACCATCCCGTCCGCTATCGTGTTGAGGAATCCGTCGCGCCTGCGACGGATGCGCTCCTCGATCCGGGCTATCCTGCGCTGCTTCTTCAGCCACTTGGCGGTGCCCTCCTCCAGTTTGGAGAGCTGGCGCCTCAGGTGCGCCAGCTCAGCCTCCGCCTTCCTGAAGAAGTCCGGCGCCTCGATCTTGTCGCCTTTGGAATCGGTTATCAGGT